>NZ_JBVJVN010000005.1:263203-409553 GCF_055603605.1 Streptomyces sp. NPDC037271
GGTTCCTCTGTTTGGGGCGGCGCCCCGCCCCCCCCCCCCCCCCCCCCTCCCCCCCCCCCCCCCCCCCCCCCCCCACCGGCCGAAGCCTCACTGCCACGGATGGGAGTACATGTCGGTGAAGGAATGACTCCGCTGCTCCTGGCCGTTCCTGCGCACACGCGTCAGCCGAATGGCCCCCTGCTCTCCCGCCCGGAGCACGGGCCACCTCTCCACCCTGAACGTCATGGGCCGGGCGGAGGAGTCGTGAACGACCATTTCGCCGTTGAGTCGCAGCGCCAGTGAGAACGCGGTCCTCGGGTGGAGCACGACGGGCAGATACGGCAGCGCGCTGCCTTCCACCGAGAAGTCCATCGGTTCCCCGTCCACCGCCAATGCCCGAATCCGTGCATTGGTGACCTGGTGGACGTCCGGTGTCCCCCTCCAGTGATGGGCCAGCTCCTCGCGGCGCATCACCTGGTGCGGCGTGTAGAGGGGCTCGAAGGCGGGGTAGAGCAGTTCGCCGCGCCGGCCTCCGTCCGTGTCGTCCCACTCCAGCATCAGGTCGAAGCCGGGCCGGGGAAGGTTGAGCCGGTGGTAGTTGTGCACCACCAGGCCGGTCACGACCGACTGCTCCGGTGATTCCAGCGCTTTGTCGTACTCCACCTCGGCGTGGGGGAAAGCCTCTTCGAAGAGCCGGCGAACCAGGGGCACCTGGGACATTCCGCCGGCGAGCAGTACGTGCTGCACGTCGGTCGCCAGTTCCGACAGCGGCATACGGGCCAGACGCGCGATGTCGGGCGTCGTGCGCCTGCGCAACCGCGCCTCGCACAGCGCGGCCCTGACATGCTCCAGGGCTTCCTCCATTTGGGGCCGGAACGCCTCCTCCAACCGCTGGCGCGTGTAGGTGAGCAGCGGCAGGTCGGTGTATCCGCCGCCGACCGGAACCGACTGTTCGTCGTACCGCGTGTCGGAGAGCAGCACCTTGAGCCGTCGGGCCGCCGCCACAATCAGCGCCCTGAGGGTGGCGGGGTCGGGCATCCGGTCCACCGCTATGCCCCTGGCCTTCAGGTCCCGTTCCAGCTCCCGAGCGATCTGGAGGTCCAGCGAGTCACCGGCCTTGGCCACACCGCGTGCCGAGAGGACGGTGAGCTCGGGGGCGCTGTCCTGGAGTGATTCGGTGACCTCCACGACGGCGATGTCGAGGGTGCCCCCGCCGAAGTCGAAGACCAGCGTGGTTCCGTCGGGCCGCTCCTCGCCGAGTTCCCAGTAGAGCCCCTCCGACCAGGCGAGCCCGGCGGCCACGGGCTCGTCGACGACGTCCCCGACAGCCACCGGGATCCCCGCGGCCCTGGCCAGGGTCGCAAGCCGCCTGCGCTGCGGCCCGTCCCAGATGGCGGGACAGGCAAGACGGAAGTGGGCGTCCTCTGTGTCCGCTCCGGCGGCCCTGGCACGCAGCAGTACGTGTTCCAGCAATTGCTTGATCAGGGTGTCCGCCGAGTGGCGGACCGTGCTGGTTCGTCTCTGTCCCGGCAGCGCATTGGGCGTCACGCCGAGCGTGATGCACTGCTTCACCGACCGCAGCGCCGCGGCACCGGCTGCCGCCTCGGCGCCTTCGCCGAACAGGAGTTCATCGGAGGGGGAAACGGCGATCACGCTCGGCATCCAGGCCGTCCCGTGACCGATCGGCACGTTTTCCGGCGGACCACCGGGAAGCCGCTGGCTCACCAAGGTGGTGGCGGTACCGAAGTCGATGCCGATCAAGGGCTTGTCGTGCTGCACCGATGTCCTCCATGGACCCTGGCTGCCGGGATCCTCGGTCCCGGCAGCGGAAATGAATTGTCTTGCCTACTGCTCGACCCTGCGGACGATGGCCTGTTCCAGCACGATGGGCCCGGGTTCGCGAGGGCCTTGCCACGTGAAGCCGGGCCGTTCCACGACCACGCGCGGCGCCGGTCCGCCCGGGGCCCGGTGGATTTCAGGGTCGTAGTCCGTCTCCTCGCCGAGCACGCCGACATCCAGCACCCCGGCCGTCGCGGCCTGCGCCAGGGCCCTCCGGTAAAGGGCGTTCGCCGGCCCGGTCTCCTCGCCCTCGTGGACCGCCTGGTCCGCGACTTCGGCGAGGACTGCGGCGAGCACGCGCAGTGTGTCGATCCGGGCCTGCCGCAACTGCGCCTGCGACGCCCCGCGCGCGGTCTGCCGGGACTGGCGCAGCTCATCGTCCCGTCCCCGGAGCTGACGTGTCATCGCCTCCACACGCTGCTCCGCCTCTTCCAGCCCCTGCCGGGCAGACTCCGCCGTGGCCTCGGCGGCGCGGGCACGTGTCTCGGCATCGGCGCGGTGCTTCTCCTCGTCCGCGATGCGGAGCCGCAACCGGTTCGCCGTCGCTTCCGCCTCGGCCAGCGCGTCCGACGCGGTCCGACGCTGCCGCTCGAGCTCGGCCCGAGCCGCCTCGGCGTTGCTCCGTTCCTGCTCCAGTAGGCGCTTCAGGGCCTCGATCTCGGCCCGCGGGTCCTGCTCGGACTCGGTGATGGTGACGTCTGCGGGCTCGGCGATGCTGCCGACTCCGCCTGTCTCGGAGTCTTCTTCCTCTCCGTTATCCGGCTGCTCGGTTTCCTCGGCAGGCACCGTGGGCGTCTCGGGCACTGGTTCGGCCTCCGGTCCTTCCTCCGTCCTTTCTTCGCCCATCGTGCCGACCTCATGAGCGATTTCGGCCGCCGTGGCAGCCTGGGCTGCTCTGGCTGCTTCTCTGAGCTCGGCGGGAAGGGCAGGGTGGTCGGCCACTTGCTGAGCCCATTCCCGAACGGGCCCATTCCGCTGCTCCTGAATCCGAGGATCCGCCAGCAAGGCCCAGGCACGGGTGGCCATCTCCTCCGCGAAGTCCAGCCACGGGAGGTCATCCTCCTTGGGCTGCTTCGTCAGAGTCCTCCTCAGCAGCACCTTGGCCCTGATCAAGAAGGGGGCCAACCAATCCTTCTGCCCCGGTACCTCCTCCAATCCACCGACTGCGGACAACCTCTGTTCGAAGCAGCCCATGACGGCACGCATCCCCTCACGCGCGTACTCACCGCTCAACGCACTGACTGCCTTGTCCGCAGCAGGGCTTGGAACGGGCATTGCGACCAGGGGAACCAGCAACGGCAAGAGATCGAGGGACGGCGGAATCTCAGCTGCCTTGCTCGCGGCCCGGCTGGGTTCGGTACCAGGGAGTACGACCCGGCTCCTCGCACGCGACACATCACCGATGTGTGCGACAGCCACCAGACGGACCTCTTCAGGCACTCGCTCGGGATGAGGTTCTGCCCACTGCTGCGGCCATTCATCCACGGGTACGTCGAGAGCGTGTGCCGCCAGCCGCTCGTACGGCGACAGCTCATGCAGTCCGGAGACCACCACGTCGGAGAGCGACTGACGGTGCTTCTCCTGCACTCTGCGCGATTTGTCGGCCAACTTCCGAAGCGCTTCCGCCGCAGTCACTTCGCGACGGGCGTTCCTGGGCTTAGCCTCTTCCCACCACAAGCCCTTCTTCGCGTCCTGCCGGACACGAGGACGAGCTACGAGCGACTGACGTAGGGCACTCCATCCGTCGGCGTACTTCTGGATATCGACCCCTAGCCCTTCGATGTCTTTTCGGAGAGCGGTGATGGTGGTCCGCTTGCCCATCTCACGGACAAGTTGCGCCAACACCTCCACTGGATCACTATCGAACTGGCCCTGAAGTGCGGCGAGGTCGGTGGCGGCCCTGTACCGGATCGTGCCCGGGACGAGGGGCTTCACCGATTCCGGCACAGGTACGGGCAAATGCTCATTTCCCCCTCCCTCCCACTCGACGACGACTTCCGCCTCGTCCAGCGCGCGAACGGTACCTACACGACGTACGGCACTGCCGTCGCATTGCTCAACCAAAGATCCGATTTCCACAGCGCGAAACCTTATCGGCCGGTGCGGTGGCTCCTGCGGTCCGGAGCCCGATACCGCTGGTCCCCTACGTACCCGCCTGCTGCGGGAACGCCACTACCACGCTGGCTACGGCGAGTTCCGCGACGAGCGTCCCCACGGCCGCCCGCCAGGCGTGCACCTGGGCGTGCCGCGGTCCGATCTCGTCGTGGTGGTACTTGCAGCCCTCGCTGAGCCGGTTCCAGAGGGCGTTGACGCGATGGGCCAGGACTGGGCCGGCGTAGTGGCGCAGACAGAGCAGCTTCGCGCGCATGCTGATCGTGCCGAGCCCGGCTGCCTCAGCCGTGAGGGTCGCGTCGACAGCCGCTTCCAGGGCGATCCGGAGGGCGTAGGCCGCACCGCGGGCACGGCCTGCCGGGGTGAGGGGGCCGCCGCCGTCCAGGCCTTCGGTGAGAAGGTCGTCGGCGGTCGCGAGGAGGGCGGTGACGGTGTCGGCACCGGTGCGGGTGGCGGGCATCAGGCGTTCGCCTCCGGGGTGCGGATCCGGACGGCGAGGGCCTCGACCCTCCGAACGAAGGCGACCGGGTCGTGCGGGAGGAAGCCGCCGGGGTGGGCGCCCTGCTGGCACTGGTGGATGAGGGTCGTGCTCTCGTTGCCGTAGAGGTGACGGAGTCGGTTCTTGACGTCGTCGTCGGGGTGGACGAGGCCGTCGTCGAAGAGGGCGAGGGACGCGAGCGGGAGGAGCCGTTCAGTCGCGTCGATGGCGGCCTGGAGGCGGTCGGCGGGGAGGGCGGTGCGGTTGCGGCGGAGCCAGGCCGCCTCCACGATCGCCGTCGCCAGGGCCTCGCGGCACAGGGACGGCAGGACGTGGCGCAGGGCCGTCTCGGAGCAGTTCTCGGTGTGGGCGAGGGCCATGGCGTTGTCGACGGCCTCCTTGACCGGGTCGGTGTCGCAGGTGACGTGCACCTTGGACTTCTCGCCGCGCTCCACCTTGAGCACGGTCACGGGCAGGCCCTGGCTGCGGAAGGCGTGCGGGAGGCGGGTGTCGTGGGTGAAGACGACGACCTGCCGGTCGCGGCCGAGTTCGTCGAGCACCTGGGCCAGGCCGTCGACCTTCGCCGGGTCCATGGACTGCACGGGGTCGTCGATGACGACGAAGCCGAAGGGGCTGTCGGCCGTGGCGGTGCGGGGCAGGAACAGGGAGAGGGCGAGCGAGTGCAGTTCCCCCTGGCTCATGACGCCGAGGGCGGAGGCCTCGGTGTCGTCGACGGTGACGTCCATGACCAGCTTGCGGACGTTGGCCCGCTCGCTGCCGTGCAGGCCGACGTGGGTCAGATCGACGCTGCTCTGCTGGCGCAGCTTCTCCCAGATCCGCTGCGTGTGGCCGGCGAAGGCGTCGACGCGCAGGTCGCGGACCTCGGTCGTGAGCTTCTTGATCCAGTTGAGGGCGGCGTTGACCTCCGTCCTGCGGGGCCCTGCGGCCTCGGCCTCCCGGGAGAGGTTCGTCCACTCGGCGAGCAGGCCGACGACGGCGTGCCAGCGTTCATCCATGGCCGCCAGTTCCTCGCGTGCCGCACCCGCCACGATCGCGCACGCGTCCGTCAGCGTCACCGCCGCCTTCAGCGCGCGCTCGGCGAGTTCGACGGGATCGGTGATCCGCCGGCAGTCGCCCCAGGCCTGCCACGGTTCGGCGAGCGCGGCCGGGATCTCCCGGGGCGGGACGACCAGGTCGTGCAGGGCGCGGGTCGCGGTCCGCAGGCGGGCCTCGGCCTCGCGTACGGCTTCGGCCTCGCGCAGGAGGGCGGCGATCTGCGCCTCGGCGCGCGCGGCCCACTCCCGGTCCAGGGCCTGTTCCGTGCCGCAGACCGGGCAGGCGGTGTCGTCGGCGTGGCGGTCGCTGTGGCTGAGCGCCGCCTGGAGCAGTTCGGCCCTGCTGTGGGCGTCGGCGGCCGCGGTGCCCTTCAGGTCGTCGACGTCGGCGACGGCACTCCGCAGCGCGTCGACGGCGGCGCCGACCCGGTCCAGGTCGGGGCTCTCGGTCTCGGCGGCGGCCTCCAGCCGTGCCTCCCGCAGCCGGCCCTCGTCGGCCGTGGGCGCGCTGGCAATCAGGGCGTCGAGCACCGCGTGGTCGGGCCCACCCTTCTCCTCCATCGCCACCAGTGCCTTGAGCGCCCGGTCGTCGTGCCCGACCTCCTCCAGGGCCGCGTGCAGGTGCGGCTTCCTGTCCTTCGCGGCGTTGACGGCGGTGTCGAGTTCCTTCTTCGCGGCCGTCAGTCGTCGCGCGGCGGCGTTGAGGTCGTCGAGGCCGAGGATCGCGGCGATGTTGTCGTACATCTCGGACGGCTTGCCGTTGATCAGGTTGTCCAGGTCGGCGTAGGACAGGAAGGGGCGGTGGGCGCGGGTCGCCTGCTCCCAGCCGGCCTGCTCCAGCGGTACGGTGCCGTGGCCCGGCCGCCTGAGCACGGCCTCGGAGTCGGTGAAGGCGTCGCCGGTCCAGGTGCGGGTGAGAGTGCTCGGCGACGGGTCGCCCTCGACGGTCAGCTTGGCCTCGACGGCGGTCCGTTCACCCTGGTGCAGGTTGCGCCAGCGGACGGCGTGGCTCGGGTGCTGTCCGGAGCAGTGGGCGTTGGTGCCGGTGAACAGGGTCTCGATCGCCTCGGCGATGCTCGACTTGCCGGAGCCGTTGCGGCCGACGACGAGGGTGACGCCGGGCTTGGGCTTCAGCTTGAGCAGTGCCTTGGAACCGACGCCGCGGAAGCCGGTGACCGCGATGCTCCCCAGGTAGACGGGGCCTGCGGAGGGCCGAGGGCTGCCTTCGGTGTTCTCTGAGTCGCCGAACGCCTCGCGGACGAGGGCCTTCGCCGGGGCGGACAGCTTGCGGTCGCCGGCCAGGCGGGCCTCGACGAGTTCGGGCAGGGGCAGTGCGTTGTCGGGGGTCCGGTCCGTCGCGTCGTCCATGGTGTCTCCCGTGATTTCCGTACTGAGGTGGAAAGGGGCGAGCACCGACAGGCACCGGGGGCGGCCGAACCGTTGGGGTACCTGTCGACGGACGGAACCGTAGGCGCAGGCGGGAGCTGTGCGGCCTCTCCTTCCTGATAACAGTGGTTATCAAGGCAGTTGATGGCTGCAGAGTGATCATTCGAGGCGGGGAGGGTGCCGGTTTGCCCGCCTCGATGATCAGTTGCTTCGCCCCCTCACCTCACCGATCCGCCTGTCCAACCCGGCGTCCGGCGCGGCCTGCTCGCGCACACCGGGGTCACAGCCGTTCCACTCCCGCAGAGCGGCGCGTACCTGCTCGTACTCCGCCCAGACGGTCTTGCCCGGACCGTCCGGGCGCGGGTGCCAGTCCCAGCGGGTCGCGAGCTGCGAGACGAGGAGCAGTCCGCGGCCGGTCTCGTCGGTGCCGTCGGCCTCCTCCGGAGCGGTGGGGTGGTGGGGGTGGCGTTCGGTGCGGGTGTCGGTGACCTCGACGCGTACGGTGCGGCCGTCGGGGGTGGCGTGGAGGCGGAGGTGGAAGTCCCGGCCGGGGACGTGGCCGTGGCTCACGGCGTTCGCGGTGAGCTCGGCGACGATCAGCACGATCGCGTCGTGCGGGTCGGTGCCGTACGGGATGCCCCACGCGTCCAGGCGGACGGCCGCCAGGCGGCGGGCGAGACGAGCTCCGCGGGGTGTGGAGGTGAAGCGCATCTCGAAGGCGGGGCCCGGTGGCGAGGACACCTTCAAGGGGGTGCAGGGGGTGGCGGGTTGGGTGGTGTCGGTGGGATTGATGGGTTTCGTCGTCACGCCCCTCACGGTCCCTTCGGTCGCGTAGCGTGACCAGTGGTGACGCAGCGACAGGGGGTGGCTGTACCCGTGCTGTACGCGCGTGTCGGAGCTGCGCGCCGTGACGGCGTCCCTTGCGGGGGCGTTGAGCGAGAGAAGGCGGTGGTAGACATGGCGGAGCGCACGGGTGCGGAGGCCGGGGCCGAGGCGGTTCCCGGGGAGCGTGAGAACGGCGACGGCGGCGGTGCGAGTGCGGCGGTCGTGAGTCTCGGGGACGGGTGGGAGAACGACGGCGGGGCCGGGCGGCGGCCGGAGGACGAGGCCGGGCGGGGTGTCGTGGTCGCGTTCGGGCAGACCATGAAGACGCTGCGGGTGCGGGAAGGGCTGGAGCGCGAGGAGTTCGGGCGGCGGCTCGGGTACTCGGCGTCCACCATCGCGTCGTTCGAGCAGGGGCGGAGGATTCCGACGCCCCGGACGATCGAGCGGGCGGACGAGGTGTTGGGGGCGGGCGGGTTGCTGTGCCTGTGGAAGGAGCAGGTGGAGCGGGCTCAGTATCCGGTGTTCTTTCAGGGGATGGCGGCCTTGGAGAAGGAGGCCGTTGAGCTGGTCGCTTACGACACCCTGGTGGTCAAAGGGCTGCTTCAAACAGAGGAGTACATGAGGGCGCTGCTCGCCATGAGGCGACCTCCCCTGGACGAGGAGACCATCGAGCAGCGAGTGACGGCACGCTTGGCCCGACGGGACATTTTCGAGCGTCGGCCTGCCCCGCTACTGAGCTTCGTGCTCGACGAGGCAATCCTGCGGCGGCCTTACGGGGGCAAGTCCGTGCTGCGCGGGCAGTTGGAGCATCTGCTGCTGATCGGGCAGAAGCGCAACGTCGAGATCCAGGTCATGCCGGTTGACCGCGAGGACAACGCCGGCGTGAACGGACCGTTCACCGTCGTCACGCGCAAGGACGGCAAGAAGTTTGTGTATGCCGAGGCGCAGGGGGTCGGCTCTCTGCAGACCGACCCCGAGCAAGGGTTCTAGCCGCCGCCCGCTATGGGATTATCCGATCGCAGGCTCTCAGTCCGCGAGAGTCACTGGAGCTCATCGAAGGGGTGCTGGGATCACTATGAGCAACGCTGAGTCCTCGACCGTCGCCTCGGGCCTCGCCTGGTTCAAGAGCAGCTACAGCGGAACTGAGGGCGGTGATTGTGTAGAGGTCGCGCCTGCTATTGCAGCTGTGCACGTCCGGGACTCGAAGGCTGAGGCCGGTCCCATGCTCACGGTCTCCCGTGAGGCCTGGACGGGTTTCATCGGGCTGGCCTCGTCGGAGCGGTGCGTGTGACGCTCGTACGGCCGTGAGGGCCCTGCCGACCTGGATCTCGGTCGGCAGGGCCCTCGACACCTACTGGGTACCAAGCCAGCTTTCGAACAACATGAGGTGTTCGCCTACGGCTCCCAGCGAGGAAGGACTCTTCTCGTACTGCTCCGAGAGCGCCACTTCATAGACCTTGTACGCCGGTTCCGCCTCCTTGCCGGCAGCGTCCATGGCCGCGAGCGCCTTGAGCGCTTCCTGGATGTTCCCGTTCTCGGTGCTGGTCACGAGCTCAGGGCAGAGTTCCTCGGCGATGTACTCGCACAGTTTCATGAGATGCCGCCCCGCGCGGGTCGCCCGGTCTTGAATGGCCTCCGTTCGCGCTTCGTGAAGGGCATCCTCCAGGTCGGCCTCGTCACCTTCGTCGCACCAGATCTGCCGGAGTGACGCCTCTTGTTCCTCCAGTTCCTTCTGGGAGTCACGCAGCAGTTCTTCCCGGGTGAGGATGGGGTGCGCTGCCTCTTCAGCAGGCAACTCGGGCAACGACTCGATCGCCGCCGGATCCGGGGGCGTGTCGCCGTCTCGGAGTGCTCGGAGCAGGAGGACCTGGCGAAGTACGGGCAGTAGCCGGTCGGCGTCGGTGGCTCCGCGGATCTCGTACGCCGCGCGCTCCACAGCCGAGTAGTCGCAGTCCGCGATGTATCCGTCCAGCTCCCAGCTGAGCTCGGAGAGGGCGGAAGAGATGTGCCGGATCTCGTCGAGCTGCTCCTCGCAGGCGTCCCACACGCTGTTGGCGATGCGGTGCGCCTCCTCCGCCTCACGCACCTGCCGCTCCAGCTTGGCAACCAGCTCGGATAACTCACTCACAGTAACCCCCTGAGTTGAGACGGTTCGTTGGACCACGTCAGTCGTTCGGCACACCGTTCACGGACCACTCGTTGGCGAAGTGCTCCATCTGGCGGAGGACCAGGTCGATGGCGTCCTTCTGCTGGTCCGGCGGGTAGTTGTTGCGGGCCAGGAGGCGCTTGATGGTGCTGCGCAGGCGGGCGCGGACGGACTCGCGGGCGATCCAGTCGGGCTTGAGCTGGCGGCGGACCTCGGCGACCAGTTCGCGGGCGATGCCCGCCAGGACCTCGTCGCCCATGAGCGAGCGGGCCGTGCCGTGGTCGGCGACGGCGTCGTAGAAGGCGAGTTCGCGCCAGTTCAGGGGCGGGTCGAACTTCTTGCCCCGGTTGGCGTCGGCCATGACGTCCTTGGCCATCTCGACCAGTTTGGCGATGAGTTCGGCGCTGGTGTACTGCTGGCGCATGTAGCGCACCATCAGGTCCTGGAGGCGTTCGGAGAACGTGGTCTGCCGGACGATGTTGTGCCGGGTGACCTCGCGCATCTTCCGCTCGACGAGCCGCCGCAGTGCCTCGGCCGCCAGGTGCGGGGTGTCGCTCTGCTGGAGCTGGGCGACGAGCGCGTCGGTGAGGTGGGTGAGGTCGGCGGTCTCCAGTCCGGCCTCGGCGAAGAGGTCCGTCACTCCGCCCGTCTCCACGACGGACGACGTGAGCTGGGAGAGGTACAGCTCGACGTCGCGGGCCACGGGGAGGCCGCGTGCCTCGCGCTCCATGGCGTCCAGCTTGGCCATGTAGGCGCGGACCTCGACGAAGAACTGGATGTGCCGCTTCCAGGCCGGCGTGTCCGCGAACCGCTCCCCCACCTCCTTCGAGCTGCCCGCCAGCGCCCAGAAGCGCTCCAGCCGGTAGGCGTGGTCGCGGAAGCGGCGGCCCAGGGTCTGGCGCGGGTCGTCGAGCAGGTCGGGGTCGTTGCCCTTGGTGCGGGGGTCGCGCAGGTGGTTGGCGGTCTTCAGGGCCGCGTCGACGAAGGCACGGGGGCCGGGGCGGTCGAGCAGGGGTTCCCACGCGAAGCCGCGAAGGATGCCGGTGAGGATGTCGTACTCGTTGCGCAGCTCGTCCAGTGCGCGCTCGACGTCCTGGCCGAGGGTGCGGTCGCGCTGGTCGGCCTCGGTGTACTCGGCGATGGCCCGCTGGAGGTTCTCCGTCAGCGGGGCGTAGCCGACGAGGAGGCCGTCCTCCTTGCCGCGGAAGCGGCGGTTGACGCGGGCCAGGGCCTGCATCAGGTTGGCGCCCTTGAGCGGCCGGTCCAGGTACATGGTGTGGATCGGCGGGGCGTCGAAGCCGGTCAGCAGCATGTTGTTGACGATGAGCAGTTCCAGCTCGTCGTCGGGGTCCTTGGCCCGGTTGATGACCGTCTTGCGGCGGCTGTCGGTCAGGGCGTGGGCGAGCAGGGCGTCCGAGTCCTTGCGGGAGTTCGAGGAGAAGACGATCTTCATCGTGCCCTTCTCGAACTCGTCGCTGTGCCACTCGGGCCGCAGCTCGCGCAGTGCGTCGTAGACGCGGACGCAGATCTCGCGGGTCGCGCACACCACCATCGCCTTGCCGGGCGCCCCGCCCGGCTCGGAGGCACCGACGAACGGCTTCATCCGCTCCCGGCGGGCCTCCCAGTGCTCCACCAGGTCGGCCGCGAGGTCGCGTATGCGGGCCGGCGCGCCGTACATGGCGTTCATCGTCGCCACGGCCTGTTCGACGCGGCGGCGCTCGGTGTCGTCGAGGCCGTCGGTGATCCGGTCGGCCTCCTCGTCGATGGTGGTCGGGTCGACGTCGCGGTCCAGGACGAGCTGGATCACGCGGCTCTCGTGGTACACCTTCACGGTCGCGCCGTCGTCGGCGGCCCGCTTGAGGTCGTAGACGTCGATGTAGTCGCCGAACACCTCGCGGGTGTTGCGGTCGGCCTCCGAGATCGGGGTGCCGGTGAAGGCGAGCAGCGTGGCGTGCGGGAGCGCGTCGCGCAGGTGGCGGGCGAGGCCGTTGAGGTCGTCGTAGTGGCTGCGGTGGGCCTCGTCGACGATCACGACGATGTTCCGGCGGTCGGAGAGCATCGGGTGGTCGGTGCCCGACTCCCGCTCCTCCTTGGTCTTGCCGAACTTCTGGAGCGTGGTGAAGAGGATCCCTCCCGTCCTCTTCGCCGCGAGCTCCTCCCGGAGTTCGGCGCGGGTGACGACCTGCTTGGGCGTCTCCGGGAGGATCTCGCTCTCCTGGAACGTCGAGTAGAGCTGGTCGTCGAGGTCGGTGCGGTCGGTGACGACCACGACGGTGGGGTTCAGCAGGGCCGGGTCCCGCATCACCATGGTCGTGGTGAGGACCATCTCCTCCGACTTGCCGGAGCCCTGGGTGTGCCAGACGACGCCGGCTTTGCCGTCGCTCGCCGAGGCCGTGCGGACGGCGTCGGCGGCGCGGGTGACCGCGTGGTACTGGTGCGGCTTCGCGATGCGCTTCATCCGCTTGGACGGGACGAAGTTGATGAAGGACTGGATCAGTTCGAGGAAGCGGGGCTGGGTGAACAGGCCGTGCAGCGCCAGGTTCTGCCCCGACTCCGAGAAACCGTCGGCGGTCAGCGGGTCGACGCGGGCGCCGAACTCGTCCGTGTTCCACGGGGCGAAGTGCTCGTACGGCGTGAACGGGGTGCCGTACTTCGCGGTGATGCCGTCGGAGAGCAGGACGACCGCGTTGTAGCGGAAGGCGGTCGGGAACTCCTGCACGTACCGCGCCACCTGGGCGTGGGCCGTCTGGAGCGTCGCGTCCTCGTCGCCGGCGCGCTTCAGCTCGATGGCGGCGAGGGGCAGACCGTTGACGTACAGGATGACGTCGAAGCGGCGGTTCCTGTCGCCGTCGATCACCGTGACCTGGTTGAGGGCGCGGTAGGTGTTCGCGTCCGGGTCGTCCAGGTCGAGGAGGCGGATGGTGGGGTTGTGCTCGGCGCCGTGGGAGTCGGTGTAGGTGACGGACCGGATGCCGGTGGTGAGGTGGCGGTGGGCGGCCCGGTTCTCCTCGTAGGTGTCCTGGGAGCCGGGGGTGGCGGCGGTCGCCACGGCCTCGCGGACGGCGTCCGGGGGGAGGTCCGGGTTCAGCCGCTCGATCGCCTCCTGGAGGTCCGGGTAGAGGATCAGGTCGTCCCAGGACTTCCGGTGGTCGGAACCGGGCGCGAACGCGTTACCGGAGGCCGGCTGCCAGGCCAACTCGGCCAGCTCGTCGAGGGCGAGCAGCTCCCAGTCGGCTTCGGTGGGGCGGCGGTGGGTTCTGTCGGCAGGCTCGTTTCCGCCGTGGGGCGCTGCTGTCATGTGGCGTCCTCGACAATCTTCTCGGCGTCCTTGACGCGGATGCGGCCGGACATGAGTTGGGGGAGGAGGGTGTCGCGGAGGTTGGCGAGAGTCCGCGACTCCAGCCTCGCCAGCGCCGCCGTGCTGCCCAAACTTTGGATCTGCGACCCGACCTCCCCGAACTGGCGGGGGTCGACAATCTCTGTCGCCATCGCCTCTGCGGGACGAATGCGCTGATGGCTCTTTGATGTGCCCGTAACCTTCGACGCAAGGGCACTCAAGAAGGATTTCTGGTATGTGACTGCCCACACTTCGTGAGTGGTCACCGAGCCACGGGGGATCAGAACCAGAAACTCCGTCGATGCAAGCGAGGGCACATGGGAGTCCAGCACGACATTCCAGACTCGGGGAATATCCGGGTTCAGCTTCGACAGCAAAACGGCCGGTTCAGTGAGGAAAAACTTCCCGCTCTTAATAGTCTCCGGCGAGACCTGATCGGGCATCCCACCGACATCGAAGGCCGGAAGGCTGTAATGGTCCACAAGGTCTTCGGTGATGTCTCGCGGGGAAACCTGGTTCTTTTGGAGCAGGCAAACTTCTTCGAGGCGCACTCGATCCTGCCAGCGCTCCGGAGAAGCCAGAGCCCGCACCAGTTCTTCGGCCGTAGTTACGATGCGTTCGTTGACGGCGATCTTGTCATCCAGCACCCCCAGCATCCCAACGATGCGATCCTGTTCCGCGCGGTCTGGGATGCATACGTGAAATGCCTTGGCTTCAGGAAAATAGACGGTTTGGTGAGTCGTACCGTGCGCGAAGCGGCGTACCGACTCCTGCTCCATGAGGAGGATGTAGTGCAGATACCGAGAGGAGATTTCCGGCCCACACACCCAGTTGATGAAGTCTTGACTCGTAGCCATGGGAACCCCCATGGTGACCACATATCCCACCGATGCGGTGCGAGACAGACAAACAGTACCCGCCGGAAGAAGGCGAGCAGACGAATTATCTAGACCAGCTTGGGTAATATGCTGCAAAGTACGCTTGATGGTGCGTCCATGATTACCGGTGGCATCCTTAATGCCGATCCATGGAACGTCACCGCCCCAGTATTCCGGGTGTCGACGGCTCGGCGTATGCCCGCTCTCAAGCCGGGCAACGCTGGAAAGCGGAACCCATCGGAAGCCAGCGGGGGCGGAGGTAGACGGCCTACCCACGCTGAGCGCCCACCTGCCGGGAATGACTCCAGTAGTGGCCGCACGCCCGCCCGTCACGGTTGTTGTCCTAGCCATCAATCTCTCCCAACCGCTCTCGGACCGTCTTGGCAAGGGCCTCGGACCTGTCGAAGAGCTCGTACAGCTCCCCCGTCAGATCGGCAATGCGCTGGGCTACGACCTCCGGATCCTCTTCCTCTGCGTCCACGGCCCCCACGTATCGTCCGGCTGTCAGCACATATCCGTGCTCCCGCACTTTTTCAAGGTCAGCCGAGTAGCAAAAACCAGGTACGTCCTCGTAAGCAAGCCCGGCCTCGCGTGCCGAGGCGGTGCCACGCCAGGCGTGGTAGGTGTCGGCAATCCTGCTGAGGTCGCCCTCGGGCAGCACGCGTTCCGTTCGGTCCACCATCTCGCCCATGGCCCGGGCATCGATGAAGAGGATTTCACCGCGTCGGTCGTCGAGCCGCCGAGCCCCCTGCGGAGACTTGTCCTTGGTCAAGAACCAGAGGCACGCCGGGATCTGCGTAGTACGGAAGAGCTGCGAGGGAAGGGCAATCATGCACGCCACGAGGTCGGCCTCGATCAGGGCCTGGCGAATTTCGCCCTCGCCACCGGACTGAGCGCTCATGGACCCGTTGGCCAATACGATGCCCGCCGTGCCTCTCTCCCCCAGCTTGGAAATCATGTGCTGGAGCCAGGCGTAGTTGGCGTTGTTCTTCGGCGGAACCCCGTACTTCCACCTGGGGTCGGTCTCGTCCCTCGCCCAGTCCTTGATGTTGAAGGGCGGGTTGGCCATGACGAAGTCGGCTTTGAGATCCGGGTGCTTGTCGTCGGCGAAGGTGTCGCCCCAGCGGGAGGCGAGGTTGCCGTCGATGCCGTGGATGGCGAGGTTCATCTTGGCCAGGCGCCAGGTGCGCTCGTTGAGCTCCTGGCCGTAGACGGAGATGTCGGTCTTGTGGCCGCGCCCCCGATGCGCCTCGATGAACTTGGCGGCCTGCACGAACATGCCGCCCGAGCCGCACGCCGGGTCGTACACCCGCCCCTCGTACGGCTCCAGGATCTCCACGATCAGTCGGACGACGGAGCTCGGCGTGTAGAACTCGCCGCCCCGCTTACCCTCCGCCCGCGCGAAGTTGCCGAGGAAGTACTCGTACACCTCACCCAGCAGATCCTGCGCCGGCTTGTCCCCACTGCCACCGAAGCGGGCGTCGCTGATGAGGTCGACGAGTTCAGCAAGGCGCTTCTGATCGACGCGGTCCTGGTTGAAGATCTTCGGGAGGACACCGGTGAGGGAAGCGTTCTCCCGCATGATGGCGTCCATCGCCTCGTCCAGGAGCTTGCCGACGCCCTGGGCCTTGGCGTTCGCGGCGATCCAGGACCAGCGGGCGGTCTCCGGGACCCAGAAGACGTGCGCGCCGGTGTACTCGTCGCGGTCCTCCAGGAAGTCGCCGATCTGGTCTTCGGAGATGCCGTCCTCGGCGAGTTCCTTGGCCAGCTCGGTGCGGCGCTCCTCGAAGGCGTCCGACACGTACTTCAGGAAGATCAGGCCGAGCACGAACTCCTTGTACTGGGCGGCGTCGATGGAGCCGCGGAGCTTGTCGGCCGCCTTCCAGAGGATGTCCTGGATCTCCTTGGCGGTGGAGGCGCTGAACAGCTCCGCCTGATCGGCGGGCTTTCCTTTACTTGCAGCCATTGGGTGGGCCGTCTCCTTCAGTGGGCATCGGTTTGCGGGAGTGCCTGGATGGTGAGCGTGCCGTCGGTCATGCCGGCCGCCATCACGCGGGTCAGGTCGTCGAGCGCGGCCGTCTGCTCGCGCAGTAACGCCGCCCGGCTCTCGATCTCGGCGAGGACGGCCTCGTACAGGTCGGCCTCGGCGCTGCTCAGGTCGGGGACGACCAGGTCCTCGATACGGCGGGAGGCGCGCACCGCGCCGCTGGTGCGGGCGTGCTCCCCCGCCGCCGCCCGCAGCAGCGCCGCCAGCACCCGGGGCCGTACCGGAGGATCAGCGTCGGGATGCACGCGCAGGATGCGGGCCGGCGCCGCGACCAGCGAGACGCCTTCCACGTCGACGTACACGCCGAAGTGCGGGTGGGCGGTGACGATCAGGTCCCCGGGTTCGGTGAACTGGGCGTGCTCGTACGCCGTGAGCAGGATGCCCCGGTCCATGCGACGGCCGCCGATGCGGGCGGTGCCGAGGATCTCCTCGGGGGTGAGGACCGTGTAGTGGCCCTCGGGGGTGAGGTGTTCGGGGGCGAAGCGGTGGCCGGGGCGGCGGCGCAGGCGACGGGCGCGCAGGAGGCGGCCGACGGACGTACGGCGTACCGGCTGGTTCTCGGGACGCAGTTCCGCCTGAGCGTGCAGCCGGAGTTCACCGGCACGCGAACGTTCGTGGAGCTCCCCCAGGCGACGCTCCAGGTCCGCGATGACCGCCGGGCGTTCCACCACCGTCCGCAGGTGTCGGGACGCGGGCGTGCGGTGCTGCGGGGTGAACGCGGCGCCGGGGCTGCCGTCCAGGTCGGTGCCGTGGACGATAGCGGCGTGGCGCGGTTCGTGGCGCGGGTCGGGGGTCCAGCCGGAAGCGCGCCAGATGGCGAGGTCCTCGGCGAGGGCCTCGAGGACCGGCTCGGTGAGCGGCCGGGCGGAGTAGTCGGCGAGGAGGACGCGGCCGGTGCGCTGCTCCTCGGGGACGCGGGCGAGGATCCAGACCGCCGTGCGGTAGCCGGGGCGGTAGGCGTAGGCGCCGTCGGGGAGGCTGATCGCCGCCTTGAGTAAACCGGGCTTCAGGAAGGAGCGGCGCAGGCGGTCGGCGTCGCCGTGCCGGGCGAGGGGGCCGGTGAGGACGTCGGCGGGGCCGAGGACGACGGCGGTGGCGCCGGTGTCGAGGTAGTCGGTGAGGGCGGCCACCTGGTCCAGGACCGCCTTCGCGTCGCGGGTCTCGGCGGCCTCGTAGGGCAGGGCGCAGACGAGGAGGTGCGGGGAGCCCCACTCGTCCTCTTCGGCGGTCAGTTCCTCGCCCTCGACGACGTCGAGCCGGAACTCGTACACCCCGCGCACCAGCATCCGCCGGCGGACCAGGCGCACGCGGGCCGGGTCGGGGTCGGCGGCGAGGTAGACGTGGCCGGAGTCCTCGGCGGCGCGGTCGTGGAGGGCGGCCGGAAGGTCACCGGAGCAGGCGTGCGGGACGGCGATCACCGCACCCTCGTCGAGGGTGTCGATCCCGGAGAACGCGGCGAGGGCGCGGACCACGGCCGGGGTGGGCCCGTCGGCGGCCGGGTCGTGGGAACCGAGGCGGTGGCGGGCCTGGAGGATCCAGTCGAAGGCCTCGGCGGGGTTGTAGGCGGCGTCGATCAGTTCGTCGGCGAGGTGGGCGAGGGCCGGGCCGGTGCGGTCGGGGTCGGGCAGGGCCCGCAGTTCGGAGAGGAGGAAGCGGTCGTCGGGGTCGAGGTCGGCGGCCCGTTCCAGGAGCGTGTGCCAGGGGCGGCCGTCGGCGACGGGGGCGTCGAGCTGCTGGTGCAGGCAGACCAGGGAGGTCAGCGCGCCGAGCAGGACGGACGCGGGCAGGGCCGGGGTGCGCCAGGCGGCCAGGGTGTGCAGGGCGAGCTCGGCGCGGAGCCGGCGGGGTTCGGTGTTGCCGCGGCCGGTGGAGGCGAGCCAGTCGACGACGGCGCGGGCGTCGAACAGGGGGCGTCCGTCCTCGTGGGCGACGGGCGCGGGGAAGTCGGGGTGGCGGCGGGCCCAGGTGGTGGGGACCGGGCGCTTGACCTGGGCGAGGGCGGCGATCTCGGCGTAGGTGATCCGCCAGGCCGGGGTTTCGGGCAGTATGGCGGAGGGCGTCCGCGCGGTCGTGTGCGTCGTCATCGGACGTGTCCCCCCTCTCCCCCGGGTCACCGAGGCCGGCTTCCTCGCCTCGTGGTCCACCCCTCTTCGGTGGGCGGACGTCAGCAATCTACAGCGAGGCCGGAACTCGGAGGGAAACCCATCTGATAATACGGGTTATCAGTGATCTCCTCACCGCACCACCGGAACGGCGGGCACCTTGTGATCAGCAGCGCCACGACGCCGAACCGGAGGACCACCGCGATGAGCCACCCGCCCTCGACCCCGCCCAGCACCCCGGGGCCCGCCGACTCCGGGAACGCACCGAGCTGGGGCGCCGTACCGCCGATGCCGGTCCCGCCGACCGGTGCCGGGCAGCCTCCGGCGGGCCTGCCGACGGGGTCGAAGCCGTCGCGCCGCAAGGCCTGGCTGACCCACGGCGCGACCGCGCTCGTCGCCCTCGTGATCGGCGCGGGCATCGGCGGAGACGGGGAGTCCGACGGCAAGGACGACTCCGCCGCTCCCGCCCCGGCCGTCACCGTCACCGAGACCGCGCCCGCCGAGGCCGCCGAACCGGAGCCGGCCGTCACGGTCACCGAGAAGGTCACCGTCACGCCGAAGCCCGCCAAGAAGCCCGGAGCGGCCACCACGGTCGAGGGCGACGGCCAGTACCTCGTCGGCGAGGACATGCAGGCCGGTACCTACAAGACCGCCGGGCCCGACAAGGGCAGCATCATCGAGAACTGCTACTGGGCGCGCACCAAGAACGCCTCCGGGGAGTTCGACGCGATCATCGCCAACGCGAACCTCCAGGGCCAGGGCCGGGTGACGGTCAACAAGGGCGAGTACTTCGAGACCAACGGCTGCCAGGAGTGGACCAAGGTCGGCTGACCGGCCGCCGCAGACGCCGCCGCGCTCGTGGGGGGACGCGGCGGACACGGGGCGGGCGGCCCGCCGAGAACGAACCGCCCGCCCCTCCCTTCTCCCCTCCGCCACCCGCCCGACGTGAACAGGAGGGTCCGTCGATGGGCCGCCGTTCCCCGCTCGCCCACGCACCCCGCCCCACCCTCAAGGGCCGTCCGCAGGTGCACTTCGACGGCGTGGTCAAGGCCGTGTCCCGGACGCCGATCGTCCTCGCCACGGACGCCTCCGGCACCGGCGACAAGGTCGGCACCGGCTACCTCGCCACCACCGGCGAGACCGGACTGCGCGCCCACGCCTACCCGCAGTACCTCACCGCACCCCGTTTCCGTGTCGTCGTCACCGAACTCCGAGCCGTGTACTGGGGACTGCGGCGGATCTTCGCCGCGCACCCCGGACGGCCGGTCGAGGTGCGCGTCGACAACCTCGACGCCCTGGACCTCCTGCACGAGTGGCAGCGCGGCGGCTACCGGATGCCGGACGGCTACGGGACCCGGCTGCGTTCGCAAGGCCGCACGCCCAGCCTCGTCAAGCTGCAGATGTACGCCGAGTACACGCCCAATCTGACCTTCGTCCACGAGAAGGCCCACGTCGGCAACCCGCTCAACGAGGCCGCCGACTCCCTGGCCAAGCTCGGCCTGCGCTCCGTGTGCGGCCGGGTCCCGGCGACCGAGATACCCCGGCTGGTCCCGCTCTGGGCGAGCGGTGCGCTGGCCGAGTACCGGCGGGGCCGGGGCTGAGCCCCCGTACCCGCTCGCCGCGCCCTCCTCCCGTCACACCTTCCCTCACACCTCCGCGCCCTCGTGCCGAAAGGAAGTCCCGCGATGTCCTCCCCCGAGCAGCAGCCGCACACCCCTCCCCCGGCCGAGGCCCCCGAAACGGACCGGGCCACGGCCGAGGAACCGGCCCCCGCGCCCACCGAGCCGCTCCCCGCCCCGCCCGACCACCCGCCGGCCGCGTCCGCCTCCCACTGGTCGCGGCTGTCCCGCGGCGCCGTCCTCGCGATCGGCGCCGGCCTGGGGGCCGCCGTGGTGGGCGCCTGCTGGGCGGGGATGTCACTGGCCGGTGGCAGCGAGACCGACGCGACCGCAGCCGGTGCGTCCGCTTCACCCTCCGTGAACGCTGAGCTGACCGAGGACGTGAAGGGGCCTTTCAGCACCGACGGGACCCTCACCGTCGCCGGGATCGGCGCGGGTCTGGACCCCGAGGAGCTGTGCTCCGGGACGGGTGGCTACTCCGACATCGACTTCGGCGCCCAGGTCAACGTCACCGACGCCGCCGGAACCCTCGTCGCCGTGGGGAGCCTCGGCTTCGGCGAGAAGACGGAGCTGGGCTGCGAGTTCCCCTTCACGGTCGACGACATCACGCCGGGCTCGAAGTTCTACACGGTCGAGGTCTCCCACCGCGGCGGTCTCACCCAGACCGAGGACGAACTGCGCACGGGCGGCCTCGCGTTCACCCTCGGCGACTGAACGGCCAACCGGCTCGGGACGACTGTTCCGCATCTTTCCCGCGCATCCCCACCTTTTCAGAACTTGCCACTGAACGATGTACTTCACCCATGTGTCAGCTGGTAGGACACAGCGGGCCCAGCCATCACAGGCGAAAGGGAACCTCAATGAGCACGCACGCCGACCCACTCGTCGACGGCGCACCCCCGATGAGCGAGTACGAGAGGCAGGTGTGGGACGCGCTCAACGAGCACTGGCAGCGCCGCAACGACCGCCGTGGGCTGCCGAACTGGGCGAGCACCGCGCTCAGCCGCACCGGTGAGGTCGCGGGGAACGCCGCGAGACGGGCCAAGGACGCCGTGCCGGACGCGGTCGCGGAACCGATCCGTCGCGCGGGCGACGCGGTCGCCGACACGGCCCTGCGGCCGGCGCTCGCAGGCGCGGCGGCGTTGCTCGAGCTGGTCAACGACAAGGCCATGGATCTCAACGACCCGAAGAGCGTCGAGGAGCTCGCCCGCAAGCAGGGCCTCGACATCGACAGTTTCACCGAACTGCGGCAGCAGGACCTCAAGGTCTGCGACCGGCTGCTGACCCGCAACACCCTCAAGTGGCGGACCACCGGAGCGGTCGAAGGCGGCGCCATGGGTCTGCTGGCCATGGTCCCCGTCGCCGGTACCCTCACCGCGCTGACGGCGGACATCCTGGTCGTCCAGGTCCTGAGCACGTCGATAGCGGCGCGCATCGCGTACTCCTACGGCTACGACGCCAAGGACCCCAAGGAGCAGGAGTTCATCCAGCACCTGGTACAGCGGTCCTTCATGGCACAGGCGGCCAAAGCCAAGCCGCTGCGTGACACCGCACGGGCGGCGAGCGCGGTCAAGGGACGCGTGAACTGGTCGCAGAAGCTCCGCAACGACCACCGTCTCCTGGCAGCTCTCGAGAAGTTGATGAAGCAGCTGGGCCCGGCCGGCTCCAGGGTGCCCGTCAAGAACGTCGCCAAGGTCGTGCCGGTCGTGGGTGTCCTCATCGGTGCCGGCATGAACTCCGCGGTCCTCGGCAGAGTGGCCACCGAGGCCCAGCGGTACTGCCAGACCCGGTTCCTGTGCGACAAGTACGGGCTGCCGCTGCCGGCCGCGCTGGCGGCCGGCTGGGACGACGACCCTCAGACCGACGCCACGTAAGTGAGCCGCGGTCGCCGTTACCCGGGGGAGCCGGCAGGGACCCGTACCGTCTCCACCCAGCCCGGGGGCTGCGGCGCGCCGTCGCCGATCAGGGCCGCGATCAGGCGGCAGGACGGGACCTCGTCCGGCCAGGGGGTGAGTCCGTCGGTGAGGACGATGACGAACGAGGGGTGGTCGCGGGCCGCGAGGGCGGCGTCGATGCCGACGCGCATGTCCGTGCCGCCCCCGCCGCCGAGGGTGACCTGCTCGGTGGACGTCACCCGGGACACGGCGTGCACGTCGGCATCGCAGGCGAGGACGGTGACGCGGTTGCCCCGTACGCCGACCTCGCGCAGTACGCCCGTGATCTCCCCCAGGGCGGCGGCGAGTTCCGCGTCGCCCATCGAACCCGAGGTGTCGACGACGACGGCCACCCGGGGCAGCGGACGGCGCAGGCTGGGCAGGACGACGCCGCGCAGCGCCGGGGTGCGGCGCGAGGGGCGGCGGTAGGTGTAGTCGACGGCTCCGGCGGCCCACGCGGCGGCTTCCCGGACCGCGCCGGAGAGCGCCTGCCGCCAGTCCACCGTGGGTTCCAGGACCTCCTCGGCCCAGCGCTGCCAGCCCGCGGGCAGGGTGCCGCGGGTGCGCTGGTGGGTGCGCATCGCCTCGGCGGTGAGCCGGCGCAGTGCCTGGGCCTCGACGTCGCCGAGTGCGGCGGGGCCGGCGGATCCGGGGAGTTCCCAGGGCGCCGGGCGGCCGTGGGCGCCCGATCCGCAGTCGTGTTCCCTCACGTGCGGGGGCAGTTGCGGCAGGTACGCCTCGAACAGCTGCCCTTCGGGGAGGCCGAAGAGGCGGGGTTCGACGCGTCCGGCGGGCAGGCGCAGGCCGTCGGCGAGGAGGTCGTCGTTGATCTCGCAGTCCTGGGCGACGTTGACGCGGTACCGGTCGCGCTGGTCGGCGGCGGGGAGCCGGCCGGCGCGGCCGTGGTGGTCGCGCAGCAGGTGTGCCGCCTCGTGGATCCAGACGCCCGCGAGTTCCTCCACGGGGGTCGCGTCGACGAAGGCGGGCGACACGTAGCAGCGCCAGTGGCGGTCCACTCCCATCGTCGGCACGTCGGGGCTGGGCACGACGGTGAGGGCGTACAGGGCCGACGCCAGGTAGGGGCGGTCGTTCGCCGCGCGGTAGCGGGCCGCGAGCAGTTTGGTCGTGTCCAGGCCGCTGCCGGGTTTCGTCATGCCCGTGGGCCTCAACGGCTGCCGGGCAGGGCCCCGGACATCTGCAGCAGGTCCAGGAACCCGTCGATGCCGGGGGGTACGGGCCAGTCGATCCGGCGCATCGACGCGAGGTCGGTGGCCGCCCGGGCGGCCACGTCCGGTACGCCCGCGTCCACGGCCTTGGCCAGGACCGCCCAGCCGGCCTCCCAGCGGGGCCGGGTGAGGTCGCTCTGGATGGCGGCGACGACCGCGATGAGGAAGGCCAGTTGCCGGTCGCCGCGCTCGGGGAGGGCGAACGCGTCGGGGTCGGCGAGGACCCGTTCGGGATCGGGCAGGTCGAGGTTTTCCAGGTACGACAGCAGTTCGATGCCCGCGCCGTCCCCGACGGCCCCGGTGAGCGCGGCGGCCGTCGCCTCGCGGCCGGCGCCGGTCGCGTATCCCGTGGCGAGCAGTCGCAGCGCCATCTCCCAGGTGCGGGGTGACGGCCAGGAGCGGCCCCGGCTCTCGGCATCGGCGGGTATGTGGTGGACCAGGCCGGGCCGGGCCGTGAGGAAACCGGAGACGGCGCCGCGGGCCCGCGCGACGGCACCGGGCACCTTGGCCGGATCGACCGCGGGGATGGCCACCTCCGGCCAGGTGCCGGCCATGCCGCGGGCGACCGTGGCCGGGTCGTGGGTCCAGTCGAGGTGGACGAAGCGGTTGGCGAGCGGCGGGCTGAGGTGCCAGCCGTCCGCGGCGCTCGACGGCGGGTTGGCGGCGGCGACGATGCGCACCGCATCGGGCAGGACGAGGCTGCCGACCCGGCGTTCGAGGACGACCCGCAGCAGCGCCGCCTGCACGGCCGGTGGCGCGGAGGACAGCTCGTCGAAGAAGAGCAGGCCCTGTCCGGCGCGGGTGAGCCGGACCGCCCAGTCGGGCGGGGCCATCGGCACGCCGGTGGTGGCCGGGTCGTCCCCGACGATCGGCAGTCCCGCGAAGTCCGACGGCTCGTGCACACTGGCGATGACCGTCTCCAGCGGGAGGCCGAGTCCGGCGGCGAGCTGCTCCAGGCCGGCGGACTTGCCGATGCCCGGTTCGCCCCACAGCAGGACCGGCTGGTTGGCCGTCACGGCCAGGGCGAGCGCCTCCAGTTGGGGGTTGGCGGCGGGTTCGGTGCGCCGGGTGCGCAGCCTGGCGACGAGGTCGTCCGCGGCGGCCAGCGGGGCCGGTCCGGTGCGGGGGGCGGCGTCGGTGCTCAAAACGGCAGTTCCTTGCTGTACGCGTCGAGTCCGGGCTCGTCGGGCTCGGGCTCGTCGGACTCGGGCTCGTCGGGCTCGGGCTCGGGCTCGGGCTCGGGCTCGGGCTCGGGCTCGGGCTCGGGCTCGGGCTCGGGCTCGGGCTCGGGCTCGGGCTCGACAGGCTCGTACTCGTCCGCTTCCTCCTGCTCGTTGCGGTCCATGTACTCGTCCCACCAGTCGGCCCCGAGGCCAGGGTGTTCCTCACGGACGCGCTTCCGGAGGAAGGCCAGGTCGGAACGCCGGTAGCGGCGGATGACCTGGGCCAGCGACAGCTCCATCTGGTCTTCCACGTCGATCCGGGCACCGGCGGCGAGGAGTGCCTCCACGAGGGCCCTGGAGCCGCCGTCGTTGACCGCCACGAACAGCGGTGTGCGGTCCCGCTGGTCCCGGGCCTCCAGGTCGAGCCCCGCCGCGAGCAGCCGGGGCAGGAGCGGTTCGTGGTCGAGGAGGTGCAGTACGTGGAGCAGCGAGCGTCCGGAGGCGTCGCGGACCCGGGGATCCACTCCCGCGTCCAGGAGCTGGAGCACGCCGTGGGTGTCGCCGTGCTGGGCGCGCAGGAACAGGTCCTGGCGCTGGGCGCGGAGCGCCTTCGGCAGGCGGCCGTCGCCCGACGCCCAGGTCTGCTCGACGGCGAAGCACCCGGCGACGGCGCCGCCGAACGCGCGCAGGGCCCGTTCGCGCTGCTGCTCCTCGTCGCTGTGCGGCATGCGGAGCAGACCGCCCGGGCGGAAGCCCACCTCGTGCCATTCGCCGCGGCAGCGCACCCGGACGGGTTCGGGGACGGCGGGGCCCGGTGGGCCACCGGTCCCGTCGGCGACCCGGAGGTCGGGGAACAGCGCCTCGCGGACCAGCGGATGCAGGTGTTCCGGCTCGACTCCGCCGACGCGCAGCAGGTCGAGGTCGGGGAGCCTGCGCCAGAGCGCCTCGGCCAGGAAGGGCACGCCGTTGGTCTCCCCGCGGTCGACGGCCCTGACCCCGAGGCCGGTGGCCGTCGGCTCCAGCAGGATGCGTGTGCGCCAGTCGCCGACGACGAGGAAGCGGTCGCCGACACCCTCGTCCTTCAGCCGGCGGACCTCCCGTTCCAGACGGGTGTGGTCGAGCGCGAGCCGGCCGAGGAGCTTCGTCGGATCGGCCTGGTACCAGCCGGGGCCGCCGGACGGGGGTGTCAGGTCGGCCTCGATCCCGGCCGCGGTGAAGGCCGCCTCGACCTCGCCCTTCTGGTGCAGCAGGGTGATCCACTCGGCCCGGGCCGGCGCGTCACCGGGGCCCGGGTCGGCCGTGGGCAGTTCGTCCGTACGGCGCGGTCGGCCGTCGGTGTGGAAGAAGGGGGGACGTTCGGTGCCGCCGCCGCACCGCTCGCGCAGTTCGGCGGTGTGCCGCGCGTCCCACAGGTGCCGGGCGTACCGCCA
Organism: Streptomyces sp. NPDC037271; assembly: GCF_055603605.1. Taxonomy (NCBI): domain Bacteria; kingdom Bacillati; phylum Actinomycetota; class Actinomycetes; order Kitasatosporales; family Streptomycetaceae; genus Streptomyces; species Streptomyces sp. NPDC037271. The sequence goes on from NZ_JBVJVN010000005.1 coordinate 288,760, forward strand.
GTCCTCGGTCGGGCTCCCGAAGACGCCGGCGGTCTTCTCGTCCGCGACCGTGCGGAACCGCAGGGTGATCCGCTGCGGGCCCTCCAGCATCGCGGGCGTGGTGAGGTGCAGGTACGGCGTGGAGCGGGGGCCTTCGCCTGCTCGCACCGGCCGGTAGCGGGCGAGGACCACGGTGCGGTCGGTGTCGAGGGTGGTCCACCCGCCCAGCACCCGGGGCAGGTGCCATCGCACCAGGTCCGGGACCAGGTGGCGCAAGTCGTCCGCCAGCGCCGCGGCGACGTCGTCGCCGCAGTGCTCGGCGACCTCCGGCAGGTCGATGTCGACGTCCACGTCGGCCGCCGCGCACGCGCCCCGCCAGTCACCGGCCGTACGGCGTTCCGTCGCGCGCTCGATCATCCTCCGGGGCACGGCGTAGCGGCGGACCCGCCGCCGGCTCGCCGCCTCCTCCGGTGGGAAGCAAGGGAGTTCGGGGCGGCCGCTCAACGGTAGACACTTCCTATCGCGCGCAGGTCGGGGTGGGCCCCGGCCACGGGCCGCAGGCGCTGGGTGAAGGACCGCTTCACCTTCCGGGGCAGTCCGGGCCCGAGACCGACGTACTCCAGCGGTGAGGCGTCCGGCACCGCCGCCAGCAGGGACTTCGCGCCCCGGCCGGTGAGCCCGGTGTGGCACAGCTCCAGCCGACGCAGCGGACTGCCCGCGAGCGCGGCGGCCAGGGCGCGGGCGCCTTCGTCGCCGGTGGCGTTGGCGGGGGCGCCGAGGCTCCGCTCCGACATCGGCCGCCCCAGGTCGAGCGTCTCGATGGCGCCCAGGGCGTCGGCGAGGGCGCGCGCCCCGGCGGGGCCGATGCCGTTGCCGCCCAGGCCCAGGCGCACCGGCCGCCCGGAGTCGGCGGCGGCTGCCGCGAGGACGGCGGCGCCCTCGTCGCCGAGGTGGTTGGCGGGCAGGTACAGCTCGCGCACGCCCGCCTCCCGGATCAGGGCCGCCAGCAGGCCGGCGGCGTCGGCGGTCAGGCCGTTCCCGCCGAGGAAGAGGCGTTCCACCGGGCGCGGGCGGCCGGTGAGGGCGTCGGCGAGGGCGCGCAGACTCCTGGTGGTGACACCGGTGTTGACCAGGTCGAGGGTGCGCAGTGTGGTGTTGCGGCGGAGCATCGCGGCGAGCGCCATCACGCCGTCGTCGCCCACCGGGTTGCGCTTGAGCCACAGGGCGCGGACGGTGCCGTCCGCGGAGAGCGTGTCCGCGAGCGCGTCGGCGCCTTCCGGGCCGATGCGGTTGCAGCCGAGGTAGAGCGTGTGCAGGCCGTGGCCGTCGACGAGCGCGCGGGCGACCGTCGACGCCCCCTCGTCGCCGATGGCGTTGGTGCCGAGCAGGATGTGCCGGGCGTGCGGTGAGGTGGCGGCGACGGGCATCAGCCGGGCGGCGCCGGCCGCCCCGAGACCCTGCTTGCACAGGTCGACACGGCCGTCCGCGCGCACGGTGCCGAGCGGGAACACCTCGTCGGTCTCCACCGCCCGGGCCGACGTCAGACGGGTCAGCAGCGGGTCCAGGCCGACAGGGTCACTGATCGGGATGTCCGGGTGCTCGATCGCCGGGCAGCGCACGGGTGTCGGCTGCGTCATCACCACTCCACCGGTCCATCGCCGGTGCCCGGCCCGCCGAGGACGGCATCGCCCTCCGCCCGCCCAGGACGGACCGACGCCAATCGACGTTCCTCCACGACAAGGGCGGCAAGGCCGGTCGGATTCGAACCGACGTCCTCCAGCTTGATGCTAGGGCGCGACGACCTCTGCGCTACAGCCTTGCCGTGGAAGATCATAGCCGGATCCGCCGACATGTCGATCAGTTGTTCGGCGGGCCGTCCGGTGAGATGTCCGGCGATGCCACCGGACGGTCAGTGGTGCGCGTCCGGCGGGTGCGGGGTGCGCCGGCCGACCGCGCGCCGCGTGCTCTCCCGCCGTTCCCGGACGGCCGAACCCGCCGCCCAGGTGGCGCCGAGAACGAGCAGTCCGAACACGGTCTGCACGGCCTTGCCGCCGCCCTGCCGGCTCTGCCCTCCCGTGACCGTGAGCAGGGCCGCGCCCGCGGCGCACAGCCCCGCGAGGGACGCCGGCCGGTCGACGGCCTGGTGGGGGTGGCGGTGGGCGGTGCTCGTTCCGGTCAGCGGCCACAGCCATGGGCCGGCACGCCTCGAGCCCTCCTCCCACCACCTCAAGAGGAGGTGGAGAAGGCCCCGTGACCGGCGGTTCGGCCGGTGTCACTCAGGCGGGGCCACCGGCAGGACGTCCGGTGAGAGCGCGCCGGCGTGCGCGGAGACACTCGTCATCCGGCGGCGGTGGTGACGTCGGCACAGCACCTCGTAACCGACCTCCGCGGCCGGGCCGTTCACATCTCCGACGACGACCTGCTCGCCCGCCACGACCATCTCGCCGCCCACCGTGCGGGCGTTGTGCGTGGCACGCGCACCACACCAGCACATCGCCTCGACCTGAAGGGTCTCGATCCGGTCCGCCAGCTCGATCAGCCGCTGCGAGCCGGGGAACAGCTTCGTGCGGAAGTCGGTGGTGATGCCGAAGGCGAAGACGTCCAGGCCCAGGTCGTCCACGACGCGTGCCAACTGGTCGATCTGCTCCGGGGCGAGGAACTGCGCCTCGTCCACGATCACGTAGTCCACCCTGCCGCCCCGCGACAGCCGATCCACGAGGTAGGCGTGCAGATCCATGCCCGGAGCCGCCTCGGTCGCCTCCGTCACCAGGCCCAGCCGCGAGGAAAGCTTCCCCTCCCCCGCACGGTCGTCCCGCGTGAAGATCACACCCTGTAGTCCTCGCGCCGACCGGTTGTGACCGATCTGCAGAGCAAGTGTCGACTTCCCGCAGTCCATGGTTCCGGAGAAGAACACGAGCTCGGGCATGAGGGGCTGAGCACCTTTCGGCAGAGGGGGCGGGGTACGCGGGGGGGGTGGGTCAGGAGCGGATTTCGAGCAAGGGGACGAGCTGCTCGGCAGGGGTCATCGACCCGTGGTTGCCGACCATCGACGACTCGTTCGGCTCACGCTCGGAGGCGATGAGCAGCACGTCGTCCCGCGCGGCGGCGACCACGTCGCCGATGCGGTCGTACACCCGGTCGTCGATGCGGGGACCGAACCAGCCCGCGTCGATCGCCTCGTCGCGGGACGCCACCCAGAACTGCTCGCCGAGCACTTCCCGCCAGCAGGTCAGTACGTCGTTGTGCGCGCCGGGGACGGCGTAGACGTGCCGGGCGCGGCCCTCGCCGCCGAGGAGGGCGACGCCCGCCTTCAGCTCCCAGTCCTCGTCGAAGTCGATGCGGTGGTCCTCGTCGAAGGGCACGTCGATCATGCCGTGGTCGGCGGTGACGTACAGGGCGCTGCGCGGCGGCAGCTGCTCGGCGAGGCGCTGGACCAGCCGGTCGACGTGCGCCAGCTGGCCGCGCCAGGTGTCGGAGTCGACGCCGAAGCGGTGGCCGGCGCCGTCGACCTCGGCGTAGTACGTGTAGACGAGGGCACGGTCGGTGCGGGCCAGCTGCTCGGCGGCGCAGTCCATGCGGTCCTCGCCGGACAGGCGTCCGTGGAACTCACCACCGCTGAGCGCGACCTTGGTGAGCGGGGTGTTCGCGAAGGTCGGGGAGGAGACCTGGGCGGCGTGCACACCCGCCTCGTGGGCGAGGCCGAAGACGGTGGGGTACGGCTGCCAGCGGCCCGGTGCGGTCCACGGCTGCCAGCGCAGCTGGTTCATCAGCGCGCCGGTGGCCGGGTCGCGCACGGTGTAGCCGGGCAGGCCGTGGGCGCCCGGCGGCAGACCGGTGCCGACGGAGGCGAGGGAGGTCGCGGTGGTCGCCGGGTAGCCGGCGGTGATCGGGCGTCCGGTGCCGCCCCGTGAGCTGCCCAGCAGCGAGGTCAGGAAGGGGGCGTCCTCCGGGTGCGCACGCAGCTGCTCCCAGCCGAGGCCGTCGATCAGGAACACGCAGTTCCGGTCGGCGGGGGTCAGCTCCGTGATCCCGGCGGTCATGCCGGGGACGCCGAGGCCTGCGGCGAGCGTGGGCAGCAGGTCGGCGAGCGATCCGGTGCCGTACTCGGGTACGGGGGCGGAGTCGACGGGGAGGGGTTCCGGCTCGGTGTCCCAGGCGGTGTGCTGCGCCATCAGCGGGAGGTGTCCGCGGTCGCCTCGGAGAGGGCCTGGGCGAAGGTGAGCGCCTGGCGCACCGTCTCCGGGCCGTCGCCGGCCTCGCTGACGCGCAGGCTGAGGTCGTCGGCCGTCGAGCTGCCCGTGTAGCCGTGGTCGGCCTCGCAGTTGGGGTCGCCGCAGGCGGCCGGCTCGAGGTCGAGGCGGGAGACGGCGCCCCAGCCGATGGTCAGCACGATCTCGCGGGGCAGCGTGCCCGGCTTGTACTGCTCCGGGTTGGCGACCACGCGGCTGACTACGATGGAGGAGATCCGGCCGAGCTTGACGGACTCCGTGGACGTCGTGGCGTACGGCGTCGGGGAGGTGTCGTCGGCGGCCTGCTCATCGGTGTGGCTGACGATGAAGCGGTTGCCGGTGAGCACGAGCACGGTCACGTGCCGGCGCACCTCGTTCTGGTCGAACGTCGTCTCCTGGTGGACCAGGTACGACCGCACGGGCTCGCCGCCCACAGCGGCCTCCACCGCCTCGGCCACGAGGGCCGGGTAGTAGCCGCTGCGCTCGATCGCCGCTCGCAGCCCCTGGGTCGTCGTACTGGTCTTGGCCATGCCGTCCATCCTACGGGGGCGCGCCGACTGCGCGGCACGCTCGTGCGAGACCCGTCCCGGGGCGCGGGCGGTCAGTACGCCGGCAGGGTCCGCGGGCCGAGGTCGTCCCTGGCGGGAGGAGGAGCCAGGCGGACGGCGGCGCCGAGGACGCTCAGGCCGCGCGGGGCGACGACGACCGGTTCCAGGGTGACCGCGACGACCTCCGGGTGGTCGTCCACCAGCCGGGAGACCCGCAGCAGCAGTTCCTCCAGGGCGGAGCTGTCGACCGGGGCCGAGCCGCGCCAGCCGAAGAGGAGGGGCGCGGTGCGGATCGAGCGGATGAGCGAGGTGGCGTCGCGGTCGGTGACCGGGACCAGCCGGTGCGCCATGTCGCCGAGCAGTTGCGTGGCCGCGCCGGCCAGACCGAAGGAGAGCACCGCGCCGGCCGCCGGGTCGATGACCGCCCGTACGACCGTGTCGACGCCGCGCGGGGCCATGCCCTGCACCACGGGGCGCAGCTCCTCGGGCTTCCCGAACAGCTCGGTCAACTCGGCGTATGCCCTCCGCAGCTGCTCCTCGTCCGCGAGGTCCAGGCGTACGCCGCCCAGGTCGGCGCGGTGGCGCAGGTGCGGGGCGGTGGCCTTGAGGGCGACGGGGTAGCCGATGGTCCGCGCGGCGGCGACGGCGTCGTCGGGGGTGGGGGCGGGCAGGGCGCGGTGGACGTGGATGCCGTACCTGCCGAGCAGGTCGCAGGTCTCCTGCGGGCCGAGCGTGAGCCCCTGCCCGCGCGCGAGGTGCCCGGATATCAGCTCGGCGGCGCCCTTCTCGTCGATGTCCTCGTACTCCGGCACCTTGCCGGGGTCGGCGGCGTCGCGTCGCCACTGGGCGTAGGCGACGGCCTGGGCGAGGGCGCGGACGGCGCGTTCGGCGGCGGGGTAGGCCGGGATGAGGCGGGCGCCTTCCCGCCCCCCGCCGCCAGGCTCGCCGGTGGAGGGCCGCTGCGCGGAGGCGGGGCGGTCGGCGGCGCCTGCCCCGGAGGCCAGGGGCGCCCGGGGCACGGCGGCCGAGAGCGCGTGCGGCCCGGGGGCCGGGGCCACCTGGGGATCGGTGGACGAGGCGGCCCGGGGATCGGCGGTGGACGAGGCAACCTGGGGATCGGTGGGCGCAGCGGCCTGGGGCCTGTCGGACGAGACGGCCTGGGGCTCGTCGGATGGGGCAGCCCGGCTCTCCGCCGTCGAAGCCACCCGGGGGCCGGCGGCCGAAGCCGTCTCCCGCCCGTCGGACGAGGCGGCCCGCGGCTCGCCGGGCGGAACCGCCTGCGGCGCCGTGCTCGTCGCCGCGGACAGGGCCTCCGCCAGGCCGCCCAGCTCCACGTGGACCACGAGGACCGGCTTGGCGGGCACCCCGGCCGCCGCCGAGCGGAGGGCCTCCGCCAGCGCCGCGTCTCCCGCCTGCCCCTCCCCCACCGTCGGGATGGCGGTCACCACCACCGCGTCGCACGTGTCGTCGGCCAGGGCCCGGGACAGGGCCTCGTGGAAGTCGCCGGCCGAGGCTGCCGTGGTCAGGTCCAGGGGAGGGTGCGGCCGCAGCCCCTCGGAGAGGCAGGCGTCGTACGTCAGCAGCCCCAGTGATTCCGAGTTCCCGAGGATCGCCACCCTCGGTCCGGCGGGCAGCGGCTGGCGGGCGAGCAGCAGACCCGCGTCGACCAGGTCGGTGATCGTGTCGACCCGGATCACGCCGGCCTGCCTCAGCAGCGCGGAGACCGTCGCGTGCGGCAGCCGCGTCGCCCGTACGGCGTGCCCCTGGGGCGCCACACCCCCGTGCCGGGCACCCTGCACCACGACCAGCGGTTTGACGGCCGCCGTCCGCCGGGCCAGGCGGGTGAACTTGCGCGGGTTGCCGATGGACTCCAGGTACATCAACGCGACGTCCGTCTCCGGGTCGTCGTACCAGTACTGGAGGACGTCGTTGCCGGAGACGTCGGCCCGGTTGCCGGACGAGACGAAGCTCGACACACCGGTGACGCCGGTGACCCCGCCGCCGCGCCGGTGCAGCCGGGACAGCAGGGCGATGCCGATGGCACCGGACTGGGCGAACAGGCCGATCCGTCCGGTGCGGGGCATCTCGGGGGCGAGGGAGGCGTTGAGCCGCACGTCCGGGGAGGTGTTGATGATCCCGAAGGCGTTCGGCCCGATGATCCGCATGCCGTACGTGCGCGCGTGCCGCACGAGTGCGCGCTGGCGTTCGCGTCCTTCGGGGCCGCTGTCGGCGTATCCGGCGGAGATCACGACCAGGCCCTGCACCCCGTGCTCACCGCACTCGGTGACCACCTCGGGGACGTGCTCGGCGGGCACGGTGACGACGGCCAGGTCGACGGGGCCGTCGATGTCGCGCACCGAGCGGCGCGCCGGGACCCCGTCCAGTTCCGTGCCGCCCTGGGGGAACGCCTTGTTCACGGCGTACAGCGACCCCGTGTAGCCCGCGTCCCGGATGTTGCCGAGGATGCTGCGGCCGACGCCTCCGGGTGTGCGGCCGGTGCCGATGACCGCCACCGACCCGGGCTGCAGCAGCCGCTGAACGGAACGCGCCTCCGCGCGGTGCTCGCGCGCGTACTGCACGGCGAGCGAGCGGTCGGTGGGTTCGAGGCCGAACTCCAGGCGGACCACGCCGTCCTCGAAACTCCGTTTCTGGGTGTACCCGGCGTCCATGAACACCTTGATCATCTTGGTGTTGGCGGGCAGCACCTCGGCGGCGAAGCGGCGGATGCCGCGCTCACGGGCGACGGCGGCGATGTGTTCCAGCAGCGCGGAGGCGACGCCGCGCCCCTGGTGGGCGTCCTGGACGAGAAAGGCGACCTCGGCCTCGTCGGAGACGGGAGGGGCGGGCGCGAAGCGCCCTCCGGCAAGGGCGGTGGTGGGCGAGGGGTGGGACGTCGCGGGTGTTCCACCGGCGCCGATCCGGTCGTAGCGTACGGTGGCGATGAACTCGCCGCCGATGGTGGCCGCGAGTCCCACCCGGTCCACAAAGTCGTGGTGCGTGAAGCGGTGGACGTCCTTGGCGGACAGGCGAGGGTACGGCGCGAAGAAGCGGTAGTACTTCGACTCGTCGGAGACCTGCTCGTAGAAGCTGACCAGGCGCTCGGCGTCATCAACGGTGATGGGGCGGACGCGCGCGGTGCCGCCGTCGCGCAGCACCACGTCGGCCTCCCAATGGGCGGGGTACTCGTGCCGGTCCGACGAGGTCTGCATGGGCCCCAGAGTACGGCTCGCGTACGACAACGGCGCGAGGCAGTCTGTGGAGGACGGAAGCTCGGACCGAGGCCGCGGTCCGACGACCACACGGGCGGCACACAGCCGTCCGGGCACGCTTCACGATGTGGGAAACTGGTCTAGACAAGACAGGTCTAGACAACATGAACCCCTGAACACCTGAAGGGCAGCATCACATGGCTGAGCGCCGCGTCAACGTCGGCTGGGCCGAGGGCCTCCACGCCCGCCCCGCCTCCATCTTCGTCCGAGCCGCCACGGCCACAGGCGTCCCGGTGACGATCGCCAAGGCCGACGGTTCCCCCGTCAACGCGGCCTCCATGCTGGCCGTCCTCGGCCTCGGCGCCCAGGGCGGCGAGGAGATCGTCCTCGCCTCCGACGCCGAGGGCGCGGACGCCGCCCTGGAGCGGCTGGCGAAGCTGGTCTCCGAAGGGCTCGAGGAGCTTCCCGAGACCGTCTGAGCCGTCTGAACCGTCTGCACCGTCTGCACCGTCTGACGGACAGCAGCATTGAAAGGCCCGCCCGGACCACCGGGCGGGCCTTTTGATTTCTTTCGGCTTCGCTCTTCTGCGGGCATCCGGGCATTCCGGGGCGTCGGCAGGCCAGGAAGTCGAGAAGTCAGAAAGTCGAGAAGCCAGAAATTCGGGCAGCCGGGCAGCCGGGCAGCAAAAAGACTCCTCGAATTACTCTTACCCTCTCTTTGTATACGGCCCTCGCGTTAAGCCCGCAGGCTCGACGTGTTTACGGCACGTTGCGATTTCCTCACACGCCTTGTCCGTTCGCCGTCGGAAGCGAATCGCAGCCGGTATCCCGGCGTCGACCGCTCGGTGTGCAGCATCATGAGCGCCCGCGCGCGCTCGCTGTCGCCCCGGGCCACCGCGTCGGCGATCGCACCGTGCTCCGCCCAGTACTCCACGGGTCCGGCCGGCGCGTCCACGGTGTACATCCAGGCGATCTTGTGGCGCAGCTGGGTCAGCAGCGCCGTCAGGGAGGGGCTGCCCGCGGCCTGGGCGAGGGTGTCGTGGAACCAGCCGCCCAGGGAGCGCAGATCATCGCTGTTGCCCTGCCTGGCCCGCTCCTGACCCAGCCTGACCAGTCCGCGCAGTACCTTGAGGTGGGCCTCGGTACGGCGCCGGGCGGCCCGGGAGGCGCCGAGGGGTTCGAGGAGCGTACGGGCCTCCAACAGGTCGGCGGCCTCCTGTTCGCCGGGTTCCGCCACGCACGCGCCCGCGTGCCGCCGGGTCACCACGAAGCCCTCGGCCTCCAGCGTGCGCAGGGCCTCACGGACCGGGACGCGGGAGACTCCGTAACGGCGGGCGAGCAGTTCCTCGGTGAGCCGACTGCCGCGCCCGTGGACGCCGGCGACGATGTCGTCCCGGATCGCCGTGCACACCGAGTGCGCCGGAATACGCATGCCCGACCTCCGCCTTGATCCCCGTGAAACGTCGACGATTGACGCGTGAGCAGTGACTCTAGGCCAGCCGGGCGGATATTCCGACGGCGGGGCGGATTTCCTGGTCATCTTTTGGACAGCGGCGACGCCTGGGTCACCCGTGGAAATGCGAACGCCCCGGCTCGGGAGCCGGGGCGTTCGAGTGCCGTGCCGTCCGCCGTCAGATGTTCACACCGTGGGAGCGGAGATAGGCGACGGGGTCCATGTCCGAGCCGTACTCGGGGCTCGTACGGGCTTCGAAGTGCAGGTGGGCTCCGGTGACGTTGCCGGTGGCGCCGGAGAGACCGATCTGCTGACCGGGGGCGACCGCCTGGCCGACCGAGACGCCGATGGAGGACAGGTGGCCGTACTGCGTGTACGTGCCGTCGTGCATCCTGATCACGACCTGGTTGCCGTACGCCCCGCCCCAGCCGGCCTCGACGACGGTGCCGACGCCGACCGCGTGCACGGAGGTGCCGCTCGCGGCGTGGAAGTCGATGCCGGTGTGGCTGCCCGAGGACCACAGGGAGCTGCCGGCCTGGTAGGCGGTGGAGACGTAGGAGGCGGTGATCGGCGACACGAAGGTGTTGAGGCGCTCGCGCTCCGCCTCGCGCGCGGCGCGCTCCTTGGCCTCGCGTGCCTCCTCGGCCGCCTCGGCGGCCCGCTCGCGTGCGGCCTCCTGGGCCGCCTCACGGGCGGCGGCGTCCAGCGCGGCCCGCTTCTGCGCGGTGGCCTGGGCGTCGATCTCGTCGGCCACGGCGTCGCCGATGGTGACGACCGGGGTGAGTCCGCTCTGCTCCGCCTCGGACTCGGCGGCGAGCGCCGGAGCGGCGAGGGTGCCGACGACACCGGTGGTGGCGAGGGCCGCGACGCCCGCCGCGTGGGCGGTGGTGCGGTGCATCCGGCTGGGTCGGCGGTGCTTGCCGGTGGCGCGCGTGAACGCCATGTGGAGGCTGGTCCTTTCCTTCCCTCTCGCCTACCGGGTTAGCTGACGGGTTCGGAGCAGGAAGGTCTCCTACGGACCCCCTCGCTGCACGCGCGGGCGTCCGATTCACCCCAGGGACTGCGATGGGTCCCCGGCTCCCCTGGCTCGCGCCGTACGGGGACTCGGCGATGGCTGTCCGGTGCCGCGGGTGCGGCGCACTGCCTGACGAACAGCCCGGACGACGCTAAACGGGGTGTCTTCAATCCTCAAACGCAACAGGCGTTTTGTAGCGCACGCCACAGGGCAGACGGTCAGTCAGCCCCGCAATTCGGACAAAAGGCGGCCCTGGTGACACTGTGGTCACCAGGGCCGCCCCGCGCGCGTGCCGCTACTCGGCCGCCACGACGGTCACTTCACCGATGCCGAGGGCCTCGACGGGCTCCTTGATCTGCGCCGCGTCGCCGACGAGGACCGTCACCAGACGGTCCACCGGGAAGGCGTTCACGACCGCCGCCGTGGCCTCCACGGTTCCCGTGACGGCGAGTTGGCGGTAGAGCGTGGCCTGGTAGTCGTCCGGCAGGTGCTGTTCGACCTGGTCGGCCAGCGTGCTCGCCACGGCCGCAGCCGTCTCGTACTTCAGCGGCGCCACACCGACCAGGTTCTGCACGGCGACGTCGCGCTCGGCGTCGGTGAGCCCGCCCTCCGCGACCTTCCGCAGCACCGTCCACAGGTCCTCCAGCGCGGGACCCGTGTTGGGGGTGTCGACGGAGCCGCTGATGGCCAGCAGGGCGGCGCCCGTGCCGTCGGGCGCGGAACGCAGGACCTGTGCGAACGACCGCACGCCGTAGGTGTAGCCCTTCTCCTCGCGCAGGACGCGGTCCAGGCGCGAGGTGAGGGTGCCGCCGAGGCAGTAGGCGCCGAGCACCTGGGCGGGCCACACGCGGTCGTGCCGGTCGGAGCCGGTGCGACCGATCAGCAGCTGCGTCTGGACGGCTCCGGGGCGGTTCACGATGACGACCCGGCCCCTGTCGTCGGCGGTCACCGGCGGCACGGGACGCGGCTCGGCGGCGGAGCCGGTCCACGCGCCCAGCGTGTCACCGAGCAGCGCGTCGAGGTCGACGCCGGTGAAGTCGCCGACGACCACCGCGGTGGCCGTGGCGGGCCGGACGTGCTTCTCGTAGAAGGCGCGTACGGCCGCGGAGTCGATGCGCGCGACCGTCTCCTCGGTGCCCTGACGCGGGCGCGACATGCGCGTCCCGGCCGGGAACAGCTCCTTGTAGAGCTCCTTGGCCGCGCGGCGTGCCGGGTTGGCCAGCTCGTGCGGGATCTCGTCGAGCCGGTTGCGGACCAGCCGCTCGACTTCGCTGTCCGCGAACGCGGGCGCCCGGAGGGCGTCGGCGACCAGGCCGAGGGCCTTGGCGAGACGCGAGACGGGCACTTCCAGGCTCAGCCGGACGCCGGGGTGGTCGGCGTGTGCGTCGAGGGTGGCGCCGCAGCGCTCCAGCTCGGCGGCGAACTCCTCGGCGGAGTGCTTGTCGGTGCCCTCGGAGAAGGCGCGCGCCATGATCGTGGCGAGGCCGTCGAGGCCGGCCGGTTCGGCGTCCAGGGGTGCGTCCAGATTGACCTCGACAGCGACGACCTGCTGGCCGGGGCGGTGGCAGCGCAGCACCGTCAGGCCGTTGTCGAGACTGCCGCGCTCCGGGGCCGGGAACGCCCACGGCTTGGGCTCGCCGGCCTGCGGCTGAGGGTGGAATTCCATGGTGGCGAGCTCGGTCACTTGGCCGCCTCCTCGTTCTCGTCGGTGGCGTTCGTGTCGGCGTCGTTGTCGTCGGCGTTGTCGTCGGCGTCGGCGGGGGCCGTGGGCTCGTAGACGAGCACCGCGCGGTTGTCGGGACGCAGGCGTGCCTTGGCGACCTCCTGGACCTCCTCTGCCGTCACCTCGAGCACTCGCTGCACGGCGGTGAGGGCGAGCTGCGGGTCGCCGAAGAGGACGGCGTACCGGCACAGTTCGTCGGCGCGGCCCGCGACCGTACCCAGGCGGTCCAGCCACTCGCGCTCCAACTGGGCCTGGGCGCGCTCCATCTCCTCCGGCGTGGGCCCCTCCTCCGCGAACCGGGCGAGCTCCTCGTCGATGGCGGACTCGATGACCGGCACCTCGACGTCACCGGACGTCTTCACGTCCAGCCACCCCAGGGAGGGTGCTCCGGCGAGCCGCAGCAGACCGAACCCGGCGGCGACGGCCGTGCGGTCGCGGCGCACGAGCCGGTTGTACAGGCGGGACGACTCGCCGCCGCCCAGGACGGTGAGAGCCACGTCGGCCGCGTCGCACGCGCGCGTGCCGTCCTCCGGCAGGCGGTAGGCCGCCATCAGGGCGCGGGCCGGGACCTCCTCCTCGACGATCTCGCGCAGCTGCCCGCCGATGACATCGGGCAGCGAGCCGTCCCGGGGGGCCTGCTTGCCGTCGTGCGAGGCGATGGAACCGAAGTACTTCTCGATCCAGGCGAGCGTCTGCTCGGGGTCGATGTCGCCGACGACCGACAGCACCGCGTTGTTCGGCGCGTAGTAGGTGCGGAAGAACGCGCGCGCGTCCTCCAGCGTCGCCGCGTCCAGGTCGGCCATCGAGCCGATCGGCGTGTGGTGGTAGGGGTGGCCCTCCGGGTAGGCGAGGGCGGTCAGCTTCTCGAAGGCCGTGCCGTAGGGCACGTTGTCGTAGCGCTGGCGGCGCTCGTTCTTGACGACGTCACGCTGGTTCTCCATCGACTCGTCGTCCAGGGCGGCCAGCAGGGAGCCCATGCGGTCGGCCTCCAGCCACAGAGCGAGCTCCAGCTGGTGGGCGGGCATGGTCTCGAAGTAGTTGGTCCGCTCGAAGCTGGTGGTGCCGTTGAGCGAGCCGCCGGCGCCCTGCACCAGCTCGAAGTGGCCGTTGCCCTTGACCTGGGCGGAACCCTGGAACATGAGGTGCTCGAAAAGGTGAGCCAGGCCGGTACGCCCCTTGACTTCGTGGCGGGAGCCGACGTCGTACCAGAGGCACACCGCCGCGACCGGGGTCAGGTGGTCCTCGGAGAGCACCACGCGCAGGCCGTTGGCCAGGCGGTGCTCGGTCGCTGTCAGGCCGCCGGAGCCTGCCTGGGCTGTGGCCGTGTGACCCATGGGCATGTACGTCCCTTCGATCGCGAAATCCTTGGCGGAATCACTTGGTGAAACACTTGGTGGATCATTGGGCGGAACTGCGGAATTCCGCCGATCCTTCCGATCCTGCCACTGTATGCAAGCGTGCGGGCCGCCCGTGGAGTTCCCGGGCCTCGTACGCCGAGAGCGAGAACGGGGTCGGCGACCCGGCGGGGGCGGGGGCGCGGCACGAGGGCGTACCCTGCGGGCAGCGCCGGGCCGGGCAGCCCGTGACGGGTCCTGGTCGGTCGCTGTCAGTGCCGCGGTCCACAATGGACCGCGTCAGATCACCGTTCACGCTTCAGCAAGGAGCCGGCAGCGATGGCCCGCCGTAGTACGAAGACCCCGCCGCCCGACGACTCGTACGAGGAGAAGATCCTCGACATCGACGTCGTCGACGAGATGCAGGGCTCCTTCCTCGAGTACGCGTACTCGGTCATCTACTCCCGTGCGCTGCCGGACGCCCGCGACGGCCTCAAGCCGGTGCACCGCCGCATCGTCTACCAGATGAACGAGATGGGCCTGCGGCCCGAGCGCGGCTACGTGAAGTGCGCCCGCGTCGTCGGCGAGGTCATGGGCAAGCTGCACCCGCACGGCGACGCGTCGATCTACGACGCCCTGGTGCGCATGGCCCAGCCTTTCTCGATGCGCGTCCCCCTGGTGGACGGCCACGGCAACTTCGGCTCGCTGGGCAACGACGACCCGCCGGCCGCCATGCGGTACACCGAGTGCCGGATGGCCGAGGCCACCAGCCTGATGACGGAGTCCATCGACGAGGACACCGTCGACTTCGGCCCGAACTACGACGGCCAGGAGCAGGAGCCGGTGGCACTGCCCGCCGCCTTCCCGAACCTGCTGGTCAACGGCGCCTCGGGCATCGCGGTCGGCATGGCCACGAACATGCCGCCGCACAATCTGCGCGAGGTCATCGCGGCCGCCCGGCACCTCATCCGGTACCCGAACGCCGACCTCGAAGCCCTGATGAAGCACGTTCCGGGCCCCGACCTGCCCACCGGCGGCCGGATCGTCGGTCTGCCCGGCATCCGGGACGCCTACGAGACGGGCCGCGGCACGTTCAAGATCCGGGCGACGGTCGCCGTGGACACGGTGACGGCCCGCCGCAAGGGTCTCGTCGTGACCGAGCTGCCCTTCGCGGTCGGCCCGGAGAAGGTGATCGCCAAGATCAAGGACCTGGTCGGCTCGAAGAAGCTCCAGGGCATCGCCGACGTCAAGGACCTCACCGACCGCGAGCACGGACTGCGCCTGGTCATCGAGATCAAGAACGGCTTCGTGCCGGAGGCGGTCCTGGAGCAGCTCTACAAGCTGACGCCGATGGAGGAGTCCTTCGGCATCAACAACGTCGCCCTGGTGGACGGCCAGCCCCTCACCCTGGGCCTCAAGGAGCTGCTGGAGGTCTATCTCGACCACCGCTTCAACGTCGTTCGGCGCCGCAGCGAGTACCGCCGCGCCAAGCGCCGCGACCGTCTGCACCTGGTCGAGGGCCTGCTCACCGCCCTGGTCGACATCGACGAGGTCATCCGCCTCATCCGCTCCAGTGAGAACTCCGCACAGGCCAAGCAGCGCCTGATGGAGCGCTTCTCGCTGAGCGACGTCCAGACCCAGTACATCCTGGACACGCCGCTGCGGCGGCTCACCAAGTTCGACCGCATCGAGCTGGAGTCCGAGAAGGACCGGCTGAACGCGGAGATCGAGGAGCTGACCCGGATCCTCGACTCCGACGCGGAGCTGCGCAAGCTGGTCTCCACCGAACTGGCCGCGGTCGCCAAGAAGTTCGGCACCGACCGCCGTACGACACTGCTGGAGTCGAGCGGCGCCCCGGTCGCCGCCGTGCCGCTCCAGGTGGCGGACGACCCGTGCCGGGTGCTGCTGTCCTCCACGGGTCTGCTGGCCCGCACCGCGAACGACGAGCCGCTCGTCACGGAGGCGGGGGCCAAGCGGGTCAAGCACGACCTGATCGTCTCGGCGGTGCCTGCCACGGCGCGCGGCGAGGTGGGCGTGGTGACGTCCGCGGGGCGTCTGCTGCGGGTGAACGTCGTGGACCTCCCCCAGCTCCCCGAGCCCCTGCCGACGCCGAACCTCTCAGGTGGCGCTCCGCTCGCGGAGTTCGTGACCCTGGAGGACGACGAGACGGTCATCTGTCTGACCACGCTGGACGAGTCCTCCCCCGGCCTGGCGCTCGGTACGGAACAGGGTGTCGTCAAGCGTGTGGTGCCCGATTACCCGTCCCACAAGGACGAGTTGGAGATCATCAGCCTCAAGGAGGGCGACCGGATCGTCGGCGGTGCCGAGCTGCGCACCGGCGACGAGGACCTGGTCTTCATCACGGACGACGCGCAGTTGCTGCGCTACCAGGCCGCGCAGGTCCGCCCGCAGGGGCGTGCCGCGGGCGGTGTGGCGGGCATCAAGCTCACCGACGGTGCCAGGGTCATCTCCTTCACGGCGGTGGACCCGGCCGCGAAGGCGGTCGTCTTCACGATCGCCGGTTCGCGCGGCACTCTGGACGACTCCGTCCAGACCACGGCGAAACTCACCCCCTTCGACCAGTACCCGCGCAAGGGCCGCGCCACGGGGGGCGTGCGCTGCCAGCGGTTCCTGAAGGGCGAGGACTGCCTGGCCTTCGCCTGGGCGGGTGCCACCCCGGCGCTCGCCGCGCAGAAGAACGGTTCCCCGGCTCAGCTCCCGGAGGTCGACCCGCGCCGCGACGGCTCGGGGGTGTCACTGCCGAAGACGGTGTCGGTGGTGGCGGGACCGGCTTAGGGAGTGTCGTTTGGATCTTGCCGGGGTCGCTTGCCAGGCACCGGTGCCTGGAGCCGACCTGACCCAAACGACACCCCCCTAGGGCCCGCCCCAGGGAACGGGCGGCGGATCCTCGCCGCCCGGCTCGCTGTCGTCGGAATCCATGGCGTCGGGAGCCCCGCCGTCGGATTCCATGTCGCCCGGTTCGATGTCGCCCGGTTCCCCGCCCTCGGGCTCCGGTACGTAGCGCAGGACGCCCCACATGCCGTGCTCGTCGGCGTGCGGGGCGTCGGGATCCGCGCGGCACGCGCCGAGTTCCTCGCCGAGGGCAGGCGCGTCGATGCCGGAGCCGATGAGGACGAGCTGGGTGCGGCGGGCGTCGGCAGGCCCCCAGGGCTCCGGGTAGAAGCGCAGGAAACGGCCCACGGCGTGGACGGCGTACCGGTTCCGCGTGTCGTACGGACCGAAGTCGACGTACCCCTTGATCCGGTACAGGCCCTCCGGCCTGCTGTCCAGGAAGCGCATGAGCCGGCGCGGGTCCAGCGGGAGATCGGAGACGAACGACAGGGTGTCGTAGGCGGCGTGCAGGTGCTCGGCGTGTGCGCCGCCCCTGGAGTGGTCGTACAGGTCGTCGAAGGACAGCTGCCCCACGCGGTCCTCGCTCGGCCGGCAGTCGTAGAGGAACTCGGGGTCGATGCGGCCGTAGGTCGCGGGCACGACGGCGGCGCGGTCGCTGAGCGACCGGACGAGCGCGAGCACCCGCTCGGCGTCCGGAACCCGGTCGGTCTTGTTGACCACGACCAGGTCGGCGAGGGCCAAGTGCCGGTCGATCTCGGGGTGCTTGGCGCGCGTGTCGTCGAACTCGGCGGCGTCGACGACCTCGACGAGCCCGCCGTAGACGACCTCCGGCTGCTCACTCGCGAGAAGCATGCGGACGAGTTCCTGCGGCTCGGCGAGCCCGCTGGCCTCGATGACGATGACGTCGATACCGGTGTCGGGCCGGGCCAGGCGTTCCAGGTACCCGTCCAGTTCGCCGGCGTCGACGGCACAGCACAGACACCCGTTGCCGAGCGAAACGGTGGAGTCGCCGAGTGCGCCGGCGACGGCCATCGCGTCGATCTCGATCGAGCCGAAGTCATTCACGATGGCGCCGATACGGCTGCCTCCACTGCGATGGAGGAGGTGGTTGAGAAGGGTGGTCTTTCCGGAGCCGAGGAACCCGGCGAGTACGACGACCGGGATCTGCTGCGGAATCGAGCGCTGCCCCACCGTGCGACCTCTCTCTCACCTACGCGTACGCCGGTCCGCGGCAGAACGTAGACCCACATACGGAATTGCCTGCTCAGGATACGAGCCGACGCAGTGCCCGCGGAGTGAACGATTGTTAGCAGCGCCGGCTGGGCAGACGTTTTGCATGGCGCCGGACCGTGCGACCCTCGCTTCCCTCCGTGCGCCTCCTCTCCGCCTCCCCGCCGGTCAGCGCCGCTCGGCACTCTGGAGGCGGCAGCGCCAGCCATCGCTCGCCGGTCCCCGTCAGCCGACCCGCACTCGACGACCGGCGGGCGGTCGCCTGATTCGGGGGTTGACATGGTCACACGGAAGAACATCACGGGGAGGTTCGGCTCCGCCGCAGCGTGTCTGCTGGTCGCCACGGCCGGGTTGACGCTGGCCGCGCGTCACCGTGCGCTGGAAGCGGAACGGCTGCGCATACGGCGGCTCGAACTCGAGGAGACCGCCTCGCGCCGCCGGGCGCTCGCTCACCAGCAGCGCATGCACTGGGAACTGCTGTCCAGGGCGATCGACGACCCGTCGCTGGCCTCGGTGATCGACACATACGCGCCCGGCATTCCGGCGGAGAAGCGCCGTCAGTACTTCTATGCCAACGCCTGGTACATCAACCTCTACCACCTCTACCGCGCGGGACTTGTGGACCAGGAGGAGTTGTACGGGCATGCCCGTGAGCTCTTCCAGAACCCTCTGATGCGGGAGTACTGGGATGCATCGAGGGGGCAGCGCGCGACACTCAAGCAGTCGTCCGACGAAGCCCGGATCGGCCACTTGGTAGACGGCCTCATCAGCGACCTCGACGAGGCCGACACGGACGAATGGTGGGTGGTGGGCACGCCTCCCTCGCCCTGACCTCCGGGCTTTCCCGGCGGCGCCGTCAACGAAGGCGCATGAGGGTCACCGCGGAGTGCCTTTCGGCCATGCGGTCACCCCGTCCCCACGACCACCCGTACTCTCCCCCTCCAAGCGATGCGCTCGGAACAGCGCACGGTCGCCGACCTGCCCGCCGCGCCGGCTTTCACCGTCGGGCAGGTGCGGATCACGGAGGTGTCACATGACCCTGGAAGCCATCGTCTTTCTCGCCGTCGCCGCAGCCGTCGGCTACCTGGTGAACCGGCGGGAAGGAATCGGGGCCGGCGTCGCGGCAGGCGCCGCCGTCATAGCCGTTCTCTGCCTGTTGTCGCCCAGCGTCCCGCCGACGACACCGTCGCCGCCCGCAGCCCCGGAGCAGACCCCCAGCACGTCTTCCGCTCCCCCACGCGCATGAGGGCCGCGACGAGGCGGAAAGCAGGACACGCCGCTCTGTCGCCCTCACCGCTCACTGCCAACCAGTAGGGTGCTGCCCGCCCCTGAGAGAGCAGATCCGACGTAAGGACCGGTAACCCTTGAAAATCGTGCGCCGTATCGGTGTGCCGCCAAGTGCCCGTGGCAGTGCTTCAGGAGCGAACTGCCCCGACCTGTTCGAACTGAGCGACGGCAACTTCGCCGTCATCGGCACCGAGGCCACCGAGGCGCTGGAGCGTGAGCTGCCCGCCGACGCCGCCCGCGCCGACTACGAACGCATCGTGGTCATCAGCCGGGAAACCCTGATCCGCGCCAAGGCGGACATCCCCGACGCCTGACCTCCCGCGAGGTACGCGTCCGCCCGGACCCGTACCCCGTCACACCGTCCCGGCCGCACGCAACCGTCCACCGCGCCGGACCAGTCGTCCGTCGAGCCCTCGGCACCCCGTCCCGCTCGACGGCCCCACCGATGAGGCCTGGCGCCGGAACGGCACCAGGCCGCACGGATCCTCAGCCGCCGCCGGTGCCCCGACCGGCGCCCCCTGCCCCGCACACCACACCGCCGTGGCCCGGACGGCGGGCTGGATCGCACACGCGCCGGAGGAGTACGGCGAGCGCCCATCGCGCACGCGCCGGAGAGTACGGCGAGCGCCCGCCGCGCACGCGTACCAGCGGGCTCCACTCGGGTCCGCAGCCGCTGACAAGCCCTGCCGAAGCAGCGCTCAGGCGCGGCTGGAAGTCGCCGCGGCACAAGTCAGGTTAGGCTCACCTCTGTGAGTACGTGCTCAGTCGCCTCCCGGAACCTCGACGAGCCCGTTTCGGGCACCGCACCCGTCGCCAGGACCTGGTTGCTGCTCGAACAGCCCGGCCCGTGGGGCGCCAAGGCGCTCACGTCGAGCCACCTGGATCCCGCGCTGGGGCGTGCCCTGGAGGCGCAGGCGAAGGGGACGGGCGTACGCATCGCGCTCATCCGCCGGCCCGGACGCCACGCGGACGGCGGCACTCCGGCCGAGCGCCGGGTGTACGCGGCCCACACCGTGCCGGGAAACGTGTGGCTGCACGGCACCACACTGACGGACCCCCGCCGGCTGCTCGACCTCGATTTCGCCGCGCTCGGCAGGGGCGACCGCCGTACCTTCGAGTCGGTGCTCGAAGGCGGTCCCCACCCGGGCGATCCGCTCGCCCTCGTCTGTACCAACGGCAAGCGCGACCGGTGCTGCGCGCTCCTCGGCCGGCCGCTGGCTGCCGAGCTCGCCGCGTCCGGGGCCGAGGGCGTATGGGAGGTCACCCATCTGGGCGGGCACCGCTTCTCGCCGACGGTGCTCGTGCTGCCCCACGGGTACGCGTACGGCCGGGTCCAGGCCCACACGGTCAAGGAGATCCTGCACGGTGCGCGGGAGGCACGGGTCGTCGTCGAGGGCTGCCGCGGGAACTCCTCGTGGGAGCGCCCCGGACAGGCGGCCGAGCTGGCCGTGCGCTCGGCCGTGGGCGAGGACGCGGCGCAGGTGCTGAGCGTCGTACGGACGGACGGTGCCGCACCGCGCTGGGAGGTGACCGTGGCCCACGCCGACGGCCGGCACTGGCGGGTCACCGTCGAGCAGGACGCGTCGGTACCGCCGCGTCCCGAGAGCTGCGGGACGTCGGTGCTGGGCTCGCCTGCGCGGATGGCGGTCACCGCGGTGCGGGAACTGTCGGTGACGGCGGCGCTCGCCGGCTGAGGCCGGCCCGGGGACGGAGGGCGGGGCCCGACGGCCGCGAGGGGTCCCGGCCGGGCCTCCCTCGCCCAAGGCGCTCGGGAGATCCGCGCCACACCCCTCTACGGCATGTCAGAGCCTCCACGTACCGTCATGGGTATGAGTCCCACTCCCCCCGTTCGCCGCCTGCGCCTCGGCCTGCCGCGGCGGGTGTTCTCGCAGGTGCTGCTGATGCAGCTGGCGATCGCGGCGGGAGTCGTCGTGCTCGCGACCGGGCTCTTCCTGGCGCCGCTCAGCGACCAGCTGGACGACCAGGCGATGCGCCGGGCGCTGGCGATCGCGCAGACCACGGCGCAGCAGCCACAGGTGGTACGGGACCTGCGCACCACCCGGCCCGCGCCCGACGGGCCGGTGCAACAGGAGACGGAGCGGATCCGGAGGGCCACGGGGGCGGAGTACGTCGTCGTGATGGACCGGCAGGGCGTGCGCTGGTCGCACACCGACCCGGAGCGGATCGGCGAGGTCGTCTCGACCGACCCCGGGCAGGCCCTGGCCGGCCGTGAGGTCATGGAGATCGACGACGGCACCCTGGGCCGCTCCGCGCGCGGCAAGGTGCCCCTGCGCGACAGCGACGGCGCCGTCGTCGGCGCCGTCTCGGTGGGCATCGCCTACGACAGCGTCCGGGCCCGGCTGATCCACGCCATCCCCGGCCTGTTCGCGTACGCCGGTGGCGCCCTGGCCGTCGGCGCGCTGGCCGCCTGGTTCATCTCGCGCAGGGTCCAGCGGCAGACCCGGGACCTGGCCTTCTCGGACATCGCGGGGCTGCTCGCGGAGCGCGAGGCCATGCTGCACGGCATCCGGGAGGGCGTCGTCGCCCTGGACCGCGGCGGCAGGGTACGCCTGCTGAACGACGAGGCCCAGCGTCTGCTGGGCATCGGCGGCGAGGCCGTCGGCCGCTCCCCCGACGAGGCGCTCGGCGCGGGGCGCACGGCCGACGTCCTGGCCGGCCGGGTGACCGGGACCGATCTGCTCACGGTGCGCGGCCAGCGGGTCCTGGTCGCCAACCGGATGCCCACCGACGACGGCGGTGCCGTCGCCACGCTGCGCGACCGCACCGAGCTGGAGCAGCTCGGCCGGGAGCTGGACTCGACGCGCGGCCTGATCGACGCCCTGCGCGCGCAGGACCACGAGCACGCCAACCGCATGCACACCCTGCTGGGGCTGCTCGAACTGGAGATGTACGACGACGCCGTGGAGTTCGTCGGCGAGGTGGTCGGCGACCACCGGGTCACCGCTGAGCAGATCACCGAGCGGATCCGGGATCCCCTTCTCGCCGCCCTGCTCGTCGGCAAGGCGACCGTCGCGGCCGAACGAGGAGTCGCCCTGTGGGTGTCGGACCGGACGCGGCTGCCGGACCTCCTGGTCGACCCCAGGGGGCTCGTGACGATCGTCGGTAACTTGGTCGACAACGCGCTCGACGCCGTCGCGGGGACGCCGCACGCGCGCGTGGAGGTCGAATTGCGTGCGCAGGGCCGTACGGCCACGCTCAGGGTCCGTGACACCGGGCCCGGGATACCGGCGGAACACCGCGAGCTGGTGTTCGCGGCGGGATGGTCCACCAAGGAACCGCCGGCCCACCGCCAGCGCGGCATCGGGCTGTCTCTGGTACGCAGGCTGGCCGAGCGGCAGGGCGGCAGTGCCACCGTCGGTGAGGCGCACGGCGGGGGCGCGGAGTTCGTCGTCGTCCTGCCCGAGGCGCTGGCCGAACCAGACCTGGAACACGCCTTCACCGCCCCCGTGAACACCGTTGCCGAGGAGGAGTCCCGATGATCGAGGTCCTGGTCGTGGACGACGACACGCGGGTCGCGCGGGTCAACGCCGCCTACGTCGAGAAGGTTCCGGGCTTCCACGTCGCCGGCGAGGCGCACAGCGCGCTGGAGGCGCTGCACAGCGTGGAGACGCTGCCGCGCCTGGACCTGATCCTGCTGGACCACTACCTGCCCGACCGGACCGGTCTGGAGGTCGTCCAGGAGATGCGGCGACGTGACCATCAGACCGACGTGATCATGGTGACGGCGGCACGGGACGTGTCGACCGTCCAGGCGGCGATGCGCCAGGGTGCCCTGCAGTACCTGGTCAAACCGTTCGCCTTCGCCGGGCTGCGCGCCAAGCTGGAGGCGTACGCGGAGCTGCGGCGCACTCTCGACGGCGGTGGTGAGGCGGAGCAGGCCGAGGTCGACCGCATCTTCGGCGCCCTCTCGGCACCGTCGGAGCCGGGGCTGCCCAAGGGGCACTCCCCCACCACCGCCGAGCTCGTGCGCCAGTGCCTGCTGAAGGCCGACGGTGCTCTCTCCGCACAGGAGATCGCCGAACGGACCGGGGTGAGCCGCCAGACCGCACAGCGCTATCTGAAACTGCTGGAGCGCACGGGACGGGCCCGGCTGACTCTCAAGTACGGCGACGCGGGCCGCCCGGAGCACCGTTACGAGTGGGCGACCCGCGCCTGAAGAGTCCGAGCGCCAAGGACGGGCCCGGGGCGTCGGGGGGCCCGGCCGTGCCTTCGGGCCCCCTCCCGGCACCTCGGGGGGACCGTTGCTCGACCGCATGCCCAAGGCTGGACAGAACGGGAAGACGCCTCACTCTTTCGCAGGGAGTCAGGCGTCAGGGTTCAGGGTCCCGCCCTCCGACTCCCTACGGTGCGAGCGCCGGCCAGAGGCGGAGGAGCCGCTTGTGCGGCCGGCCGGGCAGCCTTCGGGCAGTGGCCTTCCCAGGCAGTCGCCGGACCCAGCCACCTTGCCGGGCCCGGCAACTCGATCGCCGCCGGGCCAGGCTCAACGGTTACGCGCGGTTATAGGCGGTTACGCGTCGATGCGCGAACGGTCCAGCGTCGCCGCCGAGCTGGAGATGAACTCCTTGCGGGGCGCGACGTCGTTCCCCATCAGCAGGTCGAAGACCTGCTCGGCGGAGTCCAGGTCGGTGAGGTTGATCCGGCGCAGGGTGCGGCGCCGCGGGTCCATGGTCGTCTCCGCCAGCTGGTCGGCGTCCATCTCGCCCAGGCCCTTGTACCGCTGGATGGAGTCCTTGTACCGGATGTTCTTGCTCTGGAACTCCATGAGTGTGTCCCGCAGCTCCCGGTCCGAGTATGTGTAGACGTACTTGTCCTGGCCCTTCTTCGGCTGGACCAGCTCGATGCGGTGCAGCGGCGGCACCGCGGCGAAGACCCGGCCCGCCTCCACCATGGGCCGCATGTAGCGGTGGAACAGGGTCAGGAGCAGAGTACGGATGTGGGAGCCGTCCACATCGGCGTCGGTCATCATGATGATCTTGCCGTAGCGGGCCGCGTCGATGTCGAAGGTACGGCCGGACCCGGCTCCTATGACCTGGATGATCGCGCCGCACTCGGCGTTCTTCAGCATGTCGGTCACGGACGACTTCTGAACGTTGAGGATCTTGCCGCGGATCGGCAGCAGCGCCTGGAACTCGGAGTTCCGGGCGAGCTTCGCCGTACCCAGCGCGGAGTCGCCCTCGACGATGAACAGCTCGCTGCGGTCGACGTCGTCGCTGCGGCAGTCGGCGAGCTTGGCGGGCAGCGAGGAGGATTCCAGGGCCGTCTTGCGGCGCTGGGCGTCCTTGTGCTGACGGGCGGCGATGCGGGTGCGGGCCGCGGCGACGGCCTTCTCCATGACCACCCGGGCCTGCTGGGCCGCGTCGCGCTTCGTGGAGGTCAGGAACGCCTTGAGTTCCTTGGTGATGACGTTGTTCACGATGCGGCGGGCCGCCGAGGTGCCGAGGACCTCCTTGGTCTGGCCCTCGAACTGCGGCTCGGCGAGGCGGACCGTCACGACCGCCGTCAGACCCTCCAGGGCGTCGTCCTTGACGATGTCGTCCTCGGCGACGCGCAGCAGCTTCTTGGTGCGCAGCACCTCGTTCATGGTCTTGGCCACCGCTTGTTCGAAGCCCGCGACGTGGGTGCCGCCCTTGGGCGTGGCGATGATGTTGACGAACGACCTGAGGGTGGTGTCGTACCCGGTGCCCCAGCGCATCGCGACGTCGACGCCGAGTTCGCGGGTGACCTCGGTGGGCGTCATCTGGCCGTGCTCGTCCAGGACGGGGACCGTCTCCTTGAAGCTGCCCTGTCCGCTGAAGCGCAGCACGTCACAGACAGGCCTGTCACTGGCCAGGAACTCGCAGAACTCGCTGATGCCGCCGTCGAAACGGAAGGACTCCTCGCCCTTGCTGCCGCCGTCACCGAGACCGTACTCGTCGCGGACGACGATGGTCAGTCCGGGCACCAGGAACGCGGTCTGGCGGGCCCGCTGGTGCAGGTTCTCCAGGGAGAGCTTGGCGTCCTTGAGGAAGATCTGCCGGTCGGCCCAGTACCGCACGCGCGTGCCGGTACGGCTCTTGGGGATCTTCCTGGCCTTGCGCAGCCCGCTCGCGGCCTCGAACTTCGCGTCCGGCCCCCTCCCCGTGAAGGCGCCCGGAACGCCACGCCGGAAGCTGATGGCGTTGGTGTGCCCGTTGCGGTCCACCTCGATGTCCAGCCGGGCGGACAGGGCGTTCACCACGGAGGCGCCGACGCCGTGCAGACCGCCGGAGGCGGCGTACGAGCCGCCTCCGAACTTGCCGCCGGCGTGCAGCTTGGTCATGACGACCTCGACACCGGACAGGCCGGTCTTGGGCTCGACGTCGACCGGGATGCCCCGGCCGTTGTCCCTGACCTCCACCGACGCGTCGTCGTGGAGGATCACCTCGATGTGGTCGCAGTAACCGCCGAGGGCTTCGTCGACGGAGTTGTCGATGATCTCCCACAGGCAGTGCATCAGGCCACGGCTGTCGGTCGATCCGATGTACATGCCCGGACGCTTCCGCACGGCCTCGAGCCCTTCGAGGACGAGCAGGTGCCGCGCGGTGTAGTTGGATCCGTCCCGGTCTGCTCCTGCCAGCAGCGCAGTGGACGGCACGGATGTCTCGGCGGTCACGCGGTTCGCTCCTCGCTGAATTTCAGATGGGGCCCCGCTGGGTAAGGGCGCGGCTCAGTTCACCGGTCAGAGGGTACCGAGGCCTGGTAGAGCCGTTGTAACGCCACCCTCGTCGAGGGTTCACCCTAGTCCAGCGTCGCATGCCTGTTCGATCCCTCGAAGGGGTGAAGTACACATCACGTTCCCTTCGACGCATGAACCATTTAGGCTCCGGGCACGTCCTCATGAACAAACCGGCAACCCAGCCGGCGGGACTGACACTGACCGACTGCGCGAACCCGTACGACACAGAGACACGCAATACGGCACATTCGCCGCCAACCGGCAACAGCCTGCCCCTCGGAAATTTTTTTCGAGGAAAAGCCACGAGCGGGAACGTTTTGGGGCTGGTTGGATGTTGACCCTGGTACGACAGCTCGTCGAGCTAGAGAAGAGGCGACGTGACTACTGTTCTGACTTCCGCAAGCCCGCTGACGGCCGCTGATCGCTGCGACCGCTGCGGCGCCCAGGCATACCTGCGCGTCGTCTTGCTGAGCGGCGGAGAACTGCTCTTCTGCGCTCACCACGGGCGCAAGTTCGAGCCGGAACTCAAGAAGATCGCCG
This sequence comes from Streptomyces sp. NPDC037271, assembly GCF_055603605.1. NCBI lineage: Bacteria > Bacillati > Actinomycetota > Actinomycetes > Kitasatosporales > Streptomycetaceae > Streptomyces > Streptomyces sp. NPDC037271. Next base: position 314,875 of record NZ_JBVJVN010000005.1, read on the forward strand.
CTGAGATACAGGACGAGACGGAGCGGCTGACGGCCGTTCCGGAATCTTCCGCCGAGGAAGAGCGCTGACGCTTCGCGCCCGACGACGAGCCAGCCCGGCACAGGCCGATGAACGGGCGGCCGCCTCCCCAGCCAGGAGGCGGCCGCCCGTGCTCGTGCCCGGAAGGCCCTCAGCGGCCGCCAGGCGCCCTCACGTCACCGCGCGGCATCGTCGTCCCATCCCAGCGTCCGCAGAACCGCGGAGACGCGCGTGTACACCCCGGGACTGCCCGGGCGCCCGCAGCCGCTCCCCCAGGACACGAGGCCGATGAGTCTGCCCTGCGCGACCAGCGGCCCCCCGCTGTCGCCCTGGCAGGCATCGCGGCCACCGGCATCCTCGCCGGCACAGAGCATCGTGTCGGCGTGATACCGCCCGTCGTCGCTTCCCGGATACGCCCGCTCACAGCGTGCGTCGGGGAGCACCCGCACGCGTGCCGCCCGCAGGCTGTTCGCGTAGTCCCCGGTACCCGAGGCGTCCCCCCACCCGTAGACGAGCGCACCCGTCCCGGATCCGTACGCGGGGTCGCCCGCGGCCGCCATCCCTATGACCGAGCCGGCGGGAAGGGCTTCGGAGAGGGTGAGCACCGCGAAGTCACCGGCATTGGTGACGTCGTCGTGCGCCGGGTTCACCCAGACGTCGCGGACCGGAACCTCGCGGCCCTGGTCCGAGAGCAGGTCCGTACGACCGGCGATGACCCTCAGATCGCGTACCCGCTCGGGCGGCGACCCGAGCACCTCCTCACCCAGGCAGTGGGCCGCCGTGAGCACGGTGGTACGGCCGACGGCCACTCCCCCGCAGAACTGTCCGGCCCGAGTACCTCCGAACCGGTCACGGCTGGACAGGGCGACGGTCCACGGGCTGTCGGACGCTTCGACCGGAAAACCTCCGACGACGATGCTGTCGGCGGACGCGGGGGCGGCGGACACCAGCGGTATCGCGGTCGCCGCAGCCGCCAGGACCAGCGGCCGGACCAGCGCCCGGGCAAAGAGGCGACGCATGCGGGCTCCTCACTCCGAGATTGTGATGGAACACCCAGAGTGATCCAGCCCGCCGTGCCGCGCACCCGCTGCCCAGCGCGAAGGCCCGGTTCCCCACCTGGTGGAACCGGGCCCTGTCGCTCGTACGACCGCGATCTAGTCGAGGTAGTCGCGCAGCACCTGGGAGCGCGACGGGTGACGCAGCTTCGACATCGTCTTCGACTCGATCTGACGGATGCGCTCCCGCGTGACCCCGTACACCTTGCCGATCTCGTCGAGGGTCTTCGGCTGACCGTCGGTGAGACCGAAACGCATGGAGACGACGCCCGCCTCGCGCTCGGACAGGGTGTCGAGGACGGAGTGCAGCTGCTCCTGCAGGAGCGTGAAGCTGACCGCGTCGGCCGGGACGACCGCTTCGGAGTCCTCGATGAGGTCACCGAACTCGCTGTCGCCGTCCTCGCCCAGCGGGGTGTGCAGCGAGATGGGCTCGCGGCCGTACTTCTGGACCTCGATGACCTTCTCCGGGGTCATGTCGAGCTCCTTGGCCAGCTCCTCCGGAGTGGGCTCGCGGCCCAGGTCCTGGAGCATCTGGCGCTGCACGCGCGCGAGCTTGTTGATGACCTCGACCATGTGCACCGGGATACGGATGGTGCGGGCCTGGTCGGCCATGGCGCGGGTGATCGCCTGACGGATCCACCAGGTGGCGTACGTGGAGAACTTGTAGCCCTTGGTGTAGTCGAACTTCTCCACCGCGCGGATCAGACCGAGGTTGCCCTCCTGGATGAGGTCCAGGAAGAGCATGCCGCGGCCGGTGTAGCGCTTGGCCAGGGAGACCACCAGGCGGAGGTTGGCCTCCAGGAGGTGGTTCTTGGCGCGGCGGCCGTCCTCGGCGATGATCTCCAGCTCGCGCTTGAGCTTGGGGGCGAGCTTGTCGGAGTTCGCAAGCTTGTCCTCGGCGAACAGACCCGCCTCGATGCGCTTGGCGAGTTCGACCTCCTGCTCGGCGTTGAGCAGGGGGACCTTGCCGATCTGCTTGAGGTAGTCCTTGACCGGGTCGGCGGTGGCGCCGGCCGCGGCGACCTGCTGGGCCGGGGCGTCGTCCTCGTCGTCGTCGGACAGCACGAAGCCCGCGTTCTCGGTGCCCTCGGGCTCCTCCGTCGCGGCCTTCGGCTCCTCGATCGCCTCGTCCTCGAGAAGCTCGCCGTCTTCCTTCTTGGCGGTCGTCTTCTTCGCAGCCGCCTTCTTGGCGGTCGTCTTCTTCACCGCCGCCTTCTTGGCGGTGGTCTTCTTGGCCGCCGCCTTCTTGGCGGGCGCCTCGTCCTCGACGGCGGGGTCGGTGGCGGGCGCCGCCGGGGTGGCGGGGGCGGTGGCCTTCCTGCTGGTCACCGTCTTCGCCGTGACCGCCTTGGTGGCGGTGCGCTTGGCGGGACTCTTCGCTGCGACGCTCTTACGGGTGCGCTTGGGCTCTGCGGCACTGACCATCAGCGTCACACCCTCTTCCTCGAGGATCTGATTGAGGCTGCGCAGTACGTTCTTCCACTGAGTGGCCGGGATCTGGTCAGCTTCGAAGGCCCGACGCACGTCGTCGCCGGCGATCTGCCCCTCAGCCTTTCCCCGCTCAATGAGCGCCATGACAGAGACGGACTCGGCGATCTCCGGCGGGAGCGTACGGGATGTGCTGGCCGACACGAACAACCTCTCGGAACGTTGGAAAACGGCTTCCGGCCCCGTCCATGGCGGACAGGAGCCGACCGTCGGCTTAGGAGTGAGTCGACGGCGCGGGCGAGCCGGGGAGATGCACAGCGCCGTGAACGGCGTCCGTATTCCCTCCGCGGCTGTCACCTCTTAGGTCATCGCGTTGTTCCCACGAGCGTTACGCCCAATCCGCGTGGCCCGAGTCACACCCCGTAAGCGTTCAAAACAGGTCAGATACGGCCAAACAAGGTCACCGACGAGTCCAACTCGGCCACGCCGGGAGGTCCAGGCCACATCGCACCTTCGGACCCCGCGGAACCACGAGGGGTTCCGCGGGGCCCGCGGTGGCGGCGAACCGGCCGGCCACAGCCATAGGAGGGATCTGGCGTGCCCGGCCCGCGCCGTTGCGGCGGAACGCGGTCAGTGCTCGCGCGGGGCGGGCACCACGCGTTCCACCTCGGGGTGAACGGTCAGAAGTTGCCGCATGGCCGCCTCGGCCGCCGCGCCGTCCCCCGCGGCGAGGGCGTCGACGATCCTGCCGTGCTGCGTCAGCGAGACGTCGTTCGGCCGGTCACAGCCCGTGACCGGGCCGCCGGAGACGTGCAGGGCGGCGGAGACGATCCCGGAGAGGTGGTCCAGCATCCGGTTGCCCGCGATCTGGATGAGCAGCGTGTGGAACTCGGCGTCGGCACGCGAGAAGGTGAGCGCGTCACCCTGCCCCAGGGCGTGACCCATGATCCCGACCATGTCCGACAGACGCTGCTGGACGTCCTCGCGCCCGTGCCCGGCGGCGAGGCGGGCGGCGAGCGGCTCGATCGTCCAGCGCAGCTCATTGAGCTCGCGGCGCTGGTCGTCGCGCTGTGGCCCGAAGGCGCGCCATTCGATGATGTCCGGGTCGAGGAGATTCCAGTCACTGACGGGGCGCACGCGCGTGCCGACGTTCGGACGGGCGCTGACCAGGCCCTTGGCCTCCAGGACGCGGAGAGACTCACGGACGACGGTTCGGGACACCTCGAAGCGCTGGCCGATCTCCTCGGGCACCAGCGGGCGGTCGGCGCCCAGGTCCCCCGAAACGATCATCTGGCCCAGCTGCTGGACGAGTTGCCCGTGCAGTCCACGGCCACGGCTGCCCGCGGTGCGCCGGCCCACGCGGCCCAGCTCAGGCTCCACCCCTTCCCAGGCGGGCACTCCGACGCGGTCGACGGGGGGCGCCTCGGCGTAGGGGTAGCGGTCGAGTTCGCCCGGGTTCGCGAGGCCGGAGTCGGCGGAGCGGGCGGCGGTCATCATGGTGTGCGCAAGGGTACTCACGCATCCTTTGTCGGCGCCGTTCTCAACTCCCTTGAGGTCTTTGGTGAAAAGCACACGAAAGGGTGATCGCTCACCCCGTCGCAATTGACGCCTTATCGGAAAGAAATGGGCTTTCCCCGGGGAGTTGCGCGCACGGTCGGACCGGAAGGGCGCGGCCGACGTCATCGGGCCCTGCTGCGCAGGGTCACGAGCAGGTATGCGCAGAGCAGAGTGGTCAGCGACAACGTCAGTGCGCTGCCCACGGGTTGGACGATCATGCTCAGCACATCGGCCAGATACCGCTCACCGCCGAACGGCCACTGCGTCAGAAGGGCCTCGCGCACCCGCATCGGGAGACCGGCGGCGGTCCGCACGGACGGGCCGTCCCAGACCTTTTGTACGAGCGGTACGACGAGCACGGGAACGGCGACCACCGCGGCGAGCCCGGCCGTGGTGGACCGGAAGACGCCCGCGGCGAGCACACCGGACCAGGCGCATCCGACGACGAGCCCGAGCCAACCCGCGCTGAGTGCGGGCCAGTCGGCGGGAACCCGGGCGAGCTCCTGTCCGTAGAACAGACGGAGCACTTCGGTGTCGCAGCCCACCGTCAGGACGGCCAGCACCACCGCGGTGGCCGCGGAGACGACGAGTTTGGCGGTCAGCAGCCCCATCCGGCGGGGCACGGTGCCGCGGTCCGCCGCCAGGGCGGGGTGGCGGAACTCGTCGCCGAAGGCCAGCGCACCGAGCAGCCCCGCGCCGAGCGCCGCGGGCGGCAGCGGCAGCTCCCGCGGCCACGCGGCCAGGAGCCGCGGCTGCGGGGTGTGACCCACACGTGCCAGGACCACAGCGATGACAGCGGATACGACGAGGACGACGGCACCGGTGACGAACCCGGTGCTGATGCCGGCCGCACGGCGGAGTTCATAGCGGAGTGGGCGCAGGGGACTGGGGGCGGAGCGGACGGAGACGGGCGGTGGAAGCGGGGACACCGCCTCCCGGGTGCGGCTTGTGGCGGCGGCGACGGCCGCATCGGTGCCTCCGCCCGTGACGGGGGACGCCTGTCCGGCCCGGCCGAGGGGCTGAAGGCCGGTCATCGGCGGCGGATCGCGGTCGAGCTGCCGGGGATTCGTGGCCACCGGCCGGGTTCCGGGGGAGGAGTGAGGGGTGCCAGCGACAGGGGACGGCTCCGCCCCGGACGGTGCGGGCGTGCCGGCCGAAGGCCGAGAGGCGTCAGCGAGCGAGTGCTCCTCCCCGGGGACACGCGGGGCCGTGTCCGTCGGCCGCTGGGGGGAGTCGGTCGGTGTGGCCGGGCGTGGGCCACCGGGCTCCGGGCCGCCGTCACCGGCGGGAGGCCGGTGCGGGCCGAACGTGCCGAGAACGGTGGCGGACGGGTGCTGTGGTTCGGCAGGGGCCGGGTGGGGCGCGGTGGCGGACGGTCGGCGTGGGCGTGTGACGGCCGGGCGGGGGGCGGCCCGGTCTCCGGTTTCCGGCGCCCCGTCGATCTCGGTACCCGGCTGCCGGCCCGCAGGCGCCGCGCCCGCACCCGGTCCCATATCGCCGACTTCGTCGGCGAGTTGGTGTACCAGGATTCCGTGACGGAACACGGTCTCGCCGACGTCGGCGCACGTACTGCCGTACACCGCGAGGCGGTTGCCGCCCTCGCGTACGACCTCGACGGAACGGCGGGCCGTGCGTGCCTCTTTGACCAGAAGGGCAGCGAGCCGGGCGGCGTGCGGGCTGCGGACGGCGACGCGGGGGCGCAGCCGGGTACGGGCGAAGTCCGCCGCCTCCTGGTCGGCGACGACTCTGCCCCGTTCCAGCGTGACGACGTGGTCGGCGGTACGCGCCGCCTCCTTGGGATCGGCCGTACTGAACAGGACGGTGCCGCCCTGACCGGCGTGGGCGCGCAGCGCGCCGTGGAGCCAGCGGGCCTCGCGCGCGCAGAGCGCGCCGGCGGGGTCGTCGAGTACCAGGGTGTGCGGGTCCGGGATCAGTGCGCAGGCCATTCCGAGGCGTCGGTCCATGCCGCGGGAGAGCGTGCCGAGGCGTTCGTCCCGCAGGCTCACGAGGCCGACCGACTCCAGGACTTCGTCGGCCCGCCGGACGGGAACGCCGGCCGCCGCGCACAGCATGCGGAGATGGCCGCGGACCGTGCGGGCCGGATGCCCCGGCACATCTCCCAGCAGTACGCCGACCTCACGCGAGGGGTGGGCGATGCGGTGCAGGGGACGGCCTCTGAAGTAGGCGAGACCACGGCCGTGCTCCAGTTCGAGCATGAGTCTGAGTGCCGTCGTCTTGCCGGCGCCCGATGCACCGAGCAGCGCGGTGACGTGGCCCGCGCGTGCCTCGAACGAGACGTCGTCGACGGCGGGGGGAAGCTCCTTGCGGGGGTTGCTGGTAAGTCCGAAGGCCTGGATCACCCGTAGCAAGATAGCGTGTCATATCCGTTTTTTCGGACATCGCACGGCGGGCCGGACACGGGGTGACAGGTCTCTTCGATCTCTTGTCCGCCGTTCGCTCCCAGGACCCGGCCGGGCTCGCCGTCACACCTCGGGGCGCAGCATCGGGGGGTTGAGGAGAGTCGCGCCGCCGGCCCGGAAGAGCTGGGCGGGACGCCCGCCCTGGCGCGTGGTCGTGCCGCCGGTAGGGACGAGGAAGCCCGGGGTGCCCGTCACCTTGCGGTGAAAGTTGCGCGGGTCGAGTGCCACGCTCCACACCGCCTCGTAGACGCGACGCAATTCACCGACGGTGAACTCGGGCGGGCAGAACGCGGTGGCCAGCGACGAGTACTCGATCTTGGAGCGAGCTCGCTCCACCCCGTCCGCCAGGATCTGGGCGTGGTCGAAGGCGAGCGGCGCCACAGGCTCGCTGTCACGGCCGTGACCAGCCTGTTCCAGCAGTTCCTCGACCGGCGCCCAGCGCGCGTTGCTGGCGTCACCGCCCGCCCGTGGCGCGGGCAGGTCGGGAGCGAGCGCGAGGTGGGCGACACTGACCACGCGCATCCGGGGGTCCCGCTCGGGGTCGCCGTACGTCGCGAGCTGCTCCAGGTGGGCACCGTTGTCCTGGGTGGGTGCGACGGGGTCGTGGACGCACAGGCCCGTCTCCTCTGCCAGCTCCCGCGCCGCCGCCTGCGCCAGATCCTCGTCGGCCCGTACGAAACCACCGGGCAGAGCCCAGCGGCCCTGGAACGGCGGCTCGCCCCTGCGCACCGCCAGCGCGCACAGGGAGTGGCGGCGCACGGTCAGCACGACCAGGTCCACGGTGACGGCGAAGGGCGGAAAGGCTGACGGGTCGTAGGGCATGCGGCGATCATAGTCGTCTGCCTGACGATAAACACTCCCTTCGCCGTCCGCTGCGGTGGCTGTCCCACTTCGCTCCGGCGTGCATCTCACCGCTCGCTCCCGGTCCCCGTGCGAGGCCACGTCATTCCAGGTCAGGCTCCTAGCTGCAGTTCGTCGGCGGCCTCTTCGACCATGGCCAGGCCGAGCCGGCCGACCCGCACGGAGAAAGGTGCGCCGGCGACCCGCAGCCCCGTCAGCCCGAGCTCCCCCAGCGGTGCGCTGCGTACGGGGCGCAGGGTGACGGTCCTGGCCGGGGCGTCGGGACGAATGCCGACGAGCGTCGTCAGCAGCAGCACCCCGGCGGCGGCAGCGGTGGCGGCGGGACGGCAGGCCGCAGGATGCGGCAGGGGAGCGCTCGCACCGGTGTGCTGCTCCCCCGCGTACATCTCCGGCAGGCGGTGGCCGAAGGTGCCCGCCGCGGCCAGTAGGCCGCGCAGCAGTGAGCCCGCCTCCTTCTCGTGACCGGCGGTGGCCAGACCCGCCACCGCAACCGCCGTCTCCTGGACGCGCACTGCCCCCGCGCGGTGCCCGAAGGGGTTGTATCCCGTTTCCTTCGAGGCCAGTCCGCGCAGACCCCAGCCCGAGTCCATGGCCGGGTTGCCCAGCAGGCGGGCGAGTTGGCCGGTCTGCACCGCGTCGAGCAGGCCCGGGGCCACGATGCCCCCGCCGAGCAGTCCGGTGTCGAGGAGGTGAGCCGCGGCCGCGCTCAGGTGCGGCACGAGGCGTCCGTCCGGGGCCCGGGCCGCCGCCGGCCGTCCGCCCGCCGGGTTGTCGATCCAGAAATCCCGCCGGAACGCCGTCCGCAGCCTCCGGGCCCACTGCCGCAGTCCGTCACCGCCCGGTCTGCCGAATGCGTCGAGCAGTTCGGCCCCGAGCAGGGCGGCGCGGTGGGCGTGGGCCTGGGTTTCGCAGCGGACGGGGCCGTCGAGGTGCGGATCGGGTACGTACGTGCCGTCCCCGGCGGTGGTGCGCAGCCAGTTCAGACAGCGCTCGGCCGCCGGCATCAGCTCCTGCGTCTCGTGCTCGCCGAGCCCCCAGCGGCGGGCCTCCGCGAGGAGCACGGGGAAGAGGAGGGTCGCCTCGGTGCCGGTGCAGCCCGGTGGCAGGTGCGGGCCGGCGTCACGTCTGGGTCCGGGAATCATGCCGGCCCGCGGGCCGGGGCCGCGATGCTGGGTGCGGGCGAGGGCGCGCAGCGTACCCGCGGCCAGCCGGGTGCCGAGGGGAAGCGCCATCCGGGCGGCGGCGAGTGCCTCGGCGGGGGCCGGGCCGCAGCGCCAGGGGACGCCGGCCGCGAGATGGACGTCGGCGGGGTGCGCGGGATCGCGCAGCATCAGGGCTCGGAGATCCTCGATGCTGGTCCGCAGGAGGGCCGTGACTGCCGGGTCGTCACCGGTGGCGTGTGCGGAGGCCAGCGGGTCGGCCGCCGTGCGGCCCACCGCCCGGAGCGGGCCCGCACCGTCCGGTCGTACGCGCAGCTCGACGCTCGTGCTGCCGCCCGGAGGCAGTACGAACTCCCACCGCAGCAGTCCCGCGGCGGCCAGCGCGTCGGCGGGCGGCGGGACTGCTGTGACCGACACACTGCCCGCGGCACAGGACCACCGCAGACCGGAAGCGTGGACGCTGGCCGGCAGGTCGGGGCCCGCACTGCCCGCGGCGATCGATCCCAGGTCCGCCAAGTCCGTACCGAGGGCCACCTCTACCGGCAGCCGCAGCGGGCGGTGTGCCCAACTGCGCAGCGTTATCCGCTCCGTTCCATCGGCGTCCCGGGTCCGCTCGACCACGACGTCCGGGTCCGGCCCCGGCGCGGACGTCGTCCGCAGCGTTCCCACGAAGAGGGCGCGGTCGGCGCCTGTCATCCGGGCCTGCGACGGAACCGGCTCCCGCCCGGCCACGCGAAGACGGCACCGGGAGAGCAGGCGCCGACCGGCACGGTAGAAGCCTTCCAAGCCGAGGCCGGTCAGCTGCCCCTGTTCCGTGGAGACCACGAGAGCGGGGAGGGCCACTCCGATCATGGTTCGGTGGATGGGCGGCAGGTCCCCGGCCCTGTGCGGCATCGCAGGCGGCGCGCTCCGAGGAGCGACCGGCTCCGCACTCGACCGTGTCGGGGGGAGGGGCGGCGCCGACCGGGGTCGGACCATCGGCGGGCCAAGGTTCCTGCCCTGCCCCGAGCCGCGTTCGCTGACAGGCGCCATGGACGCGGCGAAGGACGGCAGCGTCGCCCTTCGGCCGGCGGCAACGCTGTCCGTGGCGGCGGACGGTGGAGTCGGCTCGTGCACGGGAAGGCTCCCTCTCAGTTCTCTCTGCGCCTCAGGGGGAACGGCGCCGTATGTGATGGTTCGGCCTGACAGGTGCGGTGCGACGCGGCGTCCCGGACGGTCCGCGCGTTACGCCACTCAGGTGAACGGAGGGGGTGTCCCCCGGGTCACGCCCGAGGTGGTCGCCCGGGCGGCGGGGGCGTGAGCCGCGAGCCGTCTCCCACCTGGAACGCCGGTACGTGCTGAACGGCCACGACCGGAGGGCGACAGCGGGGCAAGGCAAAACAGCAGGACAGGAAGACAGCAGGACAGCAGGAGGATTCCTGGTCGACATGGCACCCAGTCGGCCACCGCGTCGCGGCTTGCCGTCTTCCCTCACTGACCGGAGCCTGCCTCCTGCCCGGCGCAGCGCCATCGACCTGACGCACCCGACCGTCTCATCGGTGTCGCTCGCCGCCCCCTTCGGTGCCTGGTTCTCCCCTGCCCGCCCCCTCCGCGCACGCGTCCTTCCGGCCCGTGGCCCCCGCCCCCGCTCCCGCTCCCGAGGGGCGCGACCGCGTACGGCCAGTCCGCGCGCTGCCCCTGCGGTCGCCGCCCACCGACATGCGGGGACGCCCGCTTTCCGCGCCCGGCTCACGAGCCTGCGTCCTCGCACGGCGACGGATTCCGCCGACCGGGGCGACGGAGCGCGTGCGGCGCCGACGGCCACCGTGCGTCTGCGGAGCGGACGAGGCCTCGGTCAGCTCGCTGTCCGAGGACCCGCGGGCCTGCTCTTCACCACCCGATACGCCGCCTCCCTGGCCCGCACGGCCCCCACGCTCCGCACGCAGACAGCGGCGGACCGACTCGGGATCGAGGCCCTCGTTGCACGCCTGGTGCAGGAGCCGGGCGAAGAGATAGTCCGGATCTGCGCCGAGTGCCATGGCCAGAGCCTCTCGGGCCTCCAGTTCGTCGCCGGTGGACCAGGCGACCCATCCCGCGAGGGTGAGGGGCGCGGCCGCGTGTTCGCCGTACGGTCCGACGCAGCGGCGGGCCAAGGCCCGCCACAGGCGCAGCGCGGGGCCCGCCTCGTCACCCTCCATCCACTCAGCCGCGCGGTCACGTGTCGTGCGGTCCTGGAGGCCGAGGATCAGCGCCGCCGTCTCGTCATGACCGAGCAGTTGGTCGTCGCGCAGATCCTCGGCCGGAACGCCGGAGACGGGCGGTGCCTCGGCGAGGCGTCGCATGACCCGCTGCGCCAGGTCCAGCGTCTCCTCGGCCACGTGCGAACGGCCGGTGTCGTCGAAAATCCGGGAGACCAGCACCATGGCGGCCGCGTCCAGTGCCGCCTCCTGTTCGAGTGCCGCGGCGCCCTCCCGGGGGAGCAGCCTTGCCCGCAGCTCGCTCAGTGAGCCACGCACCTGGATACCGGCGTAGGTGGCCGCCGCGGCCAGCACGGACGTGCCCGGCAGTCCCATGGGGGTCCCCTCGGCCGGGCAGCAGACGGCGTCGTCGCAGCAGTACGACCAGAAGCGCCCGGCCGAGATGCACAGCGCCTCGACCACGGGTACGTCGAGGGTGCCGCATGCGACGCGCAGCCGCTGGGCCAGCGGCCGCAGTCGCTCCATCACCTCTCGGCCGGTCTCACCCCGCGCCGGTTCCTGACAGAGGTAGGCGACCATCTGCTCGGGCCGCACTCCTCGTCGCTCGCTGCCGGTCACCAGGCCGTGGACCAGTTGTCCGGCCGCGCCCGCCCAGTCGTCCACGTCCGCCGGAATGCCGAGCCGGGCCCGGCCGCCGAAACGGCCCCGCCCGTCCCTGTCGCGCAGGGCGACCAGGACGATGCTGTCCTCGGGGCGGTATCCGAGGAGGTACGGCAGGGCGTCGGCCAGTTCGGCGGGGGTACGCAGAGTGACCTGGTGCTCGTCGCCGGGGCCGTCGTACGGGGTGCGGGCGGCACGGCCCGGCTTCACGGGCTTCGAGGCGTCGCCGTTCCCGGAGGACCCGGTCGTTTCGCTGTGGTTCGTCATGGGCCGACGATCTCGCGGATCAGGAAGTTCCGCTTTGCCCTGTGGATAACTGCAATCAGGGACACGTCATACGCGTTCCCCGCGACGGCCGCGTCCACCTCGCTCCGCCCGACGGCCGCGCCCGCCCCGCACGCCCCATCGCCCGGCTGTCAGTCCTGTCCTGTTGTATGGAACGCATGGAGCACACGAGCAACGCGGATCTCCGGACAGCGGCCGACACGGTCCTCGCCCGCCTCGTCGGGGACGCCTCCGGCGCCGCCCGGCTGCGGGAGGACCAGTGGCGGGCGATCGAGGCGCTGGTCGCCGACCGGCGCCGGGCCCTGGTCGTCCAGCGGACGGGGTGGGGCAAGTCCGCGGTCTACTTCGTGGCGACCGCGCTGCTGCGTGACCGCGGTGCCGGGCCCACGGTGATCGTCTCCCCGCTGCTCGCGCTGATGCGCAACCAGGTGGAGGCCGCGGCCCGGGCCGGCATCCGCGCCCGGACCATCAACTCCTCCAACACCGAGGAGTGGGACGCCGTCCAGGACGAGATCGCCGCGGGCGAGGTCGACGTACTGCTGGTGAGTCCCGAGCGGCTCAACAATCCGGACTTCCGCGATCAGGTGCTGCCCAAGCTCTCCGCCGCGACCGGTCTGCTCGTGGTCGACGAGGCCCACTGCATCTCCGACTGGGGCCACGACTTCCGCCCGGACTACCGGCGGCTGCGCACCATGCTCACCGACCTCCCGGCCGGCGTGCCCGTCCTGGCTACCACCGCCACCGCCAACGCACGCGTGACCGCCGACGTGGCGGAGCAACTCGGCACCGGCGGCACGTCGGACGCGCTGGTGCTGCGCGGGCCGCTGGACCGGGAGAGCCTCAGCCTGGCCGTGCTGCGGCTGTCCGACGCCGCGCACCGGATGGCCTGGCTCGCCGACCACCTCGACGAGCTGCCGGGATCCGGAATCATCTACACGCTCACCGTGGCCGCCGCCGAGGAGGTCACCGCCTTCCTGCGGCAGCGCGGCCACACCGTCGCCTCCTACACCGGCAAGACCGAGAACGCCGACCGGCAGCAGGCCGAGGACGACCTGCTCGCCAACCGGGTCAAGGCACTGGTCGCCACTTCGGCGCTGGGCATGGGATTCGACAAGCCCGACCTGGGTTTCGTGGTGCACCTGGGCTCGCCTTCCTCCCCCATCGCGTACTACCAGCAGGTCGGCCGGGCCGGGCGTGGTGTCGAGCACGCGGAGGTGCTCCTGCTGCCGGGGAAGGAGGACGAAGCGATCTGGGAGTACTTCGCTTCGCTGGCCTTCCCGTCGGAGGACCTGGTGCGCCGCACGCTCGACATTCTCGCCCACGCGGAACGCCCCTTGTCGCTGCCCGCTCTGGAGCCCCTGGTGGAGCTGCGCCGTTCCCGCCTGGAGACCATGCTCAAGGTCCTCGACGTGGACGGAGCGGTCAAGCGGGTCAAGGGCGGCTGGATCGCGACCGGGCGACCGTGGACGTACGACGCGGAGCGTTACGACTGGGTGGCGCGGCAGCGGAGAGCCGAACAGCAGGCGATGCGCGACTACGCCTCGACGACGGACTGCCGGATGGAGTTCCTGCAACGCCAACTGGACGACGAGGGGGCCAAACCCTGCGGCCACTGCGACAACTGCGCGGGTCCGCGCTTCACCGCGGACACCTCCACCGACGCTCTCGACGCCGCGCGGGTCGACCTCGGCCGGGCCGGCGTCGAGGTGGAGCCGCGCCGCATGTGGCCGACCGGGCTCCCCGCGATCGGCGTCGATCTGAAGGGGCGCATCCCGGCCGGGGAACAGGCCGGGCCGGGCCGGGCGTTGGGCCGTCTGTCCGACATCGGCTGGGGCAACCGGCTGCGACCGATGCTCTCGGCCCAGACGCCCGACGGCCCGGTGCCCGACGATGTCGCGAAGGCCGTCGTGACAGTACTGTCCGACTGGGCGAAGGGACCCGGCGGCTGGGCCTCGGGGGCGGTCGACGGCCGGCCACGTCCCGTCGGAGTGGTGACCGTCGCCTCGCGCACCCGGCCGCAACTGGTCCACTCCCTCGGATCCCGCATCGCCGAGGTCGGTCGGCTGCCACTGCTCGGTTCGGTCGAGTACACGGGTGCGGCTGCCAGAGCGTCGCGCAGCAACAGCGCGCAGCGGCTCAAGGCACTCGACGGCGCGCTGACGGTGCCGCCCGCCCTCGCCGCCGCGCTCGCCGGCCTCGAAGGCCCGGTCCTGCTCGTGGACGACTACACCGAGACCGGCTGGACCCTCGCGGTGGCGGCCCGGCTGCTCCGCCGCGCCGGCGCCCAGGCAGTGTTGCCCATGGTCCTGGCCGTGCAGGGGTGATCGCCCGCCGCGGGCGCAGGCGGGACCGGAGTTCCGCGCGACCCCGGGTGGCGCGTTCCGTGCGTCCCCCGGCGGCGCTCTGGGTAGGGATATAGGACGCACATCATCCGATAACGACCGTCGGTCCCAATTGCTCGTTGCCGCATCCAAGTTCGACAGGAAGAATTGAAGTCCGCTCCCCGCACGGCTCGTCCGTCATCCGGCAGGGCTTCACTGCGGTGCGGGCTCCCTCACATCCGACCCCCGCCCGCAGTGCGGGCGCGTAGCCGAAGGGAGGAACGTGACCTTCGGATTCGCTCCGTCCTCGGCGGCGTCGTTGTCGTCGTCCGCCGCTTCCGCCACTCGCATGCTCGAACCGGCGGAGTGGGCAGCTGCCGGAATTCCGCTGCTGCGGAATCCGCGGGAGGTCGTCAGCGGGCTGCACTCGCGGCACCGCCCCAAGCCGGCGACCGCGGTCGTGGCCGTACTCGATCCGGACGAACGACTGCGTGCGAGCGCCTCGTTCACCAGCCACCGGACCCCGGCCGACGGATGGATGTTCCGCAACGCGCTGCTCTCCCAGTTGCGCCGGGTGATCCCGCACGACCTGCGCCGCCGCACTCCGGTGCGCACCGCCGTACTGCTCTACTGCCGCGAGGGCGACGCGCGTTGGACCGAAGAGGACGGCGCGTGGATGTGGGGACTGCGGGACGCGTGCACGTTGCACGGGCTGCGCTGCGGCGCGTACATCACGCTGACCCGTGACGGCTGGCAGGTCCTCGGCGAGGGCCGCGGCGGGCGCCGGCCGAACACGGCGTCCACGCCGGAGCCGTTCGCCACGTCGGAGACACCTCCCCCGTCACCGCGGACCGGCGGTGTTCCATCGGACGTGCTGCGCCGGGCGGCCGCTCGCTGAGCAGCACGGACACGGGGTGCTCCGGCACCGCGCCGCGACGTCCAGGCAGAGGAAACACCTGGCTACGCTTGTACGCCGCCCGGCGGACGCCCATCGCGCCGGCACGCGAGGGCACCCTGTGCGGGGGCCGGTCCGGCGGCCCATGCGTCACACCGGCGCCCCCGCACGCGACGGTACGGACTCAGACGCCCGCGCCCAGCACCGAGTTGATCCGCTGCGGGTCACCGCAGACGATCAGCAGGGCACCGGCCCGGGAGTGGGCCACGGACAGGGCGGTGACAGCGGCGGCTTCGGGGCCTCCGTTGATCACGACCACGACCACGGCCCGCGACGTGGCACGGTCCGCGACGGCGGCGTCCGCGTAGAAGACGTCGTCGCCCGCGTCGTGCTGCGCCCAGTAGGCGGCATCGCCGAAGGACAGTTCGTGGGCGGCCCACGGGTGTGGTTCGCCGGTGGTGATCACCAGCACGTCACCGGGGGTGCGACCTGAGTCCAGCAGAAGGTCCACAGCCTCTTCGGCGGCGTCGAGCGCGCCTTCGGGAGAGGCCGGGACCAGCTGGATCTGCGGGGCAGCCGGGGTGGCTGCCGGAGCAGCCGGGCCGGACGGGCCGGGTTTGGCCGCGGTGGCGTCGCGCGACGCGCGTTGCGTCGGAGGCGCCGGCCGCGCGGGGCCGGGACGGCCGGGGCGCGGCGGTGCCGCGGGACGGGGGCCGGGTACGGGGCGGGGGGTCGACGCGGTGCGGCCGCTGGCCGGAGTGGCGCGGGGACCCTGGGCCTTCTCGTGAATCTGAGGCTCCTCGGGACTGAGAGGCATGAGCTGATTTTTATCAAACGTTGGTGCGGCTCGCGTCGGCGGGTGGCACATGCCTGCGAGCGAAACTTTCAGAAATCGAATCCGAGCTGACCCTCGATTTCCGGAACGCTTCCGTCCACCCCGCTTCGGACCTTCTTGAGGTGCCGCCACTGGGGCAGCGCATCAAGATACGCCCACGACAACCGGTGGTGCGGGGTGGGCCCCCGCTCCTCCAGCGCGGACTTGTGCACGGGCGACGGATACCCGGCGTTGTCCGCAAAACCGAAGTCTGCATGGTCGATACCCAGTTCGGCCATCATTTTGTCGCGCTGGACCTTGGCGAGCACGGAAGCAGCCGCGACGGCCACGCAGGACTGGTCGCCCTTGATCACCGTGCGGACCTTCCAAGGCGCCCCGAGATAGTCGTGCTTGCCGTCGAGGATGACGGCATCGGGGCGGATCGGCAGGGCCTCCAGGGCACGGACCGCCGCCAGTCGCAGCGCCGCGGTCATTCCCAGGGCGTCGATCTCCTCCGGAGAGGCGTGCCCCAGCGCGTAGGACGTCACCCAGGTCTGCAGTTCCACGGCGAGTTCGGTGCGTCGCTTGATGGTGAGCAGCTTGGAGTCGGTGAGGCCGGCCGGGGGCCGACGCAGTCCGGTGATCGCGGCGCAGACGGTCACCGGACCGGCCCACGCACCGCGCCCCACCTCATCGACACCGGCAATGATCTTTGCTCCGGTCGTAGCGCGGAGAGAGCGCTCGACGGTGTGAGTAGGTGGTTCGTACGGCATGGCGTCCTTAGCCTACGCCGCCCCGAACCTCCGGCGACACCCCGGCTCCCCAAACGGGACCCGGGCCCGCGAAGCCCGGGATCAGACAGCGTCCGGCCGCAGCAGCGGAACCATCAGCTGGTCGATCATCTCCTCAATCTCGCGGTCCGTCCATTCACTTCCACAAACCTTTGACCGGTACATCATCATCGCCGGGATGGCGTCGAAGACGTATCCGTTGGACGCTTCCCGCCGGACCTCTCCCCGCTCTATTCCACGGTTGACGACCTCGCGGAGCATCGTGAGGGTCGGCTCGATCACCCCTGCGACGATCACCGCATGGAAGCGTTCCGCCTGCACGCTGTCGCATTCGTGAAGCACTGATCGCAACGCGAATCCAGGGCGGGAGTACATCGCGTCGCGGGCCCTCCGGCACAGCACCAGGAGATCCTCGCGCACACTCCCGAAGTCGGGCACCGCGTCGAAGCGCGGCAGCCCGGACCGCAGCGCGTCCGCGACGAGGTCCTCCTTGGACGGCCAGCGGCGGTAGACCGCCGCCTTGCCGGTCTGGGCTCCGGCGGCCACGCCCTCCATCGTCAGGCCGTTCCAGCCGACGGTGCCGAGCTGTTCCAGCGCGGCGTCGAGGATGGCGCGTTCGAGGACCGCCCCACGCCGGCGGGAGGGCGTCCGGGCGGAGGCGGCCGCCCAGTGCGAAGCAACCATGTCGAAGGTCTCCAGGGTGCGGGGAAATCAGACGTTCGGGGAGAGGGAAGGCGGCGCACGGCCACAACGGGGGACGGGCCGCACGACAGCACATCAAGTGAACGCTTGCGTTCACTGTCCGGGAGTCACTAACGTTGAAGCAACAGTGAACGCGGTCGTTCACTAAGTCATTCGTGGGGGACACATAGTGGCAACCTCTTCCCTGATCCGAGACCAGAAGCCGGGAGCGGCCCGCCGGGAGGGGCGTCCCGGCATCGCGCTCACCGTCATCGCGGCCTGCCAACTCATGGTGGTACTCGACGCGACGATTGTGAACATCGCCCTCCCGCACATTCAAGAGGCACTCAGCTTCAGCACCACCGACCTCACCTGGGTCGTCAGCGCCTACACACTCACCTTCGGCGGTCTGCTGCTGCTCGGTGGCCGTGCCGGTGACATCCTCGGCCGTCGCCGGGTCTTCATGACCGGCATCCTGCTGTTCACCTTCGCCTCGCTGCTCGGCGGCTTCGCCCAGGAGCCCTGGCAGCTCCTGGCGGCGCGCGTCCTGCAAGGTGTGGGAGGCGCGATCGCGTCGCCCACGTCGCTCGCCCTCATTACCACCACCTTCCCCGAAGGGCCGGAACGCAACCGGGCCTTCGGTGTCTTCGCCGCCGTCTCCGCAGGCGGCGGCGCCATAGGCCTGCTGGCGGGCGGCATGCTCACCGAGTGGCTCGACTGGCGCTGGGTGCTCTTCGTCAACGTGCCGATCGGCGTACTGATCGCCGTGCTCACCCCGCTGTACATCAGCGAGTCCGAGCGGCACTCCGGACGCTTCGACATCGCCGGGGCGGTGACCTCGACAGCGGGTATGGCGTCCCTCGTCTATGGCTTCATCCGCGCCGCGGACGAGGGCTGGCGGGACGGCCTGACCATCGGTTCTTTCGCGGCCGCGGTGGTCCTGCTGCTCTCCTTCGTGTTCATCGAGTCGCGGGCCAAGGAGCCGATCACCCCGCTGCGGATGTTCGCCGACCGCAATCGCTCCGGCACCTACGTGATCATGCTGAGCCTGGCCGCGGCGATGTTCGGCATGTTCTTCTACATCGTGCTGTTCGTCCAGAACGTGCTGGGTTACACCCCCATCCAGGCTGGTCTGGCCTTCCTGCCGGTCACGGTCGTGATCGCGCTCGGCGCGGGCCTGTCGCAGCGGTTCCTGCCGGTGTTCGGCCCTAAGCCGTTCATGCTCGTGGGCTCGGCGCTCGCCGCGATCGGGCTCGGCTGGCAGGCCCTCATCAGCTCCGACAGCACCTACGTCGGCGGCGTCCTCGGGCCGATGCTGATCTTCGGGTTCGGCATGGGACTGAACTTCGTGACGCTGACGCTGACCGCCGTTTCCGGGGTCGCCCAGCACGAGGCGGGCGCGGCGTCCGGCCTGCTCAACGCGATGCAGCAGGTGGGCGGCTCGATCGGCCTCGCCATCCTGACGACGATGTTCGGTACGGCCACCAAGGAGGAGGCGGAGAAGCAGGGGGCGGACTTCCTCACCAACGGCTCGGCAGAGCAGAAGGCGGAATTCGCCCAGACGCACCAGCTGCCGGCGCCCTGGGGACACGAAGTGCTGGCGCAGGGTATATCGGCGGCCTTCATGCCGGCTGCCGCGATGGCCGTACTCGCCCTGGCCACGGCATGGCTGGTGATCCGGGTACGCAAGAGCGACCTGGAGGCGCTGTCCGGCTCGGCCGGGCCGGGAATGGGCTGACCGCGCGGTACTCCGGGCCGGGCGGTGTCCACCGGCGGGCGTCATGGGCGCTCGCCGGTACCCGCGCCGTCGGCTCCCGGTCGACAGGGTGCCGGGCCGGGAAAGCAGGACGAAGAACAGCCGCGCGACGACCGACACCAGCGGCAACCACCCCATGCGCTACCCCCTCGTGACACTCCCGGCCAGGCTCACGCCTCGCACAACGGTTGTCACGAGACAACGGACGAGCGGTCACACAGAGTTCCCGCCGCATACGGAGAGTCCGCTAAGCCTGCGCCGACATCCACTCGGGCAGCGCCTCGACCCGCCCCGCCCACTCGGGCGGCGGCGCTCCGGTCTCGCCCGCGGCAACCACCCCGCCCACGATGGCACAGGTCGTGTCCACATCCCCGCCGACCTGGGCGGTCGTCCAGAAGGCGCGCTCGTAGGCTCCGAGGGAGCGCGCCGCGGACCAGAGGGCGAAGGGAACCGTGTCGTGTGCGGTGGTACGCCTGCCGCAGCCCAGCACCGCCGCGACCGTGGTCGCGTCGCCGTAGTCGAGCATGTCCCGGGCTCGTCGCAGTCCGGCGCCGACCGCGCTCTTCGGCACCAGGGCGATCACCCCGTCCAGGAGCGCGTGGGGGGTGGGAGGGCCGCCGGGGTCCGCGGCCAGTGCGGCGGCCGCGGCGACCGCCATGGCGCCGACCACCGCCTCGCGGTGCTGATGCGTGGGGTAGGCCGAGATCTCCGCCTGATGGGTCGCCTGCTCCGGGTCGTCCGCGTACCAGGCGCCCAGCGGCGCGATGCGCATCGCGGCGCCGTTGCCCCAGGAGCCCTGGCCGTTGAACAGCGCGGCGGCGAGCTCCCGCCAGTCACCGCCTTCCCGGACCAGTCGCAGCAGCCGGTTGACGGCGGGGCCGTAGCCGCGGTCGAAGTCGTGGTGCCGGGCGAAGGAGAGCGCCAGCGCGTCCTGGTCGATGCGGTGGTGGGTGGCCAGGACGGAGACCACGGAGCACGCCATTTCCGTGTCGTCCGTCCACTGCCAGGTACCAGGGGGCAGCTCGCGGCATTTCAGCAGCGGGTAGTTCGCCGGCACGAAGAACTGTGAGCCCAGCGCGTCGCCCACCGACAGTCCGCGCAGGCTGGACAGGGCCCGGTCCAGGCGCCCGTCGGGAGATGAATGAGCGGTCATCGCCCTGCCACTCTATCCGGTGATCCCGTACGGTTCCGGATCTCGCCAGCGATCGAAGGGACGGTCAAGGGTGTACTTGCCGTCGTCACCGAGAACGAGCATGCGCATCTCGCCGTTCCCGGGGTTCGACAGCGACTCGAATTCCGCGACCGTCCAGTGGAACCACCGCATGCAGAACAGTCGCATCGCCAGGCCGTGGGTCACCAGGAGGACGTTCGGCGGATGGTCGGAGTCCTCGAAACTGCGGAACAGGCTCTCCAGGAAACCGCCGACCCGGTCGTACACGTCGGCACCGGACTCGCCCTGGGCGAAGCGGTAGAAGAAGTGGCCGTAGGCGTCCCGGTAGGCCTTCTGCCGGCGCACGTCGTCGCAGTCCTGCCAGTTGCCCCAGTCCTGCTCACGCAGCCGGGGCTCCTCCCGTATCCGTATGAGTCCGGGATCGAGGCGAAAAGAGCGCAGTGTCTCGTGGGTCCGGCGGTACGGGGAGACGTACACGCTGACCCGCTCGTGGCCGAACACCTCGCGCAGCCTCTTGCCCGTCTCCTCTGCCTGCGTCCGGCCCCGTTCCGTGAGGGCCA
Source organism: Streptomyces sp. NPDC037271 (assembly GCF_055603605.1). NCBI lineage: Bacteria > Bacillati > Actinomycetota > Actinomycetes > Kitasatosporales > Streptomycetaceae > Streptomyces > Streptomyces sp. NPDC037271. Next base: position 335,485 of record NZ_JBVJVN010000005.1, read on the forward strand.
GCGCGTGGTCGGGCTCGCGCTCGTACACGGAGTCATCGACATTTCCCGTCGACTCGCCGTGCCGGACAAGAACGATGCGCCGTGGTCGTGCCATGTCAGAACCCTAGATCGAAAGGGACGGAACCAAGCACTCGAACGGGCCCCGTACGGCGTACGTCACACAGTTTCCACATCCGGGTCGGCACCCGTCGGGCGCAGGGGCACTCGGTCAGGATCCGATCTCAACGGTCCACGAGGGTTCCAGTCGCACGATGTCCCCGGTCAGTGCCGCGATGTCGGCCTCCGTCTGAGCGCGCAGGGCGAGCCGCTCCACCCTCTCGGTGCGGTACTTGCCGTGCTCGGCGGCCGACCGCCACATGGACAGCACCAGGTACTCGTTCCCCGGTGCCTCGCCGAACAGCCCGCGGACCATACCGGGCGAACCGGCCATCGCGGGGTTCCAGACCTTCTCCTGCATGAGGACGTAGTGCTCGGCCCGCTCCTCGTGGACGCGACAGAGCGCCACCCGCAGCAGGTCGGCGTCGGTGAAGCGCGGTTCGAACCCGGTCTTCACGTCGAACCGGTAGTCGAAGAGCCTTACCTGGGCATCCTTGAAGGTGCCTGCCTGGGCCGAGGCGAGCCGGTCGTGGGAACGGGCCATGAACGAGTCGTAGAAGGCACGGCTCTCCCAGAAGGCGAAGACATGCGCCACGTCCTGCCGCCCCCGGCTCCAGCCACCCCCCTGTCCCCGAAAACCCGGCTCCCCCGGAAGCCCCGCCCACTTCCGCTGCCCCCGCTCGAAACCGCGGCGGTCCACCACGGTGCAGCGAATCCACTTGACCAGCACCGCGCCATGGTAGGCCAGGGAACGTGGTACCGGTCACTCTCCGCGGGACCGCTTGCCCGCAGCAGGCTCGCTGCGCGTGGCAGGATGGGCAACCGACCGTCACCACTCGGCAGTTGAAGTGGCCGGGCAGGGGCGCGGGACCAGGGAAGGGGATGTTCGTGAACGGCCTCAACAAGGGCATTCGCAAGGTCGAGGTCGCACTGCGGTGGGACCCCAGTCCGGCGGGGCAGCCAGCCGCCGACCTGGACCTCGTCGCCGGGACCTATCCGGTGGGTGATCCGTACGGCGACCCCTCTTATGTGGTGCACTTCGACAGCCGCTCCCCCGACGGCACCATCTATCTGAACCGGGACAGCCGGGACGGCAAGGGCTTCGGCTTCGACGAGGTCATGACGCTGGAGCTGGAGCGGCTCGACGCGCGGTACGCGCGCGTGGTGGTGGGCGTCGCGATCCAGCAGCGCACCGAGGACCGGGCCTTCGGGGACGTGGGCAACCCGGGCCTGCGCATCCGTGAGGGCCACACCGACCTTGCGACGGACGACTTCAGCGGTGTCCTGGGCGCGTCGGCGGCGACGGTCGCCGAGTTCGTCCGGGACGAGACGGGGGCATGGGAGTTCCGGGCCGGCGTGCACGGTTTCGAGGGGGATCGCGCGGCGTTCGCCGCCACGATGGGTGCGACACGCCGCCCCTGACGGCGCCCGGCGCATGAGCAGTCGCGTATGAGCAGCCGCGTATGAGTAAGGGGCGTCCGCCTTGGCGGACGCCCCTTACTCATGTGGACCTACGGGTCAGCTGCAACCGCTGGTCGAGCCGCAGCCCTCGCAGATGTAGCAGGAACCGGCGCGCTGCATCTTCGTGCCGCAGGAGAAGCACAGCGGAGCGTCGGCCTGGATGCCCAGCTGCATCTCCACCAGCTCGGCGCTGGTGTGCGCCTGCTGCGGAGCGGGCTTGGCCGCCTCGACCTCGGCCTTCGGCGTGGCGACGGCCTTCAGCTCCTGGGCGCGCGGCGCCGACTGGGCCAGGCCCTCGACGTCGAGCTCGTCGTCGGACGGCTCGTACGAGCCCGTCTCCAGGTGACGCTGACGCTCTTCGGCGGAGTGGATGCCGAGCGCGGAGCGCGTCTCGAAGGGCAGGAAGTCCAGCGCCAGGCGGCGGAAGATGTAGTCGACGATCGACTGCGCCATCCGCACGTCCGGGTCGTCCGTCATACCGGCCGGCTCGAAGCGCATGTTGGTGAACTTCGAGACGTACGTCTCCAGCGGCACGCCGTACTGGAGGCCGACGGATACCGCGATGGAGAAGGCGTCCATCATTCCCGCGAGGGTCGAACCCTGCTTGGACATCTTCAGGAAGACCTCGCCGAGACCGTCGTCCGGGTAGGAGTTGGCGGTCATGTAGCCCTCGGCGCCGCCGACCGTGAAGGACGTGGTGATGCCAGGACGACCCTTCGGGAGGCGCTTGCGTACCGGACGGTACTCGACGACCTTCTCGACCGTCTCGCGGATGGTCGCCTCGGCCTTCTCCGCGACGGCGTCCGTCGCGGACTTCTCCTTGGTCTTGGCGGAGAGGGGCTGGCCGACCTTGCAGTTGTCGCGGTAGATGGCGAGCGCCTTGACGCCCATCTTCCAGGCCTCGAAGTAGACCTCCTCGACGTCCTCGACGGTCGCCGACTCCGGCAGGTTGACCGTCTTGGAGAGGGCGCCGGAGATCCACGGCTGGATGGCGGCCATCATGCGGACGTGGCCCATCGCGGAGATGGAGCGCTCGCCCATGGCGCAGTCGAAGACCTCGTAGTGCTCGTGCTTGAGGCCGGGGGCGTCGATCACGTTGCCGTGCTCGGCGATGTGGGCGACGATCGCCTCGATCTGCTCCTCCTGGTAGCCCAGGCGGCGCAGGGCCTGCGGGACGGTGCCGTTGACGATCTGCATCGAGCCGCCGCCGACCAGCTTCTTGAACTTGACCAGGGCGAGGTCGGGCTCGAGGCCGGTGGTGTCGCAGGACATCGCCAGACCGATGGTGCCGGTCGGGGCGATGACGGACGCCTGGGCGTTACGGAAACCGTTCTTCTCGCCGAGGCGCAGCACGTCCTGCCAGGCCTCGGTGGCGGCGGCCCAGATCGGCGTGTCCAGGTCGTCCATGCGGACGGCCTTGGCGTTCTCGTCGGAGTGCTGCTTCATGACCCGCAGGTGCGGCTGCGCGTTGCGGGCGTAGCCGTCGTACGGGCCGACGATCGCGGCGAGCTCGGCGGAGCGCCGGTACGACGTGCCGGTCATCAGCGAGGTGATGGCGCCGGCCAGGGCGCGGCCGCCGTCGGAGTCGTACGCGTGGCCGGTCGCCATCAGCAGGGCGCCGAGGTTGGCGTAGCCGATGCCGAGCTGGCGGTAGGCGCGGGTGTTCTCGCCGATCTTCTGGGTCGGGAAGTCCGCGAAGCAGATGGAGATGTCCATCGCGGTGATGACGAGCTCGACGACCTTCGCGAAGCGCTCCGCGTCGAAGGACTGGTTGCCCTTGCCGTCGTCCTTCAGGAACTTCATCAGGTTCAGCGAGGCGAGGTTGCAGGACGTGTTGTCCAGGTGCATGTACTCGCTGCAGGGGTTCGAGCCGTTGATGCGGCCGGACTCCGGGCAGGTGTGCCAGTGGTTGATGGTGTCGTCGTACTGGATGCCCGGGTCGGCGCAGGCCCAGGCGGCCTCGGCCATCTTGCGGAAGAGTGCCTTGGCCTCGACCTCCTCGATGACCTCGCCGGTCATGCGGGACGTCAGACCGAACTTGCCGCCGTCCTGGACGGCCTTCATGAACGTGTCGTTCACGCGGACCGAGTTGTTGGCGTTCTGGTACTGGACGGACGTGATGTCGTCGCCGCCCAGGTCCATGTCGAAGCCCGCGTCGCGCAGGGCGCGGATCTTCTCCTCTTCCTTGACCTTGGTCTCGATGAAGTCCTCGATGTCGGGGTGGTCGACGTCGAGGATGACCATCTTGGCGGCGCGGCGGGTGGCGCCACCGGACTTGATCGTGCCGGCGGAGGCGTCGGCGCCGCGCATGAAGGAGACCGGTCCTGAGGCGTTGCCGCCGGAGGAGAGCAGCTCCTTGGAGGAGCGGATCCGGGAGAGGTTCAGACCGGCGCCCGAGCCGCCCTTGAAGATCATGCCCTCTTCCTTGTACCAGTCGAGGATCGACTCCATGGAGTCGTCGACGGACAGGATGAAGCAGGCGGAGACCTGCTGCGGCTGGGGCGTGCCGACGTTGAACCAGACGGGGCTGTTGAAGCTGAAGATCTGGTGCAGGAGGGCGTAGGCCAGCTCGTGCTCGAAGATCTCGGCGTCGGCGGGCGAGGCGAAGTACTTGTGGTCCTCACCGGCCTTCCGGTACGTCTTCACGATGCGGTCGATGAGCTGCTTCAGGCTCACCTCGCGCTGCGGGGTGCCGACGGCGCCCCGGAAGTACTTGCTGGTGACGATGTTGACCGCGTTCACCGACCAGAACTCGGGGAACTCGACGCCACGCTGCTCGAAGTTGACCGAGCCGTCGCGCCAGTTGGTCATGACGACGTCACGACGCTCCCAGGCCACCTCGTCGTAGGGGTGGACTCCGGGAGTGGTGTGGACGCGCTCGACGCGGAGTCCCTTGCCCGCCTTGGTGCCCTTGGCGCGGGAACTCCGTGCCGGACCGCTCGCCGTCTCTGTCATGCCGCCTCCCATGTACGGGCGAAAACGCCCTGAAGTGCCCCGATTGTTCCCGTGGCACGTGTTCTGTCTTGTATTGCGGGCATCTCTCGCTCCGCCCGCAACAGGTCTTTGTCATTCGCCGCCGTCCGGCCGGGCCCGGGCGCCGAAGTCCGGGTCCGGCCCGCCGGTCAGTCGGCGGCGCCCGCGGGCTCGGGGACCTGTGCCGCCCCCGCGGACCCGCGGTCGTTCTCCTGGCTCCCCGCACCGGCGTCGTCGCCGTCTCCGCCGGGGCGCCCCGTCGCCTCCCTGAGCTCCGCGATCGCGGCCTCGAAGTCCTCGAGCGAGTCGAACGCCCGGTAGACGGAGGCGAATCGCAGATAGGCGACGAGGTCGAGTTCCTGCAAGGGACCGAGTATGGCCAGCCCCACGTCGTGGGTGGTCAGCTCGGCACTTCCGGTGGCCCGCACCGCCTCCTCGACCCGCTGGCCGAGCTGGGCGAGCGCGTCCTCGGTGACGGGCCGGCCCTGGCAGGCCTTGCGCACACCGTTGATGATCTTGGTCCGGCTGAACGGTTCGGTGACCCCGGACCGCTTCACCACCATGAGCGAGCACGTCTCCACGGTCGTGAAACGACGGGAGCAGTCAGGACACTGGCGGCGCCGGCGGATCGACGTGCCGTCGTCGGTCGTACGACTGTCGACGACACGGCTGTCGGGGTGCCTGCAGAAGGGGCAGTGCATGATCTCCGAACCCTCCTCACAGCAGACTCAATGGCCTCGGGAGGCCCTTCAGGCCCCTCGAAGCAGCCCCCAGCATAGGCGATCGCGGCAGGGCCGAAGACCCGGGGGACCACAACTTGTGGGCTGCTGATGCAATCCAACCACTAGATGTGGGGATTGACTCACACATACACGCCCTGCACCCGTATCGCTCCCGTACGTACAGGCGCCAGACGCGGAGGCGCCGAAGGGCCCGAACGACGCGGCGCGCACGGGCACCGCACGGGCACGCGGCAGGCGCGGTACGGCCCGGAGGCTGGGCGGGCGCGGGCACGCGCGACCGGGCCGGCCGGGGCATGCGGAGATACCGTGAGCACCGCGAGAAGGGGGCGTGGGGCTACCGCAAGGATGAGGGACCCACGCCGTCGAACGGAACGCCGGATGGCAGACTGGAGCGACACCCCCGAGGTTGCCACCACGGCGGTGAAGAGTACCGCAATGGACCCTTTCGTCCGCCAGGCAACGCGTGGCATCGCGCAAGCCATACACCCCGACACGCCAACCGGGCGACCGATTCGCGATTTTTCACTCGAACGTGTGTTTGGCGCAACCTTTCGAAAGCTACTACCGTTGTGCAGCAGGGAGACCATCGAGAGGGGCCGACGTGACCACCACCGCCGACAGTGCCGCCATCACTGCCCAGGACCGCCCCCAGGGCCGACCTGAGCCGGTGCACGCGATGAGCGACGCCGTGAATCCAGAGGGGCACAAGCGCTCCCTGCCAGGCCGACCTCCTGGCATCCGGGCGGACAGTTCAGGACTCACCGACCGCCAGCGCCGGGTGATCGAGGTCATCCGCGACTCCGTGCAGCGGCGCGGGTACCCGCCGTCCATGCGGGAGATCGGCCAGGCCGTCGGCCTCTCCAGCACCTCCTCCGTCGCACACCAGCTGATGGCGCTGGAGCGCAAGGGCTTCCTGCGCCGCGACCCGCACCGCCCGCGCGCCTACGAGGTGCGCGGCTCCGACCAGGCCTCCTCCGTGCAGCCCACGGACACCGCCGGCAAGCCGGCCGCGTCGTACGTCCCGCTCGTCGGGCGCATCGCCGCCGGCGGACCGATCCTCGCCGAGGAATCCGTCGAGGACGTCTTCCCGCTGCCCCGGCAGCTGGTCGGTGACGGCGAGCTGTTCGTCCTGAAGGTCGTCGGCGACTCGATGATCGAGGCCGCCATCTGCGACGGCGACTGGGTCACCGTCCGCCGCCAGCCGGTCGCCGAGAACGGCGACATCGTGGCCGCGATGCTCGACGGCGAAGCCACCGTCAAGCGCTTCAAGCGTGAGGACGGCCACGTCTGGCTCCTCCCGCACAACTCGGCGTACGAGCCGATCCCCGGTGACGACGCGACCATCCTCGGCAAGGTGGTGGCCGTACTGCGCCGCGTCTGAGCGCCACGGCGGGCGGGTACGCCACGACAGCGACCCGCCGACCCGACCGGGCCCCGGAACCTCTGCGCCGGTTCCGGGGCCCTGCGCTGTGTGGAGGGCCAGGCCCCGGTGACCGCCGTGCAGGAGACCGCGTTCAGCCGCCCTCCGCCGCCGTCTCCGCTTCCGTCTGCCGTGCCGTCGCATCGATCGCGGCGAGTGACTTGCGGACCTGGTTGCGGTCCGTGGTGAACCAGAAATCGGGCAGCGACGCCTTCAGATAGCTCCCGTACCGGGCCGTCGCCAGTCGCTGGTCCAGTACGGCGACCACGCCGCGGTCGCCCGACGCCCGGACCAGGCGGCCCGCTCCCTGGGCCATCAGCAACGCGGCATGCGTGGCGGCGACCGCCATGAAACCGTTACCGCCGGCCTCCTCCACCGCCTTCTGGCGGGCGGACATCAAGGGGTCGTCCGGGCGCGGGAACGGAATCTTGTCCATGACGACCAGTTGACAGCTCGGCCCGGGGACGTCCACGCCCTGCCAGAGCGACAGCGTGCCGAAGAGACAGGTCTTCGGGTCGGCGGCGAAGTTCTTGATCAGCTCACCGAGTGTCTCCTCGCCCTGGAGAAGGATCGGGTACTCCGGGATGCGGGAGCGCAGTTCCTCGGCGGCCAGCTGGGCCGCCCGCATCGAGGAGAACAGCCCCAGCGTGCGACCGCCCGCGGCCTGGATCAGCTCCGTCAGCTCGTCGAGCATGTCGCCGCGGTCGCCGTCGCGGGCGGGGCGGGCCAGGTGCTTGGCGACGTACAGGATGCCCTGCTTGCGGTAGTCGAAGGGCGACCCCACGTCGAAGCCCCTCCACTGGGGGACGTCGTCGCCCTCGGTGCCCTCCGGAGCGAGGCCGAGGGATGCTCCGACGCCGTTGAAGTCGCCGCCCAGCTTCAGGGTCGCGGAGGTCAGGACGACCGAGCGGTCCGCGAAGAGCTTCTCGCGCAGCAGGCCGGCGACGGACATGGGGGCGACCCGCAGGGAGGCACCGAAGCGGTCGTGCCGCTCGTACCAGACGACGTCCCACTCGGAGCCGTTCGTGATCCGCTCCGCCACGTCGTGCACGGACTCCACGGAGGCCAGCGCCTGCTTGCGGACGGCGTCCTCGTCCTGCACGGACTTGTCGCGGGTCGCGCCGATCGCCGAGATGACCGTACGGCAGGCGTCGCGCAGCGCCATCAGCGCGTAGCCGAGGTCCTCCGGGATCTCCTCCAGCCGGCCCGGCAGCGCCAGCTCCATCAGCCGCTCGAACCCCTCGGCCGCGGTCTGGAGCTGGTCGGCGGCCTTCTCGTTGACGAGTTTCGCGGCCCGCCGCGCCGCGCGGTTGACCTGGCCGGGCGTGAGCTCACCGGTGGCCACCCCGGTGACCCGGGAGACCAGCTCGTGCGCCTCGTCGACGATCAGCACCTCGTGCTGCGGCAGGACCGGGGCGCCCTCGATGGCGTCGATGGCGAGCAGCGCGTGGTTGGTGACGACGACGTCGGAGAGTTTGGCGCGCTCGCGAGCCATCTCGGCGAAGCACTCGGCGCCGTAGGCGCACTTCGAGGCGCCCAGACACTCCCGGGAGGACACCGACACCTGCGACCAGGCCCGGTCGGAGACACCGGGCGTCAGGTCGTCGCGGTCACCGCTCTCGGTCTCGTCCGCCCAGTCGCGCATCCGCAGCAGGTCCTGGCCCAGCTTGCTGGTGGGGGCGGCGGCCTCGAACTGGTCGAAGAGGCCCTCCTCCTCGTCCTGCGGGACTCCCTCGTGGAGTCGGTGCAGGCACAGGTAGTTCGACCGGCCCTTGAGCATCGCGAACTCCGGGCGGCGGCGCAGCTGGGGATGGAGTGCGTCGACCGTGCGGGGCAGGTCCCGCTCGACCAGCTGGCGCTGCAGGGCCAGGGTCGCGGTGGCCACGACGACCCGCTCCCCGTGTGCCAGCGCGGGCACCAGATAGCCCAGCGACTTGCCGGTGCCGGTGCCGGCCTGGACCAGCAGATGGGAGCCGCCGTCGATGGCTTCCTCGACGGCTTCGGCCATGGCTACCTGGCCGGGACGCTCCGTGCCGCCGACGGCGGTGACGGCGGCGTGCAGGAGTTCGGGGAGTGAGGGCTTCGTCATAGCGCGACCACCCTACGGCCCGGGACTGACAATCGTGCGGGTGAGGCCGAAGGGGTGGCCTGGAGGGGCCGGAGGGGCCGGAGAAGCTGGAGCGGCCGGAGAAGCTGGAGCGGCGGGAGGGGCCAGAGCAGCAAGAGGGAACCCGAGGGGCAGGAGAGACCGGAGAAACCGGAGGAGTGACAGGGACCGGAGGGACAGGAAGGACTGACGGGCTGCGGGGAGGGCGGGGGCAAGGGTGGGCTCCTTGGCGGGTGAGGGGCCGGTCCGCGCGTGGGGGCGGCACTGATCAAGCCGTCGAACCGGGCCGCACGACGCTACGGCAGTTCGCACGGCGTCCGGTCGCGGATCACGAGGGCGGCCCGCTTGGCGGGCAGGTCGACCTCGGCTGAGAACCGGAACCCGGCGCCGAGGAACGCGGCGACGGAGGCCGTGTTGCGGACGTCGGGTTCGGCGAGCACACGCGTGCAGGCGGGCCGCCTCGCGAGGACCAGGTCGGCGGCGGCACCGATCAGCGTGGTCCCGACGCCCTGCCCGCGGTCGGCGACATCGCCGATCAGGAGATGGAGGCCGGTGTCGTGCGGCCGGACGGGGCAGTGCCGGGCCAGCGGGTCGAGGTCGGCCCGGTAGATCTCCCAGTAGCTCATCGGCACGCCGTCCAGCACGCCGACGCACGGGACACTGCGCCCGTCGCCGGCGAGCTGCGCCCGTACGTGCTCCTCGGTCACGCTCTCGGGTCCGGTCAGCTCCCAGAACGCGGCGACGGCGGGGTCGTTCATCCAGCGGCTGATGAGCGGCACGTGCTGTCCGACACGCACGGGTGCCAGGTGGAACACCCCCACGGGGGTGAGGACCGGCCCCCAGTCGGCGACACGGTCGAGCAGGTCGTCACCGGCCCGTGGCGTCTCCGCTCCGGTGAGGTCGTTCCCCTCCTTCCCGAAGAGGGCGACGAACTCCTCGGGAAGGTGCAGGTCCAGGGTGTCGTCGGCGCCGGCGTCGGTGGAAGCCACGGTGTCGCTCTTTCGGGAGAGGAGAGGGGGGAAGAGAGTCGGAGGAAGGGTCGTGGGCCTGCTCAGGAGTGCAGCGGGTTGGTGAGGGTGATGTAGACGGACTGGGTGTCCACCGGGCCGACGAGTTCGTCGAGGCCGTGCAGCCGGGTGAGCAGGTTGGCCTTGCAGCGGAGGACGGGCGAGTCGAGGAGGTGGGCCGGCAGCGGACTGCGCAGCGGCTCGGGGCCCGAGGCGGCCCGGCGGAGGAGGCGGCGGAAGGCCGCGAGCAGCAGTCGCTCGTCGGCGAGGCTCTGGGAACCGAAGTCGCCGATGAGACCGAACACGTTGTTGATGGCCAGGTAGTAGGTGAAGCGCTCGTTGACGACCTCGTCGGCGACGAACGTGTCGCTGTACGCGCCGACGCCGGGCAGCCGGGCGTCGAGTTCGGCCCGCCGGGACTCGCGGAAGTAGTAGCCCTGGTTGTCGCGGTAGCGGCCGCCTGCGGGCCAGCCGTCGGCGTCCAGCAGGACGAGGGTGTTCTGCTGGTGCGCCTCCAGGGCGACGCCGGCGTGGGCGTCCAGCCACAGCACGGGACGTACGACGTGGTGGAGGTAGCGCAGGAACCACTCGGCGGCGACGGCCGTGCGGGGGCGGCCGGTCCGCCCGGCGAGCCGGGTGACGACCTCGGCCAGCCGGGAGCGCGGGGCGCGGGAGGAACGCCGGTCGGAACCGTCCGCCTGGCCGTGCGGCCACGGCGCGACGAGACCGGCGACGCAGGAGACGTCGTCCGAGGGCCGGAACGGGTTGTGCCGGATGATGACGTCGAGCCCGCGCACGGGTCTGCCGTCCGGTCCGTCGACGGCGATCCAGGCCGGGTCGCGGACGATGTCGAAGTCCGGGTGGGCCGCCTGCCACTGCCGGGACAGGCCGCGTCGCAGCAGACGGTGCACCTCCACTCCGCGGTGGAGTTCCTTGCGAAGGTTTTCCCGGCGGGAGTTGGTGATGTTCAGGGCCAGCGAGAGCTTGAGCATGGCCGGGGCGCCGGTCCGGTGGACCGTCCGCAGGGAGGAGGTGGGATGCCAGGGCGCACCCTGGACACCGAGGTCCCTGAGCAGGCCCGCGTCCAGCAGGGCCGCGGTCCCGGGCCGGTGCCGTACCGCGCGGAACTGCCAGGGGTGCAGGGGGAGGACCGCGTATCCGTCCGGCGGCGCCGGCCCGTCCCCGGCGAGGCGTGCGGTCAGCTCGGGCGCGGCGACCGGCCGGCCGCGCTCCGTCCAGGCCGAGTCGGTGGCGAGTACGGAGGGTGCGACGGCCAGCCAGTGCAGCGGGAAGGAGCCGCGCAGTTCGGGTGAGTACAGCCGCGACTCCGCCTCGGTGAGGCCCTCGCGGCTCTTCGGTGTGGGATGCAGCGGATGCCCGAGAAGCAGTGCCTGCTCGGCGGCGAGGAAGAGGTCGGGGCCGCCGGAGGGACCGGAACCGTCGAAGGGACGGGAGCCGTCGAGGGGACCGGAGCCGTCGGAGGCGCGTTCCCGGCGGTCTCGCAGGAACGCGGCGGTACGACGGACGGAGTCGGCGACTCCCACGACGAGTTCGGCCTCGCCGGGCCCCGGGTCGCGGGACGTCTCCCGTGCGAGCAGAGCGGCGACCGTGACCGCGTCCACGGACGGAGCCGAGGCGGGGGCGCCGGCCAGGCGCGGCGGGCCGAAGACGTGCCGGCCCGTCCGGGACCAGTAGTGGACGGGAACGGTCAGGGCGGTGCCGCTCGCGGGGAGCGGCACCTGGAGAACACCGTTGCCGGGAGCGGGCACGTCGCTCTCGCGGGCCCAGCAGCGGAGGAGGTTCTCCACGGCCGCTGCCTGGGCCACGGGGTAGGTGTCGCCGTGGTGCGTGAGGTCCGGTGCGGGCCCGGGAGCGGCGGCAGACACCGGTGTGGGCGGGGGCGTGTGTGCGGTGACGGCGGCGGGTGCCGAATGTGGTGCGGGATCGGTGTGCGACGTGGGCAACGTGGGTCCTCTTGACGTGCTGTGTCCGGGCGGCGGATCTCAACGCGGAGCGCGCACCCCGCCCGGCGGGGCGTGGCCGCCAAGGCCTCGGTCCACCGCCTCGACCGCGTCGGCCAGTCGCTCCAGGACCGCCGTCGTCTGCTCCTCGGTGACGATCAGCGGCGGCAGCAGGCGTACGACGTTGGCGGCCGGGCCGGTGACGTCCACGATCAATCCACGGCGCAGACACTCCCGTTGGACGGAGGCCGCGAGTTCGGCGGCGGGACCGGGGCGGACGCCGTCGGCGGGGGTGTCGGGCGCACCGTCCGGCGCGACCAGCTCGATGCCGATCATGAGGCCCCGTCCCCGCACGTCACCGACGAACGGAAACACCTCGGCCAGTCCGCGCAGTCGGGTCAGTATCCGTGCACCCAGCGCTGCGGCGTGCTCGGCGAGGCGGTGTTCGCGGACGTGGGCAAGGGTCGCCGCTCCTGCGGCCAGGGCGAGTTGGTTGCCGCGGAAGGTGCCGCTCCCGGGTTCGCCCGCGTACAGGTCGGTGTGGTGCACCACCGCGGCCAGCGGCAGGCTGCCGCCGACCGCCTCGGAGAGGATCAGGACGTCGGGGAGGACTCCACTGTGTTCGACCGCCCAGAAGGCGCCGGTCCGCCCGACGCCCGTCGCGGTCTCGTCGGCGATCAGCGGGACGGAACGTTCGGCCGTGATACGCCGCATGCGCCGCATCCAGGTGTCCGACGCGGGAAACACGCCGTCCTCGCTGCGGACCGGTTCCAGGATCACCCCTGCGGGCAGTTTCCGCCCCGGCCGGCGGTCGCCGAGGGCGGACTCGGCCCCGTCAGCGGCGAGTTCGTCCCCGCGTTGGCCTGCGACGGCGCCCGCGCGGTGTGCGTCACCCGGGTCACGGAAGTCGAGTTCGTCACCCGGGTACGGAAGCCGGGTGGAGCGGGTGCCGCAGGCGTCGCCGGGCCCCGTCCAGGCCTCTGGAACCGGCCCGTCGACCTGGTGGGTGAAGGTGACCACCCGACTCCGCCCGGTGGCGGCGCGGACCAGTCCGACCGCGGTGACGAGCGGGTCGGTGACGGCTGGTCCGCAGAACCGGACGCGTGCGTGATCGGCGAGGCCTGGCGGCAGGGTGCGCAGCAGTTCGGTGACGAAGGCGTCCTCGACAGGGGTCGTGAGGTTCATGACCTGCAAGGGGGCGCCCGAGTCGAGCACCTTGCGGATCGCCTCGAGGACCACCGGGTGATGGTGGCCCAGAGCCAGTGCCCCCGCTCCCGAGACGCAGTCCAGGTAGCGGCGACCGTCCGCGCCCTCGATGGTGAGACCACGGGCCCGGACCGGCACGACCGGCAGAGTCCGTACGCAGGTACGTGCCGCCCGCTCACGCGACGGCCGGGGCTTCGCAGCCTTCTCCCGTGCGGTGCGCGCCCGCGCGGACGCCTCATCGGCCAAGCCCTCGCCCGCGATCGGCCCGGCGTTCCCGCTTCCGGACGCAAACCTCCTGTACGCGGTTTCCGCCACGGCTCTCCGACCTCCCGCTGTCCAGACGCGACCCGATGCGCCGGGTCGCCCTCGGCACGGGGACCGCACCCGGACAGCAGGCCCCCACCGCTACCAACCGTGGACCGTCCTCCGGGTTACGGGTTACGGGTTGCCCGGAGTTCCTCGCCGCGGCGGGACGACGGCCCCGGACATGAGGTCACCGTGCCGGCCACCTGCCGGGACACGGCGGCTCTCCCCTCAGCCCGCCCTCGCTCCGCGTGCCGCAACCCGGGCCCCGGCGACCCCGGTTGCCGGACTGCACCGCCGTCACCCGTCACCCGTCACCCGTCACCCGTCACCCGTCACCCGCAACAGGACATCGGCGTGGGACGGGCAGGCACTCCCCAGCCACGCTCACATCCGCCTCCGCGCAGGCGACCACCGCCCCTTGTGCCCCGGTGTCCGGCACTTCACCGACTCGTTCGCCACCACCGGCGCCGTACGGAACACTTCGGCACACATCGTTCGGCCGCTCCTCGAACCGCGGCCTGCTCGTAGCGAAACCGTTGCCGTTCCACCGGGCTTCCCCCACAGCGAACCAATAGTGTGTGGTGCCGTTCCAGTGCAGTTCACAGTAAGTAGGGGGAAGTCAACACCATGCGATCCATACGGCCGTCGTTCACCACGCGCGGGCACAGGCGCGGGCGGCGCAGCACGTCTCCTGTGCCGGTCGCCGTGGCGCTTGTCTCGGCGCTCGCGCTCACCGCCACCGCCTGCGAGTCCGGCGACCCCGAGGCGGGCGGCGACGCCTCGGCCTCCGCGTCCACCGCGGACGGCGGCAACGGTGAGATCCGGATCCCGGACCACATCAAGGACAAGCTCAAGGAACACGGGATCGACGTAGACGAGTGGAAGAACGGCGCCTGGAAGAACTGGAACAAGGACGACTGGCTGCGCGAGGCGCAGGACTTCGTCAACCCGATCATCGAGGACCTGTGGGACCCGGACCGCATGCGGGAGGCCGAGCAGCCCGAGCAGGAGGTCGACGACAGCGACCTCTCCGGTGACCAGGGCGTCACCGACCCGGAGCCGCAGCCGGTGCAGGCGAAGGCCGTGCCGCCCAAGTACCACGACAGCGCCGCCACCGCGGGCAAGCTGCTCTTCGACTCCCCCCAGGGCTCGATGGTCTGCTCGGCGACCGTCGTGGAGGACCCGGCCAACCCCGGCAAGTCCAACCTGGTGTGGACGGCCGGCCACTGTGTGCACGCGGGCAAGAAGGGCGGCTGGTACCGCAACATCGCCTTCGTGCCGTCGTACAACGACGCCGGCAAGTCGACCGAGGAACTGCAGAACGCCACCAAGGAGGAGGTCGCTCCCTACGGCGTCTGGTGGGGCGACTGGGCCCAGACCTCGGACCAGTGGATCGAGCAGGGCGGCGCGACGGGCGGTGACGGCGCCTCGTACGACTTCGCCGTCATCCATGTGACGCCGGAGAAGGGCAGCGACGGCAAGTCGCTGGAGGAGACGGTCGGCGCGGCGCTTCCGGTGGACTTCGACGCGCCCGCCGTGCCGCAGGTCGAGAACATGAAGGCGATCGGCTACCCGGCCGCGCCGCCGTACGACGGTCAGAAGCTGTTCCAGTGCGAGGACAAGCCCGGGCGGCTTTCGCTCAGCGCTTCGGACCCGACGATGTACCGCATCGGCTGCACCATGACCGGCGGTTCGTCCGGCGGCGGCTGGGTCGCGGCCGGGTCCGACGGCGAGCCGGCGCTGGTGTCCAACACCTCGATCGGCCCGGTGACGGCCGGCTGGCTGGCCGGTCCGCGGCTGGGCAAGGAGGCCAAGGGTGTGTTCGACGCGGTGAGCGGCAAGTTCGCCGGTCAGTGACCGGGCGCCGGACACGGCGCTCAACTCGGAGGGCGGTGGAGTGCGTCGGGCGGGCCCGGCACTCCACCGCACGTCCCATGACATGCGTACGTTGACATTCACTCATTCCGACGGGGGTCGTTCCATCATGCGTTCCGCACCTGCGCCCGCCGCACCGCGGCACCCCTCCGCACCGCGGCACCGGCGCCGCACCGCACTCGCCGCAACCGGTCTCGTCGCCGCCCTGGCGCTCACCGCGACCGCCTGCGGCGGTGCGGAGAAGGACGAGACCGATGCCAAGCCCAGCGGGGCCACCTCCCAGGCCGCCGGTACCGGCGACACCGGCGACACCGGCGACGGCAAGGTCCAGCTCCCGGCCGACCTCGCGGACCGCCTCAAGGAGCACGGCATCGACGTCGACCAGTGGAAGGACGGCGGCTGGAAGGACTGGGACAAGGACAAGTGGCTCAGTGAGGCCCTGGACTTCGTCAACCCGGTGATCGAGGGTCTGTGGAAGCCGGACCGTATGCGGGCCGCGAAGGAGGCCGACAAGACCGTCACGACCAAGGACACCGCCGCCGACCGGGGCGCCACCGACCCGGAGCCGGCTCCCGTCGAGGCCGTGGCCGAGAAGACCCCGTACCACGACAACGCCGCCCCGGTCGGCAAGGTCTTCTTCGACGGCCCCGAGGGGTCGATGGTCTGCTCCGGCACCGTCATCAAAGACACGAACCACCCGGGCAGGTCCAACCTGGTGTGGACGGCCGGCCACTGCGTGCACGCCGGAGGCAGCGGCGGCTGGTACCGCAACATCGCGTTCGTGCCGTCGTACAACGACCTCGGCAAGTCCGAGGCGGAACTGGCGGGCGCGACGACCACCGAGATGGCGCCCTACGGGACCTGGTGGGCCGACTGGGCTGCGACCTCGAATCAGTGGATCGAGGGCGGTGCGGAGAACGGCGGTGACGGGGCCGCGTACGACTACTCCGTGCTGCATGTGAAGCCGGAGCAGGGCAGCAAGTCCCTGGAGGAGACGGTCGGCGCCGCGCTGGAGGTGGACTTCTCCGCTCCCTCCGCGGCCGAGGTCGCCGACATGGGCGCCTGGGGCTACCCGGCCGCGCCGCCGTACAACGGTCTGACGATGTTCAAGTGCGTCGACCGGCCCGGCCGGCTGTCGCTGAGCCCGTCCCTGCCGACGATGTACCGCATCGGCTGCACCATGACCGGTGGTTCGTCCGGCGGCGGCTGGTTCAGGGTGGTGGACGGCGAGACCAAGCTGGTGTCGAACACCTCGATCGGCCCGCTGGACAACACGTGGCTGGCGGGCCCGCAGCTGGGCCCGGAGGCCGAGGCGATGTACCAGAACATGAGCAGGACGTACGGCGGTCAGTGACCGCACGGGACTGTACGGGGCTCGGACCCCGGGCAGGCGGGGTCCGCCGCCCCGGCCCGGCGGGGCTCGGGCCCCCCGCACGCCGAAGGCCCGCCTCCGCGATGTGCGGAGGCGGGCCTTCCCGCGTGTACGTCAGCCCACGGGACGCAGCACGGGCGCCGGAACGTACGGCGTGAGCTCCGCCGCCAGTTCCTCGTGCACCCGGACCTTGAGCAGGGTGCCCTCCGGGGTGTGCTCCTCGGAGATCACCTCGCCCTCGTCGTGGGCACGGGCGACCAGCTTGCCGTGGGTGTACGGCACGAGCGCCTCGATCTCGACCGACGGGTGCGGCAGCTCGTTGTCGATCAGGGCGAGCAGTTCGTCGATGCCCTGGCCGGTGCGTGCCGAGACGGCGATGGACCGCTTCTCGACCCGCATCAGCCGCTGGAGCACCAGCGGGTCGGCCATGTCGGCCTTGTTGATCACGACGATCTCGGGCAGGTCGGTGGCGCCGACGTCCCTGATCACCTCGCGCACGGCGGCCAGCTGCTCCTCCGGAGCCGGGTGCGAACCGTCCACCACGTGCAGGATCAGGTCGGATTCGCCGACCTCCTCCATCGTGGAGCGGAACGCCTCGACCAGGTGGTGCGGCAGGTGCCGGACGAAGCCGACGGTGTCGGCCAGGGTGTACAGCCGCCCGCTGGGCGTCTCCGCACGGCGCACGGTCGGGTCGAGGGTGGCGAACAGGGCGTTCTCCACCAGCACGCCCGCGCCGGTGAGGCGGTTGAGCAGCGAGGACTTGCCCGCGTTGGTGTAGCCCGCGATGGCGACGGACGGAACCTTGTGACGCTTGCGCTCCTGGCGCTTGATCTCGCGGCCGGTCTTCATCTCCGCGATCTCCCGGCGCATCTTCGCCATCTTCTCGCGGATCCGGCGCCGGTCCGTTTCGATCTTGGTCTCACCGGGACCACGGGTGGCCAGGCCGCCGCCCTTGCCGCCGCCCATCTGCCGGGACAGCGACTGGCCCCAGCCGCGCAGCCTCGGCAGCATGTACTGCATCTGCGCGAGCGCGACCTGCGCCTTGCCCTCCCGGGACTTGGCGTGCTGGGCGAAGATGTCCAGGATCAGGGCCGTACGGTCGATGACCTTGACCTTGACGACGTCCTCGAGGTGGATCAGCTGGCCCGGGCTGAGCTCACCGTCGCAGATGACGGTGTCCGCGCCCGTGTCGTGAACGACGTCCCGCAGCTCCTCGGCCTTGCCGGAGCCGATGTAGGTGGCGGCGTCGGGCTTGTCGCGGCGCTGGACGACGCCGTCGAGTACGAGCGCACCGGCGGTCTCCGCGAGGGCGGCCAGCTCGGCGAGGCTGTTCTCCGCGTCCTGCACGGTGCCCGAGGTCCACACGCCGACGAGGACGACCCGCTCCAGGCGGAGCTGGCGGTACTCGACCTCGGTGACGTCCTCGAGCTCGGTGGACAGGCCCGCCACGCGGCGCAGCGCCGCGCGGTCGGAGCGGTCGAACTGCTCGCCGTCCCACTTCGGGTCGGTGTCGTGGCTCCAGGCGACGTCCTCTTCCATCAGGGCATCGGCCCGAAGGCCCTCGGGATGGGTCTGCGCGAGACGCTTGGTGTCCTGGGAGGGGGAAGAAGAGAAGGTCATTGGATCCTTACGTAGCCGGGAAGCGAGTCGTGCGGCGTTGGTGCCGCGACATTCAGCACAACGCACGAGCCGCCGGGGAGATTCCCGCGGCCGCCCTGCCGTGCCGTCCCGATGATGGTCGCACGGCACGGACCGTCTCGTCACCGGCTTATTTCCCGTGTGCCCTCTCGGTGGCGGCCTTCGGCGCCTGGCCGGCCGCCGTGGGCTTCCAGTCCGGGTGGCCGGGCATCGGCGGGGTCTTCTCCCCGTAGAGCCAGGCCTGGAAGAAGTCGTCCAGGCCGCGGCCGGAGATCTCGGAGGCGAGCCGGACGAAGTCGGCGGTCGTCGCCGTGCCGTCCCGGTGCCGGGTGACCCATTCACGTTCGACGCGCTCGAAGGCCGGGCGGCCGATCTCCTGGCGCAGGGCGTAGAGCACGAGGGCCGCGCCGTCGTAGACGTTGGGCCGGAAGATGCCGGTCTTGTCGCCGGGCGCGGGCGGCTCGGGGGCGGCAGGCGGTCCGCCCGCCGTGCGCCAGCGGTCGGAGGCACCGTAGGCGTCCTTCATGCGCGCTTCCAGGGACTGGTCTGCGGTCTCCTCCGCGTACAGCGCCTCGTACCAGGTGGCGTGTCCCTCGTTCAGCCACAGGTCGGACCAGTCGGCCGGGCTGACGCTGTTGCCGAACCACTGGTGGGCCAGCTCATGCACCATGATCGACTCGACGTACCACTTCGGGTAGCCCGGTTCGGTGAAGAGATCCTGCTCGAAGAGGGAGAGCGTCTGGGTCTCGAGTGCGAAACCGGTGGTGGCGTCGGCCATGAGCAGGCCGTACGTCTCGAAGGGGTAGCGCCCGACCTTGTCCTCCATCCACGCGATCTGGCCGGCGGTCTTCGTCAGCCACGGTTCCAGCGCCGCGCGGTGCTTCGTCGGCACGACGTCCCGGACGGGCAGTCCGTGCGGGCCGGTGCGGTGCAGCACCGTGGAGCGGCCGATGGAGACCTGGGCCAGCTCGGTGGCCATGGGGTGCCCGGTCCGGTACGTCCAGGTGGTCGATCCGCCGGACCGGTCCGCTCCTGCCGGCAGACCGTTCGCGACGGCCGTGAGCCCGTCGGGGGCGGTGACCCGGAAGGTGAACCGGGCCTTGTCGGAGGGGTGGTCGTTGCAGGGGAACACCAGGTGGGCGACGTCGGCCTGGTTGGCCATGGCGAGGCCGTCGGCGGTGCGCACCCAGCCGCCCTCGCGGTCCTCCGGGTACACGGGGTCACTGGTGTGCCGCACGGTGATCCGCATCCGCTCGCCCGCGTCGAGCCCGCCCGCGGGCGTGACGACGAGGTCCTCGCCGGCCGTGACGAAGCCGGCGCGCTCGCCGTCGACCTCGACGGAGTCGACCCTTCCGTGGGCGAAGTCGAGGTTGACCCGGTCCAGGGCGGCCGTCGTGCGGGCGTCGATGGTGGTGACGGCCGTCAGCGGCTCGCTGTTGCTGCCGGAGTAGGTGAAGGAGAGGTCGTACGCCGACACGTCGTAGCCGGGGTTGCCCAGGTGCGGGAAGAGCCGGTCGCCGACGCCCAGGGGGGCCGGCGGGGCGCTCGCGGCGACCAGGCAGACGGAGACGGCCGAGGCGAGCAGCGCGGCGGCCCTGAGCCGGCGGCGGACTCGCGCGCGGTTCGGCGGTGCGGGGGTGTGAGGGGTGTGCGGCATGCCCCACGGCTATCAGCGCGCGCGTGCGCCGCGGCGACGGCGCGCGCCCGGGGCACTCGAACGGGTACGTCCCGGCGACCGGTCCGGCTGCGTCCAGCGACCGGTCCGGCTCGGCGCAGTGGCCTGACGATCGGTCCGGCTCGGACGCCTGGGTTCCGGCCGGTCCGCCTCAGGCGCCCGTGGTCTGCGGTTGTGATCTGCTCACGTCGTACACCCCGGCCACGTCTCGCATCGCGCGCATGAGGGCGGGCAGCCGGGCCGCGTCCGGGAGCAGGACCGTGTAGGTGTGGCGGACCCGCTGCCGGTCGGGGGGTTCGACGGTCGCGGAGACGATCTCGGCGCCTTCGACGGCCATGGCCTCCGTGAGGTCGGCCAGGAGATGCGGGCGGCCGAACGATTCGGCGAGCAGGGTGACCCGGCACTGGGTGCTCTCCCCCCAGCGCACGCCGACCTCCGCGCGCCCCGCGCTCTGCATGCGCGCCACCACGGCGCACTCCGAGCGGTGCACGGTCACCACGCCTCCGCGCACGGCGAAGCCGGTGATCTCGTCGGGCGGTACGGGGGTGCAGCAGCCGGCCAGCCGTACGGTCGCGCCCGGCGGGTCGACGAGGACGTCGGCGGAGGCGGGGCGGGCGGCCGGGCCCTCGGACGTCGGGCGCGAGGCGGGCGCGTCGCCGGCGGCGGGACCTCGGGGTGCCTCCTCCGCTTCGGCGGGCGCCGGCTCCGGGTGGGCGGCGAGCCGGCGCTGGATGGCGATCCGCGCGGCGGGCGTGTGGGCGTGCTCCAGCCACTCCCTGGAGGGCTCGGAGGCGGGGTCCTGCCCCATCAGCAGGTGCACGGTGTCGCCGTCCTTCAGCACCGTGCTCATGGTCGCCAGGCGGCCGTTGACCCGGGCTCCCAGGGTCGCGTGCGCGTCCTCGCCGTACTGGGCGTACGCGGCGTCCACGCAGGTCGCGCCCTCGGGCAGGCCGAGGGCGCCGCCGTCGGGCCGGAAGACGGTGATCTCCCGGTCCTGGGCGAGGTCCTCGCGAAGGGTGGACCAGAAGGTATCGGGGTCGGGGGCGCCCCGCTGCCAGTCGAGCAGCCGGGAGAGCCAGCCGGGCCGCGTCGGGTCGGCGCGCTCGCCGTCGCCCGCGGTCTGCTCCTCCGACGGGGGTGCGTAGGGATTGCCGAGCGCGACGACTCCGGCCTCGGCGACCTTGTGCATCTGGTGGGTCCGGATGAGGACCTCGACGACCTGGCCGTCCTTCGCGCGGGCCACGGCGGTGTGCAGCGACTGGTACAGGTTGAACTTGGGTACGGCGATGAAGTCCTTGAACTCCGAGACGACGGGCGTCATGCAGGTGTGCAGCTCACCCAGGACGGCGTAGCAGTCGGCGTCCTCCTGTACGAGCACCAGGAGGCGGCCGAAGTCCGCGCCGCCGAGCGGTCCGCGTTTACGGGAGACACGGTGCACGGAGACGAAGTGGCGGGGCCGGATGAGGACTTCTGCGGGGATGTCGGCCTCGCGCAGCACGCCGCGTACCTCGTCGGCGACCGCGGCGAGCGGATCGTCCGCGCGGGCGGCGTTCTCGTCGACCAGCTTCCGCGTGCGCTCGTACTCCTCGGGGTGCATGACCGCGAAGACGAGGTCCTCCAGCTCGGACTTGAGTGCCTGCACGCCGAGCCGTTCGGCGAGCGGGATGAGCACGTCCCGGGTCACCTTGGCGATGCGCTCCTGTTTCTCGCGGCGCATGACGCCGAGGGTGCGCATGTTGTGCAGCCGGTCGGCCAGTTTGATCGACATCACGCGGACGTCGTTGCCGGTGGCGAGGAGCATCTTGCGGAAGGTCTCGGGCTCGGCGGCGGCGCCGTAGTCGACCTTCTCCAGCTTGGTGACGCCGTCGACGAGGTAGCGGACCTCGGCGCCGAACTGCTCGCCGACCTGGTCGAGGGTGACGTCGGTGTCCTCGACGGTGTCGTGGAGGAGGGAGGCGGTCAGCGTGGTGGTCTCCGCGCCCAGTTCGGCGAGGATCAGGGTCACGGCGAGGGGGTGGGTGATGTACGGCTCGCCGCTCTTGCGCATCTGGCCGCGGTGCGACGACTCGGCCAGCACGTAGGCGCGGCGCAGCGGGTCGAGGTCGGCGTCGGGATGGTGGGCGCGGTGCGCCTCGGCGACGTGGCCGATGGCGTCGGGCAGCCGGCCGCGGGCGGCGGAGCCGAGCAGTGCGGCGCGGCCCAGGCGGCGCAGGTCGATCCGGGGGCGGGCCTTCCGGCGCGGCGACGTCGGCACGACGGCGCCGGTGGCTGTGGGCGTCACAGGGCCTGGGCTCGCTGGATTCACGGCCTCCGCATTCATGGGCACCTCCGGCTGCACGGACCGGCGGACGGGGTATCCCAGGGCGGACACGGCTCAGGGGATGGTGTCGGTCCCCCGTCCGGGCCGGTGCTTGATGCTATCGAGCCGATCACGTGCGGCCGACCGCCTCTCGCCGAGCGTGAAACGGATCACCCATTCGAGCGATGGTCCGAGGATTTACGTTTTCGCACTGAGTGTCATGGCCTGATGCCCTGGGCCGAGTGCCGTGGGCCGGGCCTGTGGTTCAGGCGAGTACCCCTTCCAGCCATCCGGAGTCGAACTCGCCCTCGGCGACGATCACCGCGGGGCCCGTCATCTCGATTCCGCCGTCGGGGCGCTCGGTGATCACCAGGGTGCCGCCGGGCACGTCGACGGTGTACGTCACAGGCGTGCCGGTGACCGCCGGGTCGGCGCCGTCCCTGCGGGCGGTGGCGACGGCGACGGCGCACGCGCCCGTGCCGCAGGAGCGGGTCTCGCCGGAGCCGCGCTCGTGCACGCGCATCGCGACGTGGCGGGGGCCGCGGTCGACCACGAACTCGACGTTGACGCCGTCCGGGTAGGCGGTGGCGGGCTCGTAGGGCGGCGGGGAGTACAGGTCTCCCGCGTGGGCGAGGTCGGCGACGAAGGCGACCGCGTGCGGGTTGCCCATGTTCACGTTCCGCGCGGGCCAGCTGCGCCCGTCGACGCTCACCACGACGTCGCCGTCGGGGAGGAGCGCACGGCCCATGCCGACGGTGATGTCCCCCGCGGCGGAGCCGCCGTCGGACGCGGTCTTGGCGATGTGCACGGTCTTCACGCCCCCGCGCGTGGCGACGGCGAGGTCGCCCTCGGTGGCGTACCCGGCGTGCTGGAGGTAGCGCGCGAAGACCCGCACGCCGTTACCGCACATCTCGGCGACGGAACCGTCGCCGTTGCGGTAGTCCATGAACCACTCCGCCTCGGCCGCCATGCCCCTGGCCTCGGGGTGCGCCGCGGACCGCACCACGTGCAGCAGCCCGTCGCCACCGATGCCCGCCCGGCGGTCGCAGAGGGCGGCGGCGGCAGCGGGGGGCAGGTCGATGGCGTTCTCCGGATCCGGAACGATCACGAAGTCGTTCTCGGTACCGTGACCCTTGAGGAAGGCGATCCGCGTGCTCATTCCTCGATCGTACGGCGTGGCTCCGGCGGACGACGCGGAGCGGGGCGCGCGCGGACAGGGGGCGCGGCCCGTGTGCGGGCGCGCCGGGCTGCCAGGAGGGGCCGTCGTCCATGCCGGTGCGCTGCTGTCGCGGGCGCGTGCGGGCCGCCGTGCCCCACCTGGAGCGGACGGAGCGGAGCGGGACGCTGTCGCGTACGCGCGGGCTGCCGGACCGCGGCGGCAGACGCGCGCATGAGCCGCCGGCCCGCGGCGGCGGGCGCGCGTCAGCTGCGCAGCCGGGCCACCCGCCACACGGCCAGGACGACGACGGCGGCGACCGCCAGGGCGTACGCGAGGATCATCCGCCAGTCGGCACGGCGCCCCGAGGCGCGCTGCGGCAGGCCCGGCCAGGTGTAGCCGACCCTGCGCGCGGCCATCATGCCCCAGCCGGCCGCGCAGGAGCAGATCAGCAGCCCCAGCATCGCGATCACGGCGCCGCTGTCGCCGAAGTCGAAGGCGAGCGGGAAGGCGAACATCAGGGAGCCGACCGCGGCCAGGCACACGATGGGTGCGAGCTGCCAGATCCGCAGTCGTCGCTGCGGACGCAGTTCGACCTCGACCTCGTCCCCGTACATCTCGTCGGGCTCGGGGCCGTCGGTGGCCACGCGCTCCTGCGTCTCGTCGGGCCCGTCGGGGCTCAGAGCGCCTCCGTCCGGCTCCGGCCCGCCGTGGTCGGCGGTGCCGTGCTCGGTGCTCGGTGCGGTGTTGTGAGGGCCGGCCTCCATCGCCACGCGCCCTCCCAACTAGGACTCACTAGGTCGATCGAAGCTCGATGATGGCACGCCGCCGAAGGACCGGATGACGGCCGGGGCGTCCCGATGCCATCACGTGATCAGGCTGTAACCGGTCGTTCGACCAACGACAGGGCGTGCCGCGGAAGTTCCGTGCGATCCGCCACAGCCCCACTCAACCAGTGCACCCGCGGATCGCGCCTGAACCACGAATCCTGACGGCGCGCGAAGCGTTTGGTGGCACGGACGGTCTCGGCCCGCGCCTCGTCGAGCGTGCATTCGCCGGCGAGGGCCGCGAGTACCTGCTGGTAGCCGAGCGCGCGCGACGCCGTACGCCCCTCGCGCAACCCCTGCGCCTCGAGGGAGCGCACCTCGTCGACCAGACCCGCCTCCCACATCAGGTCGACCCGGCGGGCGATGCGCTCGTCCAGCTCGGGGCGTGCCACGTCGACGCCGATCTGCACGGTGTCGTAGACGGAGTCGTGGCCGGGAAGGTTGGCGGTGAAGGGCCTGCCGGTGATCTCGATCACCTCCAGGGCGCGCACGATCCGGCGCCCGTTGCTGGGCAGGATGGCCTGCCCGGCTTCCGGGTCGGCGGCGGCCAGGCGAGTGTGCAGCGCTCCCGGGCCCCGCAGTTCCAGCTCCTGCTCCAGCCGGGCCCTGACCTCGGGGTCGGTGCCGGGGAACTCCAGGTTGTCGACGGCGCCGCGGACGTAGAGGCCGGAGCCGCCGACGAGGATCGGCCAGCGGCCCTCGGCGAGCAGCGCGTCGATGCGCTCCCGCGCCAGCCGCTGGTACTCGGCGACGGACGCCGTGACCGTCACGTCCCAGATGTCGAGAAGATGGTGCGGGACGCCACCGCGCTCCTCGGGCGTCAGCTTGGCGGTACCGATGTCCATCCCACGGTAGAGCTGCATGGAGTCGGCGTTGACGACCTCACCGCCGAGCCGCTGGGCCAGGAAGACGCCCAGATCGGACTTTCCGGCCGCGGTGGGTCCGACTACGGCGATGACGCGGGGGGCGGGGGGTGCGCTGCTCACCGCACCAGTCTCGCAAACCTCTCACCCGGCCCTCGAACGAGTTACGTGACGGCGCGGAGCCGGGATCGTTGCCCGTTGCGAGGTTCCCGCGCCCCGGACCACCGGGGCCATGGCCCCGGCCACGCAAACGGACGCACCGGAAGCCGCGGGATTTCGCCCGCACGAGTAACCTATGGAGTTGTTGATATGGGCGTTTTTGCACGGCTTTTTCGGAGGTCGAAGACCACGGAGGAGGCTACGGCCGCCGACACGCCGGCCGCCGTCACCCCGGAGCCCGAGCGCGCGGCGGAGGAGAACGCGGCGGAAGCCACGTCCGCAGCCGACGCCGGCCCCCGGAACACCGCTCAGCCCGCGGAGGCCGACGAGTCCACCGACGCCGCCGACTCCGCCGACGCGGAGAGTGTCGGCATCCCCAAGCAGCAGTCCGCCGGGGAGGCCGTCGACAACGAGGCCGACAAGGGCGCCCGCACCTGACTGTCCCGTGAGGGAAGGCGAACCATGGGTCTCCTGGACAACTTGAAGGCCAAGCTGGGACCGGCGAAGGGCAAGGTCTCCGACCTCGCGCAGCAGCACGGGGACAAGATCGACCGCGGTCTCGACAAGGTGGCGAGGACCGTCGACGAGAGGACCAAGGGCAAGTACAGCGACCGGATCCAGACGGGTACGGGCAAGGCCAAGGGCGCCATGGACCGCCTCGCCCACAAGGACGCCGGCGGCACGGACGGAAGCGGCGGCACACCGGGCACCAGCCCGCCGGCCGGGCCGCCTCCGGCTTCCTGACCCGCGCACCCCGGGGCGCCGGCGGGTCACCGGCACATCGGCGGACGGTCACGAGCGGCTCAGCTCCGGGCCGTCCGCCGGCTCGCGCGGGAACGGCGTCCCACGGCCGCCCCGCCGATACCCTTCGACGCCTTGCCGACGGCCGCTGCCCGGCCTGCCGACGACCGCTGCCCGGCGTGCCGACGACCGCTGCCCGGCGTGCCGACGACCGCTGCCCGGCGTGCCGACGGCCGGTGGCCGCGCCGGCTACGACCAGGTGGCCGTGACGTACCCCACCCCGTACGGCGCGTCCTCGTACAGCAGCGCGCCGGCGAGGTCCGTGCCCTCGGCCGCGCCCGCCAGCACCTGCCAGGGCGCCCGGCCGGACACCTTGAGCTCGCGGGCCAGTGCGACGTCCAGCGCCGCGAGAGCGGCCACGTCCGCCGCTCCCAGCGCACGCCCCACCTCCGCGTCGAAGGGCGCCGCCCGCTCATCGAGGTATCCGGGGGCCTTGAGCGTGCGGCACGCGCTGGCGTCGCCCAGCACCAGCAGGGCCACCCGCCCGGCCCGAGCGGCGACGTCCCCTCCTACGGCGGCGCAGCGCCCGGCGGGGAGGGCCTCCCCCACGCCGATGCCCTCGACGGGGGCGTCGGCCCACCCGGTGTGTCCGAGCAGCCAGGCGCCCACGGCCAGCCCGTACGGCAGCTGCGGCCCGGTCTGCTCCCCCTGCGCGCGGTCCGGGCCCAGGCTCACCGCCAGATCCACGCCGAAGCCGCGGAAGGAGCCCCACGCGCCCTGCGGGTAGGCCTCGGGCCCGGCGTCGGCACCGCTCCCGGGGCCGACGACCACGAGCCGGTCGGGCCGGGCGGCGGCGAGCACGCCCAGCGCGTCCGTGCACGCGGCACGCACGGCGTCCATTTCGGGTGCGGCACCCGCGGCGACCTCCGGCACGAGGAGCGGCGGACAGGGGCAGACAGCGGCGGCGACAAGCATGATCGGCAGCGTAACCCCGCACCGCCCTCCGCGGCCGCCCGGCCTGCGGTCAGTCGCAGCCGCAGCCGCTCGCCACGGCGGGCTGGGGCTCGGGAACGCCGATCTTCGGCAGGCCCAGCATCACACCGACGGGCTTGGCCCGCTCGGCCTCGTTGCGCTTCTGCCAGGCGTCGCCCGCGCGCGTGCGGCGCACACCGAGCACCTCGCCCTCGGCGAGGAGGTGGTGCGGAGCGGCGTAGCTGATCTCCACCGTCACCACGTCGCCCGGCCGGACCTCCTGGGCGGGCTTGGTGAAGTGCACCAGGCGGTTGTCGGGGGCGCGGCCGGAGAGGCGGTGGGTGGCACCGTCCTTGCGGCCCTCGCCCTCGGCGACCATCAGCTCCAGGGTGCGGCCGACCTGCTTCTTGTTCTCCTCCCAGGAGATCTCCTCCTGAAGGGCGACGAGACGCTCGTAGCGCTCCTGGACGACCGCCTTGGGGATCTGGCCGTCCATCTCGGCGGCCGGCGTTCCGGGCCGCTTGGAGTACTGGAACGTGAAGGCCTGGGCGAAGCGGGCCTCGCGCACCACGTGCAGGGTCTGCTCGAAGTCCTCCTCGGTCTCGCCGGGGAAGCCCACGATGATGTCGGTGGTGATCGCAGCGTGCGGGATGGCGGCGCGCACCTTCTCGATGATCCCCAGGTAGCGCTCCTGCCGGTAGGAGCGGCGCATCGCCTTCAGCACCGGGTCGGAGCCGGACTGGAGCGGCATGTGCAGCTGCGGCATCGCGTTGGGCGTCTCGGCCATGGCGGCGATGACGTCGTCGGTGAAGTCGCGCGGGTGCGGGGAGGTGAAGCGGACGCGCTCCAGGCCGTCGATGGTGCCGCAGGCGCGCAGCAGCTTGCTGAAGGCCTCGCGGTCACCGATGTCGGAGCCGTAGGCGTTGACGTTCTGCCCGAGGAGGGTGATCTCGGAGACACCCTCGGCGACCAGGGCCTCGACCTCGGCGAGGATGTCGCCGGGCCGGCGGTCCTTCTCCTTGCCGCGCAGCGCGGGGACGATGCAGAAGGTGCAGGTGTTGTTGCAGCCGACGGAGATGGAGACCCAGGCCGCGTAGGCGCTCTCGCGCCGGGTCGGCAGCGTGGACGGGAACGCCTCCAGGGACTCGGCGATCTCGACCTGCGCCTCCTCCTGCACGCGGGCGCGCTCCAGCAGGACGGGCAGCTTGCCGATGTTGTGCGTGCCGAAGACGACGTCCACCCAGGGCGCCCGCTTCACGATGGTGTCGCGGTCCTTCTGCGCCAGGCAGCCGCCGACCGCGATCTGCATGCCGGGCCGGCTCGCCTTCCTCGGGGCGAGGCGGCCGAGATTGCCGTACAGCTTGTTGTCGGCGTTCTCCCGCACGGCGCAGGTGTTGAAGACGACGACGTCCGCGTCGCCGTCGGCCCCCTCGGGGGCGCGGATGTAGCCCGCGTCCTCCAGCAGACCGGACAATCGCTCGGAGTCGTGGACGTTCATCTGGCACCCGTAGGTGCGTACTTCATAGGTGCGTGTGCCGCCCACTGACTGGCTCCGGTCGATGCTGCTCATGGCCATAAGGGTAGGCGGTCGGCGGCGATGGCCCCGGCCGCCTGTGGACAACCGGGACCGAGGCCGGTCGGGGCTGGTCGGAGCTGACGGTCATCCCCGGTGGTCAGGGCTCTATGAGGCCCGCGCGAATCGCGTACCGGGTGAGTTCCAGGCGGTCGCGGACGCCGAGCTTCTGGAGAAGGTTGGCGCGGTGCCGTTCGACGGTCTTGGCGCTGATGAACAGCAGCTCACCGATCTCCTTCGAGGTGTGGCCCTCGGCGACGAGCTTGAGGATCTCCTCCTCGCGTTCGGTGATGGGCCGCTCGGGCAGGCCGTCGCCACTGTGCAGGCGGTCCAGGTAGGAGCGGACCAGGGCCCGCTCGGCGCCCGGGTAGATGAACGGCTCGTCGCGTACCGCCGCCCTGCACGCCTCGACCAGGTCGCGGTCGGCGACGGATTTGAGGACGTAGCCGCAGGCACCGGCCTTGAGGGCCTCGAAGAAGTACTGCTCGTTGTCGTACATGGTCAGGATGAGGATGCGCAGCCCGGGCAGGCGGCGGGAGAGTTCGCGGGCCGCCTGGAGGCCGGTCATGCGGGGCATGGCGACGTCCAGGACGGCGAGGTCGACCTCGGTGGCCCGCGCCGCCGCGACGGCCTCGGCGCCGTCCCCGGCCTCGGCGACGACGGTCAGGTCCGGTTCGCCGTCCAGGATGAGGCGCACTCCGCGGCGCACGAGGGTGTGGTCGTCGGCGAGCAGGACGCGGATCGGGGGCCGGGCGGACATCAGGGACGGTCTCCGGTTCGGTCTGGGGACCGGTCCCCGACCGCGTCCCTGGTTCGGTCCACGGACCCGGTACCGACCGCGTCCCCGGCTCGGTCCACGGACGGGGTACCGACCCCGTCCCCGGCCCGGACCACGGACTCGGTACCGACCCCGTCCCCGGCCCGAGCCACGGACTGCGCCCCCGCCTCGTCCCCGGCTGGATTTCCGGCCGGCCTTCCGACTCCGCCGCGGGCTCGGTTTCCGGTTGATTCCCCGTTTCCGCCGCGGGCTCGGTTTCCGGCCGGCTCCCCGAACGCGCCCTCGGCTCGGTTTCCGGTTCGGTCTCCCCGCGGGACCGGGACACGCAGGCGTACGTCGGTGCCCCGTCCGGGGGCGGGTTCGAAGTGGATTTCGGCTCCTATCAGCAGGGCCCGTTCGCGCATCCCGCGGATACCGGCGCCCTCGGGGGCCTCTCCGAGGCCGGTGCCGTTGTCGCGTACGAGCAGTTCGACGCCGCCGGGCAGTGGGCGGAGGCTGAGCTCCGCGCGGTCGCCGGCGGCGTGGCGGGCGGTGTTGGTCAGGCCCTCCTGGGCGACCCGGTAGATCACGAGTTCCGCCTCCGGGCCGAGCGGGGGCAGGTCGCCGGGGACATGGTGGTGGACGGTCAGCCCATGGTGGGTGAACTCGGTGGCGAGCGAGCGCAGGGCACTGGCGAGGCCGAGCTCCTCCAGGACGCCGGGACGCAGGCGGCGGGCGATGCGGCGGATCTCGTCGAGACCGGCCCGGGTGGCCTCCTGCGCCAGGGACACCTCCTCGCGCAGTTCCCCGGGCACCCGGTCGGCGACGCGCTTGAGCTGGAGGAGGACGGCGGTGAGGGTCTGGCCCACCTCGTCGTGGAGTTCACGGGCGATGCGGTGGCGTTCGCGTTCCTGGGCCTGCAGCGCGCGGCCGGCGCCCGCGGCACGCTCTGCCTGGAGCCGGTCCAGCATCGTGTTGTACGTCGCGATCAGCTGGGCCGCCTCGGCGGGCCCGGCGACCGCGGGGCGGGCCCCGGGCACCAGCAGGTCGGCGGTGGCCATGGCCCGGCCGAGCCGGTGCAGCGGCGTGAGTCCTATGCGCAGGACGACCGCGTTGCCGGCCAGCAGCGCCGCGAGGCCGGCCAGCAGTACCAGCGCCTCGCCGGCCAGAACGGGCGTCGACACGGTGACCGGTCCCAGCAGCAGTGCGGTGGCGACGACCAGGCCCGCGGCGTTGAGCAGGAAGATCCGCCAGAACAGCGACACGGTCCTCTTCCCGCTCCTCCCGGCCTTCGTGCACGACACCGCCGCAACCACCTTCGCCGCTCGAACCCGGCCGCGTATATCCGTCACGACACCCATATCGCCACGGTACGTGTGGATGACAGCATGGCGAGGTCGCGAGCACGTCACGTACGTGCACGAAGCGAAGCAAGAGATGCAGGACGAATGAGGGGAAAGCTCGTGTCAGCTCCACGCCTGAGGGCGACGCCGCTGCCGGGTATCGGGGTCCAGTACGACCTGGTGACCCGCGAACACCGCCATCTGTCGGTGGTGGCACACCGCGACGGCGCCCGGACGGTGAACGTGTACCGGGCCGACGACCCCGATTCCTGCGCGCACTCGCTCCGCCTGGCCGCATCGGAGGCAGGCGCGCTGATCGACGCGCTGAAGCCGTCCCACCACAGCGCGAACCTGCTCTACACCACGGATCTGGGGCTGGTCGCCGAGCGTATCGAGGTGGCCGCCACATCCCGCTGGAACGGCCGGCTGCTGGGCGAGACGTGCATGCGGACCGAGACCGGCGCGTCGATCGTCGCGGTGCTGCGGCGGGCCGAGGCCATCCCGTCGCCGGCGCCGGACTTCCGTCTGGTGGGTGGTGACACACTGATCGTCATCGGCACCCGCGAGGGCGTCGACGCGGCCGCGACGATACTCGGGCAGGAGTGAGCCGGTGCACTCCGCGGTTCTGCTGATCGAGTTCGGCTCCATCATCCTGGGGCTCGGGCTGCTCGGCCGGTTCGCCGGCCGGTACCGTCTTTCCCCG
Source organism: Streptomyces sp. NPDC037271 (assembly GCF_055603605.1). Lineage (NCBI taxonomy): Bacteria > Bacillati > Actinomycetota > Actinomycetes > Kitasatosporales > Streptomycetaceae > Streptomyces > Streptomyces sp. NPDC037271. The sequence continues at coordinate 366,718 of NZ_JBVJVN010000005.1, forward strand.
ATCCCGCTGTATCTGCTGGCCGGTCTGGCGTTCGGCGAGGGCGGGCTGCTGCCGCTGGGCGCGAGCGAGGAGTTCGTCGCCATCGGCGCCGAGATCGGCGTCATCCTCCTGCTGCTGATGCTGGGCCTCGAGTACACGGCCGGTGACCTGGTCACCAACCTCAAGTCCCACTATCCGGCCGGCCTCGTCGACTGCGCGTTCAACGCGGTGCCGGGCGCGGTGGCCGCACTGCTGCTGGGCTGGGGCCCGGTGGCCGCCGTCGTACTGGCCGGGGTGACGTGGATCTCGTCGTCCGGTGTCATCGCCAAGGTGCTCGGCGATCTCGGCCGCGTCGGCAACCGGGAGACCCCGGTGATCCTGAGTGTGCTGGTCCTGGAAGACCTGGCGATGGCGGTGTACCTGCCGATCGTCACGGCCCTGGTCGCCGGTGCCGGGCTGATGACCGGGAGCATCACGCTGGCGGTCGCGCTGGCCGCGGCGGGTCTGGTGCTGTTCGTGGCGGTGCGCTACGGCCGCCTGATCTCGAGGTTCGTCTCCAGTGACGACCCGGAGAAACTGCTGCTGGTGGTGCTGGGTCTGACGATCCTGGTCGCCGGTGTCGCGCAGCAGCTCCAGGTGTCGGCCGCGGTGGGTGCGTTCCTCGTGGGAATCGCGCTGTCCGGGGAGGTCGCGGAGGGCGCGCACACGTTGCTGAGCCCGCTGCGGGACCTGTTCGCCGCGGTCTTCTTCGTCTTCTTCGGACTGCACACCGATCCGGCCAGCATTCCCCCGGTCCTGCTGCCCGCGCTCGCGCTGGCGCTGCTCACCGCCGTGACGAAGATCGCCACCGGGTACTGGGCGGCGCGGCGGGCGGGGATCTCCGTCAAGGGCCGCTGGCGCACGGGCGGTGCGTTGGTGGCCCGCGGCGAGTTCTCGATCGTCATCGCGGGCCTCGCTGTCTCGGCCGGCATCGAACCGTCCCTGGGACCGCTGGCCACGGCCTACGTCCTCATCCTGGTCATCCTCGGCCCCCTCACCGCCCGCTTCACCGAGCCACTGGCGAGCCGTCTCTTCCGCCGCCGCGACAATCCCGACCGCCCCGCCGGCCCTGCCGACGGAGTCGGTGGGACCGGCGGGGCGCCTCGCACGGCGGGGGCGGAGGCGTCGGTGGGCGACTGACCCCGCCACGGCCCGGCGTTCGGCGCCGCGGACCCGACACGACCCCGGTGCCCAGGCGCCGGACCCCGCACGACCCCGGTACATCAGGTGCCGGGGTCGTCGCACTTCGACGTCGACACGGCGGGCACCTGGAGGCGCGCGGTGCGGGCCGGCCACCACGTCGATGCGCCGCCCCTGTCCCGCCGTACGACGTGACGCCGTACCGACATGGCAGGCCGCGGGACGACGTCGCGGCCCCCGGACCGCCCCGCGCGCCCCTGTCAGACGCCAGGTGTCTCCGGCGTCTGAGCCGTCCCCGGTGCCCACCCCTGCCGGCGCAGTACGCCCGGGACGTCCGGAGCCTCGTAGTGCTCGCCCTTGAGGACCTTGCCGTCGGCTCTGCGGCCGGCCCGACCGTCGGGGCCCAGCTTGGTCATGTTGGAACGGTGGACCTCGGCGATCACCGCGTCGAGGTCGATGCCGTGGACGAGAGCCGTGCCGTACGCGACGTAGACCACGTCGGCCAGTTCGTGCGCGAGCCGGTCGAGCGGGCCGGCCACCGACACCTCGGCGACCTCCGCGGCCTCCTCGGCGAGCAGCTCGGCTCTGTGGGCGGCCAGGCCGGGCGAGACCTCGGTCGGAGTGGTGCGTACGTCCAGCCCGAAGGCGAGGTGGAAGGCGCGGACCAGGCCGGCGGGCGAGGAGCTCATGTCGACGACTGTAGCGAGCGCCACCGACAACCGGTCCCGCGCGCCCGAACGGTCGCCGTGTGAGCTCGGCCCTGGTCAGTGGGTTTGCGGACTGGCAGGATCGCGTCCATGTCCTCGCTGCTCTCCCGTGTCGGCAGGCGCCGGGCCGTCCGGGGCGCCGTCGCCGGTGCCGTCGCCCTCGGGCTGCTCCTGTGGTGGCTGCTGCCGCTGGGCGAGGAGCCGCCGGACGGCACGATCACCTTCAGCACGGGCACCCGCGCGGGGGTCTACCAGAAGTACGGCGAGCTGCTGCGCACCGAGCTGCGCAAGGACATGCCGGGTCTGAAGGTGCGGCTGACGACCAGCGCGGGCTCGCAGGAGAACGTCGAGCGGGTGGCGTCCGGCGAGGCCGACTTCACGATCGCCGCGGCCGACGCGGTGGAGACGTACAAGATCGACGGCCGTCCCGGCGCCGAGGAACTGCGCGGTGTCACCCGTCTCTACGACGACTACGTACAGCTCGTGGTGCCGGGCGACTCGGACATCCAGTCCGTCGCCGACCTGCGCGGCAAGCGAGTGGCCATCGGGCTGCCGAACTCGGGCGTACGGCTGATCGCCACCCGGCTGCTGAAGGCCGTGGGCATCGACCCGGAGGAGGACATCACGCCCCGGGCGGACGGGATCGACACCGGCCCCGGGCGGCTGGGCGACGAGCTCGACGCGTTCTTCTGGTCGGGTGGGGTGCCGACGGACGGACTCAGGCAGATCGCGGAGACCTCCGCCTTCCGGTTCGTACCGATCGGTGAGGACCTCGTCACCGAACTGCACGAATCCGGCGGCGCGACCCGCTACTACCGCACCACCAACATGCCGGAGTCGGCCTACCCCACCGTGCAGAACGGTGCGGTGGTGCCCACGATGGCGGTGTCCAACCTGCTGGTGACGCGCGCGGACATGGATCCGCGGCTCACCGAGTGGCTGACCAGGACGGTGCTCGACAGCCGCGACGGCATCGGGGCGACCGTGCACTCCGCGCAGCTGGTGGACCTGCGTACCGCGATCTACACCGCCCCGCTGGAGCTGCACGAGGGCGCCCGGCGCTACTACCGGTCGGTGAAGCCGTAGGGCTGCTCCGGCCCCTTCCGCATGCCCGGCCCCTTCCGCGCACCCGGCTCCTTCGGCACGCCCGGCCCCGGCTCCGACCCCGGCCCCGACCTCGGCACCGTGACCGTCACCTCGAGGCCGTGCGGCTCGTGGTGACCGAAGGAGATCGAGCCGTCGCCCGCCGCGAGCAGTGCCCGGCAGATGGACAGGCCGAGGCCGGAGCCCTTGATGTTCTGGTGCCGGCCGCTGCGCCAGAAGCGGTCACCCACGCGCGCGAGTTCCTCGTCGGTCAGCCCGGGGCCGTTGTCGGTGACGACGACGGTCGCGGCGTTGCCGGTGGACGCCACCGTGACCCGGACGGTCTCGTCGACCGGCGTGAACTTCAGCGCGTTGTCGATGACCGCGTCCAGGGCGCTGGACAGCGTCACGGGGTCGGCCCAGCCCGTGGTCGGCGGGCAGTCCCCCACCAGCCGTACGCCCCTGGCGTCGGCCGTCGGGGACCAGGCCGCCAGCCGTTCGGCGGCCAGCGCGCCGATGTCGGTGACCTTCAGGTCGGCCTGGCTGTGCTCGGCCAGCGCCAGGTCGAGCAGGTCGTCCAGGACCCGGGCCAGGCGTTTGCCCTCGGTCTGGACGGAGGCGATCTCCTCGTTGCCCTCGGGGAGCTCCAGGGCGAGCAGTTCGATGCGCAGCAGCAGTGCCGCGAGGGGGTTGCGCAGCTGGTGCGAGGCGTCGGCGACGAAGGCGCGCTGTTGCTCCAGCACGTCCTCCACGTGGTCCGCCATCTCGTTGAAGGACCGGGCCAGGCGTCTGAGCTCCGGCGGTCCCCCGGCCGGCGCGACCCGGGACTTGAGCCGTCCGGTGGCGATGTCGTGGGTCGTGGCGTCCAGGACGCGTACGGGTCTGAGCACCCAGCCCGTCAGCCGGAGCGCGGCGCCGACGGCGAGCAGCATCGCGGCGATCTCTCCGGCGCCGATGACCAGCCAGCCGCGCAGGGTCCGCGACCGCATCGAGTCGGTGGGCGAGTCGGTGACGACGACCGCGACCACGTCCCCGTCCCGGATGACCGGCGAGGCGACGACGAGCCGGCCGTCCTCCCAGGGCCACACCTGCTGCGGGTCGTGGCTGCGGCGGCTGAGCAGCGCCTCGTCGAAGGAGTCGCGCACCTCGCCGGCCTGAGGCAGGAACCAGGTCGTGGGCGCGTTGGCCATCGGGATGTGGTTGCGGTAGAAGACGCCCGCCTTGATGCCGTAGACCTCGTAGTAGCTGATGAGTTCGGTCTGCAGGGTCTCCAGGCGTTCGTCCGTGGTCGTCCGGCGCGAGCCGCCCGGCACGTCCTCGGTGACGAACTGGGCGAGCGCGGCGAAGCGCGCCGTGTCGTCTATGCGGTCGATGACGACCTTCTGCTGCTCCGCGCGGGCGACGCTGACGCCGAGCGGAACGCCGAGCGCGAGCAGTACGGCGGCCATCAGGACGATGAGCAGCGGCAGCAGACGTGTGCTCACCCGGCCCCGCTATCCGGTGGGGGCGACGAGGCGGTAGCCGACGCCGCGGACGGTCTCGATGAGCGCCGGCATGCGCAGCTTGGCGCGCAGGGAGGCGACGTGCACCTCCAGCGTGCGCCCGGTCCCCTCCCAGCTGGTGCGCCAGACCTCGCTGATGATCTGCTCCCGGCGGAAGACCACTCCGGGGCGCTGCGCGAGCAGGGCGAGCAGGTCGAACTCCTTGCGGGTGAGCTGGACGACCGAACCCTCCACGCTGACCTGCCGCGTCGACAGTTCGATGCGCACCGCTCCGAGGCGGACCACGGTCTCGGCGCTCCCGGAGGCGTCCTCGTGGGCGGTGCGCCGGCTGACGGCGTGGATGCGGGCGAGCAGTTCGCCGGTGTCGTACGGCTTGACCACGTAGTCGTCGGCGCCGAGGTTGAGGCCGTGGATGCGGGAGCGGACGTCCGCGCGGGCGGTGACCATGATGACCGGAGTGCTCGTACGCTTGCGGATCTTGCCGCAGACCTCGTAGCCGTCCTGGTCGGGCAGGCCGAGGTCGAGCAGGACGACGCCGAAGCAGTCGCCTTCGGGGACGAGTGCCTGGAGCGCTTCCTCGCCGTTGCGCGCGTGGGTGACGTCGAAGCCGTGCCGCGCGAGGATCGCGGACAGGGCGGCGGCTACGTGGTTGTCGTCCTCGACGAGCAGCAGTCTCATCCGGGCCTCCTTCGGTTCATCGGCCGTACGCCTGACGTGGGTAGAAAGACGCATGCACGCACGCGTGCGCCTTGTGCAGTGACGCCGATGGAGGGGGACGGCGTCAAGAGGGTTCCGGTTGCGGCCGCTCGAAGTTATCCGGCCGATATGCACCCTGCTCACAAGTGCTACGACTCGTGTCCGATTGCTATCGGATCGTGATGCTCAGATTCCCCTCAGATGTAGAGACGCAGGTCGTTCGGCGTTACTACTGTCCTCCGAAACCGAGGAGGACGGAGCCCGAGAGCGATGACCAAAGTATCGGTGGCCAAGGAAGATGTGGCCGCGACCGGCGAACTGGTCGTCCTGAAGAGTGTCAACAAGCACTTCGGCGCGTTGCACGTGCTCCAGGACATCGACCTGACGATCACCCGCGGCGAGGTTGTCGTGGTCATCGGGCCCTCCGGGTCCGGTAAGTCCACCCTGTGCCGCACCATCAACCGCCTGGAGACCATCGACTCAGGATCGATCGCGATCGACGGCATGCCGCTGCCCGCGGAGGGCAAGGAGCTCGCCAGGCTTCGGGCCGACGTCGGCATGGTTTTCCAGTCCTTCAATCTCTTCGCGCACAAGACCGTGCTCGAGAACGTCACCCTGGGCCAGATCAAGGTCCGCAAGGCCGACGCCAAGACGGCCGAGGAGAAGGCCCGCGCCCTGCTCGACCGCGTCGGCGTGAGCGCCCAGGCGGACAAGTACCCCGCGCAGCTCTCCGGCGGTCAGCAGCAGCGCGTCGCCATCGCGCGGGCGCTGGCCATGGATCCGAAGGTCATGCTGTTCGACGAGCCGACGTCGGCTCTCGACCCCGAGATGATCAACGAGGTGCTGGAGGTCATGCAGCAGCTCGCCCGCGAAGGCATGACCATGATCGTGGTCACGCACGAGATGGGCTTCGCCCGGTCGGCGGCCAACCGCGTGGTGTTCATGGCGGACGGCCGCATCGTCGAAGAGGCCACGCCGGACCAGTTCTTCAGCAACCCGCGCAGTGACCGCGCCAAGGACTTCCTGTCGAAGATCCTGCACCACTGACGCTCCCGGCGCGGCCCCGGCGTACTGCGCCGCCCGCCCTGGCGGCCCACCCCCGTCGGCCGCATCCGATCACTTGATCCCTCTGATCGTCCGATCGCAGTTCGATCACAGCTCGATCACAGCCAAAGGATGTTCACCATGAAGCTCCGCAAGGTCACCGCCGCCTCGGCCGCCGTGTTCGCCCTCGCCCTGACCGCCACCGCGTGCGGCTCCGACGACGGAGACGACAGCGGCTCGTCCGGTGGCGGCGACAAGAAGATCACCATCGGTATCAAGTTCGACCAGCCCGGCCTCGGCCAGAAGACCCCGGACGGTTACGAGGGCTTCGACGTGGACGTCGCCACGTACGTCGCCAAGAAGCTCGGCTACACCGAGGACCAGATCGAGTGGAAGGAGTCGAAGAGCGCCGACCGCGAGACCATGCTGCAGCGCGGCGACGTCGACTTCATCGCCGCGACGTACTCGATCACTCCCAAGCGCGAGGAGAAGGTCGACTTCGCCGGCCCCTACCTGCTGGCCCACCAGGACGTGCTGATCCGCGCCGACGACGACGAGATCAAGTCGCCGGAGGACCTGAACGACGCGAAGCTCTGCTCGGTCACCGGCTCGACGTCGGCGCAGAACGTCAAGGACAAGCTGGCGCCCAAGGCGCAGCTGCAGAACTACCCGACGTACTCCGCCTGCCTGAACGGCCTGCAGACCGGTGCCATCGACGCGCTCACCACGGACGACTCGATCCTCGCCGGTTACGCCTCCCAGGACCAGTTCAAGGGCAAGTTCAAGCTGGGCGGCTTCAAGATGACCAACGAGAACTACGGCATCGGCGTCAAGAAGGGCAGCGACCTCAAGGCCAAGATCAACGACGCGCTCGAGGCCATGTTCACCGACGGTGCCTGGGAGACGGCCGTGAAGGACAACTTCGGTCCGGCCAACTACAAGAACGAGCCCGCGCCGAAGATCGGTGACATCAAGAGCTGAGGCCGGGCCTGACAGGGTGCGTCGCCCTCCGGAAGGGGCGGCGCACCGGGGCGGGCATCCCTACACGCGGAAGCGCGGGAGATCGTGTTCGACTTTCTTCAGGATTACGACCTGCTGGGAGCCTTCTGGACGACAGTGCAGCTCGCTGTGCTGTCGGCCGTCGGCTCCCTGATCTGGGGCACCCTGCTGGCCGCCATGCGCGTCAGCCCGGTGCCGTTGATGCGCGGCTTCGGGACCGCGTACGTGAACACCGTTCGGAACATCCCGCTGACGGTGATCATTCTGTTCTCGTCGCTGGGCCTGAACCAGACCCTTGGCGTCTACCTGGGTGCCGAGGGCGACTTCGAGACGATCAACTTCCGGCTCGCCGTCCTATCGCTGGTCCTCTACACGTCGTCCTTCGTGTGCGAGGCACTGCGCTCCGGCATCAACACGGTGCCGGTCGGCCAGGCGGAGGCGGCCCGAGCCCTCGGCCTGAGCTTCAGCCAGGTGCTCCGGCTGGTCGTGCTCCCGCAGGCGTTCCGGTCCTCGGTCGTCCCCTTGGCCAACGTGCTGATCGCGCTCATCAAGAACACCACGGTGGCCGCCGCGATCGGTGTCGCCGAGGCGGCGGCGCTGATGAAGGACATGATCGAGAACGAGGCGCAGTTGCTGCTGATCTCCGGGATCATCGCCTTCGGCTTCGTGGTTCTGACGCTGCCGACCGGCCTGATTCTCGGCTGGGTGGGCAAGAAGGTGGCGGTGAAGCGATGAGCTCCGTTCTCTACGACGCACAGGGTCCACGCGCCAAGCGGCGCAACGTCCTGTTCACGGTCGTCTTCCTGGTCGCCCTCGCGGCCCTCCTGTGGTGGGTGTACGCGGCCCTCGACGAGAAGGGGCAGCTCGAGTGGGCCAAGTGGGAGATGTTCTTCACCAGCAGTGAGCCCTGGTCGACGTACATCTGGCCGGGCCTGGAGAACACCCTGAAGGCCGCGGCTCTCGCGATGGTCATCGCTCTGCCGCTCGGTGCCGTGCTGGGCATCGCCCGGCTGTCGGACCACGCGTGGGTGCGGGTCCCGGTCACGGTCGTGGTGGAGTTCTTCCGGTCCATCCCGGTGCTGGTTCTGATGATCTTCGGCAACGCGCTGTTCGCCGAGTACACCGGTGTCAGCTCGGACGACCGTCCGCTGTACGCGGTCGTCACGGGGCTGGTCCTGTACAACGCCGCCGTACTCGCGGAGATCGTCCGGGCCGGCATCCTCGCCCTCCCCAAGGGGCAGGCCGAGGGTGCGATGGCGATCGGTCTGCGCAAGAGCCAGTCCATGCGGCTGATCCTGCTGCCGCAGGCGGTCACCGCGATGCTGCCGGCCATCGTCAGCCAGCTCGTCGTGATCCTGAAGGACACGGCTCTCGGTGGCGCGGTCCTCACCTTCCCCGAGCTGCTCGCCTCCGCCAACACGATGAGCGCCTACTACGGCGCCAACGTCATCGCCAGCTTCACCGTCATCGCCGTCCTCTTCATTGCTCTCAACTTCGGCCTCACGAGCTTCGCGAGCTGGCTGGAGCGCCGGCTGCGGCGGGCCAAGAAGTCGACCGGTGCGGTGCTGGGGGCGGACGACAACCAGCCGAACGCCGGAGCGGTCGCGGGTGGCGGCGGGGGCCTCGCCTGACACTCGGTCACCTCGTACGACCATCGACGGAGGCAGCGGCGTGATCGCCACTGCCTCCGTCGCTTGACGCAGGCGGCGGCAATAGGTTGCATACGTTCTGTGACCGTGCACCCTGCTCCAACGTCCTGTTCACCTGCGTCCCCCGGGACACCGCCACGGGCAGGGGGCACCGCACCGTGGATCCGGTGATCATCGCCGGAGCGGGGCCCGTCGGGCTCACGCTCGCCCTGGCGCTGGCGCGGCAGGAGGTGCCCTGTGTCGTCCTCGACGAGGGGCCCGGCAAGGACGAACCGCGTCCGGCACGCACCGTCGTCCTGCGCGAGGACGCCGTCGCCCTCGTCGAGCGGCTGACCGGCACACCGCTGACGGGACCGGGTGTCCGTTGGGCCGGATGGCGGTCGATGCGGCGCAAGCAGGTGACGCGCGAGGTCGGTTTCGGCGAGACCGACCCGGCGCCGCTGCACATCGCCCAGCACGAGCTGACCGGCGTCCTGCGCACGGCGCTCTCCCACGAGCCGCTCGTCAGGATCGCGGCCGGCAGCCGCCTGGACGGCATCGAACAGGAGACCTCCGGCGTCACGGCCCACACCCGCGGCCCCAGCGGCACCTGGTGGCGCGGCAGTTACCTGGTCGGCTGCGACGGCCCCCGCTCGACCGTCCGCAAGCTCCAGGACATCCGCTTCCCCGGCCGTACGGCGGTGGAACGATACGCCGTTGCCGCACTGCGCACGGAACTCCCGTGGACCGACGAGGCGTTGCTCCACCGGATGCCGCCGTGGCGTACGTCGGGCCCGTCGGCGGGCGAGATCGTCGGCCACCCCCTGCCGGACGGCGTGTGGCGCCTGGACTGGCTGCTGCCCCCCGGCAAGGACCTGGTCACGCCCGAACTGCTGGTCAACCGGGTCCGCGAGACCCTCACCGGCTGGGCCGGCGGGTCGACCCCGTCGTACGAACTCCTCGACACCGGAGTCCACACCGTCCACCACCGGCTGGCCCGCCGCTGGCGGGTGGGCCGCGTGCTCCTCGCCGGGGACGCGGCCCATCTGCTGGGCGCGCTGGGCACGCAGGGGCTCGAGGAGGGGCTGCTGGACGCCGACAACCTCGCCTGGAAACTCGCCCTGGCCTGGCATCACGGGCCGCGCGAGGCCCTGCTCGACAGCTACGAGCAGGAGCGGCGCACGGCGATCGCCGCACGGTTGCGCGCCGCCGACCAGGTACTGCCGCTGCTGCGGGGCGGCGGGGGCCTGCGTTCCTACGTTCCCGGCTCGTCCCGCGGCAACGACGCGCTGCTCGCGGACGGTCACCTGGGGCGTGGAGCGCTGGGTGCGCCCGGGGCGTACGCCGACTCGCCGCTCGCGCCCGGGCAGCTCGCCGGGGAGGTGCCCGTCGGCACACCGCCCGGGGCGCCCGTCACCGACGTGCGGGTCACGGCGGAGGACGGCACGTTCGTACGGCTGCGCGACCGGCTCGGGCGCGGGGCACTGCTGGTGCTGCTGATCGCGCCGGGTACGGGTGTCTGGGACCGCAAGCACTGGGTGACCGCCGGGATCATGCCCCGGCTGGCGGCGGCGGTGACGGCGCTGCCCCACCACGCCGAGCTGCTGGTCGCCGAGGCCTATCCGGGGGCCGCCGCCCACACGGTGCTGCTGGTACGGCCCGACGGTCACCTGGTCACGGCGCTGAACGGGGTGCGCCCGGCCGACCTGTACGCGGCTGCGGAGGTGGCGGTGGGCGGGGCGGTGGCGGCCACGCAAGGCACTACGGCCACGGAGAAGGAGGCGGGGGCAGGGGCGGGGGCCGCGGCCGGGTCCCGCTGACCGGCCGACGAACCCGTGGGTGGGCGGACCGTCGTCCGTGGACCCGGAGTCGGCCGCGTAGCGACCGCAGCCGCTCGGGAACAGGCCCGCGCACGCGCCGAGGCGCGCACGTGCGTCGTCCTTCGTTGCGCGCGGTCAGAGGCATGGCGGGGCCGCCCTTCCGGACATTCCGGAAGGCCCGTGCGGGTCCGTCCGGGACCGTGCGGGTCCGTCCACCGGCCCGAGTCCCAGGGGCGGTGTACGCGCGCGGTGACCGCGGCTCGGACAGCCGCGCGACGGCGCAGCGCAGGCGGTACGGCCGTACAGAAGGTGTTCACCCTCCGGGAGCGCGAAGGGTAACGGTGCGCGTTCCCTTCCTGGCGCCGGGGTCAGAATCCCTCGTCGCCGAGGAACTCGGTGTCCTCGCCCTCCTCCTCCAACGCCTGACGGACCACCCGCAGGGCCATGCCCTCGGGGTAGCCCTTGCGGGCCAGCATGCCCGCGAGGCGGCGCAGCCTCTTGTCACGGTCGAGACCACGGGTGGCGCGCAGCTTGCGGACGACCAGCTCGCGCGCGGTCTCCTCCTCCTGCTCGGAGTCCAGCTGCGAGACCGCCTCGTCGATGAGCGTGGCGTCGACGCCCTTGGTCCGCAGCTCCCTGGCGAGGGCTCGTCGGGCCAGCCCGCGGCCGTGGTGCCTGGACTCCACCCAGGCCTCCGCGAAGGCGCTGTCGTTGATCAGACCGACCTCTTCGAACCTGGACAGCACCTCCTCGGCGGCCTCGTCGGGGATCTCCCGCTTGCGCAGGGCGTCGGCGAGTTGCTTGCGGGTGCGCGGGGTCCCGGTGAGCAGGCGCAGGCAGACCGCCCGTGCCTGCTCGACCGGGTCCCGCGGAGGCTCCCCCTTCTCGGCCCTCGACGAGGAAGTGGCACCTCCGTCCTCGGCGGACGACTCCGCACGCCCGCGCCGCGGGCGTCCCCGCCCGCCGCCCGTTCCACGGTCCCGTCCACCCGCTCGACGCGCCCCGCCGTCACCGTGGCGCGCCCCACCGTCACCGGGCGGACCCGCGTCGTACGGGTCCTCGGCGCCGTCCGGCGCGAAGGGGTCCGCGGTTCCGTACGCGACGGCGAGCAGGCCCGTCTCGTACGGGGCCGCCGCCACCCCGTACGCGCCGTCGTCCGTGCCGGCGGAGCCTTCGTCACCCGGTCTCCCCCGCTCGCGCTCCCGCGAGGTGTTGTCCGGGTAGGCGTACTCGGCCCAGTCGGTTCGTCGTGTCACGGGTCAGCTCTTGGCTGCCGCGGCCTTGGACTTGGTGGCCTTGGCCGTCGCAGGGGCGGGCACCGCCGGTGCGGCGTCGGCCGGGGCGGCGGAGGCGGCGTCCGCGCCCGGCTCGGTGGCCGGCTCCTCGGGACGCACGCCGACGCCCAGCTTCTCCTTGATCTTCTTCTCGATCTCGTTGGCCAGGTCGGGGTTGTCCTTCAGGAAGTTGCGCGCGTTCTCCTTGCCCTGGCCGAGCTGGTCGCCCTCGTACGTGTACCAGGCGCCGGCCTTGCGGACGAAGCCGTGCTCCACGCCCATGTCGATCAGGCCGCCCTCGCGGCTGATGCCCTGGCCGTAGAGGATGTCGAACTCGGCCTGCTTGAAGGGCGGCGCGACCTTGTTCTTGACGACCTTGACGCGGGTGCGGTTGCCGACCGCGTCGGTGCCGTCCTTCAGGGTCTCGATGCGTCGGATGTCGAGTCGCACCGAGGCGTAGAACTTCAGCGCCCGGCCACCGGTCGTGGTCTCGGGCGAGCCGAACATCACACCGATCTTCTCGCGAAGCTGGTTGATGAAGATCGCGGTGGTCTTGGACTGGTTGAGCGCGCTGGTGATCTTCCGCAGGGCCTGGCTCATCAGGCGGGCCTGCAGACCGACGTGGCTGTCGCCCATCTCACCCTCGATCTCCGCGCGCGGCACGAGGGCTGCGACGGAGTCGATGACGATGAGGTCGAGGGCGCCGGAGCGGACCAGCATGTCCACGATCTCCAGGGCCTGCTCACCGTTGTCGGGCTGGGAGAGGATCAGGTTGTCGATGTCGACGCCGAGCTTCTTCGCGTACTCGGGGTCGAGGGCGTGCTCCGCGTCGACGAACGCGACCTGGCCGCCGGCCTTCTGCGCGTTCGCCACCGCGTGCAGGGTCAGGGTCGTCTTGCCGGAGGACTCGGGGCCGTACACCTCGATGACCCGGCCACGCGGCAGGCCGCCGACGCCGAGGGCCACGTCGAGCGCGGTCGACCCGGTCGGGATGACCTCGATGGGCTCCTTCGACCGGTCGCCCATGCGCATGACCGCGCCCTTGCCGAACTGCCGTTCAATCTGTGCGAGCGCGGCGTCCAGGGCCTTCTCGCGGTCGGTTCCTGCCATGGGTTCCACCCGGTTTGCTTGATTCGATCGCTTCACGTCAAAGACGCTAATGCCTGCCACTGACAATCCACCCTGATGCGGGTCCGGCCTGTGGATAACTCGGGCACTCATCAGCCCAAACCCAGTCGAATCACCCGTCACGAGCCTCGCCAGAGCCTCCATAAGAATGGATGTTCGATTTTGGTGTCAAGCGCATCACTCGGCACTTCCGAGCGTACGTCTGCCGGGCCGGCGGTCGGGTGGCTAGAGTGCGCGTGCGACGTGGAGGAGGGGGACACCGTGGCCCAGGTCAGCATCAGTCTCGACGCCGAACTGGTGGTGGAGGTGATGGTCCTGGCGGGCATCGGCTCGCCTCAGGACGCAGTCGAGGCGGTGGTGCGGGACTACATCGCCCGCGGCCACCGTACGGAGACCCGCACCGAGTTCAAGGACCGGAACCTGCGCGAGGTCGACGCCAAGCCGCAGGAACCGCAGGGCTGAGCCCCGCACCCGGCGTACGGGCCCCTCAGGAGGGGCCGCCGCCGTCTCCGGCCCCTCCCGTCCCGGGGCGTCCCGGCTCCGCTCGCCGGGCCCACAGTTTCCGCAGGCGTGTGGGGGCCCCGGACCCCGGCCGGCGGTTGCGCCGCCCGTGGACGCGAGGATCGTCCGTGACGTCGTAACGCTTGACGTACGCCCCGAGGAACGCCTGCAGCGTGGCGATCGCCGGGATGGCGATCAGCGCGCCGACGGCACCGAGCAGGGCGGCGCCCGCGACGACCGAACCGAAGGCGACCGCCGGGTGGATGTCCACGGTCTTGGACGTCAGCTTGGGCTGCAGTACGTAGTTCTCGAACTGCTGGTAGATCACCACGAAGATCAGTACCCACATCGCGTACCACGGGTTCACCGTGAAGGCGATCAGCATGGGCAGAGCGCCCGCGAGATAGGTGCCGATGGTGGGGATGAACTGCGACACCAGGCCCACCCACACGGCGAGCGCGGGGGCGTAGGGCACCTCCAGGACCTCCAGCAGGATGTAGTGCGCGATGCCGGAGACCAGCGCCATCAGGCCGCGCGAGTACAGGTAGCCGCCGGTCTTGTCCACGGCGATCTCCCACGCGCGCAGGACCTCGGCCTGCCGGGCGGGTGGCAGGACGGAGCAGAGCGCGCGCCGCAGCCGGGGACCGTCGGCGGCGAAGTAGAACGAGAACAGCAGGACCGTCAGCAGCTGGAAGAGGCCGCCGAGGACCTGGGCGGACACGTCCAGGACGCCGGTGGCGCTGTTCTGCACGTAGTTGCGCAGCCAGTCGGAGCGGAGCAGGCCTTCTTGGATGTCCACCCGTCTCAGCTCGGTGTGGAAGTGGCCGTTGACCCAGTTGATCACGGAGTCGAGGTACTCCGGGAAGTCCTCGACCATCTTGACGATCTGGCCCGCGAGCATGGAGCCGAGCAGCGTGACGAACCCCGCGGAGGCGATCAGCACGGCGAGGAAGACGAGGAAGGTGGCCAGCCCGCGGCGCATGCCGCGCCCGGCCATCCAGCTCACCGCGGGTTCGATGGCGAGAGCCAGGAAGAACGCGATGAGGATGTTGATCAGCAGGCCGGTGAGCTGGTGGAAGGCCCAGCTGCCCAGCTGGAAGACGGCGATGAGCGAGAGGGCCAGCACCATGGCGCGCGGCAGCCAGCGCGGCATGCGTGCACCCGGCCCGGCGGTGCCACCGGCCGGGGGCCCGGTGGGCGGCGTAGTACCGGTCGGGGATGCGTGCCGGGTCGCCTGCCCGGTCTCGTCAGTGGGGGCCACGGACCAAGTCTCGCCCACGCCACCGGCAGCGGAGTCACGTCCGGTGATCTTCGTGACGGATCAGTTGTTCCTGTGGCACGCTCACGACCGGTGAGCGCTGTTCCGGTGGCACGCTCATGAACGACCCGCGCTCTTCCTGCGGCACGCTCATGAACGATCAGCGCTGTTCCCGCGGCACGTTCATGACGGTGCAGACCACCCGCCACACGTCCTTGGCGTCCCACCCCGCGTCCAGCGCCTCGTGCACCGTACGCCCGCCCAGCTCCGCCATCACGTGATCGCGTGCGAAGGTGTCGGCGTACCCCGGACCGAAGTGATCCGTCATCCGCTCCCAGAAGACCGTCAACCGCATGACTCCAGTATCCCGCTCCTGAGAGTGGGCCCTGAGCCGGGACCGCGTGCCGGGACCGCCTTACGGCCTACGGTCTGACCCATGGCCGAAGACCGGAGCTCCTTCACTGCCCCGACGCCCCCGACTCCGCCTGCGCACTCACCGCTCGCGCGCGCGGAGCGCTTCGTCTGGCTCACCGCGCGCGTCCTGGAGCAGCGTCTCTTCGCGTACCACTTCCGCGGCGGCGACGCCGGTCCGGTGGGGACCGCGCTGGACGCCTACCGCAACGAGGACGGCGGGTACGGTCACGGGCTGGAGCCCGACCTGCGCGGCCCGGTCAGCCAGCCGCTGCACACCGCGCACGCCCTGCGTGTCCTGGACGCCGTCGGGAGCTGCGGCGGCCAGCGCGTGGAGCGGCTGTGCCGCTATCTGACCTCCGTGTCCACTGCGGACGGTGCCCTGCCGGCGATCCATCCCAGCCAGCGGCCATACCCGGCGGCGCCCTTCGTGCCGGTCGTGGACGACCCGCCCGGCGAGCTCCTCGCCACCGGTCCGGTGGTCGGCCTGCTGCACCGCAACGAGGTCTGGCACGCCTGGCTGTTCCGGGCCACGGACTTTTGCTGGCAGGCGGCCGAGTCGCTGGCGACCTCTCACCCGTACGAGGTCGAGGCCGCCGTGGCCTTCCTGGACGCGGCCCCCGACCGTCCGCGCGCGGAGGCGGCGGCCGACCGGCTGGGCCGCCTGGTGCGCCGGCAGCGCCTCGCGGTGCTGGATCCGAACGACCTCGGCGCGTACCCGGTCTCCCCGGGCTACGCTCCGGGCGAGCACCACTTCCCGCACGACTACGCGAGGAACCCGCACTCCCTCGCGCGCGCGTGGTTCACGGACGACGAGATGGCCCGCTCGCTCGACTTCCTCGCGGCGGAGCAGGAGGACGACGGCGGCTGGCCCGTCCGCTGGCGCCACTGGGCGCCCGCCCCGACGCTGGAAGCCCGCCCCCGGGTGACGTTGGAGGCCCTGCGCACGCTCCGCGCGTACGGTCGTTCCCTCGGCTGACCCGGCTCGCCCGCCCACGGCCCGCACCCTCCGCCGTCACCACCACGGCCGCCACGACGACGAGCAGGAACGGCGAACGGCGCCCGCGGCACCAGCGCCACGGCAGCCGCGGCGACTCCCGCGGCCCGCGTGTCCGCCACGAGCGCCTGCCCGTCGGCGAAGGTCTGCTGGGCGGTGAGCGCGGCCAGGAGGGCGACGGGCAGCAGAGCGGCGAGCCGCTGGACCAGGGGGCCGCTCCAGAGCCCCCACGGGCACCAGCAGCCCGAGGAGCTTGCTTGACGGCGTAGCAGCCGACCGCGGTCACGCCGATGGCGATCCAGACATTCACCGCTCTTCCTGCCGGGCGGACCGCGCGGAGTCCTCGGCACCACGGCTCCCGCGGCGTCCCTGTGTCCACAGAACGACCGGTGCCGCCAGCGCGGCCACCAGGACGGGCGTCGGGGGGCAGTTCAGGCGGCAGGCCGAGCCCCGGGAGGACGGCCAGGGCGGAGAGGCTCCCGGCCGGTGCCCGGCCCCGGAGCGGCTCCAGGGGCGGGCGACCGTCGTCGGACCACCAACGGACATCCACCAACGGACATCCGTCGGCCGACCGCCGTCGGGCGATCGGCGGCAGGCAGTCCACCGGCCCCGCCGTGCGATCGCCGCCCCCACCCAGCCGACCCGGCCGCGCGCCCCTCCAGCCCAGCCGACCCCGGGCCGCGCGCCCCTCCACCCCGGCCGCGCGCCCCTCCGTCCCGCCGATGGGTCGCCGCCCGGCATTCGCACAGCTCAGGCCGATTGTCAGTGCCCGGGTGCAGGATGGATCCATGGTCAGCTCCGCACACCGAGCCCTGGACGGCTTCTCCCCCGCGACCCGCGGCTGGTTCACGGGGGCCTTCTCCGCGCCCACCGCCGCCCAGGCGGGCGCGTGGCAGGCCATCTCGGAGGACTCGGACGTGCTGGTGGTCGCCCCGACCGGCTCCGGCAAGACGCTGGCCGCCTTCCTCGCCGCCCTGGACCAGCTCGCCTCGACACCCCCGCCCGCCGACCCCAAGAAGCGCTGCCGGGTCCTGTACGTCTCCCCGCTCAAGGCCCTGGCCGTCGACGTCGAGCGCAACCTCCGCAGCCCGCTGACCGGCATCCGCCAGGAATCCGTACGCCTCGGCCTGCCCGAGCCCGAGGTCAAGGTCGGCATCCGCTCCGGTGACACCCCGGCCGCCGAGCGGCGCGCCCTGTCCACCCGCCCGCCGGACATCCTGATCACCACCCCGGAGTCCCTGTTCCTGATGCTGACGTCGGCCACGCGCGACGCGCTGACCGGCATCGAGACGGTGATCCTGGACGAGGTGCACGCGGTCGCGGGCACCAAGCGCGGCGCCCATCTCGCGCTCACCCTGGAGCGGCTGGACGAGCTGCTCCCGAAGCCGGCCCGCCGTATCGGCCTCTCGGCGACGGTCCGCCCGGTGGACGAGGTCGCCCGTTTCCTCGCGCCGCGCGGAAAGGTGGAGATCGTCCAGCCGGACTCGGGCAAGGAGTTCGACCTGTCCGTCGTCGTCCCGGTGGAGGACCTGGGCGAGCTGGGCGGCTCCCCCGCCGCGGACGGCAACGAGGGCGCGGAGCGCCCGTCGATCTGGCCGCACGTCGAGGAGCGGATCGCCGACCTCGTCCAGTCGCACCGCTCCACGATCGTCTTCGCCAACTCCCGGCGCCTGGCCGAGCGCCTGTGCAACAGGCTCAACGAGATCGCGTACGAACGGGCGACCGGCGAGCCCCTCGACGAACACCACTCCCCCGCCGAACTCATGGGCGGCTCGGGAGCCGCCCACGGTGCCCCGCCCGTGATCGCACGCGCCCACCACGGCTCGGTCTCCAAGGAGCAGCGATCCCTCGTCGAGGAGGACCTCAAGGCGGGCCGCCTGCCCGCCGTGGTCGCCACCTCCAGCCTGGAGCTGGGCATCGACATGGGCGCCGTCGACCTCGTCGTCCAGGTCGAGTCACCACCCTCCGTCGCCTCCGGCCTCCAGCGCGTCGGCCGCGCGGGCCACCAGGTCGGCGCCGTCTCCACGGGCGTGGTCTTCCCCAAGTACCGCGGCGACCTGGTGCAGGCCGCCGTGGTCACCGAGCGGATGCGCAGCGGTGCCATCGAGGCCCTCAAGATCCCCGCGAACCCGCTGGACGTCCTGGCCCAGCAGCTCGTGGCGATGACGGCGCTGGACACCTGGCAGGTCGACGACCTGCTCGCCACCGTCCGCCGCGCCGCCCCCTTCGCCTCACTGCCGGACTCCGCCTTCACCGCCGTCCTGGACATGCTCGCGGGCCGCTATCCGTCCGACGCCTTCGCCGAGCTGCGCCCGCGCGTGGTGTGGGACCGGGTCGCCGGTACGGTCACCGGCCGCCCGGGGGCACAGCGCCTCGCGGTCACCTCGGGCGGCACGATCCCCGACCGCGGGCTCTTCGGGGTCTTCCTCGCCGGGGCCGATCCGAAGAAGGGGGGCGGCCGGGTCGGCGAGCTCGACGAGGAGATGGTCTACGAGTCGCGCGTCGGGGACGTCTTCACGCTCGGCACCAGTTCCTGGCGGATCGAGGACATCACGCGCGACCGGGTCCTGGTCTCACCCGCGCCGGGGGTGCCGGGCCGGCTGCCGTTCTGGAAGGGCGACCAGTTGGGCCGCCCCCTGGAGCTGGGCCGCGCACTGGGCGCCTTCCTGCGCGAGGTCGGTTCCCTCGCCGAGGAGGACGCCCGGCTGCGACTGGTCACCGCGGGCCTGGACGCCTGGGCCGCGGACAACGTCCTGGCGTACCTCCAGGAACAGCGCGAGGCCTGCGGCCACGTCCCCGACGACCGCACCATCGTCGTGGAGCGCTTCCGGGACGAGCTCGGCGACTGGCGGGTCGTCATCCACTCCCCCTTCGGCGCCCAGGTCCACGCCCCCTGGGCCCTCGCGCTCGGCGCCCGGCTGTCCGAGCGGTACGGCATGGACGCCCAGGTCATGCACGCCGACGACGGCATCGTGCTGCGCCTGCCCGACGCGGACCTGATGGGCCTCGACCTCCTCGACCAGGATCCGACGAAGCCAGGACTGGAGTACGACGCCGAGCAGGCGCCCGTCGGCGCCGCCGACGTCGTCTTCGACAAGGGCGAGGTCGACCGGGTCGTCACCGACCAGGTGGGCGGCTCGGCGCTGTTCGCGTCCCGCTTCCGCGAGTGCGCGGCCCGCGCGCTGCTCCTGCCGCGCCGCAGCCCCGGCAAGCGGACCCCGCTGTGGCAGCAGCGCCAGCGCGCCGCGCAGCTGCTGGAGGTGGCGAGCGAGTACGGATCGTTCCCGATCGTCCTGGAGGCGGTCCGCGAGTGCCTCCAGGACGTCTTCGACGTGCCCGGCCTGGTCGAGCTGATGGGCGACCTGGAGGCCCGCACGGTGCGCCTGGTCGAGGTCACCACTCCGGAGCCGTCCCCGTTCGCCCGCTCCCTGCTCTTCGGGTACGTCGCCCAGTTCCTCTACGAGGGCGACTCGCCGCTCGCCGAGCGCCGTGCCGCCGCCCTGTCCCTGGACTCGCGGCTGCTGGCCGAACTGCTGGGCCAGGCGGAGCTGCGCGAGCTGCTCGACGCCGAGGTGCTCACGGAGCTGGAGCGCGAGCTGCAGTGGCTCACCGAGGACCGCCGCGTCAAGGACCCGGAGGGTGTCGCGGACCGGCTGCGGCAGCTCGGCCCGCTCACGGACGCCGAGCTGGCCGAGCGGGGCGCCGAGCCCCAGTGGGCCCCGGAGCTGGCCGCCGCCCGCCGCGCGATCAGGGTGCGTATCGCCGGCGCCGACCACTGGGCGGCGATCGAGGACGCGGGCCGGCTGCGCGACGCGCTGGGCACGGCGCTGCCCGTGGGTGTGCCCGAGGCCTTCACCGAGCCGGTCAAGGACCCCCTCGGCGACCTCCTCGCCCGCCACGCCCGCACCCACGGCCCCTTCACGTCGGTCACTGCGGCGGCCCGCTTCGGCCTGGGCGTCGCGGTCACCGAGGGCGCCCTGCAGCGGCTCGCCGCGGCGGGCCGGGTCGTGCAGGGCGAGTTCCATCCGGCCGGCATCGGCCAGGAGTGGTGCGACGCGACCGTCCTGCGCCGGCTGCGCCGCCGCTCCCTGGCCGCGCTGCGGCACGAGCTGGAGCCGGTGCCGCCGGCCGCGCTCGGCCAGTTCCTCCCCCAGTGGCAGCACATCGGCAGGGGGCACGCGCTGCGCGGCATCGACGGGCTGGTCCGCGCCGTCGAACAGCTGCAGGGCGCCTCCGTCCCCGCCTCCGCCCTGGAGAAGCTGGTCCTGCCCTCCCGGGTGGCGAACTACCACCCGGCGATGCTGGACGAGCTGACGGCCGCCGGCGAGGTGGTGTGGGCGGGGGCCGGCTCGCTCCCCGGGAAGGACGGCTGGGTCTCCCTCTACCTGGCGGACGCGGCCCCGCTGCTCCTGCCTCCCCCGCACCCCCTGGAGCCGACCGCCCTCCACCAGTCGGTGCTGGACACCCTTTCCGGCGGCTACGGCATGTTCTTCCGTCAGATCGCCGACCAGGTCCGTGCCACCACCCACCCGGACGTCACCGATCCCCAGCTGGCCGACGCCCTGTGGGAGCTGGCGTGGTCCGGACGCCTGACGAACGACACGCTCGCGCCCCTGCGCTCCCTGCTGGGCTCCGGCCGCACCGCGGGCTCCACCGCCCACCGCGCCAAGCGCGCGGTGCCACGCGGGCGTTACGGCTCCCTGACGGCCGCCGCCCGCCCCGTGTCCCGTACCGGTCCGCCGACCGTCGCGGGTCGCTGGTCGCTGCTGCCGGCCAGCGAGGCGGACACCACGGTGCGCGCGCACGCCCTGGCCCGCACGCTCCTCGACCGGCACGGCGTGGTGACCCGCGGCGCCGTCGCCGCCGAGGGTGTGGAAGGAGGGTTCTCGGCGGTGTACCGCGTCCTGGCCGCCTTCGAAGAGAGCGGTCAGGCCCGGCGCGGCTATGTCGTGGAAGGACTGGGCGCCGCACAGTTCGCCATGGAGGGCGCTGTGGACCGGTTGCGCGCGGTCTCGAACGCCCGGGAGCGTGACGAGGCTCCGCCCGGGCGGCCGGACTTCACCGACGGCGGTCTGGACGACCCCGCCGCGTCCCACGGCCCGGGGGATCCGGTCTCCGGCGACTCTCCCTTCGCCGGCTTCGCGTCCAGCGGCCGCGGAGACACCGGCACACCGGACCGACCCGACGACGTCTTCGCCTCCGCCCAGCACTTTCCGCCCTCCCGGGACGAGTACGTCTCCCGCCACGACTACGCGGAACCGGGCGCCGGCGGTCCGCGCGGGGGCGGCGCGCAGGGCGGCTTCGGCGGTCCGCGCGGGGGCTACACGCACGGCGGCTTCGGTGACCCGCGCGACTCTTACGACGCCGGATTCCCCCACCGCGGCCGGCCCTCCGCCGGTCCACGGGCCGTCGTCCTGGCCGCCGCCGACCCGGCGAACGCGTACGGCGCGGCCCTCCCCTGGCCCGAGCCCCCGGCCGGTGCCACGCACAAGCCGGGCCGCAAGGCAGGCTCCCTGGTGGTGCTCGTGGAGGGCGAGCCGGCGCTCTACATGGAGCGCGGCGGCAAGACGCTCCTGCTCTGGCCCTCCGCGCCGGACGGTCTGCCCACCGAGGACGCCCGTCTGCGAGCGGCCGCGGAAGCGCTCGCCTCGGCCGCCCTCGCCGGTTCGCTCGGCACGGTCACGGTCGAGCGCGTCAACGGCACGGCGGCTCTGACGTCCCCCTTCGGTCCCCTGCTGGAGGAGGCGGGGTTCATCGCCACCCCACGCGGCCTGCGCATCAGAGCCTGAGCCTGTCACCCTTGACCCATGCCCGAAGGAGACACGGTCTGGCAGGCGTCGCGCCGGCTGCACGACGCCCTCGCGGGCAAGGTGCTGACCCGCAGCGACTTCCGCGTCCCCCGGTACGCCACGGTCGACCTCACCGGCCGTACGGTCCTGGACGTCACCCCGCGCGGCAAGCACCTCCTCACCCGCGTCGAGGGCGGCGTGACCGTTCACTCGCACCTGCGGATGGACGGCTCCTGGAAGGTGTTCGCGGCCGGTCAGCGCTGGAGCGGCGGCCCTGCGCACCAGATCCGGGTGATCCTCGGCACCGCCGACCGCACGGCAGTCGGCTATCGCCTCCCGGTGCTGGAAGTGCTCCGCACCACCGACGAGGAGCGCGCCGTCGGCCACCTCGGTCCGGACCTGCTGGGCCCGGACTGGGACCCCGAGCAGGCCCTGGCCAACCTGCGCGCGGAGCCCGCCCGCCGGCTCGGTGAGGCCCTGCTCGACCAGCGCAATCTCGCGGGCATCGGCAACGTCTACAAGTGCGAGCTCTGCTTCCTGCTCGGCGTGACTCCCTGGCTCCCCGTAGGCGACCTGCCGGCCGCACACGCCGTGAAGCTGCCCGCGCTCGCGAAGAAGCTCCTGGAGGCCAACCGCGACCGCCCGGTCCGCCGTACGACGGGCCTGCGGGGCCAGGACCTGTTCGTGTACGGCCGAGCGCCCCGTCCCTGCCTGCGCTGCGGCACACCGGTGCGCGTGGCGAACCAGGGCGACGGCTCCCGAGAGCGCCCCACGTACTGGTGCCCGACCTGCCAGGCCGGTCCCGCACCGCGCCCGGGCGGCCCGGCCGGTACCGGGCCGCGGCGCGGGACGGGGTGACTCAGCCGGCGAGCAGGCCGTCCATCTGGCCGACCGCCTCGCGCAGTCCCTCCTCCATGCCCATCTTCGTGAGCTGGTCCATCTGCTCCCCGGTGGCGAAGGCCGAGCGCATCTCCATGCGGGTGCCGCCGTCCCGCTCGGTGAGCGTCACCCGGACCGTGATCGTCGGCATGTCGGCGCTCCGCACGCCGTCCGCGTCGGCGAATCCGTCGGTGAACTCCAGGGACGTAGGCGCGTCGACCGAGGTGATCCGCCACCACCCGCGGTGCCTGTCACCCTCCGGGCCGGTCATGAAGTACGTGACGTCGCCGCCGGGGGTCAGCGCGTACTCCTCCACCGTCGCCGGATAGGTCGGCGGGCCCCACCAGCGCTCCAGTCGCCTCGGGTCGGACCACAGCCGCCACACCCGCTCGACGGGGGCGGCGAAGTCGGCGACCAGGGTGAAGGTCAGGCTGTCGAGATCCTTGTCCAGGCTGGTGACACTCATCGGATCCGTCCTTCCGTCGGGCTGTGTGCTTCGGGTTCCGCATCCTGGGCGAGCAGGTGGGACATCGCTCCACCCGGCCCCGCCAGGCCGTCTCCAGGTCGTCCGGTGCTGCCGGGCCCGGCCCACGGCGTCGGGCGGCGTACGCACGAGTTGCTCCCGTCCCCGCTGCTCGACCACCAGGCCGGCCCGCTCCAGTAGCGCGACGTGCTTGTGCACCGCGGCGAAACCCATCGGACAGTCGAGTCACGTTGACAGTCGAGTCACGTCCCCTCGTGAAGCCCTGCGCGTCGGCGCGGCCGCCCTCACTCCCCACTCCCACCGGACGGGCCGGACCGCATCTCGGACCGGGACCGCGACGAGGCCGCGTCCCCCACGGACGCACGCAGGGCGCGTCTCCACCGCCCCGCCTCCAACGCCCCCGCGGCCCGGCATCTGGGCACACAGTGCACCGGCAGCACGCTCAGCCCCCAGCCGCCGACCGCGACCGCCCCTTCGAGCACCCCCGTGCCGGGCTCGAGCGCCAGACGCAGCACGGCCCACCACCACAACGCACCCAGCCCCAGCGCGGCCGCCCGGCGAGCAGTCCGCGCGGACGTCATAACCGCGTCATCCGTTTGCGGCCTGGAACATCCAGTGCTGCTTCTCCAGGTCGGCCGTGACCTGGATGAAGATGTCCTGGCTCACCGGATCCGGATCCCCGGTCGCCGCGATACGCTCCCGCATCCGCCCGATCACCGCGCCCAGCGCGTCCACGATCGTCTGTACCGCTGCGGTGTCGTCGACCCATCCTTCCGGGGTCACGCCGATACCGCTGCCGACGGCCACCGTCGCGGCACGCCCGTCCGGGGACACACCGAGCGCCGAGGCGCGCTCCGCCACGGTGTCGGAGTGCGTGCGCGCGGTGCCGACGAGTTCGTCGAGCTGGAGGTGTACGGAGCGGAACCGCGGACCCACCACGTTCCAGTGGATCTGCTTCGCCACCAGGGCCAGGTCCACCAGGTCGACGAGGGCGCCCTGCAACGCCTCGGACACGGTCTTCAGGCTCGCGTCGGACAACGGGCTCTTCACGACGTACATCCACGCCTCCGTCGGTCGGCCCCCCGGCCATGTCCCTCCACGATGACCGCACCACCGGGACCCGGCAAACCGGGCGCGAATCCAGGACCCTGGTACGCAAAAACCCCGACCGCACCCCTCCGGTCTCCCGGAGAGACCCCGGCCGGGGCCTCACACGCACACGTTCTCAGTGCTCAGGCGGCGACGACATCCACTGCCTCGGCGGGCGCCTTGATGGTCACCCGCTCCGGTGGCACACCGGTCACCGACACGGAACCCAGCATCGGGCGCACCGGGGCTGGCACGGTCTCGCTGGGCGTGGCCGCAGCGGACTGGGCCAGCTCGGCGAGGGCCAGTTCGTCGCTCACTTCCCGCATGAGCTCGGACATCCGTACGTCCAGCGCGTCGCAGATGGCGGAGAGCAGCTCGGAGGAAGCCTCCTTCTGCCCCCGCTCCACCTCGGAGAGATAGCCGAGTGAGACTCGGGCGGACGAGGAGACTTCGCGCAGAGTACGGCCCTGGCGTTGGCGCTGCCGACGCAGCACGTCACCCAGCAGGCGACGGAGCAGAATCATCGGTGGCTCCCTCCTCGGACCGTGTAACCGCATCCTTCACGCCCCACCGTACCGCCTCGCGCCGCGGCCGTGCGGGGAGCGATGTCGTGTTCACTCTGGGCTGCAAACATCAAAACCCCCCGTTCCGTTCCGTATCCTGTGCCCGCTCATTCCCGGTCTGTTCGCCCGCAAGCTCCCTCAAAAGGAGTGCGAGTACGCTCCGTACACTCTCCATACGAATTTCCGCGCGGTCGCCGTTCAACCGCAGCGCCTCCACTTTTCCGCCAGAGGCGGAACCGTCGTCTGTTCCGAAGGGCCCGTCGACGGCCACGAAGACCGTCCCCACCGGCTGCCCGTCCTGCGGATCCGGGCCGGCGACGCCCGTCGTCGCGATGCCCCAGTCGGCACTCAACGCCTTGCGGACGCCCGCCGCCATCTGGGCGGCGACCTGGGGATCCACCGCTCCACGCGCCGCGAGCACCGTTGCGTCGACGCCGAGCAGTTCCCGCTTCAGCTCCGTCGCGTAGGCGGTCACGGACCCCCGGAAGGCCCTGGACGCTCCAGGGACCGCCGTGATCTCGGCCGCCACCATTCCACCGGTCAGTGACTCGGCGACCGCGAGGGTCTCACCCTTGACCGTGAGTAGTCGCACCACGTCGGCGGCCGTGGAACTCAAGCTTCCGTCTCCTTCAACGCCGCTCTGCGCTCGGCGATTCCCTGACGGCGCAGCACAATGGCCTGCTTCACGTAGTCCAGTCCCGTCACCACGGTCAGGACGACCGCCGCCGCCATCACCCAGAACCTCAGGGTGGCCAGCGGCCCCGTCAGTGCCAGGACGTACATGCCGACGGCGATGCCCTGGGTGAGGGTCTTGAGCTTGCCCCCGCGGCTCGCGGGGATGACGCCGTACCGGATGACCACGAAACGCAGCACGGTGATCCCGAGTTCCCGGCCGAGGATGACGGCCGTCACCCACCACGGCAGGTCGCCCAGGGCGGACAGACAGATGAGCGCCGCCCCCATGATCGCCTTGTCGGCGATGGGGTCGGCGATCTTCCCGAAGTCGGTGACGAGGTTGTAGGTGCGTGCCAGGTGGCCGTCGAAGAGGTCGGTGATCATGGCTACGGCGAAGGCCGCCCAGGCGAACGACCGCCAGGCCGGGTCGTACCCGCCGTTGCCGAGCATCAGCGCGACGAAGGCCGGCACCAGGAGCAGGCGGAGCATCGTCAGCAGGTTGGCGACGTTCCAGACGCTCGCCTGGTTGACCGCGGCGGCCGCGATCTTGCCGCCGCGCCCGGCCGCACCACCCTCGGTGGCACCTCGTTCCGCCGCACCCCGTTCCACGGCGCCTCCCGGAGTCGTACGCTCCGCCGGTTCCTGAGCGGCGCCCGAGGCGCCACGGGGGCCGGCCCTGCGCGCGCCGGAGGAGCCCCCCGCGGCGGACGCCGGGACTCCGGTCATCTGCCGGCCTCCTCACTCCACTCGGGCGAGCCCGGCAGCGGTTCGGCCACCAGGTCGACACCCTCCGTACCGACCACCTTCGCCTCGACCATACGACCGACACTCAGGCCTTCGCCGCTCGTGAGCAGCACCTGGCCGTCCGTCTCGGGTGCCTGGTGCTCCGCGCGGCCGCGCACGCCGTCCCCCTCGTCGGCGGACTCCACGGACTCGACGAGCACGCGCACGGTCGCGCCGACCCGCTCCTCGGCGCGCTGCGAGACGAGTTCCTCGGCCAGGCGGGACACGCGTGCCAGCCTCTCGGCGACGACGTCCTCGTCCAGCTTGTCGCCGTAGGTCGCCGCCTCGGTGCCCTCCTCGTCGGAGTACCCGAAGACGCCGATGGCGTCCAGCCGCGCGTGGTTCAGGAACCGCTCCAGCTCGGCGAGGTCGGAGGCGGTCTCGCCGGGGAAGCCCACGATGAAGTTGGAGCGCACGCCGGCCTCGGGAGCCTTGCTCCGGATGGTGTCCAGCAGTTCCAGGAATCGGTCGGTGTCGCCGAAGCGGCGCATCGCGCGCAGCACGTTCGGAGCGGAGTGCTGGAAGGACAGGTCGAAGTAGGGCACGACCTTGGGGGTGGAGGTCAGTACGTCGATGAGGCCGGGGCGCATCTCGGCCGGCTGGAGGTAGCTGACGCGCACGCGCTCGATGCCGTCGACGTCGGCGAGGTTCGGCAGCAGCGACTCCAGCAGGCGGATGTCGCCCAGGTCCTTGCCGTACGAGGTGTTGTTCTCGGAGACCAGCATGATCTCCTTGACGCCCTGCTCGGCCAGCCACCGCGTCTCGTTCAGCACGTCGCTCGGGCGGCGCGAGATGAAGGAGCCGCGGAAGGACGGGATGGCGCAGAAGGAGCAGCGCCGGTCGCAACCGGAGGCCAGCTTCACCGAGGCGACCGGGGAGCCGTCCAGGCGGCGGCGCAGGGGCGCGCGGGGACCGGAGGCCGGGGCGACCCCCTCGGGGAGGTCGGTCGGGCCGTGTCCCGGCAGGGCGACGGAGGCACCGGCCTCCTGGCGCTCGGCGGGGCTGATCGGCAGCAGCTTGCGCCGGTCGCGCGGGGTGTGGGCGGCGTGGATGCCGCCGTTCAGGATGGTCTGCAGGCGGTCGGAGATGTCGGTGTAGTCGTCGAAGCCGAGTACACCGTCGGCTTCGGGAAGGGCCTCGGCGAGCTCCTTGCCGTACCGCTCGGCCATGCAGCCCACCGCCACCACGGCCTGCGTTCTGCCGTGACCCTTGAGGTCGTTGGCCTCCAGGAGGGCGTCGACGGAGTCCTTCTTGGCGGCCTCGACGAAGCCGCACGTGTTCACGACGGCGACGTCCGCTTCCTCGGCGTTCTCGACGAGCTTCCAGCCGTCCGCCTCCAGACGGCCTGCGAGCTCCTCCGAGTCCACCTCGTTACGGGCGCAGCCAAGGGTGACGAGTGCGACGGTACGGCTTTCAGGCATGGGCTCAAGACTACTTCGTCCCGCCGACAGCCCACGTCGACGGGGTTGCCCGATCTTGGACAACCCCGTCCGCACCAGTGCGTTCCGCGCCCCTATCCGACCTGCGGGTCGCCCTTCGTGTACGTCAGGCGTTCCACGGAGCCCGGCTGGAAGTCGTCCTCGATCTTCTTGCCGTTGACGTACAGCTGGATGGCGCCGGCGTCACCGAGGACGAGGTCGATCTTCTCGTTGTCCTGGAAGGTCTCGGAGTCGCCCTCCTTGAGCAGGCCGTCGAAGAGCAGCCGGCCGTTGTGGTCCTTCGCGGAGATCCAGCTGCGGCCGTCGTCGGCGCTGACCTTGACCGTCACCTTGTCCTGCGGAGCGGCGGCGATGGCGCTGTCGGTCGGGTCCGGCTTCGGGGCGGCCGGCTTCTTCGGCTCGGCGCTCGGCGAGGCGGACTCGCCGGCCGTCGGCTGGGAACCCTCGGCGACGCTCGCCTCGGAGCCGCCGTCGTCGCCCTTGACGAACGTGAAGCCGACGAAGCCGATCACCGCGACGATCGCGGCGACCATGGCGGCCGTCCAGTTGGGTCCGCGCCGCTCCGGACGGATGCGTTCGGCCTCGAACAGGGGTGCGGCGGGGGTCGGCGCCGGGCGCCCGCCGCGCTCGGCGTCGAACTGCGCGACCAGTTCGGCCGGGTCGAGCCCGACGGCCTTGGCCAGGGTCCTGATGTGACCGCGCGCGTAGACGTCACCGCCGCAGGGCGTGAAGTCGTCCGCCTCGATGGCGTGCACGATGGCGATGCGGACGCGGGTGGCGGTGGTGATGTCGTCGACGGTCAGCCCGGCGGCGATCCGCGCCTGCTGCAGCGCACGGCCCACGGAGGGGCGGGCCTCCGCGGAAGGGTCTTCAGGAACGTCTCGGGACACGTCTTCGATCGGACGCTCGTCTTCAGGGAAGTTGCCGTTGGACACGGGGGCGCCTTTCGAGCGTATGGCCGCCTGCGCTGGACGTTCAGTCTAGGGGGGGTACAAACGGGTGGGGCAACCGGACGGTCGTACTTTGTACGCCATCGGATCGACCACGCGTCCCGATGGTGGATTACCTGTTTGTCGTTTCCCTCAACTTGACGTACGCCATGGCTGAACGGTTGCTCAATGATCCCTAACGGGTCAGTCACGAACGGCCGCCGGCCGCCGTGACCCTCCCTCCGGGGGAACCCCGCGCGTACCGTTCCCTACCCCTCAGACTCCCCCCGGATGACCGCGAGCACGCCGTCCAGCTCGTCAGGCTTCACAAGAACGTCACGAGCCTTCGAACCCTCGCTCGGCCCGACGATGCTCCGCGACTCCATCAGGTCCATCAGCCGCCCGGCCTTGGCGAAACCGACGCGCAGCTTGCGCTGCAGCATGGAGGTGGACCCGAACTGCGTGGAGACGACCAGTTCCGCCGCCTGGCACAGCAGGTCGAGGTCGTCGCCGATGTCCTCGTCGATCTCCTTCTTCTGCTTGGTGCCGACGGTGACGTCGTCCCGGAAGACGGGCGCCATCTGGTCCTTGCAGTGCTGGACGACGACCGCGACCTCTTCCTCGGTCACGAACGCGCCCTGCATACGGGTCGGCTTGTTCGCGCCCATCGGCAGGAAGAGGCCGTCGCCCTTGCCGATCAGCTTCTCGGCACCGGGCTGGTCGAGGATGACCCGCGAGTCCGCCAGGGAGGACGTCGCGAAGGCCAGCCGGGAGGGCACGTTGGCCTTGATCAGGCCGGTGACGACGTCCACGGAGGGCCGCTGGGTGGCGAGCACCAGGTGGATGCCGGCCGCGCGCGCGAGCTGCGTGATCCGCACGATGGCGTCCTCGACGTCCCGCGGCGCCACCATCATCAGGTCGGCCAGCTCGTCCACGATCACCAGCAGGTACGGGTACGGCTGGAGCTCGCGCTCGCTGCCCTCGGGCGGCTTGACCTTGCCCTCGCGCACCGCGCGGTTGAAGTCGTCGATGTGCCGGTAGCCGTAGGCGGCGAGGTCGTCGTAGCGGAGGTCCATCTCCCGTACGACCCACTGGAGGGCCTCCGCGGCCCGCTTCGGGTTGGTGATGATCGGCGTGATCAGGTGCGGGATGCCCTCGTACGCGGTCAGCTCGACGCGCTTGGGGTCGACCAGGATCATCCGGACGTCCTCCGGGGTCGCCCGCATCATGATCGAGGTGATCAGGCAGTTGATGCAGGACGACTTGCCGGAGCCGGTGGCGCCGGCGACCAGCATGTGCGGCATCTTCGCCAGCGAGTGCATGACGTAGCCGCCCTCGACGTCCTTGCCGAAGGCGACCAGCATCGGGTCGTCGTCCTCGGCGGACTCCGCGAGGCGCAGCACGTCGCCGAGGTTGACCATCTCCCGGTCGGTGTTGGGGATCTCGATGCCGACCGCGGACTTGCCGGGGATCGGGCTGATGATCCGCACGTCGGGGCTGGCGACGGCGTACGCGATGTTCTTGGCCAGTGCGGTGATCCGCTCGACCTTCACGGCGGGCCCGAGCTCGACCTCGTACCGCGTGACCGTCGGCCCGCGGGTGAAGCCGGTGACGGCGGCGTCGACCTTGAACTCGGTGAAGACGGTCGTGAGCGAGGCGACTATGGCGTCGTTGGCGGCGCTGCGCGCCTTGCCGGGGCCGCCCCGGGTGAGCATGTCGAGGGCCGGCAGGGAGTAGGTGATGTCGCCGGAGAGCTGGAGCTGCTCGGCGCGCGGCGGCAGGTCCCGTTCCTTGGGGAGCGGGGTCTTGGTGAGATCGGCGACGACCGCCGTGCCCTCGCCGGGGTGGCCCTGGTGCGCCTTGTCCTGCCTGAGCTTGCCCGGTTGCGGGCGCGCGGCCGGCACGGGCGTGGGAGTGGGCGTCGTCGACTCGCGGTCCCCCGTGGTCACGCCCTGGGTGAGGTCGGCGACCAGCGGCGAGGGCGGCATCCCGTGCAGCACGGCGCCGTCGAGCGCGGCGGCGGCCGCGGCGGCGACGTCCACGGCGTCCATCGGCCGGTTCGCCTCGGGCCGCGGCGCGGTGGACCGCCGGGGCCTGCCGCGACGCCGGGTGAGCGCCTCCTGCTCGGCCGCGTCGGGGTCGTACGGCTGTGACGCCGGTCCCCCGCGTCCGCGGCGCTTCGCGGGCAGCGCCTCGCGCCACTGTTCCTCGTAGCGCTCGTCGTCGTCGCCGAACGCGTCGGCCTCCGCCTCCGGGTCACGGACCAGACCGAGCCGCACACCGAGCAGCCGCAGCCGCTGCGGGATGGCGTTGACCGGCGTGGCGGTGACGACCAGCAGCCCGAAGACGGTGAGCAGCACCAGCAGCGGCACCGCCAGGACGTCGGTCATCGTGTACGACAGGGGGGTCGCCGCGCCCCAGCCGATGAGGCCGCCGGCGTCCCTTATGGCGTGCATGCCGTCGCTGCGGGCCGGTGAGCCGCAGGCGATGTGCACCTGGCCGAGGACGCCGATGACGAGCGCGGACAGGCCGATCACGATCCGGCCGTTGGCCTCGGGTTTCTCGGGGTGCCGGATCAGGCGCACGGCGACGGCACCGAGCAGTATCGGCACCAGCAGGTCCAGCCGGCCGAAGGCACCGGTCACCAGGATCTCGACGAGGTCGCCGACGGGGCCCTTGAGGTCGGCCCAGGTACCCGCCGCGACGATCAGCGCGACGCCGAGCAGCAGCAGCGCGACACCGTCCTTGCGGTGCGCCGGGTCGAGGTTCTTCGCCCCGGCGCCTATACCGCGGAAGACGGCGCCGACGGCGTGCGCGATGCCCAGCCAGAGGGCGCGTACGAGCCGGTAGACGCCACCGGTCGGGTTGGGTGCCGGCCCCGGCGCGGGCTTCTTGGCCGCGGCCTTCTTGGCCGGCGCCTTCTTCGCGGGTGCCTTCTTCGCAGCGGCCTTCTTCGCCGGAGCCTTCGCGGGAGCGGCCGCCTTCTTCGCGGGCTGCTTCTTGGCTGCGGAGGGACGTGAGGCCATAGGTGTGAGGTTACCGGGGGAGACGGCGGTCGACACGTGTGCCCACCGCTTCACCCGTTCGTGTCGCCCGCGGGAAAGTCCGGAACTGACGCCTCCGGTACAGCCGCTGACATGCCCTCACCAGTCGGGCCCGCCGGTCCTCCCGGCCCGCCCACGGACCTCAGTTGACCGCGGTCTGGCCTCCGGACGAGCCCGGCTCCAGGGCGTCCAGTGCCCGCCGCAGTCCGGTGAGCTTGCGCTCCAGATGGGCCGCCGTCGCCACCGCCGCCGCGTCCGTCGACTCGTCGCCGAGTTGCTTGGAGAGCGCTTCCGCCTGCTCTTCGACGGCCGCCAGCCGTGCCGACAGTTCGGCGAGCAGCCCGGCGGGTTCCTTGGTCTCACCGCCCGCGGCCTTGCCACCGCCCTCCAACTGGAGCCGCAGCAGCGCCGCCTGCTCGCGCAGCTGGCAGTTCTTCATGTAGAGCTCGACGAAGACGGAGACCTTCGCGCGCAGCACCCACGGGTCGAACGGCTTGGAGATGTAGTCCACCGCACCCGCCGCGTACCCGCGGAAGGTGTGGTGCGGGCCGTGGTTGATCGCGGTGAGGAAGATGATCGGGATGTCCCGGGTCCGCTCCCGTCGCTTGATGTGCGCGGCGGTCTCGAAACCGTCCATGCCCGGCATCTGGACGTCCAGCAGAATGACCGCGAAGTCGTCCGTGAGCAGTGCTTTGAGCGCTTCCTCCCCGGACGATGCCCGCACCAGCGTCTGATCGAGCGCCGAGAGGATCGCCTCCAGCGCCAGCAGATTCTCCGGCCGGTCATCGACCAGGAGGATCTTGGCCTTCTGCACCATGGCCCGCCCTCCTCGCCCCGGCGTGGGGCCTCCCCTGTCCGCAGGACTTGGGGCAGCACCGGCGGGCGCCGCCCCAGGGGACGACTCCCTTGCGCCGCCCGTCCTTGTGCCGGTCATCGTAGCCGCACCCCGCCTGTCGCCACACCCTGTCACCGTGATGTCACTGTGCACGTAGCAGAAACGCAGCGGGGGACCAGAAGGTTCCCCGAATCCCGTACTTCTACACGGCTTCGGGCACACTCGGTCAGCAACCGCGTGTGGACACCGAGGCTTCCCGCCACTCGCGCGCACCCCACGTTCGCACACCGCCCGCACGCGCCGCGCGGACGGTGCCCGTACGTACCACGGACACCGCGCCCCGGCGTACCACGGCCACCGTGCCCGACCGTACCGCAGGCGGACCGACCGGACGTACCGTCCGGTGCCCGTCCGAACCTACTCCTCCCGCA
The DNA here is from genome assembly GCF_055603605.1 of Streptomyces sp. NPDC037271. Classification (NCBI taxonomy): domain Bacteria; kingdom Bacillati; phylum Actinomycetota; class Actinomycetes; order Kitasatosporales; family Streptomycetaceae; genus Streptomyces; species Streptomyces sp. NPDC037271. Next base: position 399,864 of record NZ_JBVJVN010000005.1, read on the forward strand.
TCCACTGCTGCATCACCGTCAGCAGGTGATCGGGGTCGACCGGCTTCGTCACGTAGTCGGAGGCACCCGACTCGATGGCCTTCTCCCGGTCGCCCTTCATCGCCTTCGCGGTCAGCGCGATGATCGGGAGGCCTGCGAACTGGGGCATCCGGCGGATCGCCGTGGTCGTCGCGTAGCCGTCCATCTCGGGCATCATGATGTCCATCAGGACGACCGCCACGTCCTCGTGCTGCTCCAGGACCTCGATGCCCTCGCGTCCGTTCTCGGCGTACAGCACGGACAGGCCGTGCTGCTCCAGGACGCTGGTGAGCGCGAAGACGTTGCGGATGTCGTCGTCGACGATCAGCACCTTCTGCCCGCCGAAGCGGATCCCCCGGTTCGGCTGCGGCGCCGCCTCCGGCCCGGCGCCCGGCTGCTGCTCCTGCGCCGAGGACCGCACTTCGGTCTCCGGGACCGCCTTGCGACGGCGCCGGAACAGCGCCGCGGCGCCGTTCTGCGAGTCGTGGTACGACGTCACCTCGGCCGGCGGTTCGGCTCGCGTCCCCGGCAGCTCGGCCATGGCGCCCGGAGACGCGAGCACCCCGCCGGGCTCCAGCGACGGAAGGGGCTGCTGGTAACCGTGGGCGGGCAGCTCGCTCGGGTGCAGCGGCAGGTAGAGCGTGAACGTCGACCCACGGCCCGGCTCGCTCTGCGCGTGGATCTCACCGCCCAGCAGCTGCGCGATCTCCCGTGAGATGGACAGTCCCAGGCCCGTACCGCCGTACTTGCGGCTGGTGGTGCCGTCGGCCTGCTTGAACGCCTCGAAGATCACCCGCATCTTGCTGGCCGCGATCCCGATCCCGGTGTCGCTCACGGAGAACGCGATCAGCTCCGCGTCCGGGTCGCTCATCGAACCGGCCTCCAGCAACTGCTCCCGGATGGCCTGCGGAACCTCGTCGCGGGCCGGCCGGATGACCAGCTCGACCGCTCCCGAGTCGGTGAACTTCACCGCGTTGGACAGCAGGTTGCGCAGCACCTGGAGCAGCCGCTGCTCGTCGGTGTGCAGCGTGGCGGGCAGCTCCGGCGACACCCGCACCGACAGGTCGAGGCCCTTCTCCGCGGTCAGCGGCCGGAACGTGGCCTCCACGTAGTCGACGAGCTGGACGAGCGCGATGCGCGTCGGGGAGACGTCCATCTTGCCCGCCTCGACCTTCGACAGGTCGAGGATGTCGTTGATGAGCTGGAGCAGGTCGGAGCCGGCGCCGTGGATCGTCTCGGCGAACTCGACCTGCTTCGGGGACAGGTTCGCGTCGGCGTTGTCCGCGAGCAGCTTGGCCAGGATCAGCAGCGAGTTGAGCGGCGTACGCAGCTCGTGCGACATGTTGGCCAGGAACTCGCTCTTGTAGCGCATGGAGACCGCGAGCTGCTCGGCACGCTCCTCCAGGACCTGCCGCGCCTCCTCGATCTCGGTGTTCTTCACCTCGATGTCGCGGTTCTGCTGCGCCAGCAGCTCGGCCTTCTCCTCCAGTTCGGCGTTGGACGACTGGAGGGCCTTCTGCCGCTGCTCCAGCTCCTCGGACCGGTCACGCAGTTGCTCGGTCAGTTCCTGCGACTGCTTCAGCAGCACCTCCGTCTTGGTGTTGACGGAGATGGTGTTGACGCTCGTCGCGATCATCTCGGCGATCTGGTTGAGGAAGTCCTTCTGGATCTGCGTGAACGGGGTGAAGGACGCCAGCTCGATGACGCCGAGCACCTGCCCCTCGAACAGCACCGGCAGGACGATCACCTGGGCGGGCGGAGCCTCTCCGAGCCCGGAGGAGATCTTCAGATACCCGCTCGGCGCGTTCTCCACGAGGATCGTGCGCTTCTCCGCGGCGGCCGTGCCGACCAGCGCCTCCCCGGGACGGAACGAGGTGGGCATGGAGCCCATCGAGTAGCCGTACGACCCGAGCATGCGCAGCTCGTACTGGTCACCCTCGGCGCCGGCCTGCTCCTGGCCGTCGACGTGCGGCATGGCGAGGAAGAACGCCCCGTGCTGCGCGGAGACCACCGGGGTCAGCTCGCTCATGATCAGCGAGGCCACGTCCTGGAGGTCGCGGCGTCCCTGCATCAGCCCGGAGATACGGGCCAGATTGCCCTTGAGCCAGTCCTGTTCCTTGTTGGCGATCGTGGTGTCGCGCAGGTTGGCGATCATCTTGTTGATGTAGTCCTGAAGCTCGGAGATCTCCCCGGAGGCGTCCACGTCGATCTTCAGGTTCAGGTCGCCGCGCGTCACCGCGGTCGCCACGCGCGCGATGGCACGCACCTGCCGGGTGAGGTTCCCGGCCATCTCGTTCACGGACTCGGTCAGGTCCCGCCAGGTGCCGTCGACGTCACGCACGCGTGCCTGACCGCCAAGCTGCCCCTCCGTACCCACCTCGCGGGCCACGCGGGTGACCTCCTCGGCGAAGGAGGACAGCTGGTCGACCATCGTGTTGATGGTCGTCTTCAGCTCGAGGATCTCCCCGCGCGCGTCGATGTCGATCTTCTTGGTCAGGTCGCCCTTGGCGATGGCCGTGGTGACCATGGCGATGTTGCGCACCTGACCGGTCAGGTTGGACGCCATCTGGTTCACCGACTCGGTGAGGTCCTTCCAGGTGCCCGCCACGCCCGGCACGTGCGCCTGGCCGCCCAGGATGCCGTCCGTGCCCACCTCGCGAGCCACCTTGGTGACCTGGTCGGCGAAGGAACTCAGCGTCTTCACCATGGTGTTGAAGGTGTCGGCGAGCTGCGCGACCTCGCCGCGCGCCTCGATCGTCACCGTCCGCGTCAGGTCGCCGTTGGCGACGGCGGCGGCCACCTGGGAGATGTTCCGCACCTGGACGGTGAGGTTCTTCGCCATCAGGTTGACGTTGTCGCTGAGGTCCTTCCAGATGCCCACGACACCGGGCACGTGCGCCTGCCCGCCGAGGATGCCCTCCGTACCCACCTCGCGGGCCACGCGCGTGACCTGCTCGGCGAAGGAGGACAGCTGGTCGACCATCGTGTTGACGGTCGTGACGAGCTCGAGGATCTCGCCCTTGGCGTCGACGGTGATCTTCTTCGACAGGTCGCCCTTGGCCACCGCGGTCGTGACCTCGGCGATGTTGCGGACCTGCATGGTCAGGTTGTTGGCCATGCCGTTCACGGACTGCGTGAGGTCCTTCCAGGTGCCGGAGACGCCCTGCACCTCCGCCTGCCCGCCGAGGATGCCCTCGGTGCCCACCTCGCGCGCGACGCGCGTGACCTCCTGGGCGAACGACGACAGCTGGTCCACCATCGTGTTCAGGGTGTTCTTCAGCTCCAGGATCTCCCCGCGCGCGTCCACGGTGATCTTCTGCGACAGGTCACCGCGGGCCACCGCCGTCGCGACCTGCGCGATGTTGCGCACCTGCGCGGTCAGGTTCCCGGCCATGCCGTTCACCGAGTCGGTCAGGTCGCGCCACACACCGGCGACCCCGGGCACCTGGGCCTGACCGCCGAGGCGTCCCTCCGTGCCCACCTCGCGGGCGACCCGGGTCACCTGCTCGGCGAAGGCGGAGAGCTGGTCGACCATCGTGTTGATGGTGTTCTTCAGCTCCAGGATCTCCCCGCGCGCGTCGACGTCGATCTTCTGCGACAGGTCGCCCCGCGCCACGGCCGTCGTCACCTGGGCGATCTGCCGCACCTGGGAGGTCAGATTGCCCGCCATGAAGTTGACGGAGTCCGTCAGCTCCTTCCAGGTCCCCGACACCCCGTCGACGCGGGCCTGACCGCCGAGGCGGCCCTCCGTGCCCACGTCCCGGGCCATCCGGGTCACCTGGTCGGCGAAGCTCGACAGCTGGTCCACCATCGTGTTGACGGTGTTCTTCAGCTGGAGCATCTCGCCGGAGACGTCCACGGTGACCTTCTGCGACAGGTCGCCGTTGGCCACCGCCGTCGTCACCTGGGCGATGTTGCGCACCTGCCCCGTGAGGTTCCGGAACGCGGTGTTGACGGAATCCGTCAGGTCCTTCCACGTCCCCGCCGCACCCGGCACCTGCGCCTGGCCACCCAGCTCACCCTCGACACCGACCTCACGGGCCACACGGGTGACCTCGGCACCAAAACTCGACAGCTGGTCCACCATCGTGTTGACGGTGTTCTTCAGCTCCAGCATCTCGCCGGCCACGTCCACGGTGACCTTCTGCGACAGGTCACCGCTGGCCACCGCCGTCGTCACCGCGGCGATGTCACGCACCTGAGTGGTCAGGTTCCGGAAGACGGTGTTGACGGAATCCGTCAGGTCCTTCCAGATCCCCGCCGCGCCCGGCACGTTCGCCTGGCCGCCGAGCTGCCCCTCGCCGCCGGTCTCGTTGGCCACGCGCGTGACCTCGTCCGCGAAGATCCGCAGCGTCTCCGTCATCTGGTTGATCGTCTCGGCGAGCTGCGCGACCTCGCCGCGGGCCGGCACCGTCACCTTCTTCGACAGGTCGCCGTTGGCGACCGCGGTCGTCACGTGGGAGATCTCACGCACCTGGGCCGTCAGGTTCCCGGCCATGGTGTTGACGGAGTCGGTGAGCTCCTTCCACACCCCGGCCACGCCCGGCACCTGCGCCTGCCCGCCCAGGGCGCCCTCGGTGCCGACCTCGCGGGCGACGCGCGTCACCTCGGACGAGAACGCGGAGAGCTGGTCCACCATCGTGTTGACGGTGTTCTTCAGCTCCAGCATCTCGCCGGCCACGTGAACCGTGACCTTCCGGGACAGATCACCCTTGGCCACCGCCGTCGTCACCAGCGCGATGTCCCGCACCTGCGCGGTGAGCCGGTACGCCATCGTATTGACGGAGTCCGTGAGGTCCTTCCACGAACCGGACATTCCGCGCACCCGGGCCTGGCCGCCCAGCTTGCCCTCGGTGCCGACCTCGCTGGCCACCCGTGTGACCTCGTCCGTGAACGTCGACAACTGGTCGACCAGGTTGTTCACGGTCCGCCCGACCTTCAGGAACTCACCGCGCAGCGGCTGCCCGGTGCCCTCCGCCGTCTGCGTCCGCAGTTCCATACGCGGTGACAGGTCACCGTCCGCCACCGCCGACAGCACCCGGCTGACCTCGGAGACCGGCCGTACGAGGTCGTCCACGAGCGCGTTCGAGTTGTCGATCGCGGTCGCCCAGGACCCCTCGCAGGCGCCCGTCTCCAGCCGCTCCGTGAGCTTTCCCTCACGCCCGACCATGCGCCGCACCCGGGCCAGCTCACCCGTGAGGTGGAGATTGCGGTCGGCCACCTCGTTGAAAACCGCCGCGATCTCCGACATCACGCCGTCGCCGGACACGGTGAGCCGCTTGCGGAAGTTCCCCTCCCGCATGGATACGAGGGCGGCGAGCAGCCGATTCAGCGCGGCCGTGTCCACGGTCGTACTGCCACCCCGCGTTTTGCCCTGGTTACTCAGGGACTGTCCGCCTTTCGCGCGCGTCTTCGTGGCCCGCGTCGCTGCGCCAGACTCCACTGTGTCCCTCCCGCAGGGGTCGACCGTTACTGCTGTGCCCGGGTGCCACCGCTCGGCGGACCGGTTACTGCCGCGTTCTTCTGTGCTGCCGCGCGATCCGAACCGGCTCGCCGGACCGCTTCCAGGGCTGCTGCCCGCCGCACTCGGCGCGCATTCAACCTGCCCTGACCTTCATAGGAAGCCTGCCCAGTGTTTCACCCCGGCCGAACCCGGCCATAACAGTTCGGCAGCTTCGCACATCGTCCGCACACCCTCTGGGCGGAAACACTGCAGACCGGCATCCGCGCGGACGGCGAAGGTAAGTAACCTTGCATGCGGCTGTCGGGCCACGCCGGTGCGTCCGGTCTGGGCGGCGGTGGCACGGAGACGAGCGGGCATCGGAGGGGCGGCCGGAATGACCACCGGACTGATCCCGGGGGAGCAGCCCCCGGATCCCGGGCCGACGGGTGGGCTGCCGCAGCAGCGGAGTGAGCCGGTCGGCCATGAGGCCGTGCCCGGGGAGAGAGTGTCGAGGAGTTCTGTGATCACCGCGCGCGCGGCCGCCAGCTTCGAGCCCGTCGGACGGTCGGTGGCGAGCGCCCGGTCCTTCGTCCGGGACACGCTCCAGGGCTGGGGCCATGCCGACATCGTCGACGACGCCGTGGTGCTCACCAGCGAACTGGTGACCAATGCCGTGGTGCACGCCGGCACCACAGCCGATGTCGTCTGCCTGCGCAGCGACGACGGCGTACGGATCGAGGTGGCCGACCACTACCCGGAGCGCGAGGTCCCCCTCCAGGGCTCCCCCGCCCAGATGGGCAGCCTCGACCGGGAGGGTGGTCGGGGACTCCAGCTGTGCGCGGCCCTGGCCGACCGCTGGGGCGTCGAGTACACGTCCACCTTGAAGAACGTCTGGTTCCATCTCCACCTCCCGCAGCGCCCGGTCGGCACCCGCGCAGCAGGCCCCTCCCTCCCGGCGGATCTCCTCCCCCTCGCCGACGCCCGCGTCCGCGTCGCCGTCGTGCAGATCGACCGCGCCGGCGCCGTCTCGTCGTGGAACGAGGACGCCGAGGAACTCTTCGGCTATCCCGCCGATCAGGTCACGGGCAAGCCGCTGACCGACCTCGCCGCCTGGCCGCACACCCCCGGCACCAGCACCGGCATCGTGGAGGCGCTCCAACTCTCCCGCTGGGAGGGCAGCTACGGCATAAGGGGCGCCAACGGCCGTGTCACACCCGTCTATGCCTCCCACCTCCGCGTCCGGGACGCCGCCGGTGAGCCGTCCACGGTCTGCCTCCTCGTCCGGGAGCACGAACGCGCGGTCCTGCAGACGCCGTCGCGCGTACCGTCCTCCGACTCCTCCTCCGAGGGCCAGAGTGCCGACCCCTTCGAGGTGTTCATCGGCTCCCCCGCCCCGGACGATCTCGACGGCCTCCTCCAGCGCACCGTGGAACGCGCCCGCGACATGCTCGACGCCGACGCCGCCTTCCTGCTCCTGGCGACCGACGACGAAACCGAGTTGGAGGTCCGCGCCTCGACCGGCCTGCCCTCCGCCCGCCAGCGCTTCGCGCGCGTCCCGGTCGAGGCCGGCCCCGGCCGCTACGGCTCCGCGCGCATGCCCGCCGTCCACGACGACCTCGCGGCGGTCCCCGGCGCCGTCCCCCTGTTGAACGGCACGGGCATGCGCTCGGTCGTCACCGTCCCCCTCAAGGTCGAGGGCCGCCTCACCGGCTCCCTCGGCGTCGCGGCCGAGTCCTCCGGCCGGTACTCCAACGAGGAGGCGCTGCGCCTCCAGTTCGCCGCCGACCGCATCGCCCTGGCCGTCGAGTCCGCCCGCCTGGGCGAGTTGGAACGGCTGCGCCGCGGCTCGCTCAGCTTCCTCGTGGAGGCGTCCGACCTCCTCGCCGGCACCCTGGACCGCGATCAGACGCTGGCCCTGATGGCGCAGATGACGGTCCCGACCCTGGCCACCTGGTGCGCCGTCTACACGATCGCCGACCAGGCGTCGGAGCCGTATCTCTCCTATGTCCTGCACGAGGACGAGGAGCTCATCGACGGCATCAAGTCCCTGCTGTCGAAGATCGCCCCACCCGACCCGGTGCCCACCCCGGGCGCCCGTGTCTGGCCGGCGCCCGGTGAAGTGGCCCACCAGGCGGCACTGCGCACCTCCATGCGGGACCTCGGCCTCAACGGCGGCCCCACGCGCCAGCTCAGCAGCGGCATCGGCCCGACCCTCGCCACGGCCTCCGCGGTCGGCGGCGAGACCGTGGTCCTCCCGTTGGTCGCCCGCAACCGCGTCATCGGCATGCTCACGCTGGGCAAGCCGACCGACGAGCACTTCCGCCAGGAGATCCTCGAACTCGCCGAGGACCTGTCCCGCAGGGCCGCCCTGGCCCTGGACAACGCCCGCCTGTACTCGGAGCGCACGGCCATCAGCCAGTCCCTCCAGCGCAGCCTCCTGCCGCCGGAGCTGCCCCTGATCGACGGCGTCGAGGTCGAGGTCATCTACCGCGCGGCCGGCGAGGGCAACGAGGTCGGCGGCGACTTCTACGACCTCTTCCCGATCAGCGACGGCGCATACGGCTTCGCCATCGGCGACGTCTGCGGTACGGGCCCGAACGCGGCGGCTGTCACGGGCCTGGCCCGGCACGCCCTGCGCCTGCTGGCCCGCGAGGGGCTCAGCGGTCCGGCGGTCCTGGAGCGCCTCAACTCGGCCATCCTCGACGAGGGCGCCCGCAGCCGCTTCCTCACACTGCTGTACGGCGAGATGCGCCCGCAGGAGGACGGCGGCGCGGAGCTGAAGGTGGTCTGCGCCGGCCACCCCCTTCCGCTCCGCCTGCGCCAGGACGGCACGGTAGAACCGGCAGCGGAGCCTCAGCCTCTCCTCGGTGTCATCGAGGACCTGGAGCTGTACGAGCAGACGGTCACCCTCGACCCGGGTGACGTCCTGCTCTGTGTCACGGACGGCGTCACCGAGCGCCGTGAGGGCACGCGCATGCTGGGCGACGACGGCCTCGCCGACGTCCTCACGACGTGCACGGGCCTGACGGCCGGCGCGGTGGCGGCCCGCATCATGCGCGCGGTCGAGCGCTTCGCGTCGGACGCACCGTCCGACGACATGGCGATTCTCGCGATGCGCGTCCCGGAGCCGCACACGGACTAGCGCACCGGACCCGGGACCGGATCCGGGTATGCGAAAGGCCCCGCCCAATCGGGCGGGGCCTTTGCGGTGGAGCCCCCAAACGGAATCGAACCGTTGACCTTCTCCTTACCATGGAGACGCTCTGCCGACTGAGCTATAGGGGCCTGTTGCTTTCCGGGGTTTCCCCCGTGGCAACGGAATAGATCATACCCCGAACGGGCGGGTGGTCCCAACCAGGGATTTCAGTACGCGGCCTGGAGAAGACCGCCGAGGGTGTTGCAGGCGGACACGATCCGCTGCATGTCCCGCTTGGTCAACGAGGCGTCGACCGGCAGGGCGAGCGTCTCGTTCGCGGCCCGCTCCGTTTCCGGCAGCGACACGCACCGCCGGAAGCCGGGCATCCGGTGCACCGGCGTCTTCACCGGCACCCGGCACTCGACTCCCTTGCCCCGCACGGCCCGGGCGAACGCGTCACGGTCCGGCCGCCCGTTGCCGGGCACCCGCACCACGTACTGCTGATAGGTGTGCCCGTCAGCCCAGTCCGGGATACGCACGCCCCTCAACTTCCCGTCGAGGTAGGCGGCCCGCTGCCTGCGCTGTGCCATCTCCTCGTACGACATGTCGGAGTCGACCTGCTCCAGCACCAGCAGCCCGTGCCGCTGCCCGACACTGTGCAGCGCCGTCATGTCCGCCGGCCTCCCGAACCGGTGTACGGCCACCACGGCCGCGCTCCGCGGTGTCAGCGCCGCCTCCACCGCGCTGGCGTCCAGGCAGTACGTCTCCGGGTCTATGTCCGCGAAGACCGGCAACGCGCCGATCAGAGCGACGGCTTCGGCGACTTCCGCGTTGCCGAAGGCAGGTACGACGACCTCGTCGCCGACTCCGACGCCGGCGGCCCTGAGCATTGCTGCAGTACCCATACGAGTGATGGTCGTAGCGCAACGTGAACTTGAAGTGACGGACGACAAAAAAGGGTTGGACCCAGAACCGAAAGTTCTGGGTCCAACCCTTTGAATGATTGTTCGGCGGCGTCCTACTCTCCCACAGGGTCCCCCCTGCAGTACCATCGGCGCTGTAAGGCTTAGCTTCCGGGTTCGAAATGTAACCG
>NZ_JBVJVN010000006.1:0-1745 GCF_055603605.1 Streptomyces sp. NPDC037271
CACCCGAGAGACTCTCTCAGGCTTTCCTCCGGGCGCTTCCCTTCGGTCTTGCGTTTCCGACTCTATCAGATCCTTTTCCGATCCGATTTCCTCGGCGCTTTCCAGGTTCCCGCTTTCGCGTTTCCCTTTCCGGCGGTTCCGACTCTATCAGATCCTTTCGGCCCTGATTCCCCGTCAGAGGGGGTTGTCTTCGCGGCTGTTGGGCCGTTCCGACGAGTGAGACTCTAGCGGATTCCCGGCTCCCGAGCTAATCGGGGGCCGCGTCCTGACGGACGTGGATTCCTCATTCCTTGAATACGCGCACCGACAATGCGACGACGCCGACAGCGCGACTGTTCGTCGTGAAGTGGTTGGTACTTGCGGAATGACTGTCCGGGGACCGACCGGGGTCGGCGCTCACGTCGGACAACTCGGAGAACATTACGAGTGCGGTACCGGCGTGTCAAATCCCGGGCGGTGCGGCCTCCGCAGGCGTACCGTGGCGGGCGTGATGACGCGTACGTGCACTCAGCTCTGGCGGGCCGCCTGACGGCGGCCGTAGTACGTATGCACTCAACGGCCGCCGCTTCGGCGGCCGTTCCCGTATCTCCCTCCGGGAGGGGCGGCCGACGGGTGGCGGCGGCCCTGACCAGGAGGTGGAGAGATGACACGGGTCTTCAGTGGGGTCAAGCCGACCGGGCACCTGACGCTGGGGAACTACCTGGGAGCCATGCGGCAGTGGGCCGCGGAGGACCAGCACCGGTCGGACGCGCTGTTCTGCGTCGTCGACCTGCACGCGCTGACCGTGGACCACGATCCGGCGCGGGTGCGCAGACTGAGCCGGCAGGCGGCGTCCCTGTTGCTGGCGGCGGGGCTGGATCCGGAGCTGTGCACCGTGTTCGTGCAGAGCCACGTGGACGAGCATGCCCGGCTGTCGTACGTACTGGAGTGCGTCGCCACCGACGGCGAGATGCGGCGGATGATCCAGTACAAGGAGAAGGCCGCGCGGGAGCGGCAGCGGGGCGGGAGTGTGCGGCTGTCGCTGCTGACGTATCCCGTGCTGATGGCGGCCGACATCCTGGCGTACGGGACGGGCGAGGTGCCGGTCGGGAACGACCAGACTCAGCACGTGGAGCTCGCGCGGGATCTGGCGGTGCGGTTCAACCAGCGGTACGGGCACACGTTCGTGGTGCCGCGGGCCACGAGTCCGGCGGTCGCCGCTCGGGTGATGAATCTGCAGGAACCCGCGTCGAAGATGGGGAAGAGCGACGACGTCGGGCCGGGGATCGTCTATCTGCTGGACGAGCCGGACGTGGTGCGGAAGAAGGTCATGCGGGCCGTGACCGACAGTGGGCGCGAGGTCGTGTACGACCGGGAGGGGCGGCCGGGGCTCGCCAACCTGCTCGAGATCCTCGCCGCCTGCACGGGTGCGGGACCGGCTGAGCTGGCGGGTGGGTACGACTCGTACGGCGCCTTGAAGAAGGACACCGCGGAGGCGGTCGTCGAGGTGCTGCGGCCCGTGCAGGAGCGGCACAAGGAGCTGTGCGCGGATCCCGGGTATGTGGAGGGTGTGCTGAGGGAGGGGGCGGGCAAGGCCCGGGCCATGGCTCGGCCGACCGTGGATGCCGCTTACCGCGCGATCGGGCTGCTGCCGCCCGTGAACGCTGCGCGGTAGGCGTGGGGGCCGGGGGGGGGGGGGGGGGGGGGGGGGGGGGGGGACCCCCCCCCCCCCCACCCCCCCCGCCCGCACCCAGCGCCGCACCGCC
>NZ_JBVJVN010000006.1:1755-81695 GCF_055603605.1 Streptomyces sp. NPDC037271
CCTCCTCTTCGTCCCTCCTCCTCCTCCAGCTCTTGCGGGTGGTTCTTTCCCCCCCCCCCCCCCCCCCCCCCCCCCCCCCCCCCCCCCCCCCCCCCCCCCCCCGGAGCCGGCCGGGGGGGGCGATCTCACTCGCTCACGCCGGAACACACCCATGCGTAGTCGAAGCGGGCCTGGCGGGAGGGTCAGTCCTTGGCGCCGGAGGCGAGTTCGCGGCTGCGGTCGCGGGCGGCTTCCAGGGCGGCGATGAGGGCGGCGCGGACGCCGTGGTTCTCCAGTTCGCGGATCGCGTTGATGGTGGTGCCTGCGGGGGACGTGACGTTCTCGCGGAGCCTGACCGGGTGTTCGCCGCTGTCGCGGAGCATCTTCGCGGCGCCGATCGCGGACTGGACGATCAGGTCGTGGGCCTTGTCGCGGGGCAGGCCCAGGAGGATGCCGGCGTCGGTCATGGCTTCGACCAGGTAGAAGAAGTACGCCGGGCCGGAGCCGGAGAGGGCGGTGCAGGCGTCCTGCTGGGACTCGGGGACGCGGAGGGTCTTGCCGACGGCGCCGAAGATCTCCTCGGTGTGGGTCAGGTGGTCGGCAGTGGCGTGGGTGCCGGCCGAGATGACGGACATGGCCTCGTCGACGAGGGCCGGGGTGTTCGTCATGACGCGGACGACCGGGGTGCCGGGGGCGAGGTGCTCCTCGAAGAAGGCGGTCGGGATGCCCGCGGCGCCGCTGATGACCAGGCGGTCGGCGGGGACGTGCGGGGCGAGTTCGTCGAGGAGCGTGCCCATGTCCTGCGGCTTGACCGTGAGGATCAGGGTGTCGGCGGTCTTGGCGGCCTCGGCGTTGGTGACCGGGGTGACTCCGTGGCGGGTGCGGAGTTCTTCGGCCCGTTCCCGGCGGCGGGCGGTGACCAGGAGGTCGGCGGGTGCCCAGCCGGCTCCGATCATGCCGCTGAGCAGGGCTTCGCCGATCTTGCCGGTGCCGAGGACTGCGACTTTCTGGGTCATGGCTTTCGGTGCCCTCCGAGTGCCCTCTGGGGTGCGTCGTCCGTCGTCGTCATCCTCGCATCCCGGGGGCGGGCGGGGCCGGGACGTCCGGTGGGCGGGATTCCGATGGGCGCGCTAGGGCGTCCGGCGTTTGAGGGTGGCCGCGCCCAGGGCCAGGACGAGGAGGGCGCAGCCCGCGACGATCAGGACGTCCCGTACGAAGGCGGCGGTCGTGTCGGTGTGGTGCAGGACCTCGTTCATGCCGTCCACCGCGTAGGACATGGGCAGTACGTCGGAGACCGCCTCCAGCGCCGGGTGCATCCGGTCGCGCGGGGTGAACAGGCCGCAGAGGAGGAGCTGGGGGAAGATCACGGCCGGCATGAACTGGACCGCCTGGAACTCCGAGGCCGCGAAGGCCGAGACGAAGAGACCGAGGGCGGTGCCGAGGAGGGCGTCGAGCAGCGCGACCAGGAGGAGGAGCCAGGGGCTGCCCGTCACGTCCAGGCCGAGGAGCCAGACCGCCAGGCCGGTCGCCAGGGCCGACTGGACGATGGCGAGGGCCCCGAAGGCGAGGGCGTAGCCGGCGATGAGGTCGCCCTTGCCCAGCGGCATGGCGAGGAGGCGCTCGAGGGTGCCGGAGGTGCGCTCGCGCAGGGTCGCGATGGAGGTGACCAGGAACATCGTGATCAGCGGGAAGATCCCGAGGAGCGAGGCACCGATGTTGTCGAAGGTGCGCGGGCTGCCGTCGAAGACGTAGCGCAGCAGGACCAGCATCACGCAGGGGATCAGCATCAGGAGCGCGATGGTGCGGGGGTCGTGGCTCAGCTGGCGCAGGACGCGGGTCGCGGTGGCTGTGGTGCGGGAGAGGGTCAGGGGGTGGTGGGTGGGGGCGGTCGGGTGCAGGGGGGTGGTGGGGGTGGTGGGGATGGTGGGGGTAGTCATGGGGTTGGCTCCTTCGTGCGGGCCGCCTTCGCTTCGTCGACCAGGTGCAGGAAGGCCTCCTCGACCGTGCCGGAGCCGGTGCGGGTGCGCAGGGCGTCGGGGGTGCCCTCGGCGAGGATCCCGCCCTCGCGCATGAGGAGGAGGCGGTGGCAGCGCTCGGCCTCGTCCATGACGTGGGAGGAGACGAGGAGGGTGGTGCCGCGGTCGGCGGCGAGGGAGTGGAAGAGGGTCCAGAGGTCTCGGCGGAGTACGGGGTCCAGGCCGACCGTCGGTTCGTCGAGGACCAGGAGTTCGGGGGCGCCGAGGAGGGCCACGGCGAGGGAGACGCGGCTGCGCTGGCCTCCGGAGAGGTCGCCGGCCAGGGCGTCGGCGTGGGTGGTGAGGTCTACCTCGGCGAGGACGCGGGTGACGTTCTCGTGGCGGGCTCCGGCGGCTGCGCGGCCGGGGGCGAGGACCGCGGCGAAGTAGGCGAGGTTCTGGCGGACGGTCAGGTCGTCGAAGACGGACGGGGCCTGTGTGACGTAGCCGATGCGGGTGCGGAGGGTGGGGTGGCCGGCGGGGTGGCCGAGGACGTCCAGGGTGCCGGTGACCTTGGCCTGGGTGCCGGCGATCGCGCGCATCAGGGTCGACTTGCCGCAGCCGGAGGGGCCGAGGAGGCCGGTGATCCGGCCGCGCGGGACGGCGAAACCCAGGGCGCGCAGGACGGTGCGGGGGCCGCGGGTGACGGTGAGGTTCTCGGCGTGGACGGCGGGTGGGGTGGGGGTACCGCCTCGTCCGTCGGGGGGCGGCGGTTCTTCGGGAGTTGGTTCTTCGGCAGGCGGTACTTCGGCAGGCGGTACTTCGGGGGGCGGGGAGGAGTAATTCATCACGTGATGAATACTCCTCCCGGGTGGGGGTCGCGTCAAGCGGTCGAGGTCGTCGTCGGGGCCGCCGGGGTCGTCGGGGTCGTCGCGAGCAGGAGGCGGACGTCGTACGTCTCCTCGACGATTCCGTCCGGGAAGGCGGTCAGGAGGTGCCGGCGCTCCTCGGCCAGGAAGGCCGCGCGGCGTTCCTCGGTGTCGGTCAGGAAGACCGAGTGGCTGCCGAGGTTGGCCAGGTGGGTGGCGAGGGGTACGCGGCGGCTCCAGCGGATGTCGCGGCGGGTGAAGCCGAGGCGGCCTGCGGGGTCGGCGACGCGTGCGTCGAGGTTCCGCTTCTCGGCGGCGAGGTCCAGCCCGAAGTGCCGGTCGGCGCGGTCGGCGGCCGCCGCGATCCACGGCACGTCGTGGGCGCCGGTGTTCCACCACAGCGCGAGCGCGCCGCCCGGACGCAGCACGCGCAGCGCCTCCGGGACGGCCAGGGCGGGGTCGGTCCAGTGCCAGGCCTGGGCGTAGGTGAGGAAGTCGGCGCAGTGGTCGGCGAGGGGGAGGGCGTTGCCGTCGCCCCGCACTATCGGCACGCCGGGGAGGGTGCGGCGGAACTCGGCGGCCATGCCGGCGCCGGGCTCGACGGCGATCACGTCGGCACCGCGCGCGTGCAGGCGGGCGGTGGCGATGCCCGTACCGGCGCCGGCGTCCACGACGCGGGCCCCGGCCAGCGGACGGCCGGCCAACTCCTCCAGCGCCTCGAAGAGGGCGGGCGGGTAGGAGGGGCGGTTGGCGGCGTACTGGGCGGCGGCGGCGTTGAAGGAGTGGGCACGGGCACTGTGCGTGGGCCCGGAGGGCGCGGGTGTCGTCATACGGCCATGGTGGCCGGGCGGCTTCGGGGCGCAGGAAGGTTTCGGGAAGGACGGGTGGCCGCCGCACTCGCCGGGTCGGCCAGGGGGTGCCGTTCGGATCAGGTCGGCTCCCGGCGACGGTGCCTCGCAGTCGGAGCCGAGCGGGGTCTGGTGCGTGCGGCTGCAAGGCGGAGGAGGGCGACGGGGCGGAGCCCTGGCAACCGACGACAACGCCGCAGATGTGCGTGCCGGACCCCGCGACCCCGGCAAGATCCAAGCGACACCCCTAGCGGCGGCGCTTCTTCGACGGGTTGCCCGAGCGGCGGGTGGTGCGCTTCTCGTACTCCTCGCGGGCCTTGTCGTACTCGGCGCGGTGCAGTTTCTCGCCCGGGGCTTCGGTGAAGGTGCGGAAGAAGTAGGCGAGGAGCGAGCCGACGAAGCCGATGGCCAGCAGGCCGCGGAGGGAGGCCTGGCGGTCGGGGTCGGGGCGGCTGGTGAAGGCGGACCAGGTGTGGCGGAAGGCCAGGGCACTGCAGATCGCGAACATCACCGTCATCAGCAGCGAGACGAAGCCGCCGACGTCGGCGATCTGGAGGCCCTGGTAGGCGATGCGGAGCACGAAGCAGGCGGCGGCCGCCGCGGCGAGGGAGCCGACGGCGAGGCCGGCCCGGCGGGCGGCGTAGCCGTTGTCGTGGTGCACCCAGGTGGTGCCGTAGAACCGGATGGGCTCGGGGCGGGGGCCTGCGGGCGGGGTGGAGCTCGCGGGGGTGTCCGGGATGCCGTTCGTGCCGTTCTCTGCGCTCACGGGTCGATTATGGCGCCGGGGTGTCGCGGACCCGGCGCCGGGCGGGCCCGCCGCGCGGAACGTGCGGGTCAGCCGCCCTGGCCGGCACTGCCGATCGGGCCGACCTTCACCGCGGAGCCGGAGCCGTCCGTGACGGGCAGC
This sequence comes from Streptomyces sp. NPDC037271, assembly GCF_055603605.1. NCBI lineage: Bacteria > Bacillati > Actinomycetota > Actinomycetes > Kitasatosporales > Streptomycetaceae > Streptomyces > Streptomyces sp. NPDC037271. The sequence goes on from NZ_JBVJVN010000006.1 coordinate 6,314, forward strand.
GAGGCGCCGCCCGGCCAGGCGAGCGTGACCGACTTCGTCTCGTCCGGCGGGGTCACCACCAGGCCCGTGATGCGGACGCCGGAGCCGCCCGAGTCGTTGATCGGGTAGCTGATGCCGAAGGACACCGTCTCGCCGTCCTTGAGGGTGACCGGGTCGGCCGGCTCGCCCGTGCGCGTCGCGGACAACGAGCCCGCGTTGGTCTTCAGGTCGACACCCGCGTGGCCCGAGAGCGTGCAGTCCCGGCCGCCGCCGTTCTTCAGGTCGACCGCCACGGTGCCGTCGGGGTCGCCGCCGATGGTGCTGTCCATCGCCGTGATCTCCAGCTCGTCGGTGCGGCACTTGCCGGTCTTGCCGGCCTCGCTGGAACCGGTCCCGGCGGCCGTGCCCTGCCCGGCGCTGCTCTTCCCCGAGTCCGTCCCGCTGCCCTGGTCCGAGCCGGCCGACCCCGAGCCCGCCGCTTCCGAGCCGCCGTTCGAGGAGGACGAGGAGGACGAGGTCGAGGCGGCCGACGGGGCGCTCTGGCCCGTGCCGTCGTCGTCGTTCTGGCAGGCGGTGAGCGAGAGACCCGCGACGACGGCCACGGCTGCGAGGGTGATCTTGCGAACGCGCATCGTTTTCCTCGGTATCGGTTGGGGTGCCGGCCCGTCGGCACGAGCGAGCGTTTCTGATCACCAGGACCCGCCCGGCCGGCACCCCGTTCCGCCCGGCACCTCCCTAATACGGCGCCAGGACCGCTTCGTTACACACCCACCTGTCGGGCACTCAGCAGCGAGGGGCCACGTAGCCGTCGCTGCCGGTGCGGATGTACGCGTCGGCGACGTACTGGCCGCTGCCGATGTTGTCCCAGATGTTCGAGGTGCCGTACGGGCCCGACACCCGGGTGCCCGGCGTCTGGCAGTTGATCTGGACCCTGGCGCCCTCGGGCAGGGCCCGGACGACGGAGTAGCCGGTGCCGGGGCCGCTGCGGACGTTCAGCCGGTAGCCCGGAGCGACCGGGTAGGAGCGGGCTGCCGTGGCCGCCGCCGCCGTGGTGACGGCCTCCGCGGTCGTCTTCTCGTCCCCGCCCTCGATGTCCGAGATCTGGTCGACAGACATGAAAAACCTCCCCCGTTGTACCCACGGCTGTCGTGGGTCGCGTGATTTCCATGGAACCAGTACAAAACAAGCCACGGAGCCACGGAACACGAGTTCGCAACTCGCACGCGGAGGCTAGCAAGCCGCCTCGGTCCCGTACGACCCATCGACTAGGCTCCGAGCGTCGCGCGCGCGAACGAACAGCACGGGGGAGGTTCCATGGCGCCGCAGAGGAACGCCGGAGCGGGCGCGGAAGCGGAACTTCCGGAATACGCCGGCCACTACCGCCTGGAGTCCTGTCTGGGCTCGGGTGGCATGGGCGTCGTACATCTGGCCCGGAGCACCTCCGGGATGCGGGTCGCGGTGAAGGTCGTGCACGCCCGGTACGCCATGGACCCCGAGTTCAGAGGGCGGTTCCGGCAGGAGGTGGCCGCCGCGCGGCGGGTGAGCGGGGCGTTCACCGCGCCCGTCGTCGACGCCGACCCGGATGGCGGACGGCCCTGGATGGCCACGCTGTACATCCCCGGACCGACCCTCGCCGAGCAGGTGAAGCGGAACGGGCCGATGGACCCGGACCAGGCGCGCCGGCTGATGGCCGGGCTCGCGGAGGCACTGCGCGACATCCACCGGGTCGGGGTCGTGCACCGGGACCTGAAACCGAGCAACGTGCTGCTGGCCGAGGACGGACCGAAGGTCATCGACTTCGGCATTTCCCGGCCGAAGGACAGCGAACTGCGCACCGAGACCGGGAAGCTGATCGGTACGCCGCCGTTCATGGCGCCGGAGCAGTTCCGGCGGCCCCGGGAAGTGGGTCCCGCGGCCGACGTCTTCGCCCTCGGCTCGCTCATGGTGCACGCGGCGACCGGGCGCGGGCCCTTCGACTCCGACAGCCCGTACGTCGTCGCCTACCAGGTCGTGCACGACGAACCCGACCTCACCGGCGTACCGGAGACGCTCGCGCCGCTGGTGCTGCGGTGTCTCGCGAAGGAGCCCGCCGACCGGCCCACGCCGGACGAGCTGATGCGGCAGCTGCGGTCGGTGGCGGCGGGGTACGACACGCAGGTGTTCGTACCGGCCCCGTGGACGCAGGCGCAGGAGACGCGGGAGGCACGGGAGACACAGGAGGCGCAGGAGAGCGGGGAGGCGAAAGAGGCCCAGGAAGTTCTGGAGGCCCACGAGGTCCATGAGGTCCAGGAGTGCCAGGAGTGCCAGGAGTGCCAGGAGGCGGACGCGCCCGCGGAGCGGCCCGCGCGGCGCCTCGGCGGGCGGACGGTTCTGATGGCCGGGGCGCTCTGCCTCGCCGTGCTCGGCGGGCTGACCTCGCTCCAGCTGATCGACGGCACGGAACCGGCGCGGAAGACCACCGCCGCGCAGAGCGCGCAGGGCGGCTTCGGCGTGTGGGAGACGACGCCCGCCTCGGAGGGCGCCGGCATGCCCCTGTGCTCGTACGGGGCCCGAAGGCTGCTGTGCGCGCGGCCGGGGCTGGTCTTCGCCCTCGATCCTGCCGACGGCGGCACACTGTGGCGGCACGACGTCGCGGGCACGGCCCGCAGCGAACCGCCGGTCGTGTCGGGCGGCCTCGTCCAGCCCTCCCTCCACCGGATCGGTGACCTGGAGGCGCTCGACCCGGCCACGGGCAAGCCCGTGTGGCAGGAGGAGATGCCCGAGTACGACGGAGTGCGGGCGGTCGGCGACATGCTCCTGCTCACCCGTTCCGACGGAACGGTCACGGGTGTGGACAGCGCCTCCGGCGAGACCAGGTGGTCCGGACGGATTCCGGGCCAGGCCGTGCCGTACTTCTCCTCGTTCACCGGAGAGCCGGACGAACCGTCGGCGTACGCGACGAGCCTGTCCGAGGACGGGAACACGACCCGGGTCACCGCGGTGGACCCCGCGACGGGGGACGTGCGGTGGGACGCGGAGCTGGAGGGGTCGCTGACGCCCGTGGGGGCGGCGGACGGGTCCGTGTACCTCGTCGTCGGGGGCGCCGTCTACGGGGACGTGAAGGCGGTGGTCCGCTACACGCCCGGCACGGGGGCCACCCGCCGGGTGACGCTGCCCGTGCCGGTCGCGCAGGCGGAGGCCGGCGTGCGCGGGGACACCGTGCACCTCATGGGCGCGGGCGGCTCGCTGGTGGCCGTGGACATGGCGGCGGGCAGGCAGCGATGGCGGCTGGAGACGGGCGTGAGCCGGGGCTCGGTACCCGTCTCCGACGGACGGCACGTGTACGTCACCGCTCCCGACGGCCGGCTGCTGGGCGTCGACGCCCGCACGGGGAGACTCCTCGGGCAGACCCGGCCGCGGCTCGGCGCCGACTCCGACCGGGTCCCCGCCACGCTGCCCGCGCCGGTGCTCGCGGGCGGCCACGTCTACGCCGGTGCGCCCGACGGGACCGTGTTCGGCGTGACGGGGCAGGACCCGGGCGCCTGGTGACCCTGCCGGGCCGCGTCAGGTTCGCGTCGGGGCCGCGGGGCTTCCGGCCGGGGCCGCGCCGGACAGTCGTCGGGCCCGGGCGTGTGGGAGCCGCGCCGGGCGTCGGACCGGGTGGTCAGCCCAGCTTGCTGACGTCGCGCACCGCGCCCTTGTCCGCGCTCGTCGCCATCGCGGCGTACGCCTTCAGGGCCGCGGAGACCTTGCGCTCGCGGTTCTTCGGGGCGTACACGCCGTTCATGGCCTGCTCGCGGCGGGCCAGCTCGGCGTCGTCCACGAGCAGCTCGATGGAGCGGTTGGGGATGTCAATGCGGATGCGGTCGCCGTCCTCGACCAGGGCGATGGTGCCGCCGGCCGCCGCCTCCGGTGAGGCATGGCCGATGGACAGGCCCGAGGTGCCGCCGGAGAAGCGGCCGTCGGTGACCAGGGCGCAGGCCTTTCCGAGGCCGCGGCCCTTCAGGTACGAGGTCGGGTAGAGCATCTCCTGCATGCCGGGGCCGCCCTTGGGGCCCTCGTAGCGGATGACGACGACGTCGCCCTCCTTGACCTGCTGGGTGAGGATCTTCTGGACGGCCTCCTCCTGCGACTCGCAGACGACGGCCGGGCCCTCGAAGGTCCAGATCGACTCGTCGACGCCGGCGGTCTTGACGACGCAGCCGTCGACGGCGAGGTTGCCGCGCAGGACCGCGAGGCCGCCGTCCTTGGAGTAGGCGTGCTCCACGGAGCGGATGCAGCCGTTCTCGGCGTCGTCGTCCAGGGAGTCCCAGCGCTCGGACTGGGAGAAGGCCTCGGCGGAGCGGACGCAGCCGGGGGCCGCGTGCCACAGCTCGACGGCCTCCTGGGAGGGCGAGCCGCCGCGGATGTCCCAGGTCTTCAGCCAGTCGGCCAGGGACGGGCTGTGGACGGAGTGCACGTCCTCGTTGAGCAGGCCCCCGCGGTGCAGTTCGCCGAGGAGGGCGGGGATGCCGCCCGCGCGGTGCACGTCCTCCATGTAGTACGTGCGGTCCTTGGCGACGTTCGGCGCGACCTTGGCGAGGCACGGGACGCGGCGCGAGAGTGCGTCCATCTCGGTGAGGCCGTAGGGGACCTCCGCCTCCTGTGCGGCGGCCAGCAGGTGCAGGATCGTGTTGGTGGAGCCGCCCATCGCGATGTCCAGCGCCATGGCGTTCCCGAAGGCCGCGGGGGTGGCGATGTTGCGGGGCAGGACCGAGTCGTCGTCCTGCTCGTAGTAGCGGCGGGTCAGGTCCAGGACCGTGCGGGCGGCGTTCTCGTAGAGCGCCTTGCGGGCGGTGTGGGTGGCCAGCACCGAGCCGTTGCCGGGCAGGGAGAGGCCGATCGCCTCGGTGAGGCAGTTCATCGAGTTGGCGGTGAACATGCCGGAACAGGAGCCGCAGGTGGGGCAGGCGTTCTCCTCGATGCGGAGGATGTCCGCGTCGGAGATCTTGTCGTTGACCGCCTCCGACATCGCGTCGACCAGGTCCAGCGTGCGGACCGTGCCGTCGACCAGGGTGGCGCGGCCGGACTCCATCGGGCCGCCGGAGACGAAGACCGTCGGGATGTTCAGCCGCAGGGCCGCGTTGAGCATGCCCGGGGTGATCTTGTCGCAGTTGGAGATGCAGATCAGGGCGTCGGCGCAGTGCGCTTCGACCATGTACTCCACGCTGTCCGCGATCAGGTCGCGGGAGGGGAGGGAGTAGAGCATGCCGCCGTGGCCCATCGCGATGCCGTCGTCGACGGCGATCGTGTTGAACTCGCGCGGGATGCCGCCGGCCGCGGTGACCGCCTCGCTGACGATGCGGCCGACCGGGGCGAGGTGCGTGTGGCCCGGCACGAACTCCGTGAAGCTGTTGGCGACGGCGATGATCGGCTTCCGCCCGATGTCCGCGCCGGGTACACCGGAGGCACGCATAAGGGCGCGGGCGCCCGCCATGTTGCGGCCGTGGGTGACTGTGCGGGACCTCAGTTCGGGCATCGTCGCTCGCTCCTTCGGAGAGTAATGACTGTCGTCGAGCGTACGCCGGTCATCCAGGGGCCGGGACAAGGTGTCCGTAATGCGGGATGCGCGTCTCGCCCACGACACCGCAGGGGCGCCCGGAGCGCGGCCTCAGGGCCCGGTGAGATGCCCCTGTACGACCGGTGCCACGCGGGCGATGATCCGCTCCGGGTCGGCCGAGGCCAACGGCTCCACCTTGATCACGTACCGCAGCATCGCGCACCCCACCAGCTGCGCCGCCGCCAGCTCGGCACGAAGTTCCGCGTCGGGCAGGTCCAGCTGGGCGGCGATCCGCCGCAGCAGCTGGGCGGCGATCAGGCGGCGGAAGACGGCGGCGGCGGTGTCGTTGTTGACGGCGGAGCGGACGATGGCCAGCAGCGGCGTACGGGTGGCGGGGTTCTCCCAGAGGCCGAAGACGAAGCGGGTGAGCCGCTCGCCCACCCCGTCGAGGGGGCCGTCGCCGATGGCCTCGGGGGCTTTCAGGGCGGGCGCGAAGGCGACCTCGACGGCCGCCTCGAAGACCTGTTCCTTGGTGCCGAAGTAGTGGTGCACCAGTGCCGGGTCCACGCCCGCCGCCTTGGCGATGCCGCGTACGGACGTCTTCTCGTAGCCGCGCTCGGAGAACTCCTCGCGGGCCGTGGTGAGGATGCGGTCGCGGGTGCCGGCGGACTCCGTACGCGGGGGCCTGCCGCGGCGGCGGGTTCCCCCGGCGGTGTCGCTCACCGCCGGTGCGCCTTCGCCGCCGAGCCCGTCGAGCCCGTCGAGCCCGCTGATCCGGACGGGCCCGCTGATCCGGACGGGCCCGACGAACCGGGCAGGCCGGACGGGCCGGACGCCGCCAGGTGCAGGCGGGTGAAGGCCAGGGCTTCGGCGAGATCGGCCTCACGTTCGGCGCTGGACATCGCGCGACGGGTGTTGACCTCGATGACGACGTGCCCGTCGAAGCCGGTGTGCGCGAGGCGTTCCAGCACCTCGGCGCAGGGCTGGTCGCCACGGCCGGGAACGAGGTGCTCGTCCTTGGCGGAGCCCTTGCCGTCGGCGAGGTGGACGTGGCCGAGGCGGTCGCCCATGCGGTCGAGCATGTCGAGGGCGTCGGTGCGGGACGTGGCGGCGTGGCTGAGGTCGATCGTGAAGTGCCGGTAGTCGTCCTTCGTCACGTCCCAGTCGGGGGCGTACGCCTGCATCTCGCGGTCGCGGTAGCGCCAGGGGTACATGTTCTCGACGGCGAACCGCACGTCCGTCTCGTCCGCCATCCGCCAGATGCCGCTGACGAAGTCCCTGGCGTACTGCCGCTGCCAGCGGAACGGCGGGTGGACGACGACGGCGGACGCGCCGAGCTTCTCGGCGGCGGCGCGGGCACGCTGCAGCTTGACCCAGGGGTCGGTGGACCACACGCGCTGGGTGATGAGCAGGCACGGGGCGTGCACGGCGAGTATCGGCATGCGGTGGTAGTCGCTGAGTCTGCGCAGCGCGTCGATGTCCTGGCTGACCGGATCGGTCCACACCATGACCTCGACCCCGTCGTATCCGAGGCGTGCGGCGATCTCGAAGGCCGTCGCCGTCGACTCCGGGTAGACGGAAGCCGTCGACAGGGCGACCTTCGCGTCCGGGATCCGGACGGCGTCCGTTGGTTCTGCCACGAGGGTCAGGTTACGGGGTGGGGCTGGGTGGGTGCGGGGTGCCCGCTCGCCGTTGTGGTGCGTGCCATAGGGCGGGTGCGGCATGCGCCGCGGCTGCTCGCGCCCGTACGGCACACGCCGCCGACACCGCCCCGCGCCCGTACGGCACGCCGCCGACACCGCCCCGTGCCCGTACGGCACGCCGCACACACGGTCCCGCGCCCCTTCCGCCGGCACCGCCCCGCGTCCCTCGCGGGTGCGTCATCCCTGGCCCATGTGGTCGAGGCGGCGGAGGATCACGCCCTCCCTGAGCGCCCACGGGCAGATCTCCAGGCTTTCCACGCGGAAGAGGTCCATCGCGGCCTCGGCCACCAGCGCGCCGGCCAGGAGCTGGCCCGCGCGGCCCTCGGACACGCCCGGGAGCTCGGCCCGCTCGGCGCTCGTCATGGCGGCCAGGCGCGGCACCCAGGCCTCCAGGGAGGCCCGCTTCAGCTCGCGCTGGACGTAGAGGCCCTCGGCGGAGCGGGCGGCGCCGGTGATGCGGGCCAGCTGCCGGAAGGTCTTGGAGGTGGCGACCACGTGGTCGGGGGCTCCGAAGCGGCTGAAGTCGCCGACCGTGCGGGCGATCTCCGTACGGACGTGGCGGCGCAGCGCCCTGACGTCGTCCGGGTGGGGCGGGTCGCCGGGCAGCCGGGCGGCGGTCAGCCGGCCCGCGCCGAGCGGCAGCGACACGGCGGTGTCGGGTTCCTCGTCGAGGCCGTAGGCGATCTCCAGGGAGCCGCCGCCGATGTCGAGGACCAGCAGCTTGCCGGCGGACCAGCCGAACCAGCGGCGGACGGCGAGGAAGGTGAGCCGGGCCTCCTCGGCGCCGCTGAGCACCGACAGCTCGACGCCGGTCTCGGCCCGTACGCGCGCGAGGACGTCGTCGGCGTTGCTCGCCTCGCGCACGGCGGAGGTGGCGAACGGCAGGAGGTCCTCGACGCCCTTGTCCTCGGCGGCCTGGAGCGCGTCCCGGACGACCGCGATCAGGCGGTCGACGCCGTCGGGGCCGATCGCGCCGTCCTCGTCGAGGAGCTGGGCGAGGCGCAGTTCCGCCTTGTGCGAGTGGGCGGGCAGCGGGCATGCGCCCGGGTGCGCGTCCACCACCAGCAGATGCACCGTGTTCGAACCCACGTCGAGGACACCGAGTCTCATGTACCGAACGCTACTGCCAGCGGGCCGGGCGGCGGTGCCGTCATCCGGCGCGGGCGTCTTACCCTGGAGCCGTGCCAAAGACGAAAAAGGCGAAGGACGAAAAGTCGGCCAAGAAGGACAAGAAGAACAAGAAGGACGTGCTGATCGGGTTGTCGTCCCCTGCGCCGTCGGGGACCTCCGCGGGTTCGCCGTCGGGGACCTCCGCGGGTTCGCCGTCGGGGACCTCCGGGGGTTCGCCGTCGGGTTCTTCGGCGGGCGACGAGAAGGGCCTCGACTTCGCGCGCGCGTGGGTGGAGTTTCCGGATCCGGCCGACGACGAACAGGTCTTCCGGTGCGATCTGACCTGGCTGACCTCCCGCTGGAACTGCATCTTCGGCAGCGGCTGCCAGGGCATCCAGGCGGGCCGCGCGGACGACGGGTGCTGCTCGCTGGGCGCCCACTTCTCCGACGAGGACGACGAGAAGCGGGTCGCCGAGCACGTGGCGAGGCTCACGCCGGACGTCTGGCAGCACCACGCCGAGGGCACCGAGCACGGCTGGGTCTCCGAGGACGACGAGGGCTCCCGCCAGACCCGCCCCTTCCAGGGCTCGTGCATCTTCCAGAACCGGCCCGGGTTCGCCGGGGGTGCGGGCTGCTCGCTGCACATCCTGGCCCTGAAGGAGGGCCGGGAGCCGCTGGAGACCAAGCCCGACGTGTGCTGGCAGCTCCCGGTCCGGCGGACGTACGAGTGGATCGACCGGCCCGACGACACGCGTGTGCTGCAGGTGTCGATCGGTGAGTACGACCGGCGCGGCTGGGGTCCGGGCGGGCACGACCTGCACTGGTGGTGCACCTCGGCGACCTCGGCGCACGGCGCGGGCGACCCGGTGTACGTCTCCTACCGGCCGGAGCTGGTCGAGCTGATGGGCAAGGCGGGCTACGACCGGCTGGTCGAGCTGTGTGAGGAGCGGCTGGCCTCGCAGCTGCCGCTGCTGGCCCCGCATCCGGCGGATCCCGCCCGCTGAGGCCGGTTTCCGAGGCGTTCTACGGGCTGGTCGGGCTCGGGGTGCCGCTGTCGCTCGGCAGCGGTGGTGAGCCGCCCGTGCCGCCGGTGCCGCCGGTCGGGGGTGGTCCGGTGGGCGTCGGGTCCGGGGCGGGCGACGTGGGTGACGGGTCGTCGGTGGGTGTCGGGTCTACGGGTGCCGAGGTGGACGGGCCCGGGTCGGGGTCAGGTCCCGGGCCGGACGGGGGCGGCGAGTCGTCGGGGGTGCCGGGGCGCGGGCCCGGGTGCGGCGGGCTGGGCGCGGTGCCGTAGCCCTCGATGGAGACGACGGCGCCGGTGGGCGAGACGGCCACCCGTGCGCTCCAGTGGCCGGACGGTTCGCGCAGATGGTCGACGTACACCCTGATGGTCAGCGTCTCGCCGGGCCGCAGGATGCCCGACGACCGGCTCAGGTACAGCCAGGAGGCGCTGGTGGACGCGGCCCAGCGCACCGGTGCGCCGCCGGTCGCGGTGAGGGTGATCAGCGTGGTGTCGCCGTCGTGGCCGGCCGTCACCGCCAGGTGGCCGGCGTTCTTCTCGCCGTCGCTGGCGCCGGCGACGCTGACGACCTCGACGGAGACGTCGGCCTTGCCGTTCTTGCCGAAGCGGGGGCCGGGGGTGGTCCGCGTGTTGCCGGTGTTCTCGTAGCCGTGGGTGCCGTCCGCGGACTCTCCGTCCAGGCCGTCGGGGCTCTGCCCCTCGCTGGCGGTGGCCGAGCGGCCGTCGTCGCCCTCGACGACCGGGGTGCCGCGGTAGGCCGCCCACAGGGCGAGCACGGGCGCGGCGACGACGGTGGCGACGACGGTCGTGGTGACGGCACGCGCGCGGAGGCGCTCCCGTCGGGCCGCCCGGTCCTTGGGGTCCATCGGGAAGCCGCGCCGGTCGAAGCGGGGGGTCGCCACCCGCGCGCGCGGGGGATGCGCCATGGCGACGTGCAACGCCGCGCGGGGCGCCTCCAGGACGGGCAGCTCGGCGGGCGTCACGCTCGTGCCGGGCCAGTGGCCGGGGACCGCGCGCTCGGCGGTACGGCGGCAGCGCGGGCAGTCGTCGACGTGCCGGACCAGCTCGCGACGCAGGGCGGCGCTCAGCACGTACCGGTTGTCACCGGCCAGGCGGGCGACGCCCGGGCAGGTGCCGGTCTCGACGACGGCGAGGGCCGCGCGGGTGCGCTCGACCTCGCAGGCGGCGGAGGCGAGCAGCTCCCGGGCGGCGGCCGGGCCCAGGCCGAGGACGGCGGCGACCTCGTGGGCGGTGAGGTGGTGGCGCACGGCGAGTTCGAGGGCCTCGCGCTGCTCCGGGGTGGTGCCGGCGGCCTCCGGCCAGGCGAGGAGGGCGAGTTCACGGCGGTGCCGCTGCTGCTCATCGCCGTGTGCGCCGTGTGCGCCGTGCGCGTCGTGCGCGTCGTGCGCGTCGTGCGCGGCATACGGTGCGGTGCGGTGCCGGCCGGTGTCGGAGCGGCCCGCCGCGTGACTGCCAGGACGTTTCTGCTTGGCCTCGGCCAGCCTGCGCAGGCAGGCCCAGCGGGCCAGCGCGTACAGCCAGGCCCTGCGGTCTCCGGCGGCCCCGGGACCGCGGTGGCCGCGGCGCTCGGCGAGCGCGAGCACGTCGCCCAGGGCGTCGGTCGCGGCGGCATGGTCGCAGAGCACGGACAGGCAGTACGTGAACAGGCCGTCCAGATGAGCGTCGTAACGCGCGGGTGGCCGCTGCGCCAGCGTGCGCGCCGCGGCGCGGTCACGCGCTTCCCGGTGCGTCCGGTGTGCACCGGTCGTGCGGGTCGTCGTCTCCGGACTGCTCCTCATCACTCGGCGACCGTAGGGGGCTATGGGTGGCGCGAAGTGGCGCGTTGGGCACTTTTAACCCGTACGGGTGAAACGATCCCTCATAAGGGGACAGGAGGCTGTTGTTCCGCGACTGCTGAGGGGTGGCTGGCGGCCCGTTCGGGGTCGATGTGGTCGATGTGGTGGGCGTACTGAATGTGGTGAGCGTGGTGGGCGTGGTGAGCGTGGTGGGCGTGGTGGAGGTGGCCGGTCGGGGATGAGAGCGGTGTGAAGGCCTCTCCCTCCCCCCATGCGGTGGGCGGTCCGGTCCGGGCGGAACGGGTGACGGCGGCGGGCAGGGCGGCGGGCGGGTTTCGTGGGGCTCTGCTCTCGTGGCAGGTGTTGTCAGTGGTGGCGGTTACGGTTCGTGCATGGCTGCCCGTGCGAAGACCACCAAGGACCGGCCGTCCTACCGCTGCACCGAGTGCGGCTGGCAGACGGCCAAGTGGCTCGGCCGCTGCCCCGAATGCCAGGCCTGGGGCACGGTCGAGGAGTACGGCGCGCCCGCGGTCCGTACGACGACGCCGGGGCGCGTCACCACCTCCGCGCTGCCCATCGGCCAGGTCGACGGCCGGCAGGCGACCGCCCGCTCCACCGGCGTGCCCGAGCTGGACCGGGTGCTCGGCGGCGGCCTGGTGCCCGGCGCCGTGGTGCTCGTCGCGGGCGAGCCCGGCGTCGGCAAGTCCACACTGCTGCTGGACGTGGCGGCCAAGGCGGCGAGCGACGAGCACAGGACGCTCTATGTCACGGGTGAGGAGTCGGCGAGCCAGGTGCGGCTGCGCGCCGACCGCATCAAGGCCATCGACGACCATCTCTACCTCGCCGCCGAGACCGACCTCGCGGCGGTCCTCGGCCACCTGGACGCGGTCAAGCCGTCCCTGCTGATCCTCGACTCCGTGCAGACGGTGGCCTCCCCCGAGATCGACGGCGCCCCCGGTGGTATGGCGCAGGTGCGGGAGGTGGCGGGCGCCCTGATCCGCGCCTCCAAGGACCGCGGCATGTCCACGCTCCTCGTGGGCCACGTCACCAAGGACGGCGCCATCGCCGGCCCCCGCCTGCTCGAACACCTCGTGGACGTCGTCCTGCACTTCGAGGGCGACCGTCACGCCCGCCTGCGGCTGGTGCGCGGCGTCAAGAACCGCTACGGCACCACCGACGAGGTCGGCTGCTTCGAGCTGCACGACGAGGGCATCACCGGCCTGACCGACCCCAGCGGCCTGTTCCTCACCCGCCGCGCGGAGCCCGTGCCCGGCACCTGCCTGACCGTCACCCTGGAGGGCCGCCGCCCGCTGGTGGCCGAGGTGCAGGCGCTCACGGTCGACTCCCAGATCCCGTCCCCCCGGCGCACGACCTCCGGACTGGAGACGTCCCGCGTGTCCATGATGCTGGCCGTCCTGGAGCAGCGCGGCCGCATCAGCGCGCTGGGCAAAAGGGACATCTACTCCGCGACGGTCGGCGGTGTGAAGCTCTCCGAGCCGGCCGCCGACCTGGCCGTCGCGCTCGCCCTCGCCTCGGCCGCCAGTGACACCCCGCTGCCCAAGAACCTCGTCGCGATCGGCGAGGTCGGCCTCGCCGGAGAGGTGAGACGGGTCACGGGCGTGCAGCGCAGGCTCTCCGAGGCGCACCGCCTGGGCTTCACGCACGCCCTGGTACCGACCGATCCCGGCAGGGTCCCTGACGGCATGAAGGTCCTGGAAGTCGCGGACATAGGGGACGCCCTGCGGGTGCTTCCGCGCTCCCGTCGGCGAGAGGCCCCACGGGAGGAGGAGGACCGCCGGTAGACTTTGCCCTGGTCTCGCCCGTCCGTACGACCACGTGTGCGACAGGGGAGCACCTGAAGAACCTGCGACCGGAGGAGTGCAGTGGCAGCCAACGACCGGGCAGCAGCCCCCGGAAGGTCCGGTGGGAGTGCCGGTACCGATGGCCTGATGCGCGCCTCGCTGAGCGCGGTGGCGCCCGGCACACTGCTGCGGGACGGCCTGGAGCGGGTCCTGCGCGGCAACACCGGCGGCCTGATGGTGCTGGGCTCCGACAAGACCGTCGAGTCGATGTGCACGGGCGGTTTCGTGCTGGACGTCGAGTTCACCGCGACCCGGCTGCGCGAGCTGTGCAAGCTCGACGGCGGCATCGTGCTGTCCTCGGACCTGTCCAAGATCCTGCGGGCGGGCGTGCAGCTGCTTCCGGACCCGACGATCCCCACGGAGGAGACGGGCACCCGCCACCGCACGGCGGACCGGGTCAGCAAGCAGGTCGGCTACCCCGTCGTCTCCGTCTCCCAGTCCATGCGGCTCATCGCCCTCTACGTCGACGGCCAGCGCCGCGTCCTGGAGGACTCCGCGGCGATCCTGTCCCGCGCCAACCAGGCCCTGGCGACCCTGGAGCGCTACAAGCTCCGCCTCGACGAGGTCGCGGGCACGCTGTCGGCGCTGGAGATCGAGGACCTGGTCACCGTCCGGGACGTGTCGGCGGTCGCCCAGCGTCTCGAGATGGTGCGCCTCATCGCGACCGAGATCGCCGAGTACGTGGTGGAGCTGGGCACGGACGGGCGGCTGCTGGCGCTCCAGCTGGACGAGTTGATCGCCGGCGTGGAACCCGAGCGCGAGCTGGTCGTGCGGGACTACGTGCCCGAGCCGACCGCCAAGCGGTCCCGCACGGTCGACGAGGCGCTCGCCGAGCTGGACAAGCTCAGCCACGCCGAACTGCTCGAACTGTCCACAGTCGCCCGTGCATTGGGCTACACCGGCTCTCCCGAGGCCTTGGACTCCGCCGTGTCGCCGCGCGGCTTCCGGCTGCTGGCGAAGGTCCCGCGGCTGCCGGGCGCGATCATCGACCGACTGGTGGAGCACTTCGGCGGCCTGCAGAAGCTGCTCGCCGCCAGCGTCGACGACCTCCAGACCGTGGACGGCGTCGGTGAGGCACGGGCGCGCAGCGTAAGGGAAGGGCTGTCGCGGCTGGCGGAGTCGTCGATCCTGGAGCGGTACGTCTGAGCCGTGTGCCTGGGCGGTACCTCTGAGCCGTGTGCCCGGACGGTACGTGTGGGCCATACGCCTGGGTCGCACGTCTGGGCCGTATGTCCGGGCCGTATGTCCGGGCCGTATGTCCGGGCGTCGGCGTGGCCGGAGCCGCGCCGACGTCGGGCTGTGGTCAGTCGTTCTTCAGCACGAACGACGTCCGCACCTTCTCGAACCCGGCCGCCTGGGCCTCCACCAGGTACGTCCCCGCCTTGGCCGACCCCGCCGGAGGCGTCCCGCACTCGGGGGCGCTCGGCTTGCGGTCCCACTTCGCGGTGTAGGTGATTCCGCTGCCGGCGGCCACCCGGTACTGCAGGCTGCCCGTGCCCTTGACGCAGTCGTCGGAGGACCAGTAGGCGTCGTCGCCGCTGGCCGGCGTGATCGTCAACACCGCGTGCTTCGGGCCGAGATCGACCTTGCAGTCGCTGCCGGAGGTGTTCCGTGCGGTCAGTTCGAAGGTGGGTGTCTGGCCGGGGGCGTAGTTATTGCGGACGCTGCGCAGGCTCAACTTGACCGCTCCCGGGGTGCAGTTGGGCAGGCCCGACCCACCCGGCAGGACGTCACCCGCGCCGACACCGGTCGCCGTACCGTCCCCGGAACCGCCACCGCCGGCACTGCCCGACCCGTCGGACCCTGCGCCGCCACCGGACTCACTGCCACCGGAACCGGAACCGGATCCAGACCCGGAACCGTCGCCGCTCCCGGACCCCGCACCCGACCCGCTGGAGTCCCCGCTCCCCGACTCGTCGCGCCCGCCCGGCGCCTGACTGATCGCCGGCCCGGAACCCGAGGGCCCCGGAGTGATCGAAGGCGCCGGGTTCTTGCCGTTGGCGCTGTCCTCCCGGTCCTTGCCGCCGCCCCCGCCGCCGGCGACCACGACCCACGTGATCAGCAGTGCCAACAGGGCGAACACGGACAGCAGTACGGCCCTCCGTCGCCAGTAGATGGTGGAGGGAAGCGGACCGACCGGATTGCGCAGAGATCCCACGGCGCAAACTGTACGAGAGATCGGTGCGTTCCCTTGTCCCACCCGCCGTTCAGACCCGCAACTTTTACGGATCATCATTCCGGAGACCGCCTCGGACCCCCTGCCGATCGACAGGTTCCCCACCTGTCGATCGCAGGGTGTGACCGAAATGCGGTTCCCCTTACGGTCCGTGAGTATGACCTTCGAGGACGACGAGCTCTACCGCGACATCACCGGCTTCGCCCAGGACACCCCAACGTGGGTTCAGCACACGGCGGAAGTGTGGACGGAGGGCGGAATCCTGTTGTTCGGCGCGCTGTTCGTCATCGCCTGGTGGCGGTCGCGCCGCGGCGACCCCCACGCATTCGCGATCGCGGCCCTTGCACCCGTGGCCACGGCTGTGGCGTATGTGTGCAGTGAGCTGCTCAAGTCCGGCTTCACGCAAGAGCGTCCGTGCCGGGCGGTCGCCGCGGCGGTGCCGTCCCTGGCGGAGTGCCCGCCGACCGGCGACTGGTCCTTCCCGAGCAACCACGCGACGATAGCGGGAGCTTCCGCCGTCGCCCTGACCCTGGTCCGGCGGGCGGTCATCTGGCTGACGGCGCCGCTCGCCCTGCTGATGGCCTTCTCCCGGGTCTTCGTCGGCGTCCACTACCCACACGACGTCGCCGCCGGACTGCTGCTCGGTGCCGTCGTCGCCGCCGCGGCCGTACGCCTCGGTATACGCCCGGCGACGCGGCTGGCCGAGGCGATGCGTGCGTCGTCGGCGACGGCGGTGCGGTGGCTGACCGGTCCGGGGCCGGCCGCTGTTCCACCCGCCGCCGCGTACGCCGCCACCTCGCACCGGCGCCGCTGAGACGCGTCAGACGTCCGTCTCGACCAGCCCCGCCTCGTACGCCACGATCGCCGCCTGCACCCGGTTGCGGACCTCCAGCCGCTCCAGGACCGCGCTCACGTACGCCTTCACCGTGCCCTCGACGAGGTGCAACCGGGCGGCGATCTCCGGGTTGGACAGGCCGGCGCCGACGAGGCCGAGGACCTCGCGTTCGCGGGGACTGAGCCGCGCCACACGCGCGCGAGCGTGTTCCTCGCGGGCGAGCCGGCCGCCGCCACCACCCCTGCCGAGGTCCTCGATGACGTACCGGGCGACCTTCGGGGACAGGAAGGCGGCGCCCTCGGCCACGGCCCGTACGCCCGCCATCAGTTCGTAGGGGTCCCCGGACTTGAGCAGGAATCCGGTGGCGCCACCGGCCAGGGCGCGGGCCACGTAGGACTGTTCGGAGAAGGTGGTCAGCATGGCGACTGCCGTACCGGGGACGGCTCGTACGATCTCCTGCGCGGCGGCGAGCCCGTCCAGACGGGGCATGCGGATGTCCAGCAGGGCCACGTCGGGGCGGTGGGCGAGGGCCAGTTCGACCGCCGCGCGGCCGTCGCCCGCCTCGGCGACGACCTCGCTGTCGCCACCGCTCGCCAGGATGGCGCGCACCCCGGCCCGCACCATCGCCTCGTCGTCGGCCAGCAGTACCCGGATCACCGTACGGACTCCTCCTGTTGCTGTGTTGCTTCTGTTGCTTGCGTTGCTTCTGTTGTTTCTGGCGCTTCGGAGCTTCTGGTGCTTCGGATGTTTCTGGTGCTTCTGTTGCTTCTGTTGCTTTCGGTTCTTCTGCTACTCGTGCTGCTTCTGTTGCTCTTGCCGGTCGTGTCGCCCCCGGCCCTCGCCGGACAGGCCCACTCGGGGAACGACGTCCTTGGCGACCAGCCGTCCCTCGTCGTCGAAGCAGAGGCGGAAGTGATCGACGGAGACGAGGAGTTCACCACTCGACCGGTAATAGAGGCAGTCGGTGTCGTCCGGAGACGCGGGGGCACGGTCGACGGGAGGGTCGTGGACCGCGCGGTCCGGCAGTACGGGGGCGACCTCGTCGTACGACGTGCCCGGGCGCAGCTCCGCGTAGGCGGCGGGGCTGAGCACCGAGTGCGTCTCGGTGTACGCGTACCAGCCGAAGGCCGCGCCGACCAGCAGGACGCCCGCACCGGCGGCGGCGCCCAGG
This sequence comes from Streptomyces sp. NPDC037271, assembly GCF_055603605.1. NCBI lineage: Bacteria > Bacillati > Actinomycetota > Actinomycetes > Kitasatosporales > Streptomycetaceae > Streptomyces > Streptomyces sp. NPDC037271. The sequence continues at coordinate 23,485 of NZ_JBVJVN010000006.1, forward strand.
CCCAGGGCGACGCGGCGGCGGGCGTGGGCGAAGGGTGCCGAGGGCACGGACCGGGCGGTGGGTGCGGGAGCGGGGGCCTGCTGCTCGGGGAGGTACGCGCGGACGCGGAACCCCGCCCCGTGCGGGCCGGCCCGGAAGTCGCCGCCGACCGAGGCGACGGCGGCGCGCAGTCCGAGCAGGCCCGAGCCGCCCGACGAAGGGGGGCCGGGCTCGGCGGCCCGTCCGTTGGTGACGGTGACGGTCGTACCGCGGTTCTGCCCGGTGACCGCTACGACGACGGGGGCGCCGGGCGCGTGTCGGGCCGCGTTGGTCAGCGCCTCGCGCACCACCCGGTGCAGCAGGCGTTCGACGATGCCGCCGGGCTCCAGGGCCGGGCCGGCGGTGTCCCGCGGTGCCCAGCGGACGGGGAGCCCCGACTCGGCGGCCCGGGCGACGAGTTCCTCGACGCTCTCGCCCGCCGGGGTCAGCGGGGCGGGCTCGTCGTTGACGGACACATCGCGCAGTACGCCGATGATGCGGTGCAGGTGGTCGGTGGCGTCGGCGGCGGCGGCGCGCAGGTCCGCCGCGGCGGCACGGTGGTCGGCGGCGAGTCCGGGGGCGACCTGGAGGGCCGCGGCGCGCAGGGCGAGCAGGCTCAGCTCGTGCCCGAGGGAGTCGTGCATGTCCTGGGCGATCCGGGCCCGTTCACGCAGCCTGGCCCGTTCCTCGGCGTGCCGCTGCTCGTCCTCCAGCCGGGCCGCCCTGAGCCAGCCGGCCTCGGCGAGCGCCCGGCTCTGCCGCCAGTAGCGTCCACCGAGCCAGGGGAAGACGCAGCCGAAGAGCAGGGTGCCCGTCAGTACCAGCCATTCGGGTGCCGGATCGACTCCGACCAGCGCGATCCGCACCGTACCGACGACGCCGGCACCGACGAAGCCGGCCACCGCCGGGCGCGCCCGCTCCGCGCGCAGGCCGAGCAGCAGGGCGAAGACGCCGAGGGCGGGGCCGTAGGAGACGCTGAACAGGGCAGGGGCGGCGGTCAGGCCGAGGCCCGCCGTCAACACGAACGCGACGAGCGGCCACCGCCGGGAGAGGGCGGCGGCCACGGCGAGCACGCCCAGGCCGGCCAGCTGCTGCCAGAGGGGACGCGGCTCGTTCATCCCGAGCCGGTCCGCGGTGACGGCGGGGAGCGCGAGGGCCGCCCAGAGGAGGGCACCTCTGCCGAGGAGGGCGAGGCGGGCGGGGCGGGCGGGGGCGCGGCCAGGACCCCTACCGCCCCCAGACTCCCTGACGCCACCAGACGCCTTGACGCCCCCAGACACCTCAGCTCCACCAGACGCCTTGGCTGCACCGGACGCCTTGGTTCCACCAGGTCGGACACCGCTGTCAGAACCCGTACCGCCACCAGGTCCGACACCACCGATCCCGGCGTCGTCGGCCGGACGGATACCTTCCATGGGGCGACGCTACAAGCGGCGGGCGGGGCGGCGCCCCTGCCGATCGTCAGGTGTCATGGCCGCCACCGGGTGGCGGTGCGCCCGTGCGGTGGTCCTCCCGTGGCAGGATCGGAGGGTCATGACTGCGCCCACGAAGCCCTCGAACAACGGCTCCTCCGACCCCGCCGCGACCCCGGCCCCGGCCACCGTCCCCGGCACCCCGGCCCCCGCCCCCGTCGCCGTCGCCGTCTCCGCGACCGGTGCCCGTGCCGGTACCGGTACCGCGACCGGTGCCCGTGCCCAGGTGTCCGCCGCGGGTGGCGAGCGGGCCGCGTCCGGTGTGTCGCTGCACTCACCCGTCATCGACTGGTTCGACGAGCACGCCCGCGATCTGCCGTGGCGGCGCCCCGAAGCCGGCGCATGGGGTGTGATGGTCAGTGAGTTCATGCTCCAGCAGACGCCGGTGAACCGCGTCCTGCCCGTCTACGAGCAGTGGCTGGCCCGCTGGCCGCGCCCCGCCGACCTCGCCGCGGAAGCGCCCGGCGAGGCGGTCCGCGCCTGGGGCCGGCTCGGTTACCCGCGCCGCGCCCTGCGCCTGCACGGCGCCGCCGCGGCCATAACGGAACGGCACGGCGGCGACGTACCGGCGGACCACGCCCAGCTGCTGGCGCTGCCCGGCATCGGCGAGTACACGGCCGCCGCGGTCGCGTCCTTCGCCTACGGCCAGCGGCACGCCGTACTGGACACCAACGTCCGCCGGGTGTTCGCCCGGGCGGTCACCGGTGCGCAGTACCCGCCGAACGCCACCACCGCCGCCGAGCGGAAACTGGCGCGTGCGCTGTTGCCGGACGACGAGGCGAGCGCCGCCCGCTGGGCGGCCGCCTCCATGGAGCTGGGCGCACTCGTCTGCACGGCGAAGAACGAGGCGTGTCACCGCTGTCCGATCGCGGACCGGTGCGCCTGGCGGCTGGCCGGCAAACCCGCGCACGACGGGCCGCCGCGGCGCGGCCAGACGTACGCGGGTACCGACCGGCAGGTGCGCGGCCGACTGCTCGCGGTGCTGCGGGAGGCGCCCGGGCCGGTGCGGCAGGCGGCCCTCGACCAGGTGTGGCACGAACCGGTCCAGCGCGCCCGCGCCCTGGACGGCCTCGTCGCCGACGGACTGGTGGAGCCGCTGGCGGACGGGATGTACCGGCTGCCGCTGAGCTGACGTACAACCGCGACGCAGAGGTGGCGCACAGCCGCGACACTGAGCTGACGTACAACCGCGACGCTGAGCTGACGTACAACCGCGACGCAGAGGTGGCGCACAGCCGCGGCACAGTGGTGGCGCACAGCCGCGGCACAGTGGTGGAGCAATGCCGCGGCGCCTTCCGTGACGGCGGCGCCGCAGGGCGAATCACCCTTTACCGCCATCAAGCAGCGCACTGCTCCACCCCGTCCCGATTTCCGTTACACAACCGACGGACAGCCGAGGGTTTGCCGAAGGCTGCTTCGCACAGCGCCGTGACAACGCTTCCCTACCTTCGTTGCTGTGCCCCCCGGGCACAGGACGACTACGGACCACAGGCAGTGGGCCGGCGGGTGACCAGACCGCCGGAAAACGGGGATCGGAAGGCGGTTGACCATGACGCAGGGCAAGGTGCTCGGGTTCGAGGAGTACGTCCGCACCCGGCAGGACGCGCTGCTGCGCAGCGCCCGTCGTCTGGTCCCGGACCCCGTAGACGCCCAGGACCTGCTGCAGACCGCGCTGGCGCGGACGTACCGCCGCTGGGAGACCATCGAGGACAAGCGGCTGGCGGACGCCTACCTGCGCCGGGTGATGATCAACACGCGGACCGAGTGGTGGCGGGCGCGGAAGCTGGAGGAGGTGCCGACCGAGCAGCTCCCGGAGGCCTGCGTGGACGACTCCACCGAGCAGCACGCGGACCGCGCCCTGCTGATGGACGTCATGAAGGTGCTCGCCCCGAAGCAGCGCAGCGTCGTGGTGCTGCGACACTGGGAGCAGATGTCAACGGAGGAGACGGCCGCCGCCCTCGGTATGTCGGCCGGGACCGTCAAGAGCACGCTGCACCGGGCGCTCGCCCGGCTCCGCGAGGAGCTGGTCGCCCGCGATCTGGACGCACGGGCGCTGGAGCGTGAGGAGCGGGAGCGTTGCGCGGCCTGACCATCGGCCGGCCCCCCGGGGAGGCCCGCAGGAGCGTACAGGCGGCGAGTACGGCGGTGGCCGTGTTCGTCGCCCTCGGCGTTTGCCTCTCCGGCTGCGGGGCCGGCGGCACCGGCGCCCGCGACGAGGGCCCGGCCCACGCGGACGCGGTGGGCGGGGCCGCCGCCGTCTCGTCCTCCTCGCCCACGGCCTCCCCTTCGAGGGGCCCCGACCGCGTGGACGCGGTGCGGCTCGTCAAGGACGACCCCGAGGTCTCCGCGGAGGTCAAGCGCGAGCTGAAGCCGTGCGTCGGCGATCAGTACGCCGTCGACGTGTCGTACGGGCAGCTGACCGGGGGCTCGGCGGAGGACGTCCTGGTCAACGTGCTGACGTGCGGTGACGCGGTGGGTGTGGGCACTTACGTGTACCGCGAGGAGGGCGACGCGTACCAGAATGTGTTCAAGGCCGAGGAGCCTCCGGTCTACGCGGAGATCGACCGCGGCGACCTGGTGGTGACCAAGCAGGTGTACGAGAAGGACGACCCGGTGTCCGGTCCGTCCAGCGACAACGTGATCACGTACCGCTGGGCGGCTGGCCGGTTCACCGAGGAGTACCGCACGCACAACGACTACAGCAACGCCGTGGGGACCGCCCCGACCGAGGTCCCGGAACCGGAGCCGGACAGCTGACGCACACGGCGCGTGAACCGATCGGCCCGCTCGAACCGATGGCCGAGTGAACGCGGTGCGCGATCCCGGCGTCTGCCCGAGTGACCTCACGTGACGCACGTGCCCGCACACGCTTCCGGCGACCGCATCCGGCGGGGCCGGCCCGACCCGACCCGACCATCACATCGAGGACTGAGAGCACCGGGATGGCAGACCAGACCCACGTCCTGTTCGTCGAGGACGACGACGTCATCCGCGAGGCCACCCAGCTCGCCCTGGAGCGGGACGGCTTCGCGGTCACCGCGATGCCCGACGGGCTGTCCGGCCTGGAGGCGTTCCGGACCGACCGCCCCGACATCGCGCTCCTCGACGTCATGGTCCCCGGCCTCGACGGGGTCAGCCTGTGCCGGCGGATCCGGGACGAGTCCACCGTGCCGGTGATCATGCTGTCGGCGCGCGCGGACTCCATCGACGTCGTACTGGGCCTGGAGGCCGGCGCGGACGACTACGTCACCAAGCCGTTCGACGGAGCCGTGCTGGTCGCCCGGATCCGCGCGGTACTGCGCCGCTTCGGCCACGCCGGCGGGGGCGACCGGGCGGAGGCGGGAGGCGCCGCGGACACCGGGGGCGTGCTCACCTTCGGCGAGCTGGAGGTCGACACGGACGGCATGGAGGTGCGCCGGGCCGGGCGGCCGGTGGCGCTCACCCCGACCGAGATGCGGCTCCTGCTGGAGTTCTCCTCCGCGCCGGGCACGGTGCTCTCGCGCGACAAGCTCCTGGAACGCGTGTGGGACTACGGCTGGGGCGGTGACACCCGCGTCGTCGACGTCCATGTGCAGCGGCTGCGCACCAAGATCGGCCAGGACCGTATCGAGACGGTCCGTGGCTTCGGCTACAAGTTGAAGGCCTGAGCGGGGACACAGGGATATGCGGGGGTTCTTCCGACGCCGGACCGCCTCGCCACCGGGGTGCCCGGGCATCCACAGGGGCGCCCCGGGGGCGAACACGCACACGGTGCCGAGCACGCGCACGGGGCAGAGCACGCCCGCGGGGGCGAGTACGGCTGCGGGGCCGAACAGGCGCACGGGGCAGAGCACGCCTGCAGGGCTGAGCACGCCCGCGAGGCCGAGCATCCGCACGGGGCTGCGCGTCCGCACGGGGCCGAGGACTCGTAGCGGGCTGGGGACTCGCAGCGGGCTGGGGGCCCGCAGCGGGGTGAGTATCCGCAGCGGGCTGCGCTGGAAGCTCAGCGCAGCCATCGCGCTGGTCGGCGCGCTGGTGGCGGTCGCGCTGAGCCTGGTCGTGCACAACGCGGCCCGGGTGTCGATGCTGGACAACGCCCGCGACCTCGCGGACGAACGCGTCCTGATCGCCCAGCGCAACTACGAGCTGTCCGGACGGCTGAACTTCCCCAACGCCCGGATCGACGACCCGGCGCTGCCGTCGGAACTGCGCCGCAAGGTCGAGAACGGGCGGCGCGCGACGTACGTCTCCGACCGGCCGAGCGGCGTCACGGACATCTGGGCGGCCGTACCGCTCAAGGACGGGCACGTGATGTCCCTGCACACCGGGTTCACCGACCGCAGCGCGGACATCCTCCAGGACCTCGACCAGGCCCTGGTCATCGGCTCCATCGCCGTCGTCCTCGGCGGCAGCGCGCTCGGCGTGCTCATCGGCGGTCAGCTGTCGCGCCGGCTGCGCAAGGCCGCCACCGCCGCGAACCAGGTCGCCAACGGCGAGCCGGACGTCCGCGTGCGGGACGCCATCGGCGGTGTCGTCCGGGACGAGACCGACGACCTCGCCAGTGCCGTGGACGCGATGGCGGACGCGTTGCAGCAGCGGCTGGAGGCCGAGCGCCGGGTCACCGCGGACATCGCGCACGAACTGCGCACCCCGGTCACCGGGCTGCTGACGGCCGCCGAGCTGCTGCCGCCGGGCCGGCCGACCGAGCTGGTGCTGGACCGGGCGAAGGCGATGCGCACGCTCGTCGAGGACGTCCTGGAGGTGGCCCGGCTCGACGGCGCCTCGGAGCGGGCCGAACTGCAGGACATCATGCTGGGCGACTTCGTGACCCGGCGGGTGGCGGCCAAGGACCCGGACGTCACCGTCCACGTGGTGCACGAGTCGGAGGTCACCACCGACCCCCGCCGCCTGGAGCGCGTGCTGTTCAACCTGCTCGCCAACGCCGCCCGGCACGGCCGGCCCCCCGTCGAGGTCAGCGTCGAGGGCCGGGTGATCCGGGTCCGCGACCACGGACCGGGCTTCCCCGAGAACCTCCTCGCCGAGGGCCCGAGCCGTTTCCGCACCGGCAGTACGGACCGGGCGGGCCGCGGACACGGGCTCGGCCTGACCATCGCGGCCGGCCAGGCCCGGGTGCTGGGCGCCCGGCTCACCTTCCGCAACGTGCGGCCGGCGGGGGCTCCGGAACACGTACCGGCCGAGGGCGCGGTCGCCGTGCTGTGGCTGCCGGAGCACGCGCCGACGAACACCGGGAGCTACCCGATGCTGCCGGACCGGTCTTCTCAGGGCGTATCGGACCGGTCGTCCCAGGGCGTATCGGACCGGTCGTCCCAGGGCGTATCGGACCGGTCGTCCCAGGGCGTATCGGACCGGTCGTCCCAGGGCGTATCGGACCGGTCTTCGCAGGGCGTGCCGGACCGGCCGTCCCGGAACGCCCCGCCCCGGGGCTCGTCCTAGCGGGCGGGGTCCCGGCCCGTGCCGAGGCCGCCCCCTCGTGCGGCCGGGTGAAGCAGAGCCGGTCGCCTGTCCCACCTGTCTCGCCCGTACGGCGGTACGACGAAGGTCTCCGGGCGGGCGCAATGCGCGACCACCCGGAGACCAGCGGAGACACCGGAGACACCGGAGACCAACGGAGACACCGGAGACCACCCGGAAACAAACCTCCGGCAAGCGGCGGGGCGTCCCGCCATCAGACGGAGCCGTCAGACGGACTCGGCAACCGGCGGCTTCGCCGTGCCCCCGGCGCCGCCGTCCCCGTCGGCCGGCCCCTCCGCCGCCTTCGGCCCCGCCCCCTTCAGCGGCACCTCCTTCACGAAGACCGCGGCGACCAGCGCGACCACCGCCACCGCGGCGCCGAGCAGGAACGCGCCGTGCGTACCGGAGGACACCGCGTCCTGGTACGCCACGCGCGCCGCCTCGGGCAGCTCGGCCAGGCTCGCCGCGTCCAGCTGCGCCGACTGCTCCGTCACCTTGGAGCCGAGCGCGCCCGCCTTCTCGGCCATGACGTCCTGGACGCGGTGGTTGAACAGGGCACCCATGATCGCGACGCCGAAGGAGGAGCCGAGGGTACGGAAGAGGGTGGTGGAGGACGACGCGACGCCCATGTCCTTCATCTCCACGCTGTTCTGCGCCACCAGCATGGTGATCTGCATCAGGCAGCCCATTCCGAGACCGACGACGGCCATGTAGACCCCGGAGGTGAGGCGGCTGGTGTCGGTGTCCATCAGGGAGAGCAGGTACAGCCCCACCGTCATCAGTGCGCCGCCGGCCACCGGGAAGATCTTGTAGCGGCCGGTGTTGGTGGTGACCCGGCCCGCGACCATCGACGTGACCAGCATCGCGCCCAGCATGGGCAGGAGCAGCAGCCCGGAGTTGGTGGCGGACGCGCCCTGCACCGCCTGCTGGTACAGCGGGAGGAAGAGGGTGGCGCCGAACATCACGAAGCCGACGATGAAACCGATGACGGACATCAGCGTGAAGTTGCGGCTGCGGAAGATGTGCAGCGGCATGATCGGCTCGGCGGCCCGGGTCTGCCAGAACGCGAACCCGACCAGCGCGGCGACGCCGATGCCGATCAGCTCCATGATCCGCGCGGAGGTCCAGGCGTACTCGGTGCCGCCCCAGGTGGTGACGAGCACGATGGCGGTGATGCCGATGGTCAGCAGCGCGGCGCCCAGGTAGTCGATCCGCGCCTGGCTGCGCTTCTTCGGCAGGTGCAGTACGGCGCTGACGGCGACCAGCGCGACCGCGCCGAGCGGCAGGTTGATGTAGAAGGACCAGCGCCAGCCCCAGTGGTCGGTGATGGTGCCGCCGACCAGCGGTCCGCCGATCATCGCCAGCGCCATGACGCCGGCCATCATGCCCTGGTACTTGCCGCGTTCCCGGGGCGGTATGAGGTCGCCGATGATGGCCATGACGCCGACCATCAGACCGCCGGCGCCGAGGCCCTGGACGGCGCGGAACCCGATGAGCTGGCCCATGTCCTGGGCCATGCCGCTGAGGGCGGAGCCGATCAGGAAGATCACGATCGAGGTCATGAACGAGCCCTTGCGCCCGTACATGTCGCCGAGCTTGCCCCACAGCGGGGTGGAGGCCGCGGTCGCGAGGGTGTAGGCGGTGACCACCCAGGAGAGGTGTTCCAGGCCGCCGAGCTCGCCCACGATCGTCGGCATCGCCGTGCCGATGATCATGTTGTCGAGCATCGCGAGCATCATCGCGATCATGAGCGCGAGCAGGACCACCCGCACGCTCCTCGGCTGTTTGCCGCCGTCGGTGACGCCGGCCCCTGCCTCCGCTGCGTCCGCCATCGCTCCCACTCCCCCAGCTGCCGCTGTACATCCGCTTACTTACTTGCCGACCGGCAAGTTGACTACAGTCGGGAAGGTAGACGCGCAACTAGCCGGGCGTCAAGTAAGTTTTTCCCGGGAGTGCGCAGTGCGGTCCGGGAAGTGCGCGGAACAGGAGGTGCGTAGGAGGATGGGCGGCACGATGGACAGCACCAGGCAGCAGCGACGCCGCGGGGACACCCGCCAGCGCATCCAGGACGTGGCACTCGAGCTCTTCGCCGAGCAGGGGTACGAGAAGACCTCGCTGCGCGAGATCGCCGAGCGCCTCGACGTCACCAAGGCGGCGCTGTACTACCACTTCAAGACCAAGGAAGAGATCCTCGTCGGCATCTTCGAGGATCTGACCCGGCCGATCGGGGACCTGATCGCGTGGGGGCGGGAGCAGCCGCACACCCTGGAGACGAAGCAGGAGATCGTCCGCCGCTACGGCGAGGTGCTGGCGGGCGCGGCGCCGCTGTTCCGCTTCATGCAGGAGAACCAGGCGACGGTGCGGGACCTGCGCATCGGCGAGATGTTCAAGACCCGCATGCTCGGCCTGCGCGACATCCTCATCGACCCGGAAGCGGACCTGGTCGACCAGGTCCGCTGCGTCAGTGCGATGTTCACCCTGCACGCCGGGATGTTCGTCCTCCAGGATCTGGAGGACGACCCCGAGAAGAGGCGTGCGGCCGTTCTCGAGGTCGCCACCGACCTGGTGGCCCAGGCACACCGGAGCGCGGGGGGCGCGTAGCCCCCCGCGCCCCGGCCCCTGGCCCTCTGGCCCGGCCTGTGACCTCTGGGGTTGCCCCTTAGACGGTCACGCCCTTGGCGCGCAGGAAGGCGACCGGGTCGACGGCCGAGCCGTAGTTCGGGGTCGTACGGATCTCGAAGTGCAGGTGCGGGCCGCTGGAGTTGCCCGTGTTGCCGGACTTGGCGATGGACTGGCCGGTCTTCACGACCTGGCCGGCGTTCACGTTGATCTTGGACAGGTGCGCGTACTGGGAGTACGTGCCGTTGCCGTGCTTGATCACGATCGCGTTGCCGTAGGCGGGGCCGTCACCGGCGCCGTTGCCGCCGGCCTTGACGACGGTGCCGCCGTGCGCGGCGACGACGTTGGTGCCGATCGGCACGGCGAAGTCCTGGCCGCTGTGCTTGCTCGCCCACATGCCGCCGTTCTGGGCGAAGCTCGCGGTGAGCTTGTAGTTCTTCACCGGGTCCACCCAGGAGGCGGCCTTCTTCTTGGTGGCCGTCTTCTTGGCGTTGACGGTCTTCGCGCTCGTGGCCTTGCCGGCCTTCGCCGCCTCGGCCTGCGCCGCGGCCTGGGCCTCGACGGCGCTCGCGGCGGTGGAGGTGCTGGCCGCCGTGGTGCCGGTGGCGGCCGCGACCCCGGCTCCCAGTGCGACCGAGGCTCCGAGGCCGGCGGCCATCACCGCGGCGCGGGTGCGGATGGTCGTACGGGAAGAACGGGACGTGACACGCGGAAACATTCGAACCTCATGGGGACGGGAACAGAGGGATGCCCCTCCGGCGTGACGCGAAGGCGCTCACCGGGCGGGCTCCACATTGGTAACCCGATGGGCCCGAACCGCACAAAGGTGTGACCTACGACGTTATTTAGTACTTGAGCCCGATACTTCTCGACCCTCGACAGAGCCCCCATAACGGACATAACCAGCTCAGAGGCCTGCAAATCGACCACCCGAGCACTCCGATATGCCCGTTTTCGTAGTTCTTGCGGCTTCCACTATTCCCCGTAGTACAGGGCGAACGGCCTGTGCGGCACATCACCGGCAGCCATGATCGAAGGGCCGGTGAATGTGACGGGGGCTACGCCGAAGCGGCCTTTCGGACGGCTCATGGGCGGCGTGGGGGGCGTGGGGGGCGTGGATCCGGCAGCGTTCGGGACCAGGCTCGCGGCGGGCCCGGTCGGTCCGCCGGCGAAGCAGCCGCTCGTGCGGCAGGGCCCGGCCGCCAGGCCGGTACGGCTGTCCGCGCCGGTCTCCTTCCGGGGCGAGAGGCGGACCCCGGTGAGCGGCGGTAGCCGCGAAGCTGGTCCGTGAGCCGGCGGAGCGGGGCGCACGCCAGCCGCCCCGCGGCAGAGACCGAGCTGGACGCCGTGACCGACGCGCTCCACCGGACGCCGCACGCCCTGGGCGACCTGGACCCCGACGACGTACAGGCCGTACGGCTGGGCCGCGAGGAACGCACCGCCCGACTGCACGAGGCGGCGGGCGGTGACGCGGACCTGCGGCACCTCGACGCGGACACGGAGGCCCTGCGCGCCCTCGCCCGGCCCTGCGCACCCTCGCCCAGCCCGGCGCCCGGCTGCCCGTCCCCGGCGACTTCCTGACCGCGGTCGGCTGCCCGCTCGCCGGCGACTTCCTGACCGCGGTCGGCTGCCCGCTCGCCGGCGACTTCCTGACCGCGGTCGGCTGCCCGCTCGCCGGCTCCCAGCCGCCCGGATGGGCGGAGCGCGTGCTCTCCGCCGGACGCGGGGTGCTGCTGATGGACGGCGTGGACGAGGTGCCGGCCCGGGGAACGCGCCCGCACCCGGCGCCGGCTGGGCGACCTGCCCGCCGACATCCCGGTGAACCCGCGCTCCCCGCACTGGCCTCGAAGCGGAAATCGGTCATCTTCTGCAAGGCCCTGGCGACTTACCGGCCAGTAACCCTACGGTTCCTCTCACGTCACCCTCGCCATCGAGCATGCACTCGAGAACAAGCAGCGCGTACGGACGAGAGAGGTACTCCATGAACAGACGCCCCTGGCTGCGTCGGGCATCGGTGAGCGCGGTCTCCGCCGCCGCCCTCGTCGCCCTCGCCTCCCCGGCGGATGCCGCGGCCCCCACGCACTCCTCCGCGCCCGCCGCCGTGGCGGCCGTGGCGGCCGACGTCGACTACGACACCTGGCAGCGCGACTGCCGGGCGGTGATGGACCAGGCGCTGCCCTACCTCAAGGAGCGCATCGCCGACGCCGCACCCGGCGAGAAGCAGGCGATCGTCCTCGACATCGACAACACCTCGCTGGAGACCGACTTCGGCTTCAGCTACCCGCAGCCCGCCAACCGGCCGGTCCTGGAGGCCGCCCAGTACGCCCAGGAGCGCGGCGTCGCCCTGTTCTTCGTGACCGCCCGCCCGGGCATCATCGAGGCGCCCACCGAGTGGAACCTCGCCCACGCCGGCTACGAGTCCTCCGGCGTCCACGTCCGCGGCTTCCTCGACCTGTTCCGGAACGTCGCCGAGTACAAGACCGAACAGCGCGCCGAGATCGAGTCGAAGGGCTACACGATCATCGCGAACATCGGCAACAGCGCCACCGACCTGTCGGGCGGCCACGCCGAGAAGACCTTCAAGCTCCCCGACTACGACGGCCAGTTGTCCTGACACCGACCGATAGGCTCCACCCCTGGTCGAACGATCACGGGGGTGGCACATGGAACCGGCGGTACTCGGCGGCAAGTTGGCGTCCAGCCTGGTCGCCCCGCTGGTGAAGAAGCTCTTCGTCACGGGCGGTCCCGGCGCCGGACTGGTCGACCGGCCGGTCCGGCTGACCCGACTCGTCGCGTTCCGGGGCGAACAGCGCCACCTCGGTGAGGCGGAGGTGCGCAGGCTCGCCGGGCGGCTCGTCGGGGCGTCCCTGGACTCCCCCGGCGAGCCGCCCTTCCCGCCGGACGAGACGGAGGCCGTCACCCACGCGCTGACGACCCGTCTGCTCGCCCTCGGCGAGCTGGATATGGACGACGTCCAAGCGGTGCGGCTGGGCCACCGGGAACTCGCCGAGCAACTGCGGCGCCGGACGCCCTCGGCCACCGGGGGCCTGTCCGCCGACGCCTGCTACTTCCTCGACTCGGTGACGGAGTGGGCCTGCCTGCACATCCTGGAGTTCTTCACCCGGCGCTCCACCTTCGTCGCACGGACCCTGGTGGCCCAGACCCGCGGCCAGGCCGAGCTGATCGCGAAGGTCGACGAACTGATCGCCCGCACCCCGCGCCCCGACGCCCGCGACACCGCCTTCGAGCGCCGCTACCTGCCCTACGTCACCGAGCGCCACAACCACCTCACCATCTACGGTCTCGACCTGCGCGACTCCCCCGACCGCTGGCCCCTGGAAGTCGCCTATCTGAGCCTGGAGGCGACCACCGACGGGGATCCCGGCCGGGACGCGGCGCCCGGCGAGAGCGCACCGGCCCGCACGGGGCGCATGCCCGCCGAAGCGGCGCTGGACAGGGAACCCCGCGTGCTGCTGCGCGGCGACGCGGGCTCCGGCAAGACGACCCTGGTCCAGTGGTTGGCAGTGACCGCGGCCCGGGAGGGCACGCGCGTCCCGTTCGTCCTCCCCCTGCGCACCCTGATCCGCACCGGCCCCCTGCCCGCCCCGGCCGCGTTCCTCAGTGCGGTCGGCTGCCCCCTGACGCCGCCGGACGACTGGGCGGAACGCGTCCTGGACGCCGGCCGCGCGCTGGTCCTGGTCGACGGCCTGGACGAGATCCCGCAGGCCGACCGGCACGCCACCCGTGACTGGCTGAGCGGCCTCCTCCACGCCTATCCCGGCAACCACTGGCTGCTGACCACCCGCCCCACCGCCGTACGCGCCGACTGGCTCGCCCGGGAACGCTTCGCGGAACTCTCCCTCGCGCCCATGGGCCGGGCGGAGGTTGCCACCTTCGTCCACCGCTGGCATCAGGCCGCCCGCGCCCCCGAGTACGAACAGCGGCTGCTGGACTCCCTGCGCACCAAGCGCGATCTGGCCCGCCTCGCCACCAACCCGCTGATGTGCGGCCTGATCTGCGCCCTGCACCGCGAACGCCGCGGGTATCTGCCCACCGGTCGCAAGGAGCTGTACGACGCGGCCCTCACCATGCTCCTGGCCCGCCGGGACCGAGAGCGGGGCACGGTCGCCGTGGACGGCCCGGAGCTGGGTGAGGAGGCCCAGCTCGAACTGCTCCAGCGCCTCGCCTACGCCCTCGTGCTCAGCGGCCGGCAGGAGATGACGCTGGAGACGGCCGAGGGCATCGTGGACCGGGCCCTTCCCTCCCTGGGCCCCGTCTCCGGGCAGGAGAGCGCCCCCGAGGTCCTGCGCACCCTGCTGCTGCGCAGCGGCGTCCTGCGCCGCCCGGCCGAGGACGTCCTGGACTTCGTCCATCGCACCTTCCAGGACTACCTGGCGGCCCGATACGCGGTCGAGGAGGGCCACCTCGGCGTCCTCGCCGGCCGTGCCGAGGACACCGAGTGGGAGGACGTCATCCGCATGGCCGTGGCCCACGCCCGGCCCCGCGAACGCGTCTCCCTGCTCAGGCAGCTGCTAGGTGGGAACACACCCCGGCTCACCCTGTTGGCCCTGGCCAGCCTGGAGCACGTCGCGGCCCTGGAGCCAGTGGTACGGGCGGACGTGGAGCAGCGGGCCGCCGAGCTGATCCCGCCGCGCACGGCCGCGGCAGCCCGGGAGCTGGCAGGGGCGGGGCCGCTGGTGCTGGAGCTGCTGCCGGGTCCGGAGGGCCTGTCGGCCGAGGAGGCGCTGGGCGTCACGGTCACCGCATCGGTCCTCGGCGGCGAGGAACCCGACGGCGCCCTCGCCGTCCTACGCCGCTTCCGGGACCACCCCGACCTCGACGTCCGCCGCCAGCTCGTGGGCACGTGGCACCGCTTCGAGGCGGAGGAGTACGCGCGGGAGGTGCTGGACCACCTGGACCGGACGGAACTCATCCTCGACTGCGGGACGCCCGAGCAGCTCGCGGCCCTCGCCGGGATGCGGCCGTGGCACAGGCTGTCCGTCTCGGGACGGTACTCCGCCGATTCCCTCGCCGCCAGAATCCCCGAGCCCTCGGCGGTCACCGAACTGTCCCTCGCCGACAACCCGCTGCTCACCGACCTGTCCGCGCTGCGCCGCTTCACCTCGCTGAAGCGGCTGGCGTACTACCGGTGCCCGAACGCTCACGGCCTGGACCAGCTCGTGGGGCTGGGCCTGACCGAGCTCGTCCTCCATTCCGGCACCGACCTGGCGGGGCTCCGGTCCCTCACGTCCCTGACCCTTCTCTCGCTGGTTCAGGCACTGCCCGGCGCCAATCTCACCGAGACACTGCCCATCGACGCCACACTGGACTTTCTCTATCTGGGGGACGAGTGCACCGCGTCGACCGGGCTGCGGGGACTCGGTCACTGGCGGACGTTGCGCACCCTCAGCCTCGGCGCGCTGACCACGGAGCTGACGGAGGATGACTGGCGGGAGGTCGCCGCCCTGCCCGTCCTCACCCACCTGTACCTGAACGCGGCGATCCTCCGTGAGGTGCCGGCTTCCATCGGCCGGATGCCCGAACTACCGGGCGTCGAGGAGCTTGCGGTCGTCGGCCTGGAGGGCACCGAGCACCTGGCGGCGCTCGCGGCCCGGCTGCCGGACGTGCACCACGTGACCCTCATCAACCGCGTCGGCCACTCCCTCGCTCCGGCCGACTTCCGTCCCCTCTTCCCGGGCGCCGAGGTGATCCTGGAGGAACAGTGACCCGGCATGCGAAAGGGGCTGCCCGGGACCGAAGGTCCCGGGCAGCCCCTTTCCAGGCTCACCCCCGGAGGGCTACGCCTCCTTGCTCAGGTTCGGCCCGGCGCCGCCGGCCGCCTGCTCGATCGGCGGGACGTCGGGCAGCGCCGACTTCTCCTCACCCCGGAAGGTGAAGGTCTTGGCGTCGCCCTCGCCCTCGGTGTCCACGACCACGATGTGGCCGGGGCGCAGCTCGCCGAAGAGGATCTTCTCCGACAGGGTGTCCTCGACCTCGCGCTGGATCGTGCGGCGCAGCGGACGCGCGCCCAGCACCGGGTCGTAGCCCTTCTTGGACAGCAGCTCCTTGGCGGACTGGGAGAGCTCGATGCCCATGTCCCGGTCCTTGAGGCGCTCGTCGACCTTGTCGATCATCAGGTCGACGATCCGCAGGATGTCGTCCTGGCTGAGCTGCGGGAAGACGACCACGTCGTCGACGCGGTTGAGGAACTCGGGCCGGAAGTGCTGCTTGAGCTCGTCCTGGACCTTGTTCTTCATGCGCTCGTAGTTGGTCTTCGTGTCGCCCGCGGCGGCGAAGCCGAGGTTGAAGCCCTTGGAGATGTCCCGGGTGCCGAGGTTGGTCGTCATGATGATGACCGTGTTCTTGAAGTCCACGACCCGGCCCTGGGAGTCGGTCAGACGACCGTCCTCCAGGATCTGCAGCAGCGAGTTGAAGATGTCCGGGTGGGCCTTCTCGACCTCGTCGAAGAGGACGACCGAGAACGGCTTGCGGCGGACCTTCTCCGTCAGCTGGCCGCCCTCCTCGTAGCCCACGTAGCCGGGGGGCGAACCGAAGAGACGCGACACCGTGTGCTTCTCGCTGAACTCCGACATGTCGAGGGAGATCAGCGCGTCCTCGTCACCGAAGAGGAACTCGGCGAGCGCCTTGGACAGCTCGGTCTTACCGACACCGGACGGACCGGCGAAGATGAACGAGCCACCGGGACGCTTCGGGTCCTTCAGGCCGGCACGGGTACGGCGGATCGCCTTGGACAGCGCCTTGACGGCGTCGACCTGGCCGATGACCCGCTTGTGGAGCTCGTCCTCCATGCGCAGCAGGCGGGACGACTCCTCCTCGGTCAGCTTGAAGACCGGGATGCCGGTCGCCGTGGCGAGGACCTCGGCGATCAGCTCGCCGTCGACCTCGGCGACGACGTCCATGTCGCCGGCCTTCCACTCCTTCTCCCGCTTGGCCTTGGCGGCCAGGAGCTGCTTCTCCTTGTCGCGGAGGGAGGCGGCCTTCTCGAAGTCCTGCGAGTCGATCGCGGACTCCTTGTCGCGGCGGACGCCGGCGATCTTCTCGTCGAACTCGCGCAGGTCCGGCGGCGCGGTCATCCGGCGGATGCGCATCCGGGAGCCGGCCTCGTCGATCAGGTCGATCGCCTTGTCCGGCAGGAAGCGGTCCGAGATGTAGCGGTCGGCGAGCGTGGCCGCCTGGACCAGGGCCTCGTCCGTGATGGAGACACGGTGGTGCGCCTCGTAGCGGTCGCGCAGGCCCTTGAGGATCTCGATCGTGTGCGGCAGCGACGGCTCCGCGACCTGGATCGGCTGGAAGCGGCGCTCGAGAGCCGCGTCCTTCTCCAGGTGCTTGCGGTACTCGTCCAGCGTGGTGGCGCCGATGGTCTGCAGCTCACCGCGGGCCAGCATCGGCTTCAGGATCGAAGCGGCGTCGATGGCGCCCTCGGCGGCACCCGCACCGACCAGCGTGTGCAGCTCGTCGATGAACAGGATGATGTCGCCGCGGGTGCGGATCTCCTTGAGCACCTTCTTCAGGCGCTCCTCGAAGTCACCGCGGTAGCGGGAGCCGGCGACCAGCGCGCCGAGGTCCAGGGTGTAGAGGTGCTTGTCCTTGAGGGTCTCGGGCACCTCGCCCTTGACGATGGCCTGCGCGAGGCCCTCGACGACGGCGGTCTTGCCGACGCCGGGCTCACCGATCAGGACCGGGTTGTTCTTGGTACGGCGGGACAGCACCTGCATGACCCGCTCGATCTCCTTCTCGCGCCCGATGACCGGGTCGAGCTTGGACTCACGAGCGGCCTGGGTGAGGTTCCGGCCGAACTGGTCGAGGACCAGGGACGTGGAGGGCGTGCCCTCGGCAGGACCGCCGGCGGTGGCGGTCTCCTTGCCCTGGTATCCGGAGAGCAGCTGGATGACCTGCTGCCGCACCCGGTTGAGGTCGGCACCCAGCTTGACCAGGACCTGGGCGGCGACGCCCTCGCCCTCACGGATCAGGCCGAGCAGGATGTGCTCCGTGCCGATGTAGTTGTGACCCAGCTGGAGGGCCTCGCGGAGCGACAGCTCCAGGACCTTCTTGGCACGGGGGGTGAAGGGGATGTGACCCGACGGGGCCTGCTGGCCCTGCCCGATGATCTCCTCCACCTGCTGGCGGACCGCCTCGAGCGAAATCCCGAGGCTCTCAAGGGCCTTGGCGGCGACACCCTCACCCTCGTGGATCAGGCCCAGGAGGATGTGCTCGGTGCCGATGTAGTTGTGGTTGAGCATCCGGGCTTCTTCCTGAGCCAGGACGACAACCCGCCGCGCGCGGTCGGTGAACCTCTCGAACATCGTTAATCGCTCCTCAGAGCGGTCAGGCAGTAAGGGGAACTTCCCCTCCCTGTCCTTCCGCAGCTTAGTCCCGCAAGCGGGGACCGCTCATTCCAACTGCCGACACCGTCGATGGCCTCCTGACCCCTGACGCCGACATCTGCCACAACCCGATGGTGCGAGACGATGTTCCCGCAGGCCAAGCACTTACCCCACTCGCCAGTACGCCGATGGCGAACGTGAGACGGCCCAATCTGCGTGTCGCCCCCTCCCACTAGGGATGTCTTACCCGCACGCACTGGCACTCCATGCCGCGCGCATCGATTCCCTCCGCTACGGGCGAACAACCTTGCGCCTCCCCGCACCCCCGCACGCCCCCACTTCCGGCACTCTGCGCATTCGCCCCGGTACCCAGCGTAACCCGCGTGCCTTTCCGGCTGTTGCACTTGGCATGGCCGGCGCCCCGCCCTCGGTTCCCACACCCTCGCTTCCCACGCACCCCGCAGCCCCCACGCTTCCGTTCCCTCGCCGACCGCTCGAAGCGGGCGGCCCGGGCTCGGCCCCGTCCCCCTGGGAGCGGGGGCGGTCGTGGTACGAGAACGTGCTCGGCTGGCCGACGGTGCCCGGGGTTCCGGTGCGGCTCCGCACGGGTGTCCGCTTCGACGTCCTGGACGTCCCCGCCGAGGCCGGTCACGCGGCACTGGAACGGCTCGGGCGATCCGGTCCGGTCCTGCGGCGCCCCGGCTTTCCGGTGGCCGTGCGGGGCGGGCGGATGTCGCTGCTCGTGGCGGCGGGAAGCGCGGAGGAACTGCCCGGGCTGCTGGAATGGCTGGAATGGGGTGCGCTGCCGCTCGACCTGACGGCGGTCGGTGCGGGCGGCTTCATGGAGGCGCCCATGACACCCGGGCCCGGGCCGTCCGGGCTGCCGCCGCGCCCCCCGGGCCGCGACGGCCCGCAGGGGGCCGCCGTCTGGCTGCGACCCCCGGAACCGGGGTGCGGGGTCGAGGCCTCGCTGCCGACACTGTCGGCCATGGGGGGCACTGGACCGGCCCCCGATCTCGCACGGCTGGTCCACACGCTGGCGACTCAGTGCCACCGGGTCCGGCTCTCCCCGCCCTCCCGGACCTGCCGGCCGACGCGCTGAGGCCGTCCGGGACGGGTCCTGTGGCGCGGGTCGGGTGCGGTGGTCAGCCGTTGGCCTGCTCGTACGCCTCGCGAACCTTCGCGGGAACACGGCCGCGGTCGTTGACGTCCCAGCCGTTCTCCTTCGCCCAGGCGCGGATCGCCGCGGTGTCCTGGCTGCCACCGGAAGACGCGCGCGCCTTGCCGCGGCCGCCCGAAGCACGGCCCCCGGTACGGCGGCCGCCCTTCAGGTAAGGGTCGAGAAGACTGCGGAGCTTGTCCGCATTGGCGGTGGTGAGATCGATCTCGTACGTCTTGCCGTCCAGCGCGAACGTCACGGTCTCGTCTGCCTCGCCACCGTCGAGGTCATCGACAAGAAGGACCTGAACCTTCTGTGCCACCGGATTTCCTTTCATCGATAACTTGAGGGCCGGAGGTCCGCCGGCATCCGCCGTATCGCCGCCCCTTGTTATATGCAGTACTGCACTACGTCGGAAAGCAAACCGCTTTTGCCGGAAAAACACAAACCCCCGGCGGAGACCGGGAGCCTGCCCCGGGGCCGAAAAGATACGCGTTTCGGACATAGGGAACCCGCGAACGGTCCGTCGGCGGAATAACTGCGGCGAAGGACTGCGCAGGAGTGCGGATGCCGGACGATGCCCGGTGATCACAGATGCAGAAGCATCCGGCTGTTGCCCAAGGTGTTCGGTTTCACTCGTTCGAGACCCAGGAACTCCGCTACGCCCTCGTCATAGGAACGCAGCAGCTCCGCGTAGACATCCGCGTCGACGGGCGTCTCCCCGATCTCCACGAAGCCGTGCTTGACGAAGAAGTCCACTTCGAAGGTCAGGCAGAAAACGCGGCGAACACCGAGCCGGCGCGCGGTCTCCAGCAACTTCTCCAGCAACTGATGGCCGACGCCGACGCCCTTCAGACCGGGCTTCACCGCGAGAGTCCGCACTTCAGCGAGGTCTTCCCACATCACGTGCAGGGCACCGCAGCCGACCACCTCGGCGTTGTCGTCCCGTTCCGCGATCCAGAACTCCTGGATGCTCTCGTAAAGCGTCACCATCGCTTTGTCGAGCAGGATGCGGTCACGGACGTACGCGTCGAGGAGCCGGCGCACGTCGGGGACATCGCTGGTGCGGGCCCGCCGGACGGTGATGGCTTTTGACATGTGGGGACGCTATCGCTCGCCGGCGTCCGGTGCCGAGCCGGGGCCCGGTGCGGGGGTTTCGGGGCCCGGCGCGCGGGTTTCGGGGCCCTGCGCGCGGGTTTCGGGGCCCTGCACGATGCGGATGGCATCTCTGAGTGCCTCGCGCTGTTCCTCGCTCATCATGCCGAAGAAGGCGATGAGGGCGGCGGTGGGGTTGTCACTCTGGGACCAGGCGTCGTTCATCAGCGCGGCGGCGTACGCGGCGCGGGTGGAGACCGCCTCATATCGATAGGCCCGGCCTTCCGCCTCACGGCGCACCCAGCCCTTCTGATGGAGATTGTCCAGAACGGTCATCACGGTGGTGTACGCGATGGACCGTTCCTGTTGGAGGTCTTCCAGGACTTCTCGAACGGTCACGGGGCGGTTCCACTTCCACACCCTCGTCATGACCGCGTCTTCGAGTTCTCCCAATGGGCGAGGCACGCTCTGAACGATAGTGGGAGATCCCGGCGATCGCGTGCCGGACGTGCACCTCTATGGGCACATGGGCACAAAAAGGGCGTACGGCTCCTCGCGGTGGGTGCGGGGAGTCGTACGCGGGTGAGGTGCCGGCCCCGCCGAGGGGGAGGTGGCGGGCCGGTCAGGCCTCGGGGTGCGCGGGTGCCTGGCGGGCGCCCTCCGCCCGTGCGAGGGCGGCGTCGACGGCCGCGTCCTCCTTGGCCTTGTTGGCGCCGCCCTGGGTCTTCACGATCACCCTGATCACGCCGATGAAGAACACGGCCATGACGGCCGGGGGCAGGAGCGCGGAGACGTAGTCCATGGATCCAGGGTAGCCAGCCCGGGTCAGCCGGCGACGAGGTGGTGCCGGGAGCCGGGGGCGAGCGGGGCCGGCCTGCGGCGGGGGAAGACCTCGCCGGGGGTGGGGACGGGACGTTTGGGGGTGGCGGGGGTGGGCTGGGGGGCCGGTTTCCGGGCGGGCTTCTGTGCGGGTTTCCCGTCCGGCTGCTGGCCGCCGGGAAGGGCGTGGAGGCGGGAGCGCGCGGCGGGGAGGGGGATGGTGACCCCCGGAGCCGCCATGACCCCCGTGGCGGCCGTGCCTGCGGAGGCTGCGGCCGCCCTGGCGGCCGTGGGCCCGCAGCGGGCCAGGAGGGCGGCCGCGGCAGGGTTGCCGCGCAGGGCTCCCAGGGCGGCGAGATCGTCCGTGTCCGGGCGGTGTCCGGCGCCCAGAGCCTCGTCCAGGAGCGCCAGGTAGCCGGTGGCGGTACCGGGGAGCGCGGCGCGGTACCGGGCGAGGTCGGCCACCAGGAAGGCGCGCAGCCGGGCGCCCTCCCGCATCGCCTCGTCGAGCGACTCCGCGAGGCGTAGGCAGTCCTGGGCCTCCTCCGTCGAGACGGGGCTGGGGTGCAGGGCGAGGGCGAGGGCGCGCCGGAGCACACGCAGCTCCTGAGCACCGAACGCCATACCGCCGCGGGATCCGTAGGGCGTGGGCATGCGGCGACGATACGCGCTAATCAGACAAACCCGGCATAGGGTGCGGGTGTGGCGTGGGGGGCCACTCGGATGCGGGCGCCCGCGTCACCCTGTGCGCGTTCGGTGGGGGGCGGGTGGCGCGTTCCGTGGGGGGGGCTGGTGGCGCGTTCCGTGCGGGGTAGGTGGCGCGTTCCGTCGTCGGAACAGCGTGGCGGAGCGGGGGCGCCTGCGGGGGTGGCGGGGTTCTGACGCGCCACCCTGTGCGAGCGGCCTGCCTTCCGGACCACGCCCCCGGGCCGCGTCTCCGCCGGTCCACGTCCCGGGTCCACGCCCCCGGGGTCCGGTCCCCACCCCGGGGCCGCACACTCGGGCCGGGAGTCCCCGGGCCCACACCCCCGATCCGCGCCCGCGCCGTCGGCTACATGCGGGACACGTTCCGCTCGTACACCAGCCGCAGCCCCATCAGCGTCAGCCACGGCTCGTGTTCGTCGATGACCGAGGACTCCCCCAGCACCATCGGCGCGAGCCCGCCCGTCGCGATGACCGTGACGTCGTCCGGGTCGTCGGCCAGCTCGCGGGCCATGCGGTGGACGACGCCGTCGACCTGGCCGGCGAAGCCGTAGATGATCCCGGACTGCATGGCCTCGACCGTGTTCTTGCCGATCACGCTGCGGGGACGCGCCACCTCGATCTTGCGGAGCTGTGCGCCCTTGACGCCGAGCGCCTCGACCGAGATCTCGATGCCGGGGGCGATGACCCCGCCGATGTACTCCCCGCGCGCGCTGACCGCGTCGAACGTCGTCGCCGTGCCGAAGTCCACGACGATCGCCGGGCCGCCGTAGAGCTCCACGGCGGCGACCGCGTTGATGATGCGGTCCGCGCCGACCTCCTTGGGGTGGTCGGTGAGGATCGGGACGCCCGTCTTCACGCCCGGTTCGACGAGGACCGCGGGGACGTCGCCGTAGTAGCGGCGGGTGACCTCGCGCAGTTCGTGCAGGACCGAGGGGACCGTCGCGCAGATGGCGATGCCGTCGATGCCGTCGCCCAGTTCGTCGCCGAGGAGCGGGTGCATGCCCATCAGGCCCTGGAGGAGGACCGCCAGCTCGTCGGCCGTGCGGCGCGAGTCCGTGGAGATGCGCCAGTGCTCGACGATGTCCTCGCCGTCGAAGAGGCCGAGGACGGTGTGTGTGTTGCCTACGTCGATCGTCAGCAGCATGGGCTCTACTCCGCCGCTCGAAGGTCCAGGCCGATGTCCAGGATGGGGGAGCTGTGGGTGAGGGCTCCCACGGCCAGGTAGTCGACGCCCGTCGCCGCGTACGCCTTGGCGTTGTGCAGGGTGAGGCGGCCGGACGCCTCCAGGGTGGCGCGGCCGGCGACCAGGGCCACCGCCTCCTCGCACTCTTCCGGGGTGAAGTTGTCCAGGAGGATCAGGTCGGCGCCCGCGTCCACGACCTCGCGGAGCTGGTGCAGGGTGTCGACCTCGACCTCGATGGGGACGTCGGGGAAGCGTTCGCGCACGGCCTGGAAGGCCGCCGCCACGCCGCCCGCGGCCACCACGTGGTTGTCCTTGACCAGGGCCGCGTCCGAGAGGGACATGCGGTGGTTGACGCCGCCGCCGCAGCGGACCGCGAACTTCTCGAGGGAGCGCAGGCCCGGGGTGGTCTTGCGGGTGTCGCGGACCTTGGCCTTCGTCCCCTCCAGGGCGTCCGCCCACGCGCGTGTGGCCGTCGCGATGCCCGACAGGCGGCACAGGAGGTTCAGCGCGCTGCGCTCGGCGGTGAGGATGTCGCGGGTGCGGGTGGTGACGGAGAGGAGCTTCTGGCCGGCCTCGACGCGGTCACCGTCCTCGACGTGGCGCTCCACCTCGAACTCGTCCGTGCAGACGACCGACATGACCGCCTCGGCGACCCTGAGGCCCGCCACCACGCCCGCCTCACGCGCGGTGAAGTCGGCGGTGGCCACGGCCTCCTCGGGAATCGTCGCGACCGTCGTCACGTCCACGCCGCCCGCCAGGTCCTCCTGGACGGCGAGGTTCGCGAGGTCCTCGACCTCCACGGGGTCGAGTCCGGAGTCCAGCATGAGGGCCGCGAGCGCGGGGTCGAGACCGCACTCCATGTAGGCCTCTTCGTCGGTGTCCGCGCCGCAGGCGCAGCCGTCGCCGCAGCCTCCGGTGGAGGCGAGGGGAAGATCGGGGGTGTTCACTGCTGTCACTGCTCCTGGGGACGCTGCGCCGGCTGGGGACTGTGGATGGTCGGGGGGAATTCTGGCGTGTCCGTGGTGTGCACGGCGAGGGACCGGTCCGGATTCAGGCGTACGACGATGTGGCGCCGCCACGTCGTGTCGTCGCGGTCCGCGTGGTCCTCGCGCCAGTGGCAGCCGCGGGTCTCCTCGCGCCGGGCCGCCGCGGCCACCAGGACGCGGGCCACGCACAGGAGGTTGGTGGCCTCCCAGGTGTCGACGCCCGGCTCGGACGTCTTTCCGTTCTCGTGCAGGGCTTCGCGGGCCTCGGTGTGGAGGTGGTGCAGCCGGTCGGCGGCCCGGGTGAGGGAGCCGGCCGAGCGCAGGACGCCGGCGCCCGCGGTCATGATCCGCTGGATCGTGAGGCGGGCCTCGGGCGGGAGGAGGGGGTGCGCCGGGAGGCCGGGGTGCGGGACGGGGGCGGGCACGCGCGCGTGGAGGGTGCCGTCCGCGTGGCTCGCCGCGATGTCGGCGGCGATGCGCTCGGCGTAGACCAGGCCCTCCAGGAGGGAGTTGGAGGCCAGGCGGTTGGCGCCGTGCACGCCCGTGCAGGCGACCTCGCCGCACGCGTACAGGCCGGGGACCGTCGTACGGCCGCGGGCGTCGGTGCGGACGCCGCCGGAGGCGTAGTGGGCGGCCGGGGCGACCGGGACCGGCTCGGTGACCGGGTCGATGCCGTGCGCCCGGCAGGCGGCGAGGATCGTCGGGAAGCGGTGCTCCCACATGTCGGCGCCGAAGTGCCGGGCGTCGAGGTACATGTGCTCGGCGTCCTGCTCCCGCATGCGGCGCATGATGCCCTTGGCGACGATGTCGCGGGGGGCGAGTTCGGCCAGCTCGTGCTGTCCCGCCATGAAGCGCACGCCGTCCGCGTCCACCAGGTGGGCGCCCTCGCCGCGTACCGCCTCGGAGACCAGGGGCTGCTGGCCCTCGGCGTCCGGACCGAGGAAGAGGACCGTGGGGTGGAACTGGACGAACTCGAGGTCGCTCACCTCGGCGCCCGCGCGCAGGGCGAGCGCGACGCCGTCGCCCGTCGAGACGGACGGGTTCGTCGTGGCCGAGAAGACCTGGCCCATGCCGCCGGTGGCGAGGACGACGGCGGGGGCGTGGACCGCCCCGACGCCGTCGTGCTGTCCTTCGCCCATGACGTGCAGGGTGACGCCGGCGGTCCGGCCGTCCGCGTCCGTGAGGAGGTCCAGGACGAGGGCGTTCTCGATCGTGCGCATCCCGCGCGCGCGTACCGCCTCCACCAGGGCCCGGGAGATCTCCGCGCCCGTGGCGTCGCCGCCGGCGTGCGCGATGCGGCGGCGGTGGTGGCCGCCCTCGCGGGTGAGGGCCAGGCCGCCCTCGGCGGACTCGTCGAAGTGCGCGCCGGTGGCGATGAGGCGGCGTACGGCGTCGGGGCCCTCGGTGACCAGGAGGCGGACCGCTTCCTCGTCACACAGGCCCGCGCCGGCGACCAGGGTGTCGTCCAGGTGTTCCTCGGGGGTGTCGCCCTCGCCCAGGGCCGCGGCGATGCCGCCCTGCGCCCAGCGGGTGGAGCCGTCGTCGAGGCGGGCCTTGGTGACGACGACCGTCCGCAGGCCGGCCGCCTCGCAGCGCAGGGCGGCGGTGAGGCCGGCGACGCCGGAGCCGACGACCACCACGTCCGCGGCGATGGCCCAGCCGGGCGCGGGCGCGTGCAGTCGTATGCCTGTGCTGGTCACGAGGCGGCTCCGAAGGTGAGGGTGACGTTGTCGATCAGCCGGGTCGCGCCGACCCGGGCGGCGACGGCGAGGACGGCCTCGCCGGTGTGGTCGTCACCGATCTCGGTGAAGTCGGACGGGTCTACCAGGGCGAGGTAGTCCAGCTCCAGCGGCGGATCGGCGCGGGCCGCGTCGTCCAGTACGAGGCGCGCGGCGGCCCGGACGGCCGCGGCGCTGCCCGGCGCGGATGTGGCCACGGCATGGGCGTCGGCCGCCGCGCGGGACTCGCCCAGGGCGCTGAGGGCCTCGGCGCGCGCCTGTGTGGCGGGCACTTCGCGGGCCCGTGCGCGCAGCGCCTCCTGGGCGGCGTGCCGGTCCAGGCCGGCGAAGAGCGCCTGGGAGAGCGCGAGGGCGGTGCGGCGCTCCCTCGTCGAGAGGTAGCGGTTGCGGCTGGACAGTGCCAGGCCGTCCTCTTCGCGCACGGTGGGGACGCCGACGATCTCCATGCCGAAGTTCAGGTCGCGGACCATGCGGCGGATCAGGGCGAGCTGCTGGGCGTCCTTCTGGCCGTAGAGGGCCAGGTCCGGGCGGGTGAGGTGGAGCAGCTTGGCGACGACGGTGAGCATGCCGTCGAAGTGGCCGGGGCGGGAGGCGCCCTCAAGGCGTTCACCCATGGGGCCCGCGGTGACGCGCACCTGGGGCTCGCCGCCCGGATAGACCTCGTCGACGGCGGGGGCGAAGACGGCGTCCGCGCCCGCCCGCCCGGCGATCGCCAGGTCGGCGTCCAGGGTGCGCGGGTAGCGGTCGAGGTCCTCACCGGCGCCGAACTGCAGCGGGTTGACGAAGACGGTGACGACGACCTCGCCGTCCGGGCCCACGAGGTCACGGGCCGTACGGATCAGGGTGGCGTGGCCCTCGTGCAGGGCGCCCATGGTCATCACGACGGCCCGGCGGCCGTGCCGTACGCGCGCGTGCAGCTCGTCGGCGGTGCGCAGCAGGACGGGCGGGGTGGGGGTCATCGGGCGTCTCCCTCGGTGCCGTCGGAGCTGTCGGTGCCGTCGGTGTTTTCGGTGTTGTCGGTGCCTGTGGTGCCGGTGCCGGTGCCTCTGTTCCCGGCAGCCCCGGCGGCCCCGGCGGCCCCGTCGGCGAGTACCCCGAGCAGGTCCTCGGCGAGTTCGGCTTTCAGCAAGCCGTGGTCCAGCGCCCGGTCGGCGGTCGCGCGCGCCATCGCCAGATAGCCGGCGACGGCCTGCGGGGCGTGTGCGCGCAGCTCCACGATGTGCGCGGCGACCGTGCCCGCGTCCCCGCGCGCGACGGGGCCGGTGAGGGCCGCGTCGCCGGAGCGCAGGGCGTTGTCGAGGGAGGCGCCCAGCAGCGGGCCGAGCATGCGGTCGGGCGCCTCGACGCCCGCGGTGCGCAGCAGCTCCATCGACTGCGCGACCAGGGTGACGAGGTGGTTGGCCCCGAGGGCGAGCGCGGCGTGGTACAGCGGGCGCTTGTCCTCGGCGATCCACTCCGGCTCGCCGCCCATCTCGATGACCAGGGCCTCGGCGACCAGCCGCAGCTCCTCGGGCGCGGTGACGCCGAAGGAGCAGCCCGCCAGGCGCTGGACGTCCACGGGGGTGCCGGTGAAGGTCATCGCCGGGTGCAGGGCCAGCGGCAGGGCCCCGGCGCGCAACGCCGGGTCCAGGACCCTCGCGCCGTACCGCCCGGAGGTGTGCACGAGCAGCTGGCCCGGCCGCACCGCCCCGGTCTCGGCGAGTCCGGTCACCAGGCCGGGCAGGGCGTCGTCGGGGACCGTCAGCAGGACCAGCTCGGCGCGCTGGAGGACCTCGGCGGGCGGCACGAGCGGCACGTCCGGGAGCAGCGCCGCGGCGCGTCGTCTGGAGGCGTCGGAGACCCCGGAGACGGCCACCGGGCGGTGCCCGGCGAGCGCGAGGGACGCGGCCAGCGCGGGGCCCACACGTCCGGCGCCGACGACGCCTACGGTGAGCCGCGCGGGGCGGTCCTTGGGGTCTGGCTGTGGGGTTGTGTTCACGCGACGGCGGCCTTCCCGTTCCAGTCCGCTCGGGGTACCGGACGATTTCTCGTCATGTTAACGCGATTGGTTCGGGGTACGTCCGGTCGTCCACAGGCTGTGGGTTTCCGTGCGGCGGCGGGGCACACCCCAGCACTCCCACGCGCGCACACGGGGACGCGCGGCGGGACGTACGGGAAACCCGGATGCCCGCACCGACGTCCGCGCGGCATGATCGCGGCATGAGCGATACGGCGGAACAGGACGAGCGAGCGGAACAGGACGAGCGGCGGCCCGGGGAGACGGCCGGGGAGGCGGCCGGGGCGGAGCCGGCGGAGGGACCGGCGGAGGGATCCGCGGAGGAACGGAGCCGGCGACTGCGGGAACGGCGCGTGGCCGCCCACCGCAACGCCCGGCGGGTGCTCGCCGGGCCGGGGTTCGGCACGACCCTGCGCGAGCGGCTCGCCCTGCTCGACGGCGCCGCCGAGCTGTACGACCTCGACGAGCCGTCCGACATGTACGGCAACGGTGTCGTGGAGGCCCTGGAGGAGAAGGTCGCCGCCCTGCTCGGCACCGAGGCCGCGGCCTTCTTCCCCACCGGCACCATGGCCCAGCAGGTGGCGCTGCGCTGCTGGGCGGGCCGCACCGGCAGTCCGGTCGTCGCCCTGCACGGGCTCAGCCATCCCGAGATGCACGAGCGCAACGCCTTCAGCCTGGTCAGCGGCTTGCGCCCGGTACGGGTGACCAGCGCGCCCCGGCTGCCGACCGCCGCCGAGGTACGCGACTTCGAGGAGCCGTTCGGGGCCCTGATGCTGGAACTGCCGCTCAGGGAGCCCGGTTTCGTCCTGCCCACCTGGGAGGAGCTCACCGACGTCGTCGAGGCCGCGCGGGAGCGCGACGCGGTGGTCCACTTCGACGGGGCCCGTCTGTGGGAGACCACCGTCCACTTCGGCCGCCCCCTGGCCGAGATCGCGGGCCTCGCGGACAGCGTGTACGTCTCGTTCTACAAGTCCCTCAAGGGCTACGGAGGCGCTGCCCTGGCAGGCCCCCGGACGCTGACCGAGGAGGCGAAGGCATGGCGGCACCGGTACGGCGGCGCGGTGTTCCAGCAGTTCCCGACGGTCCTGTCGGCACTGGCCGGCCTGGAGCGCGAACTGCCCCGGCTGCCGGAGTACGTGACCCACGCGCGCGTGGTGGCCGCCGCGCTGCGGGAGGGCTTCGCGGAAGCCGGGCTGCCGTGGGCGCGGGTACAGCCCGAGGAGCCGCACACCCACGAGTTCCAGGTCTGGCTGCCGTACGACGCCGAGGTCGTCGGCGAGGCCGCGGTCCGGCACGGCGAGGAGACGGGGACCATGCTCTTCTCCCGGGGGTGGCTCACACCCGGCCCGGGACTCGCCGTCACGGAGGTCAGCGTGGACGAGGCGGGCCTTCGGTGGACGGCGGACGACGTGAAGGCGGCGGTCGCCGACTTCGCGGCCAGGCTGGAGGGTTGACGCGACCGGGCTCGCGTAGTGACCGGTCAGGTCGGGACTACTGACCGGTCGGACCGGGAGGACCGAGCGGTCGGGCCGGGAGGACCGAGCGGTCGGGCCGGGAAGACCGAGCGGTCGGGCCGGGAAGACCGGGCGGATTTGACCGGGCGGACCGGGCGGCCCCGGCGGACTGGCCGGTCGGGCCGGAGTGCTGCCCGGCCCCGCGCCGGCCACCCGGGTCAGCCGAGGGCACGCGGCCACAGGGACCACCACCGGCGCAGGGCCCGCCGTACCCGGCCGTGCGCCGGACGGCCGGCGAGGACGGCGTGGAACTGTCGGCGGTCGTGCCACTCGCGCACGACCTGCCAGTCGTGCGCGCCGGGCGCGGGCGGTGCGGGCTCGCCGAGCTGCCGGGCCCGGTAGGTGTCGAGGAGGTACTGCTGGGTGATGCTCATGGGGTCGCCTTCTCGAAGGAACGTGTGGTGGGAATCGGGCTCCGCGGCTGCCCCGGTGCCTCCAGGTTGCTCCGGTACGGCCCTCCCGTCGCGCCGATTGACGGCGGGCGTCAATCGGCGGTGGCGTTGTCGGTGGTGGGGTGCACCATGAGGGCATGAGCGTGCGTATCGACATCGCGGGGCTGCGGCCGGAGAGGGTCGCCGTCGTGCCCTCGCCCCTGGCCGAGCTGGGCATGGCGCTGCACGCCCTGTCCGAGCCGGGGCACCACCCGGGTCTGCAGGGCTGGGCGACGGGTGTGACCGCACGGCTCGACTCGCATCTGGCCGACCGGATGTGCGAGGCCGACTTCCTATGGCGGACGACGTTCTCGGACCTGTTCATGCCGTTCGCCGGGGTACCGGGACGCAGCACACTGCCCGGCGCCACCCTCGCCGAGGACCTGGACCTGCTCGACAAGCTGTCCGACGAGCAGTTCGTGGACGCGGCGCTGGAGTTCACCTGCGCCCTGCCCTACAGCACCGGCGGGGCCTCCGCGCTCGCGGACGCCGAGACGCGCCGGCGCGCACTGGACCTGGCCGCCGCGCGCGGGCCGCAGCAGCTGCGCTTCAGCGAGCGCCTGCTGGCCGATCCGCCGCGGATCCGGGGATGGCTGCGGCAGTTCGCGCAGGACTGCGACGAGGCGTTCTTCGCGGATGCCTGGTCGCGGCTGCGCCACCAACTCGCTGCGGACGCCCGCCACAAGACGGACCTGCTGCGCCGCAAGGGGCTCGCCGAGGCGCTGGCCGCCGTGTCCCCGGCGGTGACGCTGGACGAGTCCGCCGCGCGGATCACGGTCGACAAGCTGGGCGACGGCCGTTCGGCGACGGCGGACGGCGGACTGCTGCTCGTCCCGACGAGCCTGGGCTGGCCGCACCTGATGGTCCTCCACCGGCACGACTGGCAGCCGGTGCTGCACTATCCCGTCGGCTCCCCCGAGCTGGCCTCGCCGCCGTCGGTCGAGCAGCTGACACTGCGGATGTCCGCGCTGTCCCACCCGGTCCGGATGCGGATCTGCCGCCATCTGGCCCGCAGCGCGTACACCACGAGCGAGCTGGCGCAGGCGCACGGCATGACGGCCCCGGAGATATCCCGGCACCTCGGGGTGCTGAAGAAGGCGGGCCTGATCACCACCCGCCGCCGCGGGCGGTACGTACTGCACCAGCTGGACGTGACGGTGGTGGCCCGGCTGGGCAGCGACTTCCTGGAGGGAATACTCCGGTAACCGCCGTCCCACGGCGGTTACCGGCAGGTCGGGGCGCCGACGGGCCCGGTCCACCGGCAGGTCAGTCGAACCGGATGTGGCGGATTCCGACCCCCGCCTGCCTCAGACGCGTACGCAGCGCGCCCTCGTTGTTGGGCTTCAGGGTGAGTCCCGCCAGCACGGCGATCCGGTCCGCGGTCTTCGGGACGGTCGCGTGGTCCGTCCACAGGTGCTCGGCGAACTCCGGCTCCCGCAGCCGTTCCAGGCAGCGGTCGAGCTGCTCCACGGCCCAGCTCTCGCGGCGCAGCCCGGCGTCCTTCCCGGCGACGTACCGCAGGACGGGCCCGAAGCCGCGCCCGTGCAGCCGCCGCAGGACGGTCTCGCGTTCGGCGAGGAGGGTGAAGTGGTGGACGTCGTGGCCGAGTTCGCGCAGCCGGCCGACGGTCTCGGCGAAGTACCCGGAGTCGGTGACCGTCATGGGCGCGATCACCACGCCGTCGTGCTCGGTGAGGGCCAGGTCGAGGACCTCCACGACACCCCGCCGCCAGGAGGCCAGGTCCTGGAAGTCGCCCCGCAGCCCGGGCGGCAGCATGCGGTGCAGGCCGAAGCCCACGTGCTCGGGGTCGCAGACGACGCTGCCGGGCAGCCTGCGGTGTATCTCGTGCGCGGTCTGTGTCTTGCCGCCCCCGAAGGGGCCGTTGATCCACAGGAGCATGCCGGAGACCCTACCGACGCGGGACCCGCCGCGGGCGCCGACGGCCCGCTCCGCTGTCAACCCGGACCGCCGACGGCCCGCTCCGCCGTCAACCCGGACCGCCGCCGACCCGGCCCGCCGTCAGCCCGGTCCGCCGTCAGCCCGGTCCGCCGCCGGCCCGCACCAGCCCGGTCTCGTAGGCCAGGACGACCACCTGCACCCGGTCGCGCAGGCCGAGCTTGGTCAGGATGCGGCCCACGTGCGTCTTCACGGTCGCCTCGGACAGCACGAGCCGGGCCGCGATCTCTCCGTTGGACAGGCCCTGCGCGACCAGCACCATCACCTCGCGCTCGCGCTCGGTGAGCCGCTGGAGCCCCGTGTGCCGGGGCTCCTGACCGGTGGTCGGCAGCATCGGCGCGAACCGGTCCAGGAGCCGGCGGGTGGTGGAGGGGGCGACCACCGCGTCGCCGCTGTGCACGGAGCGGATGGCGGCGAGCAGCTCGCCGGGCGGCACGTCCTTGAGCATGAAACCGGAGGCGCCCGCCTTCAGCGCCGAGAAGGCGTACTCGTCGAGGTCGAAGGTGGTCAGGATCAGCACCTTCGGCGCGTTCGGGTCCACGCAGATCCGGCTGGTGGCCTCGACTCCGTCGAGCTTGGGCATGCGGACGTCCATCAGGACGACGTCCACGGAGGTGGAGCGCAGCACCTGGAGGGCCTCGACGCCGTCGCCCGCCTCCGCGACGACCTCCATGTCCGGCTGGGCCGCCAGCACCATCCGGAACCCGGTGCGCAGCAGCACCTGGTCGTCGACGAGCATTACACGGATCGCCATCGGGGCCTCTTCCTTACAGGTGTCAACGCGGTACGTGCGTAGGGAGACGTGTCTCAGTGTGCGGGTTTCAGCGGCAGCAGCGCACTGATGCGGAACCCTCCTCCCGGCCGCGGACCCGCGTCCAGGGTGCCGCCGACCATGCCGACCCGCTCGCGCATGCCGATCAGGCCGTGGCCCTGGCCGTCGTAGCCGCCCTCCTCGTACAGCTCGTGCGGGGCTCCCTTGCCGTCGTCCTCGATGAGCAGCCCGAGCCCGTCGTCGAAGTAGACCAGGCGCACGCTCGCGCCCGCGTTGGGACCGCCGTGCTTGCGCGTGTTGGTCAGCGCCTCCTGCACGATGCGGTACGCGGTGAGCTCGACGCCGCTGGGCAGCTGACGCGGAGTGCCCTCGACCTTGAAGTCGACGGGCAGACCGGAGCCTCGGCATTCCTCGACGAGTTCCTCGATCTGCTGGACGTCGGGCTGCGGGACGTACTCGCCGGCCTCCTGGTGCTCGCCGGTGCGCAGTACGCCGAGCAGGCGGCGCATCTCCGCGAGCGCCTGGCGGCCGGTGGAGGAGATGGTCTCCAGCGCCTTCTTGGCCTGGTCGGGGGCCGCGTCCAGGACGTAGGCGGCACCGTCGGCCTGCACCACCATCACGGACACGTTGTGCGCGACGACGTCGTGCAGCTCGCGCGCGATCCGGGCGCGCTCGGCCGCGACCGCGACCTTGGCCTGCGCCTCGCGCTCCTTCTCCAGCCGGGCGGCCCGCTCCTCCAGCTGCGCGAAGTAGGCGCGGCGGGTGCGGACGGAGTCGCCGAGCACCCAGGCGAGGGCGAAGGGCACCCCCTGGAAGACCGTTATGGCGATGTTGGCGCCTATGCCCAGATCACCGTCGGACCAGCGCAGCTGGGCGACGGGAGACGCGCACAGGCCCGTGACCAGCGCGGTACGGGAGGCCCACCGGGCACCCTTCGCGGCCACCGTGTAGACGATCACGAGGAAGGCGAAGTCGGCCGGCAACGTCGCGACGTCCAGCGCCAGCTGCGCCACGCCGAGTCCGACGGCCAGCAGCAGCATCTTCTCCGGCAGCCGCTGCCGCAGCGCGATCACGGCGCAGAGCGGCACCGTGAGGGAGAGGATCAGCGCCGTGGAGTCCGTCCCGTACCCCCGCGGCTGCGGGGAGACCGCGGACACCACGGAAATCCCGAGCACGACGAGGGCCCAGAAAAAGTCGACCCCGGTCGGGTGTCTGCGGATGAAGTCGTAGAGGCGCTGCACGTAACCCAGCGTATGGAAGCGGAATAGGTGCAGGGGTCAACCGGAGGGCCGATCCGCGCTCCCCGCGCATACTCCGCAAGGTGGAGGCTTCGTTCTCCCGTGCGCCTAGCCTGGGCGTGTGACGCGAGAGACAGCAGGGACAGAGGGGGCAGCAGGGGCCCCGGGGACTGCGGGAGCAGCAGAGCCCACAGAGGTCTCAGGGGCGTGTACGGGCTGGCGCAGCTGGCGGGAAGCCACGCAGGACGCCCTCTACGGACCGGCCGGGTTCTACCGCGGTCCCGAGGGGCCGGCCGGGCATTTCCGCACGTCCGTGCACGCGTCGCCGCTGTTCGCCGGGGCCGTGGCGCGGTTGCTGTGCCGGGTCGACGAGGCGCTGGGGCGGCCCGCGGCTCTGGACTTCGTGGACATGGCGGCCGGGCGGGGCGAACTGGTCACCGGGGTACTGGCCGCTCTCCCCGCCGACGTTGCCGCCCGCACCCGCGCGTACGCCGTCGAGGTCGTCGGCCGCCCCGACGGGCTGGACCACCGGATCGAGTGGCTCGGCGAGCCGCCGCCCGGCACGACCGGGCTGCTGTTCGCCAACGAGTGGCTGGACAACGTACCCGTGGAGGTGGCGGAGGTGGACTCCGCGGGTGTGGCGCGGCGGGTCCTCGTCCGGGACGACGGGACCGAGCGGCTCGGGGAGCCGGTGGACGGGGCCGAGGCCGCGTGGCTGGCGCGGTGGTGGCCGCTGCCCGGCGAGGAGGGACTGCGGGCCGAGATCGGGCTTCCCCGGGACACCGCCTGGGCGTCCGCCGTGTCGGCACTGGACGCGGGGCTCGCCGTGGCCGCCGACTACGCGCACACCGTGGACGCCCGTCCGCCGTTCGGGACGCTCACCGGCTTCCGGGAGGGGCGGGAGACGCCGCCGGTGCCGGACGGGTCGTGCGACATCACCGCGCATGTCGCGCTGGACGCGTGCGCGGCGGCCCACACCGCGAGGTGCACTCCGGAGCGCACGCCCCCGGACGCGCTTCTGCGCCCCCAGCGCGAGGCTCTGCGCGCCCTCGGTGTCGCGGGCGCACGCCCCCCGCTTGCACTGGCCTCCACCGACCCCGCGGCGTACGTACGCGCCCTCGCGGCCGCCTCGCAGGCCGCCGAGCTGACCGCGCCGGGCGGGCTCGGCGGGCTGGGCGACTTCATGTGGCTGATCCAGCCGGTCGGGCCCGTCGACGCCGCCGCGCTACTTGTCGATGTCCCCGACCACGAAGAACAGTGACCCCAGGATCGCCACCATGTCCGAGACCAGCGTCCCCGGCAGCAGCTCCGCCAGCGCCTGGATGTTGTTGTACGACGCCGAGCGCAGCTTCAGCCGGTACGGGGTCTTCTCACCCTTGCTGACCAGGTAGTAGCCGTTGATGCCGAGCGGGTTCTCGGTCCACGCGTAGGTGTGGCCCTCGGGCGCCTTCAGCACCTTCGGGAGCCGCTGGTTGACCGGCCCGGGCGCCAGCTCGGCCAGGCGGTCCAGGCAGGCGTCGGCGAGGTCGAGGGCGTTGTGCGTCTGCTCCAGGAGGCACTCGAAGCGGGCGAGGCAGTCGCCCTCGGTGCGGGTGACGACCTTCAGGGTGTCCTGGAGTTCGCCGTAGGCGAGGTACGGCTCGTCGCGGCGCAGGTCGAAGTCGACGCCGGAGGCGCGGGCGATGGGGCCGCTGACCCCGTAGGAGTGCACGGCCTCGGGGCTCAGGGCGCCCACGCCGCGCGTACGCCCCCGGAAGATCTCGTTGCCGAGCACCAGGTCGTCGAAGACGTCCATGCGCGAGCGCACCGCCGCGACGGCGCCGCGCGCGCGGGTGGCCCAGCCGGCCGGCAGGTCCTCCTTGAGGCCGCCGACGCGGTTGAACATGTAGTGCATGCGCCCGCCGGAGACCTCCTCCATGACGTTCTGGAGGACCTCCCGCTCCCGGAAGGCGTAGAAGACCGGGGTGATGCCGCCCAGCTCCAGCGGGTACGACCCCAGGAACATCAGGTGGTTGAGCACGCGGTTCAGCTCCGCGAGCAGCGTCCGCGTCCACACCGCGCGCGTGGGGACCTCCATGCCGAGCATCCGCTCCACGGCGAGGACCACGCCCAGCTCGTTGGAGAACGCCGACAGCCAGTCGTGGCGGTTGGCGAGCACGATGATCTGACGGTAGTCACGGGCCTCGAAGAGCTTCTCCGCGCCGCGGTGCATGTAGCCGATCACGGGCTCCGCGCTCGTGATGCGCTCGCCGTCCAGGACGAGCCGCAGCCGCAGCACGCCGTGCGTGGACGGGTGCTGGGGCCCGATGTTGAGCACCATGTCGGTGCTCTCCGCGGCGCCGCCGATACCGACCATGGTCTCCGTCGTAGGAGTCATGCACACAGTCTCCCCTACGTACGCTGGCTCCATGGATACGGGGAGCCCTGACGACACGGGCGCGGCGGGGGCGACGGAGGCAGAGCCGGAGTCGGTGCGGGAGGTGGTGCGGGAGGTGGTGCGGGAGCCGGTGCGGGACGAGCCGGAGTGGACCGGCCTGCCGCCGGGACTGCTGCGCATGCGGCGGCTGTTGCTGGTGGTGTGGCTGGGGCTGCTCACGCTCGCCGCGGGCGTGCTGCCCGGACTGTTCCTGGGTCCCTTCTGGGCGGCCCTGGCACTGCTGCCGCTGACCCTGATGGCATGGGGCTGGGTCATGCTGGAGCGCAACTGGCGCTCCTGGCGGTACGCCGAGCGCGCCGACGACCTGCTGATCAGCCGGGGCGTGCTGTGGCGGGAGCAGACCGTCGTCCCGTACGGGCGGATGCAGCTGGTCGAGGTGACCTCCGGCCCGGTCGAGCGCCACTTCGGCCTGGCCAGCGTGCAGCTGCACACGGCCGCCGCCGCGACCGACGCGACCATCCCGGGCCTCGACCCGGCCGAGGCGGAACGCCTCCGCGACCGGCTCACCGAGCTGGGCGAGGCCCGATCGGCGGGGCTGTGACGACGCCCGGGGCGGAGGGCGGCACCGCCGGGAGCAAGGCCGCCGAGGCCGGAGACCCCGGCACCGCGGCGGAGCACGACGCCACCGGAACGACGGACGGCGCCACGCCGACGACAGACGCCTCCACACCCACGACAAACGGTGCCACGCCCACGACAAACGGTGCCGCGCCCACGACAGGCAGCGCCACCCCCACGACAAGCAGCCCCACGCCCACGACAGGCAGCCCCACGCCCACGACAGGCAGCCCCACGCCCACGACAGACGGCCCCGCATCAGCAGACGGCGGCACCGCACCGGCGGCGGACGGCGCCCGCGGCGAAACCCGCGCCACGGGGCCCGGAGACGACGATGTCGTCGAGCGGCGTCTGCACCCCGTCACACCGCTGCGACGCGCGTGGGCGCCGGTCGCCGTGGTCGTCGGGTGGGCCGTGCACGATCCCGACCAGGCGCAGCGCCAGCTGACGCGGCTGACCACGACCCACCTGCTGCTCGGACTCGCCGTACTGATCCCGGCCGCCGCCCTCTACGGCTTCCTGACCTGGTGGTTCACCCACTTCGCGGTGACCGACACGGAGCTGCGCATCCGCACCGGACTGCTGTTCCGGCGCACCGCGCACATCCGGCTCGAACGCGTCCAGGCCATCGACGTCACCCAGCCCCTGCTCGCCCGCGTCGTAGGGGTCGCCAAACTCAAACTCGACGTCATAGGCACCGGCAAGAAGGACGAACTGGCCTTCCTGGGCGCCGACGAGGCCCGCGCGCTACGGGCCGAACTGCTCGCCCGCGCGGCCGGACTGGCACCCGAGACCGCGCACGAGGTCGGCGAGGCACCCTCCCGGCAGCTGCTGCGCGTGCCGCCGCGCGTGCTCGCCGTCTCGCTGCTGCTGACCGGCGCGACCTGGGGGACGTTGATCGCCGCCGTCGTCGTCCCCACCCTGCTGTGGCTCGCCACCCACAACCTGTGGACGGTCGTGGCGACCGCACTGCCGCTGCTGGGCGCCGCGGGCGCGAGCAGTGCGGGCCGGTTCGTCGGGGAGTACGACTGGACGGTGGCCGAGTCCCCGGACGGGCTCCGCCTGGACCACGGGCTGCTGGACCGCGCGCACGAGACGGTGCCGCCGGGCCGGGTGCAGACCGTGCGGATCGTGGAGCCGCTGCTGTGGCGGCGGCGGGGCTGGGTGCGGGTGGAGCTGGACGTCGCCGGGTCGTCGAACTCCGTGCTGCTGCCCGTCGCCCCGCGCGAGATCGCGGAGTCGGTCGTGGCGCGGGTACTGCCCGGGGTGAGCGTGCCGGCGGGCCCGGCACTGTCGCGCCCGCCGCGCCGGGCGGCCCGGTGCAGGCCGCTGTGGTGGCGCGGCTACGGGCTCGCCGTCACCGACACGGTCTTCGCCGCCCGGTACGGGCTGCTGCGCCGCAAGCTGGCGCTGGTGCCGCACGCCAAGGTGCAGAGCGTCCGCGTCACACAGGGGCCGTGGCAACGGGCGCTCGGACTGGCCGACGTACGGGTGGACACGGGGGCGAACAAGACCGTGACCGCTCGGCTGCGCGACGCCGACGAGGCGGCGCGGCTGCTGCGGGCCCAGGCGGAACGCTCCCGGACCGGACGGCGGGACGCACCGCCGGACCGGTGGATGGCCTGAGGCCCTGCGGTCACCGCCGGTCGCTGTCGGCCGGCGTCGGCGGGCAGTGACCGGTGTCAGGACACCGCGCTGCGCAGCCCCTGTACGTCGATCTGCTCCGTCTCGTCGTGGGCCGTCAGGTCGATCACCTGGCCCACCCCACGGGACTCCTCGCCGGCCGGCCTGAAGTCGGCCTCCGCCTCGGCCTTGTGCACGGCGAGGGCCTCCTGGCCGACCACGTCGGCGAGGTCCTCGTTCTGAACGGCCTCCATGGCGTCGGGCGACGACGTCCCGTCCTCGGTGTTCTTCGTGCCGAAGAAGTCGAAGCCGCCCTCGACCGCCGGACGCCGCGCCGGAGCCGCTGGTACGACGGCCACCGCGGTCGGCACCGAGAAGTGCCCGGTGCCGGTGGCCCGCCGAGTGGGCTGGTCGGGGTGACCGGGCCGCTCGCCGGACCGGCCGGACTGATCGGACTGGTCGGACTGATCGGACTGAGCAGACTGATCGGGCTGCTGACCGGGCTGATCGGTTCCGTCGGGCCGACTCCCCGGGGAGGCGGCGGTGCGCTCGTGTCCGTCGGTCGCCTCGGGCCGCCTCTGCGCCCCGTCCTCCTGCGCGGTCTCCGCCGCCGCGCTCTCACCACCGCCGCCGTTGCCGCCGCCGTCCCCGTCGCCACCGTCGCCGGCGCCGTCGCCGTCGCCGGAGTCATCACCGCCGTCGTGGTCGCCACCGTCCGGACCGGCGTGCGTGTCCGCGTCGAACCGCGCCAGTGCCGCGTTCGCCCGCAGGAACAGCCGGGAGCCCGCGGGGGAGAAGACGGCGGGAGCGTCCCCGGTGACCTCCCCGGAGGTCTCCGCAGCGGCCTCGGAGACCTCTGCGACGGCCCGGGAGACCGCTGCAACGGCCTCGGCGGCCGACACGTCCTCGGCCCGCTTCTCCCCCGCCGGTGCCGGTCGTGCCGCCGGCAGCGCGGGCGCCTGCGGCACGGCATCGATCTCCAGCAGGCGGCGGCCCTCCAGCGCACTGGCGCGCTCGGTCTCCGCCGTGGCGTAGCGCCTCAGCAGGGAGGCGTGCTCGTTGCGCAGCCCCGCCAGTTCCGTGCGCTTCGCCCGCAGCCGGTGCTCCAGCTTCGCGCGGAGCTCGCGCGACTCCTCCAGGTCGGACTCCAGTTCGGCGACCCGCTCCTCGTAACGCCACTCATCGCTCGCCCGCGCGCGCGTGAGGTCGGCGACGCGCCTGCCCGCCTGCGTGTCCCAGTGGCGCATGACGACCGCGCCGGCGACGGCCGTGACCGCGGCGGCGGCGGCCAGTGAGCGCAGGATCATCGCTTCGCTGAACACCCAGGGGCCGAGGCCGCAGACGACGGAGACGCCTGCGATCGCCGACGGGGGAAGCAGCCTGTGCAGGGGCGGGGAATGGCGGTGACGTCCACGTGGCATGGCCAGAAACTTACCGCGCGTAGGCGAATCTTGGCGCCCCGCCCCGTAAAAACACAACCATCTCCGATGTGTTCACACGGCATCAGGAATCCACGTGCCCACCGGTGGGCCAATTACCTCAAGATCATTTATGCGGGTGCGCGTCGACTCGCTCCGCGGGCCGCTCACCGGGCCGCTCACCGAGCCGTTCGCTGAGCCGTTCGCTGAGCCGTTCGCTGAGCCACTGCAGCGTCGCGGGAATCTCGCGCCGCCAGGTATTGAAGTTGTGCCCACCGCTTTCCAGGATGATCGACGAGATGCGCGTCGGCTTCTTGTCCTTCACGCGCTCAATGAACTTCAGGGTGTCCTTGTAGTTCGTCTCGCCGGACTCACTGCTGGTGACGAGCAGCGAAGTGTCGGGCGCGGGCATGTTCTTGAGATACCACCACAGGTCGGCCCGGTTCTTCCGTTCCGTGTCGCCCTGGAAGAGATCGCCCGTGGTGGGGTCACTGGGCGCGTCGTAGTACGCGGAGAGGCCGGCCCCGGCGGCGTACACGTCGGGATGGTGCAGGGCGAGCTTCAGGGCGCAGTAGCCGCCGGTCGAGTTGCCGACGACGCCCCAGCTTCCCGGCCCCCGGTCCACCCGGTAATGCGCCGTCACCGCCTCGGGAAGGTCCTTCGCGAAGAACGACTCCGTCTGCGGGCCGCCCGGCACGTCCACGCACTCCGTGTCGCGCGGCGGCGCCACCGTCGGCCGCAGCATCACCAGGATCATCGGCCGCATCCGGCCGGCCTTGGCCAGGTCGAGTGCCGTGCGCGGGTACCGCAACTTGTCCACCAGCGCCTCGGCCGTCCCCGGATAACCGGTCAGGACGACGGACGCGGGAAAGGTACGGGTGCGGTGGCGCGCCTGGAAGTACTCCGGCGGCAGATAGACGTACGCGGGCGTCGCGATACGCGTCGTACGGCCGGTGATCCGTATCTCGTGGATCCGCCCGGTGACGTCGGGCCGCGCCCCGCCCGCCTGCGTGACCCGCCGGTCACCGACGACCCGCAGCCGGCTGTCGGCGCCGTCGGCCGAGTGGTCGACGACCACTCCCTGTCCGTTCTCCCGGCCGAACAGGTCGGCCCAACTGCCGTAGAAGCCGAAGGACTGGTTGGCGACCAGTCCCACCGCGGCGAAGACCGCCAACTGGGTGGCGAGCAACAGCCCCACCCGCCCCAGGACGGCCCGCCAGGTACGCCCGGCCAGCCGTGGCCACAGCCACACCGTGCCGGCGAACAGCAGCACGCCGGACAGGACCGCCAACGCCAGCACCTTGTCGCTCGTGAGACCCATGCGTCGCTACCTGCCTGCGCTTTCCGTACGTCACGTCCGTTCGGGCCATCCGCCCGGACCACCACCCCTTCGCACCCTTCGCGCCCTTAGCGCTCCGCGGGCTTTCCGCTCCGGGGAGTGAACCTCTCCCCCCAAGACACCGTCCTAGAGGGCGCAATGTCGCCGGATGCCCGAAACGGGCCCGGATCCACGGTCTCTCGCAGAACTACGGGTGCGATGTCTGTCAGGACAGATGAGGAAATGTCGGGTGGGGTTCCGACGAAACCCAGCAGCATACGGCGGGTGCTGCGCGGCCCGCGACCGGAGGCCGTGCCCCTCCTCGTCGGCCGCGCCTGCGCGCTCGTGGGCCTGCTGGACATCGCCGCCGGCGTCTTCCCGCGGTTCCGGCACAGTCGTATGCACGCCCTCGCCGAGGTCCTGCCCGGCGCGTTCGGCCCGTTCGCGGCGGCACTCTCGCTCAGCGCCGGGGTGCTGTTGCTGCTGCTCGCCCACGGGCTCAAGCGCCGCAAGCGGAGGGCGTGGCGGGCGGCCGTGGCCCTGCTGCCGCTGGGCGCCGTCGCGCAGTTCACGTACCGGCACTCGCTCGCCGGGGTGCTGATCTCGGTCGTGCTGCTCCTTCCCCTGCTGCTGCACCGGGACCAGTTCGCGGCACTGCCCGACCCGCGCAGCCGGTGGCGGGCGCTCGCCAACCTCGTGCTCATGGGCGCCGGTTCCCTCGCCCTCGGGCTGGTCGTCGTCAACGCCCACCCGCACCACATGGTCGGCGACCCGAGCCTGGCCGACCGCATCACCCACGTGCTGTACGGCCTGTTCGGCGTCGAGGGACCGGTCGACTACCGGGGCGACACCTCCTGGACGGTCGCCTTCTCCCTCGGCGCCCTCGGCCTGCTCACCGCGATCACCACCGTCTACCTGGCCTTCCGCCCCGAACACCCCGCCGCCCGCCTCACCGACGACGACGAGGCCCGGCTGCGCGCCCTGCTGGCCAGGCACGGCGGCCGGGACTCCCTCGGCCACTTCGCGCTGCGCCGCGACAAGGCCGTCGTCTTCTCCCCCAGTGGCAAGGCCGCGGTCACCTACCGCGTCGTCTCCGGCGTGATGCTCGCCAGTGGCGACCCGATCGGCGACGTCGAGGCCTGGCCGGGCGCCATCGAACGCTTCATGGACGAGGCCCGCGCCCACTCCTGGACGCCCGCCGTCATGGGCTGCTCCGAGACCGGTGGCGAGGTGTGGACCCGCGAGACCGGGCTCGACGCCCTCGAACTGGGCGACGAGGCGGTGGTGGACGTCGCGGATTTCTCCCTCGCCGGCCGTGCGATGCGCAACGTCCGCCAGATGGTCAAACGCATCGAGCGCGCCGGTTACGAGACCCGGGTACGGCGCGTGGCCGACCTCGGTGACACCGAACTGGACCGCGTCCGCCGCGCCGCCGACGACTGGCGCGGCACGGACACCGAGCGCGGCTTCTCCATGGCGCTGGGCCGCATCGGCGATCCCACCGACGGGGACTGCCTGATCGCCACCGCGCACAAGCAGGACGCCGAACCCGGCGAGTACGGCGACCTGAAGGCGATCCTGCACTTCGTACCGTGGGGCCCCGACGGCGTGTCCCTGGACCTGATGCGCCGCGACCGCGCGGCCGACCCTGGCATGAACGAGCTGCTGATCGTGGCCGCGCTGCAGGCCGCGCCGAAGCTGGGCATCGCCCGTGTCTCGCTGAACTTCGCCATGTTCCGCGCGGCGCTCGCGCGCGGCGAGAAGATCGGCGCGGGACCGGTGCTGCGAGCCTGGCGCGGACTGCTGGTGTTCCTCTCCCGCTGGTTCCAGATCGAGTCCCTGTACAAGTTCAACGCGAAGTTCCGGCCCCGGTGGGAGCCCCGTTTCGTCGTCTACCGCGCCTCCGCCGACCTGCCCCGCATCGGCTTCGCCGCCATGCAGGCCGAGGGCTTCGTCACCCTCGCGGTGCCCCTCCCGCGCATCCTGCGACGCCGGGCGCCCGCACGCCGCCCCTGCGCACACCGGATGCCCGAACGGGACGCCCGGGCGGCGTGACCACCGGACACGGCGCGGCCACGGCACCGACGAGGCACCCGGCGCTGGACGCGGGCCGACCCGGGCCGCACCACCCGGCCCGGAGCCCGGCCGCACCACCCGGCCCGAAGCCACGCCGCACCACCCGGCCCGGAGCCACGCCGCACCACCCGGCCCGTGGCGAGTCGCACTGCCGGCCGCGATGGGGCGCGCTGCCCGGCCGCGAGGGCGCGCGCTGCCCAGCGCCTCCCCCACCCGCGGCTTCGCCCCACCGAACCCCACCGCACCCGCACAGGCCGCC
This sequence comes from Streptomyces sp. NPDC037271, assembly GCF_055603605.1. Lineage (NCBI taxonomy): Bacteria > Bacillati > Actinomycetota > Actinomycetes > Kitasatosporales > Streptomycetaceae > Streptomyces > Streptomyces sp. NPDC037271. The sequence continues at coordinate 66,672 of NZ_JBVJVN010000006.1, forward strand.
GCGGGCACCCCGCCCACTGGGCCTACGCTGAACACATGAGCAAGCAGACCGGCCGCCGCCACCTCGCGGGACTGACCGTATGGGACCGCTGCGCGGTCATGGGGGTCGTCAACGTGACCCCCGACTCCTTCTCCGACGGCGGCCGCTTCTTCGACACCACGGCCGCCATCAAGCACGGCCTCGACCTGGTAGCCGAGGGCGCCGACCTGGTGGACGTCGGCGGCGAGTCCACCCGTCCCGGCGCCACCCGCGTCGACGAGGACGAGGAGCTCAGGCGTGTCGTCCCGGTCGTGCGCGGCCTGGCCTCCGAGGGCGTCACGATCTCCGTCGACACCATGCGCGCCTCGGTCGCCGAGCAGGCCCTCGCGGCCGGCGCCGCCCTGGTCAACGACGTCAGCGGCGGCCTCGCCGACCCCCGGATGATCCCGGTCGTCGCCGACGCCGAGGCCCCCTTCGTCGTCATGCACTGGCGCGGCCTCCTGGCAGGCGGCAACGTCAGGGGCACCTACGACGACGTCGTCGGCGAGGTCATGGACGAGCTCCACGCGCGCGTGGAGGCGGTCGTCGAGGGCGGCGTCGCGCCCGACCGCGTCGTCGTCGACCCCGGCCTGGGCTTCTCCAAGGACGCCGAGCACGACCTCGTCCTCCTCGCCCACCTCGACCGCCTCCTCGGCCTCGGCCACCCGCTGCTCGTGGCCGCCTCCCGCAAGCGGTTCCTCGGCCGGGTGCTCGCCGGGCCGGAGGCCGCCCCGCCCCCGGCGCGCGAGCGCGACGCGGCCACCGCCGCCGTCTCCGCGCTCGCGGCGCACGCCGGCGCATGGGCCGTACGCGTGCACGAGGTACGCGCCACGGCCGACGCCGTACGGGTCGCGCGCGCCGTGGAGGGGGCCCGCACGGCGGACCAGGGCCCGGGCTCGGGCGTGGGCTCGGGCGTGGGCTGGGGCGTGGGCTCGGAAGGCACCCGGTGAACACCCCCCACATCGACGTCGAACAGGTCGAGTCCGCCAACACCGCCTTCTACGAGGCACTGGAACAGGGCGATTTCGAGAAGGTGTCCGAGTTCTGGCTCACACCGTCCGACCTGGGTATCGACGAGTCGTACCACGATCCGGCGGACGCCGGCGTGGTCTCCTGCGTGCACCCCGGCTGGCCGGTGCTCACGGGCCGGGGCGAGGTCCTCCGCTCGTACGCGCTGATCATGGCGAACACCGACTACATCCAGTTCTTCCTCACCGACGTACACGTCTCCGTGACCGGCGACACCGCCCTGGTGACCTGCACCGAGAACATCCTCAGCGGCGGCCCCGCCCCCGAGGGCGGCGACGAGCTCGGCCCGCTCGTCGGCCAGCTCGTGGTCGCCACCAACACGTTCCGGCGCACTCCGTCCGGCTGGAAACTCTGGTCGCACCACGCCTCCCCCGTGCTGGCCGAGTCCGACGACGAGGACGGTGAGGACACACCTCCCTGACCCTGGAGGAGCAGGGAAGTGGCGGGAATCACGGACCGGCGGGCAGGGGCGGCTACCGACCCGTGACCCACCGGGGCCGCCAGGGGAAACGTACGGTGAAAACTCCCGGCCCCCGCCCGGCCCCACACCCCCCGTGACGCGGTGCTGTCAGTGACCGCGGGTAGATTCGACAGAGGCCGGCACACCGCCCGCACGCGGTACGGACCGGCCGAGACCGACGACTGCAGGAGTGATTCGCGTGGATCGTGTCGCGCTGCGCGGCCTGAAGGCCCGCGGGCACCACGGTGTGTTCCCCAAGGAACGCGAGGACGGCCAGACCTTCCTCGTGGACATCGTCCTTGGCCTGGACACCCGGCCGGCCGCGGCCGACGACGACCTGGCGAAGACCGTGCACTACGGCATCGTGGCCGAGGAGGTCGTGGCCGTGGTCGAGGGCGAGCCCGTCAACCTGGTCGAGACGCTCGCCGAGCGCATCGCCCAGGTCTGCCTGAAACACGAAGGGGTCGAGGAGGTAGAGGTATGCGTCCACAAGCCGGACGCGCCGATCACCGTCCCCTTCGACGACGTGACCGTCACCATCATCCGGAGCCGTGTATGAGCGCCCCCTTCGCCAAGGGTCCCAGCGACCCGACCGTACAGCCGGTACCCGCCTCCGTCATCGAACAGGTCGACGCCGCCGACACCACACTGTCCAACCCCAAGCGCGCGGTGATCGCCCTCGGCGCCAACCTCGGCAACCGCCTGGAAACCCTCCAGGGCGCCATCGACGCCCTGGAGGACACACCGGGCGTGCGGGTCAAAGGGGTCTCGCCGGTGTACGAGACGGAGCCCTGGGGCGTCGACCCCGACAGCCAGCCCTCGTACTTCAACGCGGTCGTGGTCCTGAAGACCACCCTGCCCCCGTCCTCCCTGCTGGAGCGGGCGCACGCCGTCGAGGAGGCCTTCCACCGCGTCCGCGACGAGCGCTGGGGCCCGCGCACCCTCGACGTCGACATCATCGCCTACGCCGAGGTCGTCTCCGACGATCCGCAGCTCACCCTGCCCCACCCGCGCGCCCACGAACGCGCCTTCGTGCTCGCCCCCTGGCACGACGTGGACCCCGAGGCCCAGCTGCCGGGACACGGCCCGGTCGCCGACCTCCTGGCCTCCGTCCCCCGGGACGGCATCGCGCCCCGCGCCGACCTGGAACTCCGGCTGCCCGAGTAGTCGTTAAGGTCGACAAGGTCAGGACGACCACGCAGGGGAACCGAAGGGACACCGGGTCACCGTGAAAGAGTTGCGCATCAGGGTGCTGGCCGGCGTGTTCGTGGTCGCCGGGATCCTGTCCTGGGCGGGCGCCCGCCTGTGGAACTCGATCGGGACCCTCCCGAGCGTCCCCCTGGCCGCCCCCGTCGTGCTCGCCCTGATCGCCGTGATCCTGCTGGCCACGGCGCTCTCGATCCGCTCCCGTCTGAAGGCCCAGCGGGAGCGCGTCCCGGACGCGAAGGGCGTCGACCCGATGATGGCGGCCCGAGCGGTCGTCTTCGGCCAGGCCAGCGCCCTGGTGGCCGCCCTGGTCGCCGGTATGTACGGCGGCACGGGCGTCTTCCTGCTGGAGTACCTCGACGTCCCGGCCCGCCGCGACCAGGCGTTCTACGCCGGTTTCTCGGTCCTGGCGGGCATCGGCGTCATAGCGGCCGCGATCTTCCTGGAGCGCGTCTGCAAGCTCCCCGACAACGACGACGAGGACACCCCGGGCACGGCCACGGCGGCCTGACCCACGGGCCGCGCCGGCCTCGGCGGCCCGGCCCGACGCGGGCCCCCGTCGGGCGGGCGCTCCCTCGGGCAGGCCCCGCACGGGACGACAGCCGCCGCTCCAGCGCCCGCCCGTACCCCGTGCGGGTCAGCGGGCCATGATCAGGCTCATCGCCTCGTTGCGCGTGGCGACGTCGCGCAGCTGGCCGCGCACCGCCGAGGTGAGGGTCTTCGCGCCGGGCTTGCGGATGCCGCGCATCGACATGCACATGTGCTCGCACTCCACGACGACGATGACCCCGCGCGGCTCGAGGATCTCCATCAAGGAGTCCGCGACCTGCGTGGTGAGACGTTCCTGCACCTGCGGACGGCGGGCGTAGACGTCCACGAGGCGAGCCAGCTTGGACAGACCCGTGATCTTGCCGTTGGTGGACGGGATGTAGCCGACGTGCGCGACGCCGCGGAACGGCACCAGGTGATGCTCACAGGTGGAGAAGACCTCGATGTCCTTCACCAGGACCATCTCGTCGTGCCCGAGGTCGAACGTCGTCGTCAGGACGTCCTCGGGCTCCTGCCACAGACCCGCGAATATCTCCCGGTACGCCCGCGCCACCCGCCCGGGCGTCTCCCTCAGCCCCTCGCGGTCCGGGTCCTCACCGACCGCGATGAGCAGTTCGCGTACGGCGTTCTCGGCCCGCTTCTCGTCGAACTCGCCGATCTGGCCCTCGCCGTCCAGCGTCACGGGGTCGGTCATCTGGTGCCTCGTTCCTGTCCTGTACTGCGGTCGGCATACATTCCGGGCCTGGTGGGGCCGCCGGGAGTGGCCGGGTCAGCTCTCCGGCCGGTCCTCCGCGGCTCGTTCCGGTGCCGGAGCCGGCTCCGCCGCGGTGCTCTTGGCGGTGGAGATCGCCGCCGTGGCGCCGTTCGCTCCGTTCGTCAGGGCGAGCTCCTTCGGGGAGAGCACCGGCGGACGGGTCGAGGGCGTGCGGCGGGAGGAGCCGGTCCAGGCGGGCCTGGCCGGGCGCTTGACGATCTGGGCGAAGACCTCGGCGATCTCCTCCTTGCCGAGCGTCTCCTTCTCCAGCAGCGCGAGCACGAGGTTGTCGAGGACGTCACGGTTCTCGACCAGGATCTCCCAGGCCTCGTTGTGCGCCGTCTCGATGAGCTTCTTGACCTCTTCGTCGACCAGCGCGGCGACCTCTTCCGAGTAGTCGCGCTGGTGAGCCATCTCGCGCCCGAGGAACGGCTCGCTGTTGTCGCCGCCGAACTTGATCGCGCCGAGACGCTCGGTCATGCCGTACTGGGTGACCATCGCGCGGGCCACACTGGTGGCCTTCTCGATGTCGTTGGCGGCACCGGTCGTCGGGTCGTGGAAGACCAGCTCCTCGGCCGCCCGGCCGCCCAGCATGTAGGCGAGCTGGTCGAGCATCTCGTTGCGGGTGGTCGAGTACTTGTCCTCGTCCGGGAGCACCATCGTGTAACCGAGGGCCCTGCCCCTGGACAGGATCGTGATCTTGTGGACCGGGTCGGAGTTCGGTGAGGCCGCCGCGACCAGGGCGTGACCGCCCTCGTGGTACGCGGTGATCTTCTTCTCCTTGTCCGACATGATCCGGGTCCGCTTCTGCGGGCCCGCGACCACACGGTCGATCGCCTCGTCCAGCATGTGGTTGTCGATCAGCTTCTGGTCGCTGCGGGCCGTCAGCAGGGCGGCCTCGTTCAGCACGTTGGCCAGATCGGCACCGGTCATGCCGGGGGTGCGGCGGGCGACGGCGGACAGGTCGACGTCGGGGGCGACCGGCTTGCCCTTCTGGTGAACCTTGAGGATCTCCAGACGGCCCTGCATGTCCGGGCGGTCGACGGCGATCTGCCGGTCGAAGCGGCCGGGGCGCAGCAGCGCCGGGTCGAGGATGTCCGGGCGGTTCGTCGCGGCGATGAGGATCACGCCGCCCTTGACGTCGAAGCCGTCCATCTCGACGAGCAGCTGGTTCAGGGTCTGCTCGCGCTCGTCGTGACCGCCGCCGAGGCCGGCGCCGCGGTGGCGGCCGACCGCGTCGATCTCGTCGACGAAGACGATGGCGGGCGCGTTCGCCTTGGCCTGCTCGAACAGGTCGCGGACCCGGGAGGCACCGACACCGACGAACATCTCGACGAAGTCGGAACCGGAGATCGAGTAGAACGGCACGCCCGCCTCGCCCGCGACGGCACGCGCGAGCAGGGTCTTGCCGGTGCCGGGCGGGCCGTACAGCAGCACGCCCTTGGGGATCTTGGCGCCGACGGCCTGGAACTTGGCCGGCTCCTGCAGGAACTCCTTGATCTCGTGGAGCTCCTCGACGGCCTCGTCCGAGCCGGCGACGTCGGAGAACGTCGTCTTGGGGGTGTCCTTCGTGATGAGCTTCGCCTTGGACTTGCCGAAGTTCATGACGCGGGAGCCGCCGCCCTGCATCTGGTTCATCAGGAACAGGAAGATGACCACGATGAGGACGAAGGGGAGCAGGGTGATCAGGAGCCCGACGATCGGGTTCTGCTTCGACGGCGACACCGTGTAGCCGTCGGGGATCTGCTTGTCCTGGTACTTGTTCTGCAGTGTGCTGGCGAGGGTCACGCCCTGGTCGCCGATGTAGCTCGCCTGGATCTTCGAGCTGCCCTTGACCTTTTCGCCGTCCTTGAGCTGAACCTGGATCTTCTGCTCGTCGCCGGTGGTCAGCTTGGCCGACTCGACCCTGTTGTCGTTGATCGCCTGGACGACCTGGCCAGTGTCAACCGTCTTGTAGCCGCCGGACGAGCCGACGACCTGCATCAACACGACCACGGCAAGGACGGCCAGCACGATCCACATGATTGGCCCACGGAAGTATCGCTTCACGTCCATCCACACGGAGCGGTGGCGCCCCGTCCCTCCTGCCATAGTGAGTTTGATAAGACAGTTCTTCTGACGGTACCCCAGCCCGGCGGCCCTCAGCCGCACAGGACCGTCGGCGTCCCGTCTGCATGCTCCAACGGCGCGGGGGCCTCCGGGGTTCCCGGTCGCCCCCCCGAAACGCCGTGGGGCCCGCTACGAGGCCGCGTCAGCCGCCGTAGACGTGGGGCGCGAGCGTACCGACGAACGGGAGGTTGCGGTACTTCTCGGCGTAGTCGAGGCCGTAGCCGACGACGAACTCGTTGGGGATGTCGAAACCGACCCACTCCACGTCGATGGCGACCTTCGCTGCGTCGGGCTTGCGCAGCAGCGTGCACACCTTGAGGGAGGCGGGCTCGCGCGAGCCGAGGTTGGAGATCAGCCAGGACAGGGTCAGGCCGGAGTCGATGATGTCCTCGACGATCAGGACGTGCTTGCCCTTGATGTCGGTGTCGAGGTCCTTGAGGATCCGCACCACGCCGGAGGACTGGGTGCCCGCGCCGTACGAGGACACCGCCATCCAGTCCATCGTGACGGGGGTGGACAGCGTGCGCGCGAGGTCGGCCATGACCATCACGGCGCCCTTGAGCACGCCGACGATGAGCAGGTCCTTGCCCGCGTACTCCGCGTCGATCTTCGCGGCCAGCTCGGCCAGCTTCGCGTCGATCTCTTCCTTGGTGATGAGTACCTTCTCGAGGTCGGCACCCATGTCGTTCGCGTCCACCCGCATCACTTTCGGTCGTCCCACCGGCCACTCCGGAGCGTCCCGGCGATCCGTACGCGGATCGGTGGGAGGGTCCGGATTCAGCCTTGCCGAATCACCAGTCTGCCACCCTGCCGCCGGGCGACGACTTTGCCGGGCAGGTTGATGGCTCCCTGACCGCGCCAGCCGGTGATCAGCCGGTCGACTTCCTCGATGTGGCGGGCGAACAGCGCGCCCGCGGGAGCACCGGCCTCGATGGCGGCGCGGCGCAGGATCCGGCGGCGCACGGCGGGCGGCAGGGCGTAGAGCTTCGCGCACTCCAGTACGCCGGTGGCGTCCCGGACGCCGGACTCGGCCTGGCGGGCCCAGGCGTCGAGGGCGTCGGCGTCGTCCCGGGAGAGCTGGGCCGTACGGGCGAGGGCCTCGACGACGCCCTTGCCGAGCGCCTTCTCCAGCGCGGGCAGGCCCTCGTGCCGCAGCCGGGAACGTGTGTACGCCGGGTCCGCGTTGTGCGGGTCGTCCCAGACGGGCAGGGACTGGACCATGCAGGCCTTGCGGGCGGTCTGCCGGTCGACCTGGAGGAAGGGGCGGCGGTAACGGCCGTCGGCCCCCGAGACCGCGGCCATGCCCGACAGGGAGCGGATGCCGGAGCCGCGGGCGAGGCCCAGCAGGACGGTCTCGGCCTGGTCGTCGCGGGTGTGGCCGAGCAGGACGGCGGCGGCGCCGTGGCGGGCGGCGGCGGCGTCCAGGGCGGCGTAGCGGGCGTCGCGGGCGGCGGCTTCGGGCCCTCCCGCGCGGCCGACGGTGACGGCGGTGGCCTCGACGGGGTCCAGGCCGAGTTCGCGCAGGCGCAGGACGACCTCTTCGGCGCGCAGGTCGGAGCCGTTCTGCAGGCCGTGGTCGACGGTGACGCCGCCGGCGCGGATGCCGAGCCGGGGCGCCTCGAAGGCGAGGGCGGAGGCGAGCGCCATGGAGTCGGCGCCGCCGGAGCACGCCACGAGCACGAGCGGTGACGGCGGGAGTCCGGACGCGCGCTCGGGCGCCCGGTCGGCGGCCGTCGCGGCGGGAACGCCGGCCGGGGTGTTCAGTTCGGTGAGGATGTCGTGGAGGACGCGGCGGACCGCCAGGCGTATCGCCGCGACCGCAGGATGGGGACCCATGTCCGGTGCCCTTCATGAAGTTGTCGGGGGTGAGCCCGAAGTTCGGTCACGCAGAGTGTGTAGATGGTGACAGAAACGGGCCGTTCCCCGAGCATCGCACGCCTGTCGAGAGCTCACGGTCCCTCGGACGGGTGATTGGAGGGGCGTTCGACTGCCGTCGGCCGGGTGCGGTTCACGCCCCGGCCGCGGGACTCACGACTCCGGCTTGCGGTGCACCCGCGCGATCCAGTCCGCCGGTTTGGAGATCTCCGACTTGGTGGGGAGGGTGTTGGGCGACGTCCAGACGCGGTTGAAGCCGTCCATGCCGCACTCGTCGACGACGGCGCGCACGAAGCGTTCGCCGTCCCGGTACTGGCGGAGCTTGGCGTCCAGGCCGAGCAGCTTGCGCAGCGCCAGGTCGAGGCGGGAGGCGCCCTTCGCGCGGCGCTGCTGGAACTTCTCGCGGATCTCCCCGACGCTCGGCACGATCGCCGGGCCGACCCCGTCCATCACGAAGTCGGCGTGGCCCTCCAGCAGGGACATCACGGCGGTGAGGCGGCCGAGGACCTCCCGCTGGGCCGGCGTCTGCACCAGCTCGACCAGGGAGCGGCCGCCGTCGTCCTCCTCGGCCTCGGGCCGGCCGCCGGCCAGCGTCTGGGCGGCCTCGCGGACCCGCTCCAGCACGGTCATGGGGTCGACGTCGGTCTCCGCGAGGAACGACTGGATCTCGCCCTCGAGGTGATCGCGCAGCCAGGGCACCGCGGTGAACTGCGTGCGGTGCGTCTCCTCGTGCAGACACACCCACAGGCGGAAGTCGTGGGGGTCGACGTCGAGTTCGCGCTCGACGTGCACGATGTTCGGCGCGACCAGCAGCAGCCGGCCGCCGCCGTTCGCACCGGCGGGGAACTCTCGGGTGGCCGGGGCGAAGGTCTCGTACTGGCCGAGGACGCGGGAGGACATGAACGACAGCAGCATGCCCAGCTCCACGCCGGTGACCTTGCCGCCGACGGCGCCGAGGACCGCGTTGCCCGCGCCGCTGCCGCGCCGCTCCTGCATCTTCTTCAGCAGGGGGCCCAGGATCTCCCGGAACCCGGCGACGTTCGCCCGGACCCAGCCGGGGCGGTCGACGACGAGGACGGGGGTGTCGTGGGCCTCCTCGGTGGCCAGACGAGTGAAGCCCCGGACGTGTTCCTCCGAGGCCTTGGCATGGCGGCGGAGTTCCGCGACGACGGCCCTGGCCTCGTCGCGGCTCACCTCGGGGCCCGGCCGTACGAGCCGGGTCGCGGTCGCCACCGCGAGATTCCAGTCGACCATGCCGGAAGATGCGCCGATGCTCGTCATTCCTCAACCGTACGTGAGCGCCGCCACTGAGGGCAGGCCGTGGCGGGCGCCGGGGTGGGCGGCCGGTGCCGGTGCGGCGCGGGAGTGGGGGCGCGGGCCGGCGCCGCGGGGGCGCCGCCGCTCCCGGGGCGGCCGGGTGGTCATGCGCAGCCGCAGGACACCAGGGTCGTCGCCGCCCGGTCCAGGGCCGCCTGGGCCGACCACGCGTCCGTCGTGCCGGAGGCCAGGAAGGCGAAGCCCAGGAGGCGGCCGTCGGCGGTGACCAGGGTGCCCGCGAGGGTGTTGACACCCGTCAGGGTGCCGGTCTTGGCGCGTACGAGGCCGGCCGCGCCGTCCGTGTAGCGGCCGGCCAGCGTGCCGGTGAAGCCGGCGACGGGCAGGCCGGTGAGGACCGGGCGGAGCTCGGGCCGGGCCGGGTCGGCCGCCTTCGCGAGCAGGTCGGTGAGCAGGCCGGCGGTGATCCGGTCGGTGCGGTCGAGGCCGCTGCCGTCGTGGAACCGGGTGCCGCGCACGGGCAGGCCGAGTTGCTCCAGGCGGGCCGGGACGGCGGCGGAGACCCCGTCGAAGTCGGCGGGCTCACCGGTCGCCAGGGCGGTGTGGCGGGCCAGTGCCTCGGCGATGTCGTTGTCGCTGGCGGTCAGCATCCGCTCGACCAGGGCCGACAGCGGGGGCGAGGAGACGGTGGCGAGGGTGTCGGCACGGTCGGTCGCCTTGGAGGGGCCTGGGGGCGACGCGTTGATGCCGTGCTGCTCCAGGAAGCCGGCGAAGGTGCGGGCGGCCTCGGCGGCCGGGTCGGGCACGCGCGGGGCGGGGCCGCTGGTGGAGTCGTCCGTGCGGGCCTCGTCGGCCATCAGGGCGGTGACGTCGGCGAGGTTCTCGTTGTCGCCGATCGGGTGCTTCTCCGTACCGGCGTACAGCGCCGTGTCGTACGACAGCGTCACCTTGCGCACGTCCCGCTTCTTCAGGGCGGCGGCGGTCTTCTCGGCGAGCGTGCGCAGGCTCGCGGGCCCTCCCCCGCTCCCGGCGCGCGTGCGCGGGCTCGCATGGTCTTCCGCGTCTTCCCCGCTCCCGGCGCGGGAGGTGCCCCCGTCGTCCTCGCGGTCCTCGCGCGCGGTGAGGGTGGGGTCGCCGCCGCCGACCAGGACGAGTTCGCCGGTGTCGGCCTCCAGGGCGGTGCGGGTGGTGAGGCGGTGGTCGGGGCCGAGGGCGGTGAGGGCGGCGACGGCGGTGGCGATCTTGGTGGTGGAGGCGGGCGTCAGCGGGACGTCGGCGTCGAGGCCGTAGAGGCGCTCGCCGGTGGTGAGGTCGACGACGGACGCCGCGCGGCGGGTGCCGAGCGCCGGGTCGTCCAGCAGGGGTCCGAGCGCGTCGGCGAGGGCCGTGCCGCCCGGCCCGGCCTCCACGCCGTCCGGCGCACCGCCGGCGGTGCCGCCGAGGCCGGCCAGGACGGAGCCGGCGCTGGGCGCGGGGCGGGGCGCCCCGGATCCCGTACCGGAGGCCCCGGATCCGCGACCGTGATCTGCGCCACCCGCGTGCTCCATGGCGACGGCCCGGTCCCGCTCGGCCGTACGCTGACCCATGGAGTCCCAGGGGCCGACGGCGGTCACCACACCGGCGGCGAGAGCCAGCCCGGCGGTGGCGGCACCGGCGGTGTACTGCCAGGTCTTCGGCCTCGTGACCCGCGCGAACTGCGGCGCCACGGCCCGCGCGGCGCGTGCGAGACGCGGACGTACGGCGCCCGCGGCCCGCGCCTCGTGCGGTCCCGCGGCCCGCCAAGGCCTCAGCTCTGGCACTATCACCAGCCCCTTTCGCGATCACCCACCTGCGTGAGGGACACTTAATCACCAGAACTATGTGCTGATCATGGAGGAGCGTCCGGTGGAGTTCGACGTCACGATCGAGATCCCGAAGGGTTCGCGGAACAAGTACGAGGTGGACCACGAGACCGGTCGTATCCGCCTGGACCGCCGCCTCTTCACCTCGACCGCCTACCCGACCGACTACGGCTTCGTCGAGAACACCCTCGGCGAGGACGGTGACCCGCTGGACGCGCTGGTCATCCTGGACGAGCCGACCTTCCCGGGCTGCCTCATCCGCTGCCGCGCGATCGGCATGTTCCGGATGACGGACGAGGCCGGCGGCGACGACAAGCTGCTGTGCGTGCCGTCGACCGACCCGCGTGTGGAGCACCTGCGTGACATCCACCACGTGTCCGAGTTCGACCGCCTGGAGATCCAGCACTTCTTCGAGGTCTACAAGGACCTGGAGCCCGGCAAGTCCGTCGAGGGCGCCGACTGGGTGGGCCGCACCGACGCCGAGGCCGAGATCGAGCGGTCCTACAAGCGCTTCAAGGACCAGGGCGGCCACTGATCAGGCACCCCTCCCGTAACGGGCCGCACGCGTGAAGCGTGCGGCCCGTTCACGTTTGGGTACGCATACTGAGGGTTACAGGAGGGTGTGTTCGAACCAGGGAGCGTTGCGCAGGTGACGGAGGCGGAGGACCGCAAACCACAGTCGGACGAGGCCCGCAGCGCCTTCCGGCCACCCGGTGGGGTCGCGGCACCGGCCGACGGCGAGTCGTCGACGACGTCCGAGTTCGAGATCCCGCAGGGGCTGGCCGTCCCGCGGCCCACCGGCACGGAGTCCGAGACGACCTCGGAGTTCGCGCTGCCCGAGGGGCTGGACGCGCCCCCGGCGGCGCCCCCGGAGGGTGAGGGGTCGGCGTTCGCCACGCCGAGCACGTACAGCGCGTGGACCGCGCCGACCACGTTCACCCCGGCGAGCGGCTTCCCGGCGGTGAACCTGACGGACGTGCCCTGGCAGGACCGCATGCGCGCCATGCTGCGCATGCCGGTGGCCGAACGGCCCGCGCCCGAGACGGCGCAGCGCCACGACGACGAAACGGGCCCCGCCGTGCCGCGGGTGCTCGACCTGACCCTGCGTATCGGGGAGCTGCTGCTGGCGGGCGGCGAGGGCGCCGAGGACGTGGAGGCGGCGATGTTCGCCGTGTGCCGCTCCTACGGCCTGGACCGCTGCGAGCCGAACGTCACCTTCACCCTGCTGTCGATCTCCCACCAGCCCTCCCTGGTCGAGGACCCGGTGACGGCGTCGCGGACGGTACGCCGCCGGGGCACCGACTACACGCGGCTCGCGGCCGTGTTCCACCTGGTGGACGACCTCAGCGATCCGGACACGAACATCTCCCTGGAGGAGGCCTACCGGCGCCTCGCGGAGATGCGCCGCAACCGGCACCCGTACCCCACCTGGGTGCTGACCACGGCGAGCGGACTGCTCGCGGGCGCGGCGTCGGTGCTCGTCGGCGGTGGGCTGACCGTGTTCGTCGCGGCCATGCTCGGCTCGATGCTCGGCGACCGGCTGGCCTGGCTGTGCGCCGGGCGCGGGCTGCCGGAGTTCTACCAGTTCGCGGTGGCCGCGATGCCGCCGGCCGCGATGGGGGTCGCGCTCACGGTGACACACGTCGACGTGAAGGCGTCCGCGGTCATCACCGGTGGTCTGTTCGCGCTGCTGCCGGGGCGGGCGCTGGTCGCGGGGGTGCAGGACGGGCTGACCGGCTTCTACATCACCGCGTCCGCGCGCCTGCTGGAGGTCATGTACTTCTTCGTCAGCATCGTCGCCGGAGTGCTGATCGTCCTGTACTTCGGCGTCCAGCTGGGCGCCGAGCTGAATCCGGACGCCGCGCTGGGCACGGGCGACGAGCCCGTCGTCCAGATCGGCGCGTCGATGCTGCTGTCGCTGGCCTTCGCGATCCTGCTCCAGCAGGAACGCGCCACCGTGCTGGCGGTGACCCTGAACGGCGGCGTCGCCTGGAGCGTGTACGGCGCCATGCACATCGCCGGCGGCATCTCGCCGGTGGCCTCCACGGCCGCCGCGGCGGGGCTCGTGGGCCTGTTCGGACAGCTCATGTCCCGGTACCGGTTCGCGTCGGCGCTGCCGTACACGACCGCGGCGATCGGGCCGCTGCTGCCCGGTTCGGCGACGTACTTCGGGCTGCTGGCGATCGCGCAGAGCGAGGTCGACAGGGGGCTGGTGTCCCTGTCGACGGCCGTGGCGCTCGCGATGGCCATCGCCATCGGGGTGAACCTCGGCGGGGAGATCTCGCGGCTGTTCCTGAAGGTGCCCGGCGCCGCGAGTGCGGCGGGGCGCCGGGCGGCGAAGCGGACGCGGGGGTTCTAGCGGTGTCGTTGCCCCGGGGCGGCGGAGCCGCGCGTCGCCGCGGTCCCGCCGCCCCCGGGGTGGTCGGTCAGCGCCCCTGGCTGTAGGGGTACTGCCCGCCCTGCTGGTCGCCGTGGGGCTGCTGTCCGTACCCCTGCGGGTACTGCTGGGCGTACGGCTCCTGCTGGGCGTACGGCTCCTGCTGGCCGTAGGGCTGCCCGTACGACGGCTGCTGCGGCTGGGGCTGGGACTGCTGGGGCGGGTACGGGTCGACGCGGCGGAGCTGGGTCGTGGCGTCGTCCATGACCGGGTACGGGTGCTGCGGCTGGTGCTGGTGCTGCTGGACCGCCGGCGGCTCGGTCGCGGCGGCGGTCTTCTTCTTGCCCCGCTCACGCAGGTACTCGACGATGATCGGGACGACCGAGAGCACGACGATCAGGACGAGGATCGGCTCGACGTTGGTCCGGATGAACTCGATCTGGCCGAGCCAGTAGCCCGCGAGGGTGACGCCCGATCCCCAGGCCACACCACCGATGATGTTGTACGTGAGGAAGGTGCGGTACTGCATGCGGCCGGCGCCCGCCACGATGGGGGCGAAGGTGCGCACGATCGGCACGAAGCGGGCCAGGACGATCGCCTTGGGCCCGTACTTCTCCATGAACTCGTGCGCCTTGTCCAGGTTCTCCTTCTTGAAGAGCTTGGAGTTGGGGCGGCTGAAGAGCTTGGGACCGAGGAATTTTCCGATCATGTAGCCCACTTGGTCACCGATGACGGCGGCCAGCACGATCAGGGTGCACACCAGCCACAGCGGCTGCGTGATGTAACTGCCCTCGGCCACGAAGAGACCCGCCGTGAACAGCAGCGAGTCGCCGGGCAGGAAGGCGAAGAGTCCGGACTCGGCGAAGACGATGAGCAGAATGCCCGGTAGAGCGAAGGTCTCGATCAGGTAGTCCGGGCTGAGCCACTCGGGGCCGAGCGCAAGCGTGGTCACGGGATTGTGGCTCCTGCTGCTGAGGGAGGCGGGCTGGACCTGGCTGCCCAAACGTACAACGCAGCCGTAGCAGTCCAGGTTCCACGGGGGTCCTCGGGGTGCACTGTGACGTTCCCCGGGGAAACGTGAGAACCATGGGTATTGAAGAATACGGCGGCGGCCAGGGTCCACAGCCCGAGGTGCTCGTCGTGACCACGAACGACCTGCCGGGCCACCGCGTGCAGGAGGTGCTCGGAGAGGTCTTCGGGCTGACCGTGCGCTCCCGGCACCTGGGGAGCCAGATCGGCGCCGGGCTGAAGTCGATGGTCGGCGGTGAGCTGCGCGGGCTCACGAAGACGCTGGTGGAGACCCGCAACGAGGCGATGGAGCGGCTCGTCGAACAGGCACGCGCGCGAGGGGCCAACGCGGTGCTGGCGTTCCGCTTCGACGTGACGACGGCGGCGGACGTGGGCACCGAGGTGTGCGCGTACGGGACGGCGGTGGGGGGGGGGGGGGGGGGGGGGGGGGGGGGGGGGGGGGGAGGGGAGGGGGGGGAGGGAGGGGGGGGGGGGGGGGGGGGGGGGGGGGGAGGGGCGTACG
>NZ_JBVJVN010000006.1:81700-252452 GCF_055603605.1 Streptomyces sp. NPDC037271
CCCCCCCCCCCCCCCTCCCCCCCCCCCCCCCCCCCCCCCCCCCCCCCCCCCCCCCCCCCCCCCCCCCCCCCCCCCACCGCTCAGGGGGTGTGCCGGACGGCGTTGGCGAGGATCGCGTCGCGCATGTAGGCGGCGAGGCCTGGCCTCGCGGCGTCGATGTTTCGCGTGAAACGTTCGTCCGAGACGTACATCTCGCCCAGGCAGGTGTGCATCTCGTACCCGCAGTCGTAGTGGTTGCGGGCGATCCCCTGCCGGTGGTCCTCGGCGGTGTCCATGGCCGCCTCGGAGTCGGCGGGCTCACCGGCGTCCATCAGGGCGACGAAGCGCCGGGTCAGCTCGTCGGCCTCGTTCTGGATGCGCTGCCAGTCCTCCTTGGTGTACGAGGCGGTCTTCTCCTTGGACTGGCGGTAGGCGTCGGTGTCGCCCCAGCGCTCCTGGACCTCCTCCTCGTACTGGTCGGGGTCGAAGTCGCCGAAGACCTCGAACTTCTCCTCGGGCGTGAGGTTGATGCCCATGCTGCGTGCCTCCATGGCGTGCTCCACGGCCGCCGCCATCTCCTCCAGCCTCTTGATCCGGGCGGTCAGCAGCTCGTGCTGGCGGCGCAGGTGCGCGCGCGGGTCCGCGGCCGGGTCGTCGAGCAGGACGGCGACCTCGTCGAGCGGGAAGCCGAGCTCCCGGTAGAACAGGATCTGCTGCAGCCGGTCGAGGTCCGCGTCACCGTAGCGCCGGTGGCCCGCGTGGCTGCGCTCGCTCGGTACGAGCAGGCCGATGTCGTCGTAGTGGTGCAGGGTGCGCACCGTCACTCCGGCGAAGCCGGCGACCTGTCCCACGGAGTAGCTCACTTCCGCTCCCTTCTCTGACGCCCTTCACGGTGCCTCCTCACGTGACGTGAGGTGCAAGTCCGGTGCGGTCCCGGGTGCCGGACCGTGACTGCCCCGCCTTGCGCGGCGTCCGGCGCCGGTGTCCCCCGTGTCCCCCGTCGGAGCTACCCGGAGCTGTCCACTCGGGGGTGATTCGCAGGAGTCGGCATTCTCGTAGCGTTCTTGGCAGGTCGCGGAAGGCGCGCGGCGGATGCCCTACGGAGGTCACCATGAGTACGACGCGCATCGCGTTGCCCCAGCCCACACGCCAAAAGGCCGGCCGCTTCTTCCGGTCTCCCCTCGGCTGGATGCTGACCGGGATCGTGGGTGTGGGCCTGGCGTCCAGCCTGGTCGCGGTGGGCGGGGTGGTCGCCGTCGTGGGTGCGGCCGTGGCGGTTGTCATCTACTGGGCGGTCATGCGCCACGTCGCCGGGCGGGACGTACCGGAGATCGCGAAGTCGGGGTCCGTGGTCCAGGCGTTGTCCGGTGTCGCGATCGGCTTCGTTCTCATCACCGTGTCGATGCTCACGCTCCTCACCGAGTTCTCGTTCGACGAGCGGCCCGGTAACGGCCTGTCGATCGTGGCGAGCATGGCCGCGATGCAGGTCGGCGCCGCCGTGACCGAGGAACTGCTCTTCCGCGGCCTCGCCCTCCAGGCACTGGAGAAGCTGTGCGGCAGCTGGGCGGCCCTGGCGCTCACCGCGGCGCTGTTCGGCGGACTGCACGCGGCCAACCCGGGCGCCACACTGTGGAGTTCGACCGCGATCGCCATCGAGGCCGGCGTCCTCCTCGGAGCCGCGTTCCTGTGGACGCGCAACATCTGGTTCGTCGTGGGCCTGCACTTCGCCTGGAACACCGCCCTGGGCCTGATCGGCATCCCCGTCTCCGGCCACGCCTCGGAGGGCCTGATGACCACCACTCCGACCGGCCCCGACCTGGTGACCGGCGGAGACTTCGGCCTGGAGGCGTCGATCGTGCCCGTCATCATCAGCGTGCTGATCGCGATCCCCATGCTCATCGCCGCCCACCGGCGCGGCAACCTGATACCCATGCGCCGCGGGCACCGCTGACACCCGGTGCCCTCCGACCACGAGATCTCGCCCCGCTCACCTACGAGCGGTGGCGAGATTCTCGTACCCTGCGCGCTGGACATGAGCCAATCGTCGACCGGCGCGTCAAGGGCCGGGCCCCGGACGCGATCGACCGCGTACGTCAGCGGGCGGTCAGGAGGGGAACTCGCCGCTCCTGACCGCCGTGACGAAGGCCGACCAGGCCGGGGCGGGGACGATTACCGCGGGGCCGTGGGGGTTCTTCGAGTCGCGTACGGGGACGCCAGAGGGAAAGCGGTCCAACACCTCAAGACAGCTGCCCTGGTCGGGCCCGCTGTACGACGATGTGCGCCACCCGGTCGCTATGGACGCATCCGGCATGCTGTGCTCAGTCATGGTGTCCGTAGTCCTTCGCTGTCGCTCTCATGAGGGCCAGTGACTCACGCTGAGGCAGGGCGTCACCCAGCGCAAGATCGTAAGTGTCCCGGAACCGCTCGACCATCGCCGGGGAATCATGCACTACGCCCGTGTGCAAACCCTCGACGTAGGCCACTGGCGGCTGGTCTTCGAACCCCATGAGGGTCAGCATGTTTTGCAGCAGCGGGTGGGCACCCAGGCCGAAGGGCATCACGTGCACACGGACGCGATTCGCCTCGGCCAAGCGAACAACGTGCATGATCTGCTCCGCCATGACTTCCGCCCCACCAACCGGCCGACGCAGCACGGCCTCATCCAGCAGGGCCCACACTACGGGCGTCACCGGATCTGCCAGGATCTCCGCCCGCTCCAGCCGTGTGACAACGGCCCTGTCACATTCCTCTTCCCCCAGAGGAGGGAAGGCAACGCCCAGAACCGCACGCATGTACCTTTCCGTTTGGAGGATGCCTGGCACATAGGACAGAGCGAACTCACGGATCATCGTGGCTTGCTGCTCGAACGCTCGCGCCGCTTCGAAGTGGTCGGCGACTGCGCGATCGTTCTGTGGCAGGAAACTGCTCAGCACATTCCCCGTGCCCAACGCGTTGTCCAGCCGTCGTGCGTCCTCCCGCGACGGGACCCGGCGTCCCGCCTCGATATGCGCGATGTGCGTTCGAGTCATGACCGCCGCCTCGGCCAACTGCTGCTGCGTCAGCCCCGCCGCCTCGCGCTGCTCCTTGAGCCAGTCGCCGTAGTTGGTGCCCACGAGATCAACTCCTTTGTGACAAATGCGCTGTCACTACCAGCCCCCTGGCGAGCCTAATCCCGACCGTCTCACTCTGTATGTCGATCGCTACAGAACGCGACATCGGTCACGGAGTCATACATGCTCGGTCTCATCGCCCGCCTCTTGGAACCACTGCTCAGCCTTGTCGCCCCTGGTACGGGACGACGCCGGCTCGACGCACGGGACGGATACGACCCTCCGCTCCCGCCCGTCGAGGGCCCGGCCCCACGGCAGTTCGGCACACGTCCTCTTCGCGGTGAGGACCACAACCTCGTTCGCCCCTACGTCATCGCGCACGAGCGCCGAGAACAGGAACGGCGTCGACAAGCCCGACGCCGTTCCCTGCTGATCGCCCCACAGGGGGTCCACCTGCCCCCGCGCCCGTACCCGACGCACTGCCTGGGACTGACCGCATGACACACCACGCCCCCACCCCCGCCCGACTCCTGCCCTGGGCAGGACCCGAGGGAAAGCCCTGCTATCTCCTGACCGACGGCAGCGGCCCGCTCTCCCGAGCCGCCGACACCGTCGAAAGCGTCCAACTCGGCATGGCCGGCGACCTCCTCGACCACGTGGCCGACATGCTGGACGACCCGGACGTGACGTCCGGACAGCTCCGCTACGTCCTTGCCCGCATGAGCGAGGCCCTGACCGACGTGAGGCGGATCGCGGAGAGCAGAGGTGCCCGGCTCCTCGCGCACGCGGACGCCAGGGCGGGGCGCTGACGTCCCCGCGCTCACCGGCTGAGCCGCGCGAACCTCCCCACCGCCAGCGGGAAGAACACCGCGAGCAGGGCCAGGGGCCAGGCGATCGCCGCCCATACGTGGCCGGACTCGCCGCCGGGGCCGCCGAAGAGGTCGCGGACGGCCGTGGCGGTCTGGGACATCGGGTTCCACTCGACGACCGTGCCCAGCCAGCCGGGCATGGAGTCGGGCGTGGCGAAGGCGTTGGAGAGGAAGCCGACCGGCCAGACCAGGATCTGCACCGCCTGCACCATTTCGGGCTTGCCCGCCACCAGGGCCAGGAAAATGCCGATCCACAGCATGGCGAACCGGAAGAGCAGCAGCAGGCCCACCGCGCCCAGGAAGGCACCCGGACCGCCGTCGGCCCGCCAGCCGAGCGCGTACCCGACCGAGATCAGCACGGTGAGACCGAGCGCCGACTGGAGCATGTCGGCGACCGAACGGCCCACCAGGACCGCCCCGTTGGCCATCGGCAGCGAGCGGAAGCGGTCGACGACACCCTTGTCGAGATCCCGGGTGACGGCGATCATCGTGCCCTCCAGGCCGAAGGCCATGGTGAGGGCCAGCATGCCGGGTACCAGATAGTCGACGTAGTCGCCGCTCACGCCCCGGCCGCCGCCGACCAGGTAGCCGAACATCAGCAGCAGCATGACCGGGAAGACCAGGTTGACGACGACCGTGACCGGCTGCCGCCCCCAGCGGGCCAGCTCCCGGAGGGTCATGGTCCACGAGTCGGTCAGGGCGTGCGCCATGGGGGTCGTGCCGGTGTTCGTGCTGGTTCCGGTACTCACGCTGATGCTCACACGGTCTCCTTCGTGCGGTCGGTGAGGTGCAGGAACACCTCGTCCAGGGTCGGGCGGCGCAGGGCCACGTCCTCCGCTTCCAGACCGGCCTCCTCCAGCGCCCGTACGACGCCGGAGAGCGCCGCCATGCGGTCGGTTACCGGCGCGCTGAGCAGCCGGCGGTCGGGGTCGACGCGGACGCCGGTGAGCGGCAGCAGGGCGGCCGCGGCGCCCAGTCGGCCGGCGTCGCGCAGGACGACGTCGACGCGGTCGCCGCCGGTGGCGGCCTTCAGTTCGTCCGCCGTGCCGTCGGCGACCACCCGGCCGGCGTCGACGACCGAGATGCGGTCGGCGAGCTGGTCGGCCTCCTCCAGGTACTGGGTGGTCAGGAGTACCGTCGTGCCGCCGCCGACCAGGGAGCGGACCGAGTCCCACACCTCGGCGCGGCCGCGCGGGTCGAGGCCGGTGGTCGGTTCGTCCAGGAAGAGCACCTCCGGTTCGGTGATCAGGGACGCGGCGAGGTCCAGGCGGCGCCGCATGCCTCCGCTGTAGGCGCTGACCGGCTTGCGTCCCGTGTCCGTGAGGTCGAAGCGCGCCAGGAGTTCGTCGGCACGCGCGCGTGCCCGCCGGGCGCCCAGGTGGTGGAGGCGGCCGAACATCTCCAGGTTCTGCCGGCCGCCGAGTTCCTCGTCGAGCGCCGCGTGCTGGCCGAGCAGGCCGATGCGCAGCCGTACGGCGTACGGGTCGGTCACGACGTCGTGCCCGGCCACCGCGACCCGGCCCGCGTCGGGCCGCAGCAGGGTCGACAGGACCCGGACGAGCGTCGTCTTGCCCGCGCCGTTGGGACCCAGTACGCCGTGCACCGTGCCGCGCGTGACCGTGAGGTCGAGTCCGTCCAGCGCGTTCTTGCTGCCGTACCTCTTGCGTGCCCGTTCGACGGTGATCGCTGCGTCGGCCACTGCACCTCCCGGTTAGTCAAACTTGACTACTTGCCCAGGACCGTATCCCCGTCGAAGGGTTTAGTCAAACTTGATTAGCCGAAGTTTTCCGACCGGCCTCCGTTGCCGGTCAGTCGCGGTCTTCGGAGTGCCGCTCCCGCGTCGCGTACGGGTTCTGCTCGCCCTCCCCCAGGACGCCGACGAACGGCTCGCCCTCCCCGGCGAACGTGTACGCGCCGCCGCGGATGCGCTCGATGAGCGCGCGGGTCCACTCGGCGCCGGTGTCGGCGGAGTGCACCCAGAGGTTCATGATCTCGCCGATGTGGCCGAGCTGCCCGGGGCCGGCCTCGGGCGTGTAGTACTCGGTGACGGACTTGCGCCACTGCCGGATGGCCCGGACCCGCTCCTCCAGGAGGGCGAGCACCTCCTCGCGCTCCAGGTCGACCATCAGGCCGAGTCCCGCGGAGAGCACGTCCGGCTTCTGGTCGTAGGCGGTGAGGGACGCGCGGAGGAGGCCGAAGTACTCCTCCGCGCCCCGCTCCGTGATCTCGTACTCCGTGCGCGGCGGGCCGCCGGCGGTCGACGGGGCGATCTCGTGGGCGTGCAGCAGGCCCTGCTTGGCCATCTGCTTCAGCGCGTGGTAGATCGAACCGGGCTTGGCGTTGGACCACTCGTGCGCGCCCCAGTACTCCAGGTCGTTGCGCACCTGGTAACCGTGGGCCCGCCCGTGCTGGCGGACCGCTCCGAGCACGAGGAGACGGATCACTGACATGGGCCCAGGTTAGGCCGCGACCGGTCATCCGGAGGAGCTGCCCTGCTCCTTCGCCATCAGGTCCCAGGCCGAGGCGCCGTCCAGCGATTCGCGGATGATGTCGGCGTGGCCTGCGTGCCGGGCCGTCTCCCGGATCAGGTGCAGACAGAGCCAGCGCATCGAGACGCGCTCGTCCGGCGGGAACCAGGGATCGTCCGGCAGCGGGAAGGTGTCGTCGAGGCTGGACACCGAGCGGACGAACGCCTCCGTCCCGGCGGCGACCTTCTCCCAGTACGCCAGCTGCGAGGCGACCGTCTCGTCGCCGACCAGGACGAAGCACTCGTGCCAGTTCGACTCGTCCCGCGCGACGGCCGGCGGCTCCTGCTTCGCGCGGGCGATCCAGCCCTGCTCGACCTCGGCGACGTGCTTGATCAGTCCGGCCAGGGACAGTTCACCGGCGGTGGGCCGGGACGCCGCCTGCTCGTCCGTCAGGCCCAGCACCGAGCGCCGGATGCCGCCGCGCTGCTCCGCCAGGAAGGAGAGCAGCGCTCCGCGCTCGTCGCCCTGCGCTTCGGGTCGCACGTGAGTGACCATGACGGGCCGCCTTTCGTCGGGTCCGGGGGCCTTTCCCCCGACACCGACGAAGCTACGGGCCCTTGCGGTCAGCCTCTGTCCGCAAGGGCCCGTCCGGAGAGGAGAGACTCAGAACGGGAACCCGCTCCGGCCGTGCTGCACCGAGATCCACTTCTGTGTGGTGAAGGCGTCCAGCATGGTGTCGCCGTTGAGGCGGCCGACGCCGGAGTGCTTCTCGCCGCCGAAGGGCACGATCGGCTCGTCGTGCACGGTCCCGTCGTTCACGTGGAACATGCCGGTGTCGATCTGCTTGGCGAAGTTGACGCCGCGCTCGATGTTCCCGGTGTGCACGGCGCCGCTCAGGCCGTACGGCGTGTCGTTGACGAGGCGTACGGCCTCCTCCTCGCCGTCGAACGGAACGAGGAAGGCGACCGGGCCGAAGACCTCCTGCCGCAGCAGGGCGGAGTCGGCGGGCAGGCCGGTCAGGACCGACGGCTCGACGAGGTTGTCCGTGGCCGTGCCGCGCACCAGGGCGGTCGCGCCCTCGGCGAGCGCCTGCTCCACGACACCGGACAGGGCGTCCGCCTGCGAGGAGTTGATCACCGGGCCGATGACGGTCGACGGGTCGCGCGGGTCGCCGGCCTTGAGGGTCTTCACCTTGGCGACGAACTTCTCGGTGAACTCGTCGGCGACCGAGCGGTCGACCAGGACACGGTTGGCGGCCATGCAGACCTGGCCCTGGTGGACGTACCGGCTGAAGACCGCGGCGTCGACCGCGTAGTCGACGTCGGCGTCGTCGAGGACCACCAGGGCGCTGTTGCCGCCGAGTTCGAGGACCGAGCGCTTGAAGTTCGCGGCGCAGACGGTGGCCACGTGGCGGCCGACCGTGTCGGAGCCGGTGAAGGAGATCACCTTCGGGACCGGGTGCTCCAGGAAGGCGTCGCCTATCTCCGCGATGTCGGTGACGACGACGTTGAGCAGGCCGCCCGGCAGGCCGGCGTCCTCGAAGAGCTTCGCGATCAGGGTGCCGCCGACGACCGGCGTGTTCTGGTGCGGCTTGAGGACGACGGCGTTGCCGAGGGCGAGGGCCGGGGCGACCGACTTCAGGGAGAGGAGGAAGGGGAAGTTGAAGGGGCTGATGACGCCCACGACACCGACCGGCACCCGGTAGACGCGGTTCTCCTTGCCGTCGACCGGGGACGGGATGATCCTGCCCTCGGGCGCCAGCGACAGGTGCACCGCCTCGCGCAGGAACTCCTTGGCGAGGTGCAGCTCGAAGGCGGCCTTCAGGCGGGTGCCGCCCAGCTCCGCGGTGATCGCCTCACTGATCTCCGCCTCGTGGTCCTCGACCAGGCGGAGCACCTTCTCGAACACCGCGCGGCGCGCGTACGGGTTCGTCGCCGCCCACTGCTTCTGCGCGCGCTCGGCCGCCCGGTAGGCGGTGTCGACCTCGTCGACGGTGGCTATGGTGATCGAGGCCAGCTTCTCGTTGTCGTACGGGTTGAAGTCGATGATGTCCCAGGAGCCGGTGCCCGGGCGCCACTCGCCGTCGATGTACTGCTGGGCGAGGTCGGTGAAGTACGACGACATGTGATCCCTCAATCCCCTAGCTGCCGCAGCCGCCGCGAGCGAGCCGCCTGATTGAGCGTCATCGTACTTATGTTTCAGGAGAGTTGGAGGAGTCCCCGCAGGAGGTCGCGGCTCTCGTCCGGCCCCGGGCTGTCCTGCTGGAGCTCCTTCAGCGCCGTCTCGTACTGGGTGACGTCCTCGGGCTTGTCCAGGTACAGCGCGCTGGTGAGCTGCTCCAGGTACACGACGTCCGACAGGTCGGACTCGGGGAAGCTGAGGATCGTGAACGCGCCACTCTCGCCGGAGTGCCCGCCGAAGCCGAACGGCATGATCTGCAGCCGTACGTTGGGGCGTTCGGACATCTCGATCAGGTGCTGGAGCTGGCCGCGCATCACCTCGCGGTCGCCGTACGGGCGGCGCAGCGCGGCCTCGTCCAGGACGATGTGGAACTCGGGGGCGTTCTCGGCGACGAGGTGTTTCTGCCGCTCCAGGCGCAGCGCCACCCGCCGTTCGACGTCCGCCTCGCCGGCGCCCTTCATGCCGCGCCGGACGACCGCGCGGGCGTACTCCTCGGTCTGGAGCAGGCCGTGCACGAACTGCACCTCGTACACGCGGATGAGTGCGGCCGCGCCCTCCAGGCCCACGTAGGTGGGGAACCAGCTGGGCAGGACGTCGGAGTAACTGTGCCACCACCCGGCGACGTTGGCCTCCTTGGCCAGGGACAGCAGCGAGGCGCGCTCCTGCTCGTCCGTGATGCCGTACAACGTCAGCAGGTCCTCGACGTCCCTCGTCTTGAAGCTCACCCGGCCCAACTCCATCCGGCTGATCTTCGATTCCGAGGCGCGGATCGAGTAGCCCGCCGCCTCCCGCGTGATCCCCCGCGTCTCACGCAGCCGCCTGAGCTGTGATCCGAGCAGCATGCGCCGCACCACCGATCCGGGTTCTCCCGCGCTCACCTTCGCCAGCCTCCCCAACCGTCTCCAGGTGCCGAAGTCTGCCACTAAAACACTCCGAGCAGTACTCGCCCGGTTACGGAAACGGAATCGAGCCAGAGGGAGCGCGCAGGATCATGCACGGAGGGGGCGGAAAGCGGTCGCCGAGCGAGGTGAAGGAGAGACGAAGAAGGCGGAAAAATTGACCAACAAGCGGTACGGGCAGGTCCATTTCGGTCACGTGCACGTGCATCTGCCCTTGCATCTGCGGTACGCATCGGAAACCATGGTCCCGCACCACCGCGCCGCATCGCTACGACCGCGAATTCCCGGGAGTGCCTCGCATGGGGACGAATGGATCGACCATGCTCGAGCCGTTACGGCAGGGCCTTCCGCCACTCGACCCCGCGGCCGTGTCCAACGCCGCCTCCTGTGCCCTGCCGCCGCGCTACGAAGCGGTGCGCGAGGCCCGGAATTTCACCCGCAGAACTCTCGACGGCTGGGACACGGGTGACCGTTTCGACGACGTCTGCCTGGTGGTATCGGAACTCGTCACCAACGCCCTGCGGCACGCGCTGCCCGCCGACACCCCGCGGCACGGCGAGCAGAACGGCCCCGTCCGGCTGCATCTGATGCGCTGGACCGAGCGTCTGGTCTGCGCGGTGCGCGACCCCAGCCACGACAGCCCGGTGGCGCGTGAGACGGACGACTTCTCGGCGGAATCCGGCCGGGGGCTGTTCCTCGTCGACTCCTTCAGCGACAGCTGGGGCTGGCACCCGCTCGCCGGGACGCTCAACGGCAAGGTGGTCTGGGCGCTGTTCCGGCTCCGGAAGCCCGACGACATGACGGACCGGCCCGTCTACGAGTGACGGTGACGACGAGCCGCGGCGCCGTTGCGCGGCGCCGCTCCGCGCCGCGGCTCCGGTGTGGCGGCTCGCGTTGACGCGCGGTCGGTTCGCGGCCGGCTTGCGGCCGGTTCGCGGCCGGCTCGCGATCAGTTCGCCCAGTTCGCCATCGGTTTCGCGATCAGTTCGCCCAGTTCGCCATCGGTTTCGCGGTCAGGTCGCGGTTAGCTCGCTGTCGAGTTCGCCCGGTTCGCGATCAGCTCGCGATCAGGTGGTCGAACTCGCCGTCCTTGACGCCCAGCAGCATGGCCTCGATCTCGGCGCGCGTGTAGACGAGCGCGGGACCGTCGGGAAAGCGGGAGTTGCGCACCGCCACGGCACCGTCGGGCAGCCGTGCGAACTCCACGCAGGAACCCTGCGAGTTGCTGTGCCGGCTCTTCTGCCAGGCCGCGTCGTGCAGCTGCGTGGCGGCCATGCCGTTGTACACGTCGTGGTCCACAGGTCGCTCCCCGGTGGTGCACTGGCTGATGTGGCCATTGATGCTGTGGTCAACTGATCCGGATCATAACCCTGTTCCTCGTGCAGATGCATGAGCAAATGCACGTGCACGCGCGGTGCTCCCGTGGTTACAGCCTTGACGGCCGCTCAACTCGGAAGTCCTTGCTCTCTCTGACGCCCGCTCCCAGCAAGTCGTTCCCCGTATGCCCCCGCATTCCAAGAACATGCATCAACATGCAACAAACCGGGGGCCCGCTCGTGAGAGCGAGCCCCCGGCGCGGGGTGGCGCGGATCAGCGCGCGGTGTACGGCAGCAGCGCCATCTCGCGCGCGTTCTTGATCGCCCTGGCCAGTTGCCGCTGCTGCTGGGACGTCACGCGGGTGACGCGGCGGCTGCGGATCTTGCCGCGGTCGGAGATGAACTTCCGCAGCAGGTCGGTGTCCTTGTAGTCGATGTACGTCACTCCGGCCTGGTCCAAGGGGTTGGGCCGTTGCCTGGCAGACCTGCCGTCACTCTTGCGGTCGCTCTTGCGGGGCATGGGGTTCAGACCTCCAGGAGGGTGTCGAAGGCGGGCGGCAGCCGCTCCCAGGCGGCCTGCCCGGCGGCGTACTCGGCGTCGGTCAGCAGGCAGGACTCCAGGAGTCGTTCCAGGCCGTCGCGGTCGAGGCCCGGGGACGTGAAGACCAGGTGCTGGCAGCGGTCGCCGTGCTCGGGGTGCCAGTCCAGCGCGGCGGCGGCGCGGCGCACCGGAGGGACCAGCTCCCAGGCGGCGTCGGGCAGCGACGCGAGCCACGGCCCCGCGCTCTCCACGCACAGGGCCCCGCCCGCGGCGTCCCAGTGCAACAGCGTGTCCCCCTTGCCGGCGAGCCAGAACCGGCCCCGGCTGCGGGCGGCGGCGCAGGTCAGGTCCTCCAGCGCCGCGTACAGCCGCTCCGGGTGGAAGGGGCGGCGCCGGTGCCAGACGAGGGTGGCGACGCCGTGCGCGTCGGCCTCGGCGGGCAGCAGGGCGCAGGCCGGGTGCTGGGCCGCCGCCGCGGCCTCCACGTCGAACCCCGCGAGGGCGGCCCGCGCCAGTTCGGAGGACGCGGGTCCGGAGCCGGAACCGGGGCCGGGGGCGGGTACGGGGCCGGAGGCGGGTACGGGGCCGGAGGCGGGTACGGGGCCGGAGGCGGGTGAGGGCGCGGGGGGTGCGCCCGCCGGGTCACCGTGGCCGATCGGGACCCGGCGGGCCGTCGGATGCAGCTGGGCCAGCAGTTCGCGGTCCTCGTCGTCGGCCTCGGGGGAGCCGGGCGGGGAATCGACGAGGGCGAGGACGGGGGCGTACTCCAGCTGGCGCGCGAAGGTGTCGGCGACGGTGCGCTGGTCGGTGGCCGCGGCGGCGAGGCCGCCCTCGGCGAGGTCGTCGCCGTTGCCGAGGTAGGGCAGTACCAGCGCCGGGTCTACGGCGGTGATCACGCCGGTGACGGTGAAGCCGCCGGCCGTCACCACCTCCGCCATGGCCTTGGGCTCGACGGAGTCCCACAGCTCGACGACCGCCAGCGGGACGCCTCCGGAGTCCGCGAGGCGCTCCAGCTCGGGGACGAGGTCCTCGCGCAGGGCGCAGCAGGCGCAGTCGTTGACCAGGGGCGCCTCACCGGCGGACAGGATGCCGGTGGCGTCCCGGACGGTCCGTACGACCGTGCCCGCGGTGGCCGTCGCCAGGTCGTGGTGGAGGACGACGCTGCCGGGCACGTCGTTCAGCAGCCGGGCCACGGCCGCCCTGCGGGCGTCGGCGTGCAGCCCGCCGACGATCGCCACCGGCAGGGCCGGGCGGTCCGGCCCGCTCATGCCCCGCCCTGCTTCCCGTACCGCCGCTCGAAGCGCTCCACGCGGCCGGCCGTGTCCAGGACGCGGGCGGTGCCGGTGTAGAAGGGGTGGCTGACGTTCGAGATCTCGACGTCGACGACCGGATAGGTGTGGCCGTCCTCCCACTCGATGGTGCGCTCGCTGGTCATGGTCGAGCGGGTGAGGAAGGCGTAGTCCGCGGCGCGGTCGCGGAAGACGACCGGACGGTACTCGGGGTGGATTCCCTTGCGCATGGCGGGTCAGCGCTCCTCTCGGAAGTCGACGTGGCGGCCGGCGACCGGGTCGTACTTGCGCAGGGTCAGCCGGTCCGGGTCGTTGCGGCGGTTCTTGCGGGTGACGTAGGTGAAGCCGGTCCCGGCGGTGGACCGGAGTTTGATGACCGGACGGAGTTCGTTGCGTGCCATGGCTGCCATCTTACTGAAAATGAATTCCATTAACAGCTAGGGGTCGTACGACCCGAAGGAGAGGTACGTCACCGTGTCCGCCCACTGCATGCTGACCGGCACCCGGCCCGGCTTCGGCAACCGCATCTCCCACTCCCACCGGCGGACCTCCCGCCGCTTCGACCCCAACATCCAGACCAAGCGCTACTGGCTGCCGAGCGAGGGCCGGCACGTACGGCTGCGGCTGAGCACGAAGGCGATCAAGACGGTGGACGCGATCGGCGTCGAGGCGGCCGTGGCGCGCATCCGCGCGCGCGGAGTGAAGATCTGAAGGACCGAGGGACCGATGGCGAAGAAGAGCAAGATCGCGAAGAACGAGCAGCGGCAGGAGACCGTCGCGCGGTACGCCGCGCGCCGGGCCGAACTGAAGGAGATCATCCGCAAGCCGTCCTCGACGGCGGCCGAACGGCTCGCCGCCCAGGAGGAACTGCGCAGGCAGCCCCGCGACGCGAGCCCCACGCGCGTACGCAACCGCGACCAGATCGACGGTCGACCGCGCGGCTACTTCCGCGCCTTCGGGCTGTCCCGGGTGAACCTGCGCGGGCAGGCACACGCCGGGCATCTGCCGGGAGTCCGCAAGTCGTCCTGGTAGGCCGCCCTGGCGTGACTTGCTGGTAACTTGCGGCTGTCCTGGGGCCACTGTCCTGGGTCCGACCCGGCCGTCCGGCTACAGCTTGGAGCTTGCGGTGACGTTGGTGACTGCGGAGAGCACGGCGAGTACGGCAAGCACGGCGAGTACGGCAAGCACGGCGAGTACGGCAAGCACGGCTGCAGGTGCGCGCGAACCGCGCCGGCGGACGGCCCGTCGGCCCGTGCGGGCCGCCGCCGTGGCCGCCGTGGCCGTCGGGCTGGTGGGCGCGCTGACGCTGACCGCCTGCACCGGTGGAGGTGACTCCGACGACGGTGGCACGGGCGGTGGTGACAGGTCCTCGGCCGCGCCCAGCGCGACCGCGAGCGCCGACACGGGCGGTGGCAGCGGCGACGGCGGCAGCGGCAGCGGCGGGTCGCCGTCCGCGACCGCGGGCGAACTGGAGGGCAGTTGGCTGGCCACCACCGACGGCCAGGCCGTCGCGCTGATGGTCAACGGCGGCAAGGCCGCCCTCTTCGCCACGGGCGGGACCGTGTGCAGTGGCACCGCCGGCGAGGACTCCGGCACCCGGACGATCCGCCTGACGTGCACCGACGGCAGCGACGACCGGGCGACGGGTACCGTCGAGTCGGTCGACGGGGCATCACTCAAGGTGGCGTGGCAGGGCGGCGTCGGCAAGGAGACGTACACCAGGTCGGAGGGCGGGTCCCCACCACCCGGTCTGCCGACCGCCGGTCTCGGATCCTGAACGGAACGCGGACGGCCGCAGCCGACGCACGCACTGCCGTAGCCGAGGCACGCACGACCGCAGCCGACGCACGCACTGCCGTAGCCGAGGCACGCACGACCGCAGCCGAGGCACGCACTGCCGCAGACAACGAACGCACGGCCGCAGAAAACGCATGCACGGCCGCAGAAAACGCAGGGGCGCCCGTCAACGCGGCACGGGCGCCCTCGCCCGGGAGACGTCTGACGTCTAGGGCAGTGGTCGCCGGCGGCCGACCCGGGCGTGGTCGGCCGCCCGGGTCCCCTCCGTCCAGCCCGCCGCGTCGGCGGCGCCGCGCAGGCGGGTCGTCGTCGTCTCCGGGAACATGCGCTCCAGGCGGTCGGTGACCGCGACCTCACGGGAGGCGAGGACCGGCAGGAGGTCCACGTCGGCAGCCGTGCCGGCCCCGGCGGTGGCCGATTCCGCCACTGCCCGGAGCCGGGTGCCCGCGCGGTGGGCGTAGGCGGCGAGGAACGACTGACGGAAGGTCTTGGTCCGCTTGCGCCCGCCGGCCCGCTGCGCCGCCTCCGCCTTCGCCATCGCCGCCTCGGCCTGCACCAGCAGCGAGGTGTAGAGGAGTTCGACCGCCTCCAGGTCGGCCTCGAAGCCGACGACGGTGGAGAAGCCGAGGGGTTCGTTCCACACGGCCCGGCAGTGGTTGGCGTCGGCCACCGCGTCCAGCAGCACCGCCTTGGCCTGCTCGTACGGCGGCTCCACCCCGATCCGGCAGGCCCCCGGGGCGTCGGGGGAGGGCGCGTGCGCCGACAGCAGCGCCTCGTCGACGCTGTGCCGGGCCATCAGCTCCTGCGCCTTCGCGCTGAGCGCCTCCGCCTCCTCCGGATACCCGGTCGCCTCCGCCTTGGCGAGCAGCGCGCGGATGCGGGCGAGGGTGCGGGACTCGGGCCGGCTCTCCCGGCGGAGCCCCTCACCCGGCTCCCCCGCCTCCAAGGGCTCCAGGGCGGGCAGGCGCAGCAGCAGGCGGTACAGCTCCAGTACGGCCGTGGCGTGCGAGAAACGGTCGGTGCGGGGCGGCGCCTGCCCCGGCACGTCGGCGAGCTGCGCGGCCCAGCGGGGGCCTCGCGGACGGTCCCGCGGGGCCTGGGCGCGGATCAGCGCCGCCACCAGCCGTACGTGGACGTCGTCCAGCTCGCGCCGCACGATCCGTACGAGGTCGGCGGGCTGCCAGCCGCGCCGCCAGGCGGTCGCCACGAACTCCTCACCCCGCCGGGCGAGTTCCGCGTCGGCCGCCGGGTCGGCCGCGAGCAGCGAGGCGGCGGTGTCGAGGGCGTCGTCTGCGGCGTCGTACAGGGCGGTCTCGAAGGCACGGTCGACGGTGCGGGGCGTACTCACCCGGCGATGGTGCCACGGCCGCCCGGCCCGCTCTCACACGCCGGGAAATGACTGTCAACCGTCGGTTGACAGCACAGGGGGTGCAACCTACGGTTGACACATGACGACGAACCCGAGCATCACGTCATCCGTACGCCTCGACGAACTCATCACCGCGATCAAGAAGGTGCACCCGGAGCCGCTCGAACAGCTCCAGGACGCCGTCATCGCCGGCGAGCACCTCGGCGAAGTGGCCGATCACCTCATCGGACACTTCGTGGACCAGGCCCGTCGTTCGGGCGCGTCCTGGACGGACATCGGCAGGAGCATGGGCGTCACCCGGCAGGCGGCGCAGAAGCGGTTCGTGCCCAAGGAGTCCGCCGACCTGGACGCGAGCCAGGGCGCCAGCCGCTACACCCCCCGCGCGCGCGGCGTCGTGATGGCCGCCCAGAACTCGGCCAAAACCGCCGGCTCCGCCGAGCGCCTGCCCGAACACCTCGTCCTCGGCCTGCTCACCGAACACGGGGGCCTCGCCGCCAAGGCGATCGCCGCGCAGGGCGTGACCCTCGACGCGGTCCACGCGGCGGCGACCGCGGCACTCCCGCCCGCCGCCGCGGAGGTCCCGGAACCGGCGCCCTACAGCCCCGCGGCCAAGAAGGTCCTCGAACTCACCTTCCGCGAGGCCCTGCGCCTCGGCCACAACTACATCGGCACCGAGCACATCCTGCTGGCCCTGCTGGAGCACGAGCACGGCGAGGGCGTGCTCAGCGGGCTCGGCCTCGACAAGGAGGCCACCGAGCGCTATGTCACCGAGGCGCTGGCGGAGTTCATCAAAATGACCGAGGGGAAGGAGCCCGGGCAGGGAGAGGGCTGAGGCCCCGCAGGAGAAGGCTGAGGCCGGGGCAGAAGAGAACTGAGCCCCGGCCACAGCAAGGGCGCGACCCCGGCCACAGCAAGGGCGCGACCCCGGGCAGGAAAGGCCTGAGCCCCGACCACAACAAGGGCGGGGACCCCGGCCAGGGCGAGGACTGCGACCCCGACCACGGCTGGCGCGGCGACCCCGGCCAGAGCGAGGGCCGCCACCCCGGCCACGGCTGGCGCGGCGACCCCGGCCAGAGCGAGGGCCGCCACCCCGGCCACGGCTGGCGCGGCGACCCCGGCCAGAGCGAGGGCCACCACCCCGGCCACGGCTAGCGCGGCGACCCCGGCCAGAGCGAGGGCCACCACCCCGGCCAGGGCGAGGGCCATTGTCAGACCCCCCTGCGACACTCGCACTCATGGCCGACCGGTGGGCACTCGCCGTGGCCGAGGACGGTGGCGTGGAGGTCGCCCCCCTCGGCCCCGACGGGCTGCCCGCCGGCCCGGTGCGGCGGGAGGCCGATCCCGCCGAGGCCGTGCGGAGCAGGCCGGACGTCGCACGCTGGGTGTGGCGGTCCACCGCCGAGGTGGCTCCGCGTCTGCTCGCCGCGGGGGTGCGAGCAGAGCGGTGCTACGACGTGGAGGCCGCCGAGACCCTCCTGCTCGGCCACGAGGGGCGGTACGGGGAGCCGCGCTCGGCCGCCGCCGCCCTGGCCCGGCTGCGCGGCGGCCCCGTGCCGCCCGACCCCCCGCAGCGCTCCGCCGAGCCGGGCGCCCAGTCCCCTTTGTTCGAGCCCCAGGGCGTCCACCTGCCCCTGGACGACCTGCTCGCCGTCTACGCCGAGCAGCAGCGCCGCCACGACAGAGCCGCCCACCCCGACAGGATGCGGCTGCTCACGGCGGCCGAGTCGGCGGGGATGCTGGTGGCCGCCGAGATGAACCGCGCCGGACTGCCCTGGCGCGCCGACGTCCACCGCGAGGTACTGCACGACCTGCTCGGCGAACGGTACGCGGGCGGTGGCGAGCCGCGCCGCCTGGCCGAGCTGGCGGAGGAGGTGTCCGCGGCGTTCGGACGCCGGGTGCGGCCCGACCTGCCCACGGACGTGGTCAAGGCGTTCGCGCAGGCCGGCATCAGGGTCGGCTCCACCCGCCGGTGGGAGATCGAGTCGGTCGACCATCCGGCCGTGAAGCCGCTGATCGAGTACAAGAAGCTGTACCGCATCTGGGTCGCCCACGGCTGGTCCTGGCTGCAGGACTGGGTGCGCGACGGACGGTTCCGCCCCGAGTTCCTGGCCGGCGGCACCGTCACCGGACGCTGGGTGACCAACGGCGGGGGCGGCCTGCAGATCCCCAAGGTGATCCGGCGGGCCGTCGTCGCCGACCCGGGCTGGCGACTGGTCGTCGCCGACGCCGACCAGATGGAACCGCGCGTGCTGGCGGCGATCTCCCGCGACCCCGGGCTGATGCAGGTGGCCGGCCGGGAGACCGACCTCTACCAGTCGGTGTCCGACCGCGCCTTCTCCGGCGACCGCGCCCAGGCCAAACTCGCCGTGCTCGGCGCGGTCTACGGCCAGACCTCCGGCGACGGCCTGAAGAACCTCGCCACGCTCAGACGCCGCTTCCCCAGGGCGGTGGCGTACGTCGACGACGCGGCACGCGCGGGCGAGGAGGGACGGCTCGTGCGCACCTGGCTGGGGCGCACCTGCCCACCGGCGGCCGGCGCGGCCGACGGTGCCGAGGAGGCGGGCATGCCGCAGGACGATCCCTCCGCCACCCAGGGCCGGACGCAGGAGTGGGTGCCCGGCTACGCCTCCACCGACGCCCGCGCCCGAGGCCGCTTCGCCCGTAACTTCGTCGTCCAGGGCAGCGCCGCCGACTGGGCCCTGCTGCTGCTCGCCGCGCTACGGCAGGCCCTCGCGGGCAAGGCGGCGGAGCTGGTCTTCTTCCAGCACGACGAGGTGATCGTGCACTGTCCGCAGGAGGAGGCCGCCGCCGTCGTCGCGGCGATCCGGGAGGCGGCGGAGCTGGCGGGCCGGCTGACGTTCGGGCGGACGCCGGTGCGGTTTCCGTTCACGACGGCGGTGGTCGAGTGCTACGCGGACGCCAAATGACCGGCGGGCCCGGCTGTCACCGCCGCAGACCTCGGCGGCGGGGCTGCGGAAGCTCAGGCATCCGGAGCACGACAGCGACCGACTCGTACGGCAGGACCACCAAGGAGACCGCGATCACGGCGGTCCCCACGCCGGCCCTCGATCAGGCGGAATCCACGGGGCGGAGATCACGGACCGGCGATCATGTCCGGACCACGCTCACAAGCCGACCCAACACGGCAACACGAACGCCGAAACCCCAAGCCGCAGAAAGCGGGCCTGGGGTTCCAATGGAGCCGCCTTCGGGATTCGAACCCGAGACCTACGCATTACGAGTCAGCGTTCGAATGTGACGAGGGCTGACAGCCAATGCCAGCCGCTCGCGTTCCCGCAGGCCAGCAGGCCAGAGCACCACCACCACGTACCGGCCCGTGTCGGCCAGATTCAGCGCGTCCGTGACCACGCCCGTGACCACGTGACCACCGCGCCCCGACACGACGACGGCGCCGCCCAGTGCTCGCAACACCCGGCGGCGCCTTGACCCGAACCCCTTCCGGTACAAGGAGCCCAGACCCATGCAGGACCGTACCCCGGACGTCGTCCGCGACTTGCTCGCGGCCGTTTTCGACGCCCTCGACATTCCCGCGCCCGCCACGGTCGGCGGCAGTGAGGCGCACGACCGCGTCCTGAACGACCGCGCCATGCACGCGAAGATCGCGCTCCGCGACGTCCTCGACGGCGCCCCGCTCGGCGTCGAGTGGACCACGCGGTACCTCCGCGAGCGGCTCGCCGAGTCCCCGCCCACCGGCTACGTCACCAGTGCCCAGGCGCACACCGCGCTCGCCGCGGGTAAAACGTGGTCCGAGGCCGTCGCCCTGCCCGGCGGTGAGTCCCGGTGAAGCGCGACCCTCTCGCATGGGCGGCGCTCGCCGCCGCCCTGGCCGTGACCGCGTCGGCCGAGTACGCCCTCGCCCGCGCCGCGGGGTTCGGCGAGTGGACAGCCGCGGCCCTACCCGCCGCCCTCGACATCTACGCCGTGCGTGCCCTACGGGCACGCCGGGACGTCGCCGCAGCCGTCGCCGCGATGATCGCCACGAACGCCGCCGCGCACCTCGTCGCCGCCGGCCTGCTGCCTGTCGACTGGCCCCTCGTCGTCGCCGTGTCCGCGATCGCTCCCCTCGTTCTGTGGCGGGTGCACCGGCTCGCCGGCCACGCCGAGGCCACCCCCGAGCAGTCGCTCGTGCCCCTGGTGAACACCGCGCCACCTGCCGCCGTCCCCCTCATCGACGAGGGCACCGACACCCCCGGCAAGGAGACCGGAGCACCGCACGTCCCGGTGACCGTCGAACAGCGGGTCGCCGGACACCGCGCCGTGACCGCGCCGCACGTATCACCGCTGGTGATCTGCGGTGATGGGCAGGTGTACACGCTCGCCGTACCCACAGCCGACACCGACGACGAGGTGAACACCGGCGCCTCCGACGAGGTGACCGTCGAGCCGGTCGCCCGGCTCGGCACCGCGCAGGCACGCGAGGTCATCGAGGCGTGTTGGGTGAACGGGGTGAGCATCCGCGAGACCGCCCGCCGCGCGACGCGTTCACCCGCCTACGTCACCAAGGTGTTCGCCAAGCTCGGCGAGGGCGGCCCGACTGCACCTGTCCCGGGACAGCTCGCCCTCGTCGCGCAGGCAGCGACCGCGTAGGCGTCAGCCCGGACGCAGGACAGCCCAAGGGGCGTCGGCGGGATCACTCCCGTACGGCGCTCCTTCTTTCAGTCCGCCCCGCATTCAAGGATTGGTTTGCCTGTGCCGAGAGGTCTGTGCAAGCCTCTTACGTCATCTCTCCGAAAGGGCTGATCGTGACGCTCGGCATGGTTCTCGGCGACTTCTCCTCTCGCGCTTCGACGCGGGAGCGGTAGCCCTACCTGCCCTGACATGGGTGCCCGTGCGGCAGCACGGGCCGTTTCCCCTGCTCCTCGTCGAAGTGCTCTTCGTGCCCCCGCACGTTCGATCACGAGGAGTACACGGTGTCCACCATCCGTTGGACCGAGACAAGCACCACCCGTTCCGCCCACTGGCATTCCGAAAACGCGACACCACCTCCCAGCCGGGTCATCTGCGCGGACGATCGTACGAAAGCCGACTCGGCTTACCGTCTGGCCTGCGAAGGCAGCGCCTTGCTGTGGCAAGGCGACTTCCACAACGCACGTCAACTGCTGCAAGCCATGCGTCGCCGCATCGACCGGAAGCCTCCGCGGCAAGGTGACAGCCCAGCAGAGTCCTTCCACCTGCATCGCCGCGCCCGCAGCCATCGCGCCCGTGTGCTGGGCAGGCTTCTCGTTCTGCTGGAAGACGACTATCGCCTGAACCTGCGCAGAGCCCCCGATGTGCGCCAGGCATGCACGGAGGCGTACGGTCCGTCGTCCGAGCCAATGGCGGTCTCGCTCACAGAACTTCTGGGCGTGGTCGGCGCGCATCAGTGGCGTACGAACGGCGTGCAGGTACCTGCCCTCGGCGCTCGCATTCATCCGCACTACGGCGTGTTCGCCCCGGTCAGGGGTGAATACGTCGACCTCGTCGCGCATGCACCGCTTCCCACGCCGACGGGCCGTCGCGCGGATCGCCGCACCGCGTTCGACCTCGGGACGGGGACCGGAGTGCTCGCGGCCGTCCTGGCCCGCCGGGGGATCGACCACGTCGTGGCGACCGACATCAGTCCGCGTGCCCTGGCCTGCGCACGTGACAACGTCCGCCGACTGCACTACACCGGGCGCGTCGACATCATGGGCCCCGACCTCTTTCCCGACGGGCGGGCGGACCTCGTTGTCTGCAACCCGCCTTGGATTCCCGCCCGGCCCACCTCCGCAGTGGAGCAAGGCGTCTATGACTCGGGCAGTGGCATGCTCCGGAGTTTCCTCGACGGACTCACTGCCCATCTCGAACCGGAGGGTGAGGGGTGGCTCATCCTCTCGGACTTGGCCGAGCGTCTCGGGCTCAGAACGCGCAGCGAGCTGCTGGCCGCGATTGAAGCAGGGGGCCTGTACGTGGTCGACAAGATCGACACTCGGCCGCAGCATCCACGAGCGAGAGACACCTCCGACCCCCTCTACCTCGCTCGTACAACGGAGGTCACGTCGTTGTGGCGCCTGAGACGGAGCGCCTCATTTCCTCCGGGCCTCGGCAAGCAGCGGTCAACGTCTCGCCGGGCTCTGCTGCGGACGCCCGTCCCACCGCCGGCGCGGGTGGAGCTACCGGCGGCGGGGACTCGGCGGCTGCCGAGTGTCGTCGAGGGCGACGAACGTGCAGCCGTGCAGTGATCGGATGAGCTGTCCGGCCGTTACCCACCGGGCCGCGGGATTGCCGTAAGGGATCACGCGCTTGTCGAGCCGTTGTGGCGCCCCCAGTGCGGTCGGGGCCCATCGGCGGCCGAGTACGGCGCATGCGTCGCTTTCGCGGACGCGTACGGCGACGTACCGGCCGCGGAGGTGCGGGCAGAGGTCGGCGGCCTGTCGGGCGCACGGCAGGCAGACCGGAGGGTGCGCGGTCATCAGTCCATCGGGCCACCCGGTCCAGTCGGCCCGGTTGTCCTCCAGGAGCCACAGGGTCCCGCGTCCGTCGCGGTCGGCCGGCGCCCCGCACACCTGGCACAGCAGGTGTGCCATGGCCTCGCGCTGCCTGACCGGGTGGACCTCCCCGAAGCGTGGGCGGCCGACTCCGCGGGCGCGGGCGCGGCCGTTCCACAGGACGCCGTATTGGTCGCGGTCGTCGGGCTGCTCGTCGGCGTAGGCGATGCCGTCGGTACGGCACACGAGGCGTCGCTCGGCGGTCTGTTCGCCGGACCATGCGGCGATGTACGGCACTGGCAGTGCGGGCGCGGTCATGTCGCGCGCCTCGCGGTGGTGGCATCCCGGAGCGCGCGGCGCAGACGGGTGCCGGTCTCGCAGTCGCGTTCGGGGCTGTTGCAGTCGGGGCACGGGGGCGCGGCCTCGGTGCCGCCCGTGTGGTCGACGAGGGCGCGGTACGCGGTCTCTTCAGCCGGTGACCAGGGGATGTGCTGAATGCTCAGGGCGGGGGTCCGTGTGGTCATGCCGGGACGGTAGGGACTGCGATTGCGCGCCCGTGCGCGGATTGCGCGTGATTGCGCATGTGAGGGCCCCGGCTGCCTCGGATTGCCTACAGAGGGTCGAGGGAGGCGCGAGCGCGGCCGATCAGGCGGCGTGCCGGTGGTCCGTACTCGGCGGCCTCGGCGAGCCACTCCCACGCCCGCTCGTACAGGGCCAGGTCGTCATCACCGGTCAGCCACAGTTCCTCGCTGATCGTCTCGACGATGACCAACCGGCGGTCATAGATCCAGAAGCCGTGCGGCGCGGTGCGTCGTAGTTGAGTGCCGAACGGAAGGATGCCGATCTCTACGCGGCGTTGCCCGACGAGGTTGTACAGGCGGTCGAGCTGCTCGGCCATGACGTCGGCCGGGCATGAGCGGTGGTACAGGGCTGCTTCGCACAGCAGGAAGCGGAAACTCTTCTCCGGGTCGTACAGGGCCTCTTGGCGACGCATGCGGGCGGCGACGGCGGCCTCGGTCGTCGGCGCGATACCGCGGAACTCCGCGTTGGCGTCGAAGATGACGCGGGCGTACTCCGGGGTCTGGAACAGGCCGGGTACGCGGGAGACTTCCAGGCCCCGGATCATCGCGGTGTGTTCGGTCTGGCGTACCGCGATCTCCTGTCGGCCGCGGTGGCCTCCGGCCAGTTGGCGGCGCCATGACCGGTGGCGCTGCTTCATCTCCAGGCCGGCGCGCAGCCCCTGCAACTCGCCTTCCGCGTCGGCCTGCTCGCACGCCTGCGCCCACGCCGTGAGATCGGCGCGGGTGGGTGTCTGTTTGCCGTTCTGCAACCGGGAGACCTTCGACGTCTGCCAGCCGAGTTTGGCGGCGAGGTCTTTGCCGTCGAGGCCGGCCTCGGTGCGCAGCTCGCGCAGCCGCGCGCCGAGGGCTTCCCGGGCCGTCTGAAAGTCGCTGGTCACGCGCTGGAACGTACCTGCTCGGCGTAGTCGCTGGTAGGCGTGGCGTGGTGCCATGCGGCGTCGCGGGCCTGGCAGGCGGCGAGCACTTCGGCGGGGTCCTCGGTGATGTGGACGCCGAGGGTGGTGTCGTCCTCGCCGAACGCGAACCGGGCGAGGATCTTGGAGTCGAACAGCCAGAAGTCGTATTCGGGCAGGCGCAGCCGTTCGGCTTCGGCGCGGGGCAGGTTGCGGATGTCCTCGCCTGCGGCGAGGTTGCCGGGTGCGCTGGCGAGCAGGAAGCGTTGCCCCTCCGTGGGCGGGGTGTCGACGAGGCGGACGCGTTCGTACCTCTTGCCCTGGGCGGTCTGGGCGGCGACGTTCTCGCGCCACGGGTTGGGCGGCTCGGTGGCGATGTCCTCGCCGTTGAGCCAGCGTTGCCATTTGGGGCTGTTGCGGTCGGAGGCGTAGCCGCGGCGGGTCTCCAGTCGGAACGCTGTGTGCCGGAAGTCGCGGAACAGGTGGGAGATCGCGGAGAACGGCTGTAGCGGGGGCGTGTCGGTTCTGGGGGCGTAGCGGGTGAGGAGTGCTCGGGGGACGCGTACGAACGTCTCGGACGGCTTGACGTCGCGGAGCTGGGCGAGGTGCTCGGGGTCGGTCTCGCGGTCGCCCTGGACGAGGATTTCCTCGGTCCCCGGGATCTCGTACAGGGTGGGGCAGTCTCCATCGTCGCTGGTGGTGCCGATGAACCGTAGCGTCATGTCGCCCTCCGGTCGCCTGTGGTCGGATGACCAGGATGCGCCGAATGGCTGCCGACTGCCCGGTGATTGCTGGAAATTGCGGACAGGTGGGCGGGCTGCTGGGTTGCGCGCAATCGGAGACGCGACGAGGCCCCGGCGGTGAGGGCGCCGGGGCCTGTCATGCTCGGGTGCGGGGGCGGCCGACGAGGCGTTCGTGGTCGTCGGGCCATTCGGTGGCGAGTCGGTACCACGGCCAGGTGGTGAGGTGGCGAGCGTCGGTGAGGGTGGCCGGCGGGCGGAACACCCGCAACCCTGCGGGCTGCTCGTCGGCCTGGTCCTCGTGCTGCTCGCTGCTCACGGTGCGGTGAACTGGGCGCCGATGGCGGGTACCCGTTCGCACGCCTTCTTCGCTCGCGCGGGCGCGTGGGTGCACGCCTCGCTCACGGGTCCGGCCGCGTAAGGGTCGTCGGCCGGGAGGGCGAGGGCGACCGCGGTCGCGACGGCGTCGGCCGGGCTGATGGCTCGCACCTGGGTCGGGGTGGCCTTGCCGACGGCGAGGGCGAGTTCACCGGCGTACCCGCCGCGGCCGATGCCGTAGCGGGCGCGGATGTCGGGGATGCCGGCCTGTTCGGCCTCGCGGCGGATCACGTCGACGCGTTCGGTCATCTCCTTGATACGGCCGTGGCGGTCGGCGGCCGTGGCGTACAGGGCAGCGAGGGCGTCGACGGCGGTGCGCATCTTCACGGCCAGGCCCTCGGCGTCGTCCTGCTCGGCCAGGGCGGCGGCCTCGGCGGCGACGGCCTCGGCGCGCTTGTGCCGGTCGGCTTCGGCCTGGGCCGCGGCCTTCTTCTCGGCAGCCTTGATGCGGAGGCGGGCGAACACGCCGGCCTGCTCGGCTTCCGCCAGGGCGGCCGGGGTGACGGTGGTGTCGCCGTTCTCGACGGCGACGCGCAGTTCGGCGGCGCGCTGCTCGGCGGCCTCGGCTTCGGCCTCGGCGGCGGCGGTGATCTCGGCGGGGGTGAGGGTCTTAGCCACGGTGGGTCTCCTTCGGGGGCTGGGTGGTGGGGCGTGTCGGGTTCGGTCCGGCGAGGTTGCGGGCGATCGCTGACGCGAGGGGGTTCGGTGGCTTGGTCTTGGCCTCGGCGGCCTGGCGCTGGATGCGCCGGCGGATCGCGTCGGCAAGCGCGGTCATGCGGCGGCTCCCTTGGTGGCGTCGGTGAGGAAACCGCGCACGCGGTCGCCGTGCTGGTGTGCCTGCTCTGTGATCGGGCGGCGCATGAACTCGGTCTCGCCCATCGGGGTCCGCAGCTGGGAGGCGGCGGTGACGTCGGCGAGCAGGGTCCCCAGCACACTGCCGCTGTGCAGCGGGGAGCGGGACTTGCCGGTGTCCACCGACAGGGCGAGCGGGTGGCCGTGCGCGTCGTAGCTCACGGTCGGCGCGGTCCGGGACGCGGTCGCCGGGCGCGGCTCCTGCGTGGCGTACCCGCCGCCGTGCTCGACCCGCTCGTACCTGATGGACGGCGGGGCGTCGGCCTGGGCAAGCAGGCGCGCGGCCTCGGTCACCGTGTCGTCGTGCCGGTCGACGGCAGCGACGAGGGCGGCGAGGGCCTGGCGGGCGGTCTCGTACGCGTCGGCGACGGTGGCCGGGTCGGCCTGCTTGTCGAGCAGGGTCACGGCCTGCTCGGTGAGGGCCTGGCGGCGGGCCTGCTCGGCACGCTCGGCGGCCTTGCGGGCCTTACGCTGGGCGGCTTTGGCGCGGAGGCGCGCGAACTTACCGGCCTTCTGTGCGGTGTCGAGCTGCTCGGGCGTCACGCTGTCGTCGCCCTCGCGGACGCGTTCGGCCAGGTGCTCGGCGGCCTCGTCGGCGGCGACGGCCTCGGCCTCGGCGGCGAGGTAGTCGGCCTCGGCCTCGTCGGCCGGCGTGGTGATGGCGGCAGCAGTCATGCTGCGGCGCTCCTTCCGTTGGTGCGGCCGTGCCGGTAGTCGTCGAGTGCGGCGCGGTCGATGAGCCATTGCGGGCCGACGCGACGGGCGGGGAGGGTGCCGCGGCGGGCGAGGCGCCGTATCCACTCGGCGGATGAACCGAGCAGGTCGGCGGCCTCGCCTGCCGTGACCAACCCAAGACGCCCATGCGCGTCGAGGTCCACGGTGCCCGCTTCGAGCGGTGCTGTTGCGTCGGCGGAACTACCGGCCAGGGGCGGGGTGTTCCGGGCCTGTACGGCTGCACGCAAGGCGTACAGGAACGCGTGAGCCTCGGCAGTGAGCGCGCCTCCGTCGGCCCGCTGGCGTGCGGCCAGGTCGGCGACGACGGCGCGGCGGACGGCGGGAACCAGGGCAGGCGGCACGATCACGGACCCGTCGGTGCGGACCAATGGCGCGGGACCGTCGGCGGGACGCTGTGACGCGGGGAACCTACGGATTTCATATCCGACGGCGGGGGCGTCGGCGCTGGTCACAGTGGGGGTGCTCACGGCAGTGTCACGGGGGCGGCTCGTCATGCGGCACCCCCTCGGGACGGTCGTTCGATTTCGTTACCGCGCTGTTCGAATGCGGCCCGGTCCTGCTGGGCGAGGCGACGCAGCTTGACCACGTGGCGGGCGGCGACGCCGTGAGCGCGCTGGGCAGGCCGTGCGGCGCGGTCGGTGGCCTGCTGCTCCCGGCGGGCGCGTACGGCGGCGATACGGGCCGCTATCTGCTGCTCGACGTGGCTAGGCATCGGCGGCGCCTCCTTCCTGCTGCTGCTCGGCGGCGAGGGCGAGCAGCAGGCGGCGGATGCCGTCGGGGTTCATCGGGGCGCCGGCGGGGCCGTGCGCGGCCAGGTACGCAACGCCGTAGGCGAGGGTGCCGAGATCCTCGCGGGACAGGTCGGCGAGCAGGGGCTCGACGTCGGCGGTGCGGTGTTCCGCGGCGAGGGCGAGCAACGCCCATGCGCGGGCGGTGAGCGGGGCGGAGCGGGTCACTGGGCCGTACCTCCCTCGCGCTCGTACAGGGCGACGAGGCGGCCCTCGTCGTATGCCTGGCACCACTCGGCGGCGACAGCGCGCATGCTGCGGCCGATCATCGACGTGTCGGCGTCCGGCGCGAGTAGGGCCATGTCACGGGCCGCGGGCGGCGGTTCGGGCGGTTCCTTGCCGTTCAGGGCGAGGCCGGCCGTGAACGTGCGCAGCATGGCGAGCGTGGACAGGCGGACGGTGCGGCCGTCGGTGAGGCGGTAGGTGTGGGCGAGGCGGCGCCGGTCGCGCTGCTGCTCGACGGTGGTCAGGCGGCGGGCCAGGTTGGCGGCGCGGTTCATCGGCGCTGTCCTTCCTCGTCGGCCTCGATGGCGGCGAGGCGCTGCTCGATGTCGACGTGCTCGCGGACGGGGAGCAGGGCACGCAGCAGGACGTCACCGGCTTTGACGCGGACGTGGCCGGGCTGCTCGTGGTCGGCGACGAGAGTTGCGAGGGTGGTGACCGCGTCGGACGCGGCGGCGGCGAGGCGTCCGGCGGTGTCGTCGAGGATGCGGGCGCGGACGTCGCGGACCTCGGCGGCGAACGCGGGGTCGGTCTGCCAACGCTGAATGGTGCGGCGGGAGACGCCGGCGCGCTGGGCGACGACGGCGAGCGGTTCACCGGCGGCCAGGGCGGCTACGGCGGCGGTGCGGCCTTTCACGGTGTGGTTCTCCTTCTCACGTGCGCGCGCGAGACACGGCGTGCCGCGCGGCGACAGGGGTTGTGGGTGGGCCTGGTTGCTGCTGTGTGGTTCTGGCCCGGGGCGGATCAGTCGGTGCGGGGCTGTCCGCTGTCCGCTCCCCTAAGGAGGGGGAGCGGACGGACAGGTCGGGGACTCGCCCTGTCCGTACCTGTCTGGGAACTGTCCGGGACAGGTTTGACCTGGGCTTTTCTCTGTATCTGTCCGGGAGGCGCGGACAGATGGTTAGTCCGTTTCCTCCTGTCCTGTGTCGTGAGGGCCTGCGGACAGGTCTGCGGACAGGTGGTTTGTCTGGTTCTTCCTGTGCCGGGCTACGTCGGCGAGGACCTTGTTTTCGGCCCTGATTCCGAGGCGGCTGCACTCGTTGCGAAGGCGGTCGCGGCCGGCCGCTGTAGGCACTCCGGCGGCGTCGAGGGCGGCGGCGATCTCCTGCACGCGTCCCTGGTAGCCGGTGCGGGCCTGCGCCTGCCCGACGGGGTCAAGGCGAACAAGGACGATGGACGTGGCGGGACTGCCGTCCTCGGTGGCCTCTCCATCGAGGGCCACCGTGTGAATGCCGAACTCCATGTCGTCGAGTTCGGCGTCGTCCTTCTGCTTGCCGGTCTTCAGCGTGATCACGGGGCCGGTGCCGGGCGCGTCCTTGCGGGTGACGCCCAACTCGGTTTGCAGGGCGCCTTTGACGGCCGTGGCGCCGCGGCTGCGGCCCTCGTCGTGGCCGGTGTGGTGAACGAGCAGCAGGCAGGCCCCGGATGCCGCGCGGAGCTGCTCCATGTGGTGCACAACCCGGCCCATCTCGGTATTGCTGTTCTCTTCGACGCCGACCGTGACGCGGGCCTGCGTGTCGACGACGACCAGGGCGGGAGCGAGGCGCCGGCACACCTCGACGAGGACGGCCCATTCGGCGTCCATCGCTTGTACGGGGCGGGGAAGGAACTTGACGCCGGTCATTTTC
The DNA here is from genome assembly GCF_055603605.1 of Streptomyces sp. NPDC037271. Taxonomy (NCBI): domain Bacteria; kingdom Bacillati; phylum Actinomycetota; class Actinomycetes; order Kitasatosporales; family Streptomycetaceae; genus Streptomyces; species Streptomyces sp. NPDC037271. The sequence goes on from NZ_JBVJVN010000006.1 coordinate 110,743, forward strand.
CGGCCGTGGTGCTGCTCCCACGCCCGGACGCGCTTGCGGATGCCGCGCAGACCCTCGGCGACGAGGTACACGACGGGGCCGGGGTGGGTGGTCTGGCCGTGCCAGGGGGCGCCCGTGGCGACGCACGCGGCGATGTCGAGCGTCATGAACGACTTGAAGGTGCCGGACGGGCCATAGATGCGGGCGAGGGTGTCGCGAAAGAGCATGTCGGCGACGACGGGTTCGAGGGGCGGGATGCTGTCGAGGTCGCCCGTGTCGAGCATCTCGGCGAGCATGCCGTTGACGCGTTCCTCGAAGTGCTCGGCGGCGGCCTCTTCGGACGACTGCCGCTGCTCGCCCTGGTCCTCGTCCTCGGCCGCGGCGAGCTGCTGGCGGATCCGTTCGGTGATGTCGGCGACGTTGGGGGTACTCACGCGCTGCTCCGAGGGTGCTTGGCGCCGGCGGTCATGCCACGCGTGACGGTGGCTTCCACCTCGGGGAGGGGAAGGCCGGTGGAATGTCCGGCGGTGAGGAGCGCTTCGATAGCCAGGGCGACGGGCAGGGATCCGCCTGCGGCCAGTTGCCCGAGGCTGAATGCCGCGCTCACCAACTCGTTGTTGCGGGTGCCAGGGCGCGAGTCGAGGACGCGTTGAACCTCGGCACGCAGGGCCGCGGCGGCGTAGCCGGTTGCGTCGCGAACGGTGACCGGCTTCATGGGGCGCGTGGTGACCGGTTTCGGTCCGGCGAGGGTGGCCAGCCATCCGGGGAGCGGTGCCGGTTCGGTGGTCCACGGCGCGGTGACCCACGTGTACGGCCTGCCCGCGGCGGTGCTGGGCGGGGCGACGACGTATCCGCCGGCCGCGCGCACGTCGATGCGCCACCCGACCCTGCCCGCACTGTTGCGGACGTTCCGCCCCTGAGGGGCGCGGTAGTACAGGTGGGTGCCGCCGGAACCGGTTCGGGCTTCGGGGGTGGTGCTGATCGGGTACCGGTCGCCGTGCGCCTCGTACAGGACGGCGAGCATGTCGGCCCCGTCGTGGACGCCGGGGGCGGGCGGGGCCTCACCCTTGGCGGTGTCGAGGTCGACGACGACGAGGCCGGACGGCCCGCACGCGATACCGACGCCGTACGAAGCGTGTGACCAACAGCGCCGGATGCGGCCGGGGTCGGTAGTGGCGCGCTGCTCCCAGTCGGAAACGGCCGGCCGCTTGTCGTTGGGACGGAGAGGGAAGACGGACAGCCCGAGGGCCGCCAGGTCGAGAACATGCTCGACGAGGCGGCCGACGGGTACGGTGCGGGCGCTCACGCTGCGCGGGCCTCCCGCACGTTCAGGCGGGCGTCGACCTCGCCGGGGCTCCATCCAGCGGTGAGCAGGCGGGACCGCTCGGCGAGCAGTTCCCGCGCGGTCAAGCCGTACGAGGAACGGCCGTGCGGGGCGACGGCACACCGGATGGGGTCGTGGTGCCCGCAATCCAGCGGTGGCGTGCGGAGGGCGGCGAGGTGGCGGTGGCGCAGTTCGCGCGGGGTGCTGGTCACTGGCCGGCCTCCATCGCGCGGACGAGGGCGCGCATGGTGGCGAGGGCGAAGCGGTCGGCCTGGTCCTCGTCGCCACCGGCCGCGAGGGCCTCGGCGCGGCCGTGCTGGCGCCACTGCTCGGCGGCGTGCTGGAACTGGTGCAGGTAGGCATCCGACAGAGGCAGGCCGGTGTACGCGGCGCGGGCGCGAGCGGCGGCGTCCTGCACGGAGTCGGCGGCGCGTCCGAGGCGGACACCGGGCGCGGGGTTGCGGTCGGGACCGGAGTGGGCGGCGTAGAGGGCAGCGCCGATGGCGACCCCGGCGGTGGCGAGTGCGTTCGCCTCGGGCGAGCCCACGAGGATACGGGCGCGCTGTTCGGCGACCGCCGGATCGGCGGCGGCGCGGTCCGCATCGAGCAGGGGCGACGGGATGGCAGAGGCAAGTTCGGTAACCTGCATGGTAGGCGTTCTCCAATCGATTGGAGGCAGGGCCCCGGATCGCTGGCGAGCGAATGAGCCGGGGTTCTGCTGTTTCTGGGGTTCGTCGAGGGCTCTCACCGGGGCGGCAACCCTGGTGAGGGCCCGTTTTCATGCGGCGGCGTGTTCGGTTGGCGCGGTAGCGCGGTCCGGAATGCCGAGCAGGTCGAGTAGGTCGGTGCGGCGGGCGCGGTATTGAGCGCCGAGGCGCAGCAGCGGTACGGGGAACTCGCCGCGCTTGGCGAGGTCGTAGGACCGGGTGCGGCCGATGTTGAGGGCGCGGCCGGCGGTGAGCACGTCGACGGCGGCCGGCAGGTCGAGGATTTCGGCGGTGGACATTCCGCGGGCGCGGTGTGCGCTCATGTCACAACTCCCTAGGGGATCAGTGCTTTAGCCGCACACTAGAGTGGCGTGCTGGACAGTGTCAATCAGCACCCGGTACTGTGCTCACATGACACAACCCCAGTGGCCGAGCCGCATCGGTACGGCGGTCGCGGCCGAGGTACGCCGGCACCGGCACGCGCAGGGAATGAGCGCTCAGCAGCTCGCCGACCGATGCGCCGCCCTCGGCCTCCCGCTCGGCCGCTCCGTCATCGCCAACTTTGAAAGCGGCCGGCGCCCCACCGTTTCCGTGCCCGAACTGCTCGTACTCGCCTACGCCCTCGGCGTACCGCCGCTCGCCCTGCTGTTCCCGGCGGGCCGCGAGGCTACCGTCGAGCCCCTGCCCGACCGCACCGCGCCAACGTGGGACGCCCTGCGCTGGTTCACCGGCGAGGGGCCGCTACCGACCAAGCAGCCCGACGGCGCCCCCCGCCCCTGGGCAGTCGACCGCGCCGACGCCGAGGCATGGCAGGCCGACCATGCCGGCCTCACCGACTACCGATGGCACGAGAGGTACCTCGAGGAGTGGCGCGAAGACCGTGCCGCCGCCGCACGCGCCACCAACGATGCAACCCGCGCCGCCCTGCTACAGCAGGCGGCCGGCCGCGAGGCGCCCCTGTGGGACGCCCGCCGCCGCCTGCGCACCCTCGGCCTACAGCTACCCGAGCTGCCCGCCGAACTGCTCCACATCGACGACGACACGTACACGCCCGATTGGGGGAGCCTGCGATGAAAGGCAGCGTCTACAAGCGGTGCAAGTGCCCCGCGCAGTACAACGCCAAGGGCGACCGCATTAACTGCCGCAAGGATCATGGCGCCTGGTACTACGTAGCCGACGTAGGCATCGGCGAGGACGGTAAGCGCAAGCAGGTACGCAAGGGTGGTTTCCGCACCTCGACCGACGCCGAGGCGGCGCTCGCCAAGCTGACCACCCGTGTCAACGAGGGCACCTACACCCACGACCAAGGCATGACCGTGGCCACGTGGCTTGAGCAATGGCTAGAGCTCAAGCAGCGTTCGGACGTGCGGCCCTCGACACTCCGCTCGTACCGCTCGCACGTCGACCAGTACCTCACGCCGCAGCTCGGGCGCCTACGCCTGCGCGACCTGCGCCCCGGGCACGTCGACCAACTGCTCGCCAACCTCGACAACGGCAAGCGCAAGGGCGCCACCATCCGCCGCATTCACGCGACGCTGTCGAGCGCACTCACGACCGCGACGAAGAAGCACCTGATCACGTACAACCCGGCCGAAGCGAAGAAGGTCGAGCTGCCCAAGAAGGGCCGCCCGCAGGTGAAGCCGTGGGAGCCCGCCGAGCTCGGCGAGTTCCTCGACAGCATCGGCACGCACCGCCTCGGCGCCTTGTTCGAGGTCATCGCCGGCACCGGCCTGCGCCGCGGCGAGGCCGTGGGCCTGCGCTGGGCCGACGTCAACGCCGAGGCGCGCACCATTACCGTGCGGCAACAGGTCGTACAGGAGATCGGTCGGAAGAAGCACAAGCAGCCGCCGGCGCAGTGCCCGTACTGCGATGCCGGGCACATGGGCATGTCGTTCGGCAAGCCGAAGACCGAGGCGGGCGAGGGTCGCGTCGTCGACCTCGACGAGGGCACCATGGGCGCCCTGCTCGCCCACCGCATGCGCCAGGACGCCGAGCGGGCCACGTGGGGCGACGCATACGCAGACCATGACCTCGTGTTCGCACGCGAGGACGGCAACCCACTGCGCCCCGACGACGTAACCAAGCTGTTCGCGACCCTGGTCGACGCGGCTGGCCTGCGCCGCGTGCGACTGCACGACCTGCGACACGGTCAGGCGTCGCTCATGATGGCCGCGGGCGTCGAAATCTCCGTCGTGTCCAAGCGCCTCGGTCACTCGTCCATCAGCATCACGAACGACACCTACTCGCACCTGCTCGGCGGAGTCGGCCGTGACGCCGCCGACCGCGCCTCGGCCCTCGTACCGCGCGCCCGCCGCAGTACCCCCGTTGCGCCTACCGAAGGCGACCGTGACCACTCGGTGACCACCCCGGCTACGGATTCACCCACCGAGCAGGACCCGGGAACGACGAAACCCCCGTTGACCAGTGCCAACGAGGGTTCCAACCTGAGCCGCCTTCGGGATTCGAACCCGAGACCTACGCATTACGAGTGCGTTGCTCTGGCCATCTGAGCTAAGGCGGCGCGCTGCGCACCTATGGTGCGATCAGCAACGTCGGTAAGTCTACACAGTTTCCCGGGGTGCTTCGCACCCGCCCCGGAGGGGTGGATTCCGGGGCGGGTGCGGGGCGGGTGCGGGGCGGGTGCGGGGTGGGTGCAGAGCAGGTGGAGGGCTGCTACGAGCAGCGTTTGCCGTCCCTCGGCGCGGTGCCACGCAGGAGGTACGTGTTGATCGCGGAGTCGATGCAGGTGCTGCCGCGGCCGTAGGCGGTGTGGCCGTCGCCCTCGTAGGTGAGGAGGCGGCCGGAGGAGAGCTGGCCGGCCAGCGCCTCGGCCCAGCGGTACGGGGTGGCCGGGTCGCGGGTGGTGCCGACCACCACGATCGGGGCGGCGCCGGCGGCCTCGATGCGGTGCGGCTCACCCGTGGGCTTCACCGGCCAGTACGCGCAGTTCAAGGAGGACCAGGCGAGGCCCTCGCCGAACACCGGGGACGCCTTCTCGAAGTCGGGGAGGGCGTCGCGCACCTCGTCCGGGGAGGAGAAGGCCGCGGGGAGGTCCAGGCAGTTCACGGCGGCGTTGGCGAACATCAGGTTGCTGTAGCCGCCGTCGGACTCGCGCTCGTAGTAGCTGTCGGACAGGACCAGCAGGCCGGCACCGTCGTTGTCCTTCATCGCCGCGGCCAGCGATTCGCGCAGCCGCGGCCAGGCGCCCTCGTCGTACATCGCGGCGATCACACCGGTGGTGGCCAGGGACTCGGTGAGCTTGCGGCCGTCGGCGTCACCGGTGGGGATCGGCCTGGCGTCCAGGTCTTCGAAGAAGGCCTTCAGGTTCTTGCCGGCCCGGCCGGGGGTGGTCCCCTTTCCGCCGAGGGGGCAGTCGGGCTGCCGTACGCAGTCCTTCGCGAAGGACTGGAACGCCGTTTCGAAGCCGGCCGTCTGCTCCAGGTTCAGCCGGCGTGCGGGCAGCGACGGGTCCATCGCACCGTCCAGGACGAGCCGGCCCACCCGGTCCGGGAACAGGCCGGCGTACGTCGCGCCGAGGAACGTGCCGTACGACGCGCCCACGTAGGTCAGCTTCTTGTCACCCAGCGCCGCCCGCAGGACGTCCATGTCCCGGGCGGCCTCGACGGTCGACACGTGCCTCAGCAGCTTCGGCGCGTCCGCTCCGCACCCCTCGGCGAACTCCTTGTAGGCGCCGACCAGCTTGTCCGCCTCGCCCTCGTCGTCCGGGGTGACGTCCGTCCGCGTGTACGCGTCCATCTCACGGCCGTCGAGGCACTCGATGGGCTCACTGCGGGCCACGCCCCGGGGATCGACGGCCACCATGTCGTACTGGGCGCGGACCGCCTTCGGGTAGCCGATGCCGGCGTACTGCTGGAGGTAGCCGATCGCCGAACCGCCCGGACCGCCCGGGTTCACCAGCAGCGAGCCGAGCCGCTCGCCCGGGCCGGTGGCCTTCTTGCGGGCCACGGCGAGCCGGACGTCCCCCCGGGCCGGTTTCGCGTAGTCGAGCGGGGCCTTCATGGTGGCGCACTGGAAGCCGGGGACGCCGCAGTCGCGCCAGCTCAGCCTCTGCTCGTAGTACGGCCTCAGCGCGGCGGGCGTGGCCTGCGGCAGCGCGGCCAGGGCCGCCTTCGCCGCCTCCGTCGCTCCGGCCGCCTCCGCCGCCGCACCGGCGGACGTCGACGCGCCCCCGGCCGAGCAGGCGGTGGCGAGCAGCGCGGCGGCCAGCAGCGTGGTTCCGGTACGGGTCCTGCGATGAGTGCGCCTTGTGTGCATTGAGCGAGGGTAACTCTCCGCGACCGCATCGACGCCGTGCGTACTCGCCGTGCCTCGTACGAGTTACGTCGTCAACCGCGGACGCGGCCTCCGGCCCTCCCGGAGTGTCAGCCCTCTCTCAGCGCCATCGCCATCGCCTCCACCGCGAGCAGCGGCGGCACATTGCGGTCGAGGGCCTCCCCGCAGGCGGCGATCGCCTCGATGCGGCGCAGGGTCGACTCCGGTGTGCCCGCGCGGGCAAGGCGCTCCAGGGTGTCCTCGGCGTCGGCGTTGGCGATGGCCACGCGGGAGCCGAGCTGGAGGGCCAGGACGTCTCGGTAGAAGGCGGTGAGGTCGGTCAGGGCGAGGTTGAGGCTGTTGCGCTGGGTGCGCGTTCTGCGGCGCTTCTGGTTGTCCTCCAGGTCCTTGATCACGCCTGCCGTGCCGCGCGGCAGCCGACCGCCCTGGGCCGCGCCCAGGGCCGCCTTCAGTTCCTCGGTCTCCTTGGTGTCCGTCTCCTCGGCGAGCTGCTTGGCGTCCTCCGCGGCGGCGTCGACCAGTTCCTGGGCGGCCTTGAGGGCGCTGCCGACGTCCTGGACCCGCAGCGGCAGTTTCAGCACGGCGGCCCGTCGCTCGCGGGCGGCCGGGTCGGTGGCCAGGCGGCGGGCACGGTCGACGTGGCCCTGGGTGGCCCGGGCCACTCCGGCGGCGACGTCCGGCTCGATGCCCTCGCGCCGTACGAGCATATCGGCGACGGCACCGACCGACGGCGTACGCAGGTTCAGGTGGCGGCAGCGGGAGCGGATCGTGGGCAGGACGTCCTCGACGGACGGGGCGCACAGCAGCCAGACCGTACGCGGGGCGGGCTCCTCGACGGCCTTGAGGACGGCGTTGGCGGACTTCTCGTTCAGCCGCTCTGCGTCCTCGACGAGGATGATCTGCCAGCGGCCGTTCGCGGGTGAGGTGAACGACTTGCGGACCGTGTCGCGCATGGCTTCCACGAGGATCTGCGCGCCCACCGCGACCACCGTGCTGACGTCCGCGTGGGTGCCGACGAGCGCCGTGTGGCATCCGTCGCAGAAGCCGCAGCCGGGGACGCCGCCGAGGGCGCGGTCGGGGCTCACGCACTGCAGCGCGGCGGCGAAGGCCCGCGCCGTCTGTGTCACTCCCGAGCCGGGCGGGCCGGTGAACAGCCAGGCGTGGGTCATGCTCGACGTCTCGGGGAGCGGGCCGTCGGCCGCGGCGGCGGTGACGAAGGCGTCGGCGTCCCGGGCAGCGGCGGCGAGCTGCTCGCTCACCCTCTCCTGCCCGACGAGGTCGTCCCACACGGTCATGGGTCACGCCGTCCTTCCGTTGCTCTCCGCCGGCACACCGCGCCGCGCCGGTCCACTTTGCGCCCGTCCGCGTCGCGCTTTCCATTGTGCGGGGCGGCACTGACAACGAGGCGGGACGCCTCGGTCAAACCAGCCGGAACGCCTGGGGCAGGGGCCCCGCTCAGCGCCTGCCCCAGCCCGTGCCCCGGCCCCGGCCCCGGCGGCCACCGTCGCCGCCGTCGTCATCGCGGCCTTCACTCCGGCTGTCGCCCCGGCCGTCTCCTCCGCCGTCGTGCGGGCCGAGCAGTTCGTCCGCCAGTGTCGGCAGGTCGTCCAACGGTGTCTCCTCGGCCCAGTCCGAGCGTCGCCTGCGGGGCGGCTCCTGGTTCGGGTCGATCTGGGGAAGCTCCCGCGTGCGGTCCTCCTGGGCTTGTCCGGACCGGTCGGAGCGACCGGCCGGGCCGTCCTCGCGGAAATAGCCCGGCGGCACCCGGTCGGCGGGGTCTTCCTCGCGTACGGCGGGCAGCACCGCCGTCTCGTCGACGGACCTCGGCTCCACCGCCGGCAGCACCGCCGTCTCGTCCGCCGCACCGGGCGGCACCGGCGGCATGGGCAGCTCGGCCGTCACTTCGGACTCGGGCACCTCGGACTCGGACTCGGGATCAGGCTCGGAGCCACCCGACGCCCCGGGCGCCCGGCCGTCGTCGCCGCGCCCGCCCCAGGCGTCGTCCTCGGCGCCGCCCCGGTCGTCCCGGGAGCCGCCCGGCTCCCGCACCGGCCGCAGTACCGCCGTGTCCTCCACCGGCCCGCCGGACGCATCCGTCGGGGTCACGACCGGGGTCGGCACGGTCATCGCGTCCGAGGGGTCCGAGACGGCCGGAGCAGCCGGCGCCGGGCGGGGCGCGCCCGCCGCGGGAGGTGCCGTCGGCTTCGGACCCGCCGCGGCCGCTGCCGCCGCCTGCTCCGCCGCCCGGCGTGCCTCCTCGGCCCGCATCAGGGCCTCCTCGGCCTTGCGCTGCTTCTCCAGGCGCCGGGCCTCGGCCTCGGCCCTCAGCCGCGCCTCCTCCTCGGCCTGCTTGCGGCGCCGCTCCTCCTCGACCCGCAGCCGCGCCTCCTCCTCGGCCCGTGCCTTCTCCTCGGCCAGGAGCCGCGCCCGCTCCTCCTCGGCCTTCCGGCGCGCTTCCTCGGCCCGCTGCCGGGCCTCCTCCGCCTGCCGTTCGGCCTCGCGCCGCTGCGCCTCCTCAAGCTCGCGCCGCTTGCGCTCCTCCTCCTCGGCGCGCAGCCGCTCCAGCTGTTCGAGGCGCTCGCGCTCCAGGCGCTCCTCCTCGGCCTTGCGCGCGGCCTCTTCCTCGGCCTTGCGGCGCGCTTCCTCCTCGGCCTTGCGGCGGGCCTCCTCCTGGGCCTTGATCTCGGCCTCGGACAGCGGCAGCACCTGGTCGAGCCGGTGGCGTACGACGGTGGTGACGGCCTCGGGCTCCTGGCCCGCGTCGACGACGAGGTAGCGCCCGGGGTCGGCGGCGGCGAGGGTCAGGAAACCGGAGCGCACGCGCGCGTGGAACTCGGCGGGCTCCGACTCGAGCCGGTCGGGTGCCTCGGTGAACCGCTCGCGCGCGGTCTCCGGCGGGACGTCCAGCAGGACCGTCAGGTGCGGTACGAGCCCGTGGGTCGCCCAGCGGTTGATGCGGGCGATCTCGGTCGGCGACAGATCGCGGCCGGCGCCCTGGTAGGCCACCGAGGAGTCGATGTACCGGTCGGAGATGACCACGGCGCCGCGCTCCAGCGCGGGCCGGACGACGGTGTCGACGTGCTCCGCGCGGTCGGCGGCGTACAGCAGCGCCTCCGCGCGGTGCGACAGACCGGCGCTCGACACGTCCAGCAGGATGGACCGCAGGCGCTTGCCCACCGGCGTCGCCCCCGGCTCGCGCGTCAGCACGACCTCGTGCCCCTTGCCCCGGATCCACTCGGCGAGGGCCTCGGCCTGGGTGGACTTCCCGGCGCCGTCGCCGCCCTCCAGGGCGATGAAGAAACCGTTCGCCACGGGCGTCGCCGCCGGGTCGTCGCCGCCGAGCAGCGCGTCCCGCAGGTCGTGCCGCAGGGGCACACCGGAGCGGTCGTCGACCTTGGCCAGCACCAGCGCGGCCACCGGCAGCAGCAGCGCGCCGAGCAGCATGAGGACGAACGCGGCGCCGCCGTGCGCGAAGACGAACCTGCCGTTCTCCAGCCGGTGCGGTCCGATCGACGCCGCCATCACGGGCGCGACGACCGCGCCGAGTGCCACGTACACGCGGACGACGGCGTGCAGGTGCTCGGTCGTCCGCGTCCGGCGGGCGTCCTCGGTCTCCTGGTCGAGCAGCGCGTGCCCGGTGTTGGCGGTCACGCCCGCGCCGACGCCGGCCAGTACGAGGAGCAGCAGCACGGTGGTGTCGTCGGGGACGAGCCCGGCGGCCAGCAGGGTGACGCCGGCGAAGGCGATCGCCAGGGCCAGCAGCCGCCGGCGCGACAGGGACGGCAGCAGGGCGGGGGCCGTGCGGATGCCGACGACGACTCCGCCGGTCAGCGCGCCCACCATCAGCCCGTACAGCACGGGGCCGCCGCCCAGGTCCTTGGCGTGCAGCACCGCCACGGCGACCGCGGCGGACACCACGGCGGCGACCGCCGCGCAGGCGAGTACCAGCAGGGGGAGGACGCCGGTGCGGCCCTTGTCGACGCCGGTGCCGGTCTTGGGGCGGCGCATGCCCTCCAGCGGTGACCGCGCGCGGGGGGTGCGGACGCCGGGCAGTTCCAGGAAGGTCACCAGGGACAGGGACGCGGCGAACAGCCCGGCCGCGACGTACGAGCCGAGCGCCGCCTGGTGCTCGGCGAACCAGTCGATGCCGGCGCCCAGCAGGTTGTTCAGCAGCCCCGCGACGACCAGCACGGCGCCGGCGAGGGGGATCGCCACGAAGCCCGTACGCAGCGACAGGCGGCGCAGCGCGTCCATGTGGTCCGGCAGCGGTCGTACCGTCGCGCCCTCCGGCGGCGGCGCGGGCAGCAGCGCGGGGGCCGCGCTCTCCCGGCACACCGTCCAGAAGCGCTCGGCGACGCCGGTGACGAAGGCGGTCACCAGGAGGACGGCGAGCGCGTCGTCCGGCGTCCAGTCGATCCACAGCGGAGCGACGATCAGCAGCGCGGCCCGCAGCCCGTCGGCGCCGACCATGGTCCAGCGGCGGTCGAGCGGGCCGTCCTGCGAGGTGAGTGAGGTGAGGGGCCCGAGCAGGACGGCACCGAAGAGCAGCGTCGCCAGGATGCGTACGCCGAAAACGGTCGCCACTGCGAACGCCACGCCCCGGTAGCCCCCGCCGAACGAGCCCGCGCCGATCGCGGCCTGGACGGCGAGGAGGACCAGCACCAGGAGGGCGAGGATGTCGCCGACACCCCCCACGAGCTGTGCGCTCCACAACCGCCTCAACTGCGGGCGGCGCAGCAGGGCGCGGACGGCGCGCTCGCGGGAGTCCGCGACCAGGGCGTCGTCCGGGGCGGGGTGAGTGGCCGTTGGCTGCTCGGCTCGCGTCATGCGTTCAGCCTATCTGCCGTCGCCGACAGTCCGGTGTGCCCGGCCGAACGTACGCGCGCCCCGGCACCGAAATGATGCCGGGGCGTTCGTTTCGCGAAGAAGCGCGGGAAGGAAGAAGCGCGGGAAGAGCGCCCGGAGCGCCGAGCGGTCCCTGGAGCGGGCTCAGTCCTCCGACACCTTGGAGGCGGTCGCCTTCTTGGTGGCCGTCTTCTTCACCGCGGTCTTGGCCGTCGTCTTGGTCGCGGTCTTCTTCGCGGCCGTCGTCTTGGCGGCCGTCGTCTTGGCGGCCGTGGTCTTCTTGGCCGCGGTCTTCTTCGCCGTCGCCTTCTTGGCCGGGGCCTTCTTCGCGGCGGCCTTCTTCGCCGTCTTCTTGGCGGGCCCCTTGGCGCGCTTCTCCGCGAGGAGCTCGTAGCCGCGCTCCGGCGTGATCTCCTCGACGCTGTCGCCGGAGCGCAGGGTCGCGTTGGTCTCGCCGTCGGTGACGTACGGGCCGAAGCGGCCGTCCTTGACCACGACCGGCTTCTCGCTGACCGGGTCGGTGCCCAGCTCCTTCAGCGGCGGCTTGGCCGCGGCCCGGCCACGCTGCTTGGGCTGGGCGTAGATCGCCAGCGCCTCCTCCAGCGTGATCGTGAAGAGCTGCTCCTCGGAGGTGAGGGACCGCGAGTCCGTGCCCTTCTTCAGGTACGGGCCGTAGCGGCCGTTCTGCGCGGTGATCTCGACGCCCTCCGCGTCGGCGCCGACGACGCGGGGCAGCGACATGAGCTTCAGGGCGTCGTCGAGGGTGACGGTGTCCAGCGACATCGTCTTGAACAGTGAGGCCGTACGGGGCTTCACGGCGTTCTTGCCGGTCTTCGGCGTGCCCTCGGGCAGCACCTCGGTGACGTACGGGCCGTAGCGGCCGTCCTTGGCGACGATGGCGTGGCCGGTGGCCGGGTCGGTGCCCAGCTCGAAGTCGCCGCTCGGCTTGGCGAGCAGTTCCTCCGCCAGTTCGACGGACAGCTCGTCCGGTGCCAGGTCCTCGGGGACGTCGGCGCGCTGGTGGTTCTCGGCGTCCTTCTCGCCACGCTCGACGTACGGGCCGTAGCGTCCGACGCGCAGCACGATGTCGTTGCCGACGGGGAAGGACGACACCTCGCGCGCGTCGATCGCGCCGAGGTCGGTCACCAGCTCCTTGAGGCCGCCGAGGTGGTCCCCGTCGCCGTTGCCGGCGTCGGCGGCGCCGCCGTTGCCGGCACCGTCGCCCTCGCCGAAGTAGAAGCGCCGCAGCCACGGCACCGCCTGGGCCTCGCCGCGGGCGATGGCGTCGAGGTCGTCCTCCATCTTCGCGGTGAAGTCGTAGTCGACGAGCCGCCCGAAGTGCTTCTCCAGGAGGTTGACCACGGCGAAGGACAGGAAGGACGGGACGAGCGCCGTGCCCTTCTTGAAGACGTAGCCGCGGTCCAGGATCGTGCCGATGATCGACGCGTACGTCGACGGGCGGCCGATCTCGCGCTCTTCCAGCTCCTTGACCAGCGACGCCTCGGTGTAGCGGGCCGGAGGCTTGGTGGCGTGGCCGTCGACCGTGATCTGCTCGGCCGTCAGCGCGTCGCCCTGGGCGACCTGCGGCAGCCGGCGCTCGCGGTCGTCCAGCTCGGCGTTCGGGTCGTCGGCGCCCTCGACGTAGGCCTTGAGGAAGCCGTGGAAGGTGATCGTCTTGCCGGAGGCGCTGAACTCGACGTCCCGGCCGTCGGAGGCGGCGCCGCCGATCTTCACGGTGACGCTGTTGCCGGTCGCGTCCTTCATCTGGGAGGCGACGGTCCGCTTCCAGATGAGCTCGTAGAGCCGGAACTGGTCGCCGGTCAGCCCGGTCTCGGCGGGCGTGCGGAAGCGGTCGCCCGAGGGACGGATCGCCTCGTGCGCCTCCTGCGCGTTCTTGACCTTGCCGGCGTACGTCCGCGGCTGGGCGGGGAGGTAGTCGGCGCCGTACAGCTGCGTGACCTGGGCGCGGGCGGCGGTGACCGCCGTGTCGCTCAGGGTCGTCGAGTCCGTACGCATGTAGGTGATGTAGCCGTTCTCGTACAGCTTCTGGGCGATCTGCATGGTCGCCTTGGCGCCGAAGCCGAGCTTGCGGCTCGCCTCCTGCTGGAGCGTCGTCGTACGGAACGGGGCGTACGGCGAGCGGCGGTACGGCTTGGACTCGACGGAGCGGACCGCGAAGCGGGTGTCCTCCAGGGCGGCGGCGAGCGCGCGGGCGTTCGCCTCGTCGAGGTGGAGGGTGTTCGCGCTCTTGATCTGGCCCAGCGAGTCGAAGTCGCGGCCCTGGGCGATCCGCCGGCCATCGACGGTCTGCAGGCGGGCGACCAGCGACGACGGGTCCGACGCGTCACCGGCGCGGCCGGTCGCGAAGGTGCCCGTCAGGTCCCAGTACTCGGCGGAACGGAACGCCATGCGCTCGCGTTCCCGCTCGACCACGAGGCGCGTGGCGACGGACTGGACGCGGCCGGCCGACAGCTTCGGCATGACCTTCTTCCAGAGGACCGGCGAGACCTCGTAGCCGTAGAGGCGGTCGAGGATGCGGCGGGTCTCCTGGGCGTCGACGAGCTTCTGGTTGAGCTCGCGCGGGTTGGCGACGGCGGCCCGGATCGCGTCCTTGGTGATCTCGTGGAACACCATGCGCTTGACGGGGATCTTCGGCTTGAGGACTTCCTGCAGGTGCCAGGCGATGGCCTCGCCCTCGCGGTCCTCATCGGTGGCGAGGAAGAGTTCGTCGGAGTCCTTCAGCAGGTCCTTGAGCTTCCTGACCTGCGCCTTCTTGTCAGCGTTGACCACATAGATCGGCTGGAAGTCGTGTTCGACGTCCACACCGAGGCGGCGGACCTCACCGGTGTACTTCTCGGGCACCTCCGCGGCGCCGCTGGGAAGGTCGCGAATGTGCCCGACGCTCGCCTCGACGACGTAGCCAGGGCCGAGATAGCCCTTGATCGTCTTCGCCTTGGCAGGCGACTCGACGATGACGAGTCGGCGGCCGCCCTTCGCGGTCTCGCTGGTCGGGGACAACTTCGCTCTTCTCTCCGGTCGACGCTGGGCCTCCCCAGGCCGTGGTCCCGGGGTCGGGGTGTGCTGCATTTCGGTCGTGACGCTGCGGAGTGTGACGGTACCTCCCGCCCCCGTGTCAAACGGGAAAAGCCCGCAACGGCCACTCGAACGGTAACCCGACGAACCCTGTTCCTGCCGCCCGGAGTGTTTACCTGCCCTGAAGTGCGCATCCGGAGCGCGATCCCCCGATTACTCGGGCGGGGGTGCGGCCGGGGGCCGGAACCGGCCTCTCACACGTGCGTCAGGCACCATGCCCCGAGAGCGAGGGCGGTCACCCCGGCGACGCTCGCGACGGTCGCCGATGCGACGGGGCTCACACCGTGCGCGACGGGCCGGCCGTGCCGGACCCGCGTCGCGGTCCACACCAGCAGACCGGCCCCGAACAGGGCGAACACCATCCCAGCGAAGATCGCCGGCCCGCTCTCCATGGTCCCCGTGCCCCTTTTCTCCAGCTTGCGTGTGTCCAGCCCCCGGGAGGCTGTCACGCGACGGCGGCGGGCAGGCGAACCCGAGGTGAACGGGGAACCGCCGGCTCGGCGGCCCCCCGCCCGTGGCTCGTTCCCGTACAGGACCTGGCGGCGATGAGCGCCGCCCCCGTCTCTACGCCGGTTCGAGGAATCCCTGCTCCACCAGCAGCCGGATCTGCGCGGGCGTGCGGTCGCGCAGCGCCACCGGGTCCTCGCCCACCAGCTGGGCGATGGCGTCCAGGATGCGGCCCGCGCTCATGGTGCCGTCGCAGACGCCCGCGAAACCGGCGCCGACGGTGTCGACCCGGGTGGCCCGCCGCATCCCGCGGTTCTGGCGCAGGACGACGTGCTCCGGGTCCTCGGCGCCGGGCAGTCCGACCTGTTCCTGGACGACCTCGCCGGCCAGCGTGAAGTGCGCTTCGAGCAGGGCCGCGTCGTCGTGTGCGCGCAGGTAGTCGACACGGTCGAAGTACGCGCGCACGGTCTCGCCGAGCGGCTGCTCGATCGGGTGCGGCCATTCCTCGACCACGACGGAGGGCTCGGCGGCCGCGGTCCGGCGCAACGTGATCCAGCCGAAGCCGACCGCCCTGACCTTGCGCGCGTCGAACTCGTCCAGCCACGCGTCGTAGCGCGCCTGGTAATCGGCCGCGTCGCCCCGGTGGTCGCCCGCGTCCCGGAGCCACAGCTCGGCGTACTGCGTGACGTCCTGCACCTCGCGCTGCACGATCCAGGCGTCGCAGCCGCGCGGCACCCAGGAGCGCAGCCGGTCCGTCCAGTCCTCCCCCTCCACGTGCTGCCAGTTGGCGAGGAAGTGCGCGAACCCGCCCTCGTTCAGGCGCTCCCCCGTCTGCTGAACGAGCGAGCGGCACAGATCGTCCCCGCCCATCCCGCCGTCGCGGTAGGTGAGGCGGGCGCCCGGTGAGATCACGAAGGGCGGGTTGGAGACGATCAGGTCGTACGTCTCGTCGTCGTGGACCGGCTCGTAGAGGGATCCCTCGCGCAGCTCGGCGGCCGGGGCACCGGACAGGGCGAGCGTGAGCGCGGTGATGTGCAGCGCGCGCGGGTTGACGTCGGTCGCCGTCACGCGCGTGGCGTGCGCGGCGGCGTGCAGAGCCTGGATGCCGGAGCCGGTGCCGAGGTCCAGGGCCGCGGAGACGGGCGTACGGACGGTGAGGCCGGCGAGGGTCATGGAGGCGCCTCCCACACCGAGGACGACGCCCTGGGCGTGACTGCCGGTGCCGCCCGCCCGTCGCCCGTCCTCGCCCCTTCCAGGAGCGCCGACGCGCACCCCTCCCGCTCCGCCGACCGCGCATCCCAGGTCGGAGACGATGAACCAGTCCTCGCCCCCGGGCCCCCCGTACGGCCGTACGTCCACGGTGGCCGCCACCTCGTCGTCACCCGCGCGGACGAGCCACCCGCTCTCCAGGCACGCGTCGACGGGCAGCACCTCCTCCACGCGCGCGTGGAGGACGGGTTGCTGGAGCAGGAAGAGCCGTACGAGCAGTTCCAGCGGCGTGTCGCCGCGGGTGGCCCGGAGCGCGGGCACGGTCTCGCTGCGCGACAGCGCCGCGTAGGCGGGGGCGCCGAGCAGCTCCAGCAGTCCGTCGGCGGTGAAGGAGGCCCCGAGCAGGGCGTCCCGCAGCCGGGCGGTGACGTCGGGGCGGTCGGCGGAGGGCAGGGGGGAGAGGCTGGCGTTACTCACTCCCCCATTGTGGCCCGGAGTCCCGCACCTCGCTGGGGCCCTGCGCCCGCACCTCGTGCGGTTCTGTGGCCGCACCTCGCTGGGGCCCTGCGCCCGCACCTCGTGCGGTTCTGTGCCCGCACCTCGCTGGGACCCTGCGGCCCGTGCCCCGCCCCGTGTCCGTGCGGCGGAGGTCAGCCGGCCGCGGCCGACGGCGTCCCCGAGGCCGACTTGCAGCTGGCCTGCTTGGCCATCGCCTGGCCGACGTCGCCCTCCTCGAGGGTCTTCAGCGCGTCGCTGCCGCTCTTGCTGAGCTTGTTCAGTTCGGTGGCGATGCCCTTGAGACCGTCGGCGAACTTCGCCTGGTCCTTGGTGTCGAGGGCCTCCACCTGTTTCCTCAGGGAGGCGTACGACGAAGAGAGGCCGTTGAGCTCGGCGACCGCGTCCTTCTGCTTCTTCTCGCCATCCTCGACGTCCGGCGCCCCGGCCTTCTGGACGGCTCTGCCCATCGCCTTGTAGGCGTCGGACATGTCCTGGAACGCCTTGGCGTCGGTCTTCTGGACCTCGTCCGGCGTGCTGTTGTCCGAGGTCTCCTTCTGGATCGCCGCGTTGGCCGCCTCGATCTTCTTGGCCTGCGGCTGCACTCCGTCGCAGACCTCCTTCGCCCAGGAGTCCAGCTTGTCGTTGTCGTCGCTGCTGCTGCATCCCGTCAGCGCCAGTACCAGTACCGCACCGCCGGACAGTGCGGCCGCGAGCTTCTTGTTCACCGGATTGGTCCCTTCCATGGCTCTCGGCCCCGGAACATACACGCCGGACGGGGGACCTCCGCAGGACGAACATCCGTTAAGACCGTATTGCAGCCATTTGCATCAAGAGAGAGAAGGCTCACGATGAAGGGCGCGCACGCGCACGACGCGGGCGTACGGCGCGTCAATACGCGCCGTACGCCCGCCTTTTGCCCTTCGTCTCCAGGAGAGACCGCTGTCGGAATCTACGAAACCACCGCCGGATCGGCCGACTTGGGCTCCCGGTCGGCGTCGCCCTCGTCGCCCATGGCGATTCCGCGCCGCTTGGAGACGTAGACCGCCGCGGCGATGACGACGAACGCGACGACGGCGATCCCCACCCGTACGCCGATGCTCTTGTCGGCGCCGTAGGAGAACTTGATGACCGCCGGAGCGATGAGCAGTGCCACCAGGTTCATGACCTTGAGCAGGGGGTTGATCGCCGGGCCCGCGGTGTCCTTGAAGGGGTCGCCGACCGTGTCGCCGATGACGGTGGCGGCGTGGGCCTCACTGCCCTTGCCGCCGTGGTGACCGTCCTCGACGAGTTTCTTGGCGTTGTCCCAGGCACCACCGGAGTTGGCGAGGAACACCGCCATCAGCGTGCCCGCGCCGATCGCGCCCGCCAGGAAGGCGCCGAGCGCGCCCACACCGAGCGTGAACCCGATGAAGATGGGCGCCATGACGGCGAGCAGCCCGGGCGTGGCGAGTTCGCGCAGGGCGTCCCTGGTACAGATGTCGACGACCTTGCCGTACTCGGGTTTCTCGCTGTAGTCCATGATCCCGGGCCGCTCCCGGAACTGCCGCCGCACCTCGAAGACCACGGCGCCCGCCGACCGCGACACCGCGTTGATCGCCAGCCCCGAGAAGAGGAAGACGACCGCCGCGCCCGCGATGAGCCCGACGAGGTTGTTGGGCTGCGAGATGTCCATCATCAGGCTCATCGGCGCGCCCTCGCCGCTGAGTTTCTCGCCCACGTCCGCCGCGCCGGTGGTGATGGCGTCGCGGTACGACCCGAAGAGGGCCGCGGCGGCGAGTACGGCGGTGGCGATGGCGATGCCCTTGGTGATGGCCTTGGTGGTGTTGCCGACCGCGTCCAGGTCGGTGAGCACCTGGGCGCCGGCTCCCTCGACGTCGCCGGACATCTCGGCGATGCCCTGCGCGTTGTCGGAGACCGGGCCGAAGGTGTCCATGGCGACGATGACACCGACCGTGGTGAGCAGGCCGGTGCCGGCCAGTGCCACGGCGAACAGCGCCAGCATGATGGACGTACCGCCGAGCAGGAACGCCCCGTAGACGCCGAGGCCGATCAACAGGGCGGTGTAGACGGCGGATTCGAGACCGATCGAGATACCGGCGAGGACGACGGTGGCGGGGCCGGTGAGCGAGGTCTTGCCGATGTCCTTGACGGGGCGTCGGGTGGTCTCGGTGAAGTAGCCGGTGAGTTGCTGGATCAGGGCGGCGAGCACGATGCCGATGGCCACCGCGACGAGTGCGAGGATCCGCGGGTCGCCGTCCCGGCCCGCGATCGCCGCGTCGGTGACGCCGTCCAGGTCGGAGTACTTTCCGGGCAGGTAGACGAAGACGGCCACCGCCACCAGCGCCAGCGAGATCACCGCGGAGATGAAGAAGCCACGGTTGATCGCGCTCATGCCGCTGCGGTCGGACCGGCGGGGTGCCACCGCGAAGATGCCGATCATGGCCGTGACCACGCCGATCGCCGGCACCAGCAGCGGGAAGGCCAGTCCGGCGTCGCCGAACGCCACCTTGCCGAGGATCAGCGCGGCCACCAGGGTCACGGCGTACGACTCGAAGAGGTCGGCAGCCATGCCCGCGCAGTCGCCGACGTTGTCACCCACGTTGTCGGCGATGGTCGCGGCATTGCGCGGATCGTCCTCCGGAATGCCCTGCTCGACCTTGCCGACCAGGTCGGCGCCGACGTCGGCGGCCTTGGTGAAGATGCCGCCGCCGACTCGCATGAACATCGCGATCAGCGCGGCGCCGAGGCCGAAGCCCTCCAGGACCTTCGGGGCGTCGGCCGCGTACACCAGCACCACGCAGCAGGCGCCCAGCAGGCCGAGTCCCACCGTGAACATGCCGACCACGCCGCCCGTACGAAAAGCGATCTTCGTCGCTTTGTGCGAGACGAGGGTGAGGTCTTTTTGCGGTTCGCCGGGAGCGGGTGTCGCTTCCCGCGCCGCCGCGGCGACGCGTACGTTGCTGCGCACCGCGAGCCACATGCCGATATAACCGGTGGCCGCCGAGAACGCCGCGCCGATCAAAAAGAAGATCGATCGTCCGGCCCGCTGATTCCAGTCGTCCGCAGGCAGCAGCATGAGCAGAAAGAACACGACGACGGCGAATACGCCGAGCGTACGAAGCTGCCGGGCCAGGTAGGCGTTCGCGCCTTCCTGGACGGCCGCCGCGATCTCCTTCATCCTGTCGGTTCCCTCGCCCGCCGCGAGCACCTGGCGCACCAGGACGCCCGCGAGCACCAGCGCTGCCAGCGCGACGACCGCGATCACCGCGACCAGGGCACGGTTCGAGTCGGTCAGGACGGCGGCTGCGACGGTCGAGGTGTCACCCAGCTGATGAGGGGTGGAAAGCTCCGCCATTCGTCCTCCTTGACGCTTGGACTGAGCTCAAGATGTGGACGGGATTGTAGGTACCGGAACCTGATCAAAACAGTGCACGACAAAAGGAATTGACCTGTCAACCCAAAGGGGCCAGAAGTAGTAATGGCCTTCCGGCATTAGCGGCGATCACCTGACGTTCGCATTGCCGTGATCCATTTTCTCGCACGATCGATCGTGAATGAATTCACTTATCGCCCGTACGGCACCACTGTATGTGCGGGCCTCGCCTTCCGCACATGACGAAGGGCCCTACGAGGTAGGGCCCTTCGGGTGACTTGCGGGCTTGCGGGCTTGCGGGCTTGCGGGTGACTGCGTGAGGCCCTGGGTCCGGGGTGGCCCGGGTCCGGGGTGGCCCGGGTCCGGGGTGGCCCGGGTCCGGGGTGGCCCGGGTCCGGGGTGGCCCGGGCGGGCGTCAGACCGGCGGCAGGATCGCCGGTGCGGTCGGCCAGGTCATGCGGATCAGTCCGCCGTCCTCGCCGGCCGTGACCTCCACGTCGTCGACGAGTCCGCTGATGACAGCGAGACCCATCTCGTCCTCCTCGGCCTCCGCGTCGTCGACGGCGCCCGGGTTTCCGGCCCCGGGTACCGCGTGCGGCGCCTCGTCGCCGACCTCGATGGAGAACTGCTTCTCCTCCTCGATCAGCGACACCTTGACCGGCGCGGTGATGCCGACGTGCTGATGCAGGCCCACGGCTCGGGAGCAGGCCTCGCCGACGGCGAGCCTGACCTCGTCGAGGACGGCCTCGTCCACTCCGGCCCTGCGTGCCACCGCCGCCGCCACCAGACGGGCGGTGCGGACATGCTCGGGCAACGCGCTGAAGCGGAGTTCGACGGTGGCCATGCGTCCCCCTCGGAACTACGGGCGTGCTTACGGAGGTCCGGGCCGCCGACAGCCCGGACCTCCCTTGTACTGCTGCGGTCCCGGGCCCAGGGGCCCGGGACCGGTCGTCAGTCGGTGGCCGCCACCGCTTCCTCGACCGAGGTGTGAATGGGGAACACCTTGGTGAGGCCGGTGATACGGAAGATCTTGAGAATGCGCTCCTGGTTGCAGACCAGGCGCAGCGAGCCCTCATGGGCACGCACGCGCTTCAGTCCGCCGACCAGCACGCCGAGCCCGGTGGAGTCGAGGAAGTCCACGCCCTCCATGTCGACGACGAGGTGGAAACTCCCGTCGTTCACGAGCTCGACCAGCTGCTCTCGCAGCTTGGGCGCGGTGTATACGTCAATTTCGCCACCGACCTCGACGACCGTACGATCGCCGACGGTACGGGTCGACAGGGACAGGTCCACGGATCCTCCAGCACCTTGCTATCGAGCGGTCGTCCCTCGGGACACCTCGGCTTGAAGCCCCCAGGACGGTTCGCCAGCCGCGATGGCATTCAATCACTTACCGGCGGGCGTGCACGACGCCTTGGTCCCATTGTCCGTCACGCCAGTGACAGACTCGGTGCCGATGGCCAAGAATCACCGATCCGATCGACCCCCGGCGGAGCCCGGCTCCCGGCCCGATCCGGGCATGCTCCTGGACCGGCTCGCCGCGGGACCGAGCCGGGCTACGCGCATCACTCATACGGAGCACTTGCCCCCGCGTGCGGGTCGTCATGCCGCCTGGCCGGACCGGATTCGGCCGGAGGTCGTCGCGGCGGTACGGGCCGCGGGCATCGAACAGCCCTGGGCCCACCAGGCACGCGTGGCCGAGCACGCCCTGGACGGCGACTCGGTGGTCGTCGCCACCGGCACCGCGTCCGGCAAGTCCCTGGCGTACCTGGTGCCGGTGCTGTCGACGCTCCTGGACGGATCAGAGGCCCCCAACGGGCGTGGCGCCACCGCCCTCTACCTGGCACCGACCAAGGCGCTCGCCGCCGACCAGTGCCGGTCGGTGAAGGAACTCTCACAACCTCTCGGCACATCCGTGCGAACCGCGGTGTACGACGGCGACACGCCGTTCGAGGAACGCGAGTGGATCCGCCAGTACGGCACCTACGTGCTGACCAACCCGGACATGCTGCACCGCGGCATCCTGCCGTCCCATCCCCGCTGGTCCTCCTTCCTGAAGTCGCTGAAGTACGTCGTGATCGACGAGTGCCACACCTACCGGGGCGTCTTCGGCTCCCATGTGGCCCAGGTGCTGCGAAGACTGCGCCGGCTGTGTACGCGCTACGGCGCGTCGCCCGTGTTCCTGCTCGCCTCCGCCACCTCCGCCGAGCCCTCGGTCGCGGCCCGGCGGCTCACCGGACTGCCGGTGGTCGAGGTCGCCGACGACGCCTCACCGCGTGGTGAACTGGTGTTCGCCCTCTGGGAGCCGCCACTGACCGAGCTGGAGGGCGAGAAGGGCGCGCCGGTCCGCCGCACGGCCACCGCCGAGGCCGCCGACCTGCTCACCGACCTCACCGTGCAGGGAATGCGTTCGATCACCTTCGTCCGGTCCCGGCGCGGCGCCGAGTTGATCTCGGTGATCGCCCAGGAACGCCTGGCCGAGGTCGACCGCTCGCTGGCCCGGCGCGTGGCGGCGTACCGCGGCGGCTACCTCCCCGAGGAGCGCCGCGCCCTGGAACGCGCCCTGCACTCCGGTGAGCTCCTCGGTCTCGCGGCGACGAACGCCCTCGAACTCGGCCTCGACATCTCCGGCCTGGACGCCGTGGTGATCGCCGGCTATCCGGGCACTCGGGCCTCACTGTGGCAGCAGGCGGGCCGGGCGGGACGGTCCGGGCAGGGGGCCCTCGCGGTGCTGGTCGCCCGCGACGATCCGCTGGACACCTTCCTCGTCCACCACCCCGAAGCCCTGTTCGACCAGCCCGTGGAGTCCACGGTCCTCGACCCCGACAACCCGTACGTACTCGCCCCCCACCTGTGCGCGGCGGCGGCCGAGCTGCCTCTGACCGACGAGGACCTGACGCTGTTCGGCCCCGCCTGCGAGGAGTTGCTCCCCCAGTTGGAGGAAGCCCGGCTGCTGCGCCGCCGGACCCGGGCCTGGCACTGGACGCGCCGGGAAAGGGCCGCCGACCTGACCGACATCCGCGGGGAGGGCGGACGTCCGGTCCAGGTCGTCGAGGCCGGGACCGGCCGGCTGCTGGGCACGGTCGACGCCGGCGCCGCCCACACGACGGTCCACGAGGGCGCCGTGCACCTCCACCAGGGGCGCACGTATCTCGTCCGGTCCCTGGACCTGGAGGACTCCGTCGCGCTGGTCGAGCAGGCCACCCCGTCGTACTCCACGGTCGCCCGCGACACGACGGCGATCTCGGTCCTGGAGACCGACACCGAGGTCCCCTGGGGTGACGGACGCCTCTGCTACGGCTCCGTCGAGGTCACCAACCAGGTGGTCTCCTTCCTGCGCCGGCGCCTCATCACCGGTGAGGTCCTGGGCGAGACGAAACTCGACCTCCCCCCTCGGACGCTGCGCACACGCGCGGTGTGGTGGACGGTCACCGAGGACCAGCTGGACGCGGCCCGGATCAACCCGGAGATCCTCGGCGGGGCCCTGCACGCCGCCGAACACGCCTCGATCGGCATGCTTCCCCTGTTCGCGACCTGCGACCGCTGGGACATCGGCGGCGTGTCGGTCCCCCTGCACCCGGACACGCTGCTGCCGACGGTCTTCGTGTACGACGGCCACCCGGGCGGCGCCGGTTTCGCCGAGCGCGCCTTCCGTACGGCCCACGACTGGCTCACCGCCACCCGGGAGGCCATCGCCTCCTGCGACTGCGACGCCGGCTGCCCGTCCTGCATCCAGTCCCCCAAGTGCGGCAACGGCAACGAGCCGCTGCACAAGCGGGGCGCCGTACGGCTGCTCACGGTGCTGTTGCGTGGGGTGGCGGAGGGGTCGGAGCGGGGTGCGGAGCCGGGGACGGCGCCGAAGCCGGTGACAGAGCCGGAGACGGGTCCTGCCGCGGGTAGGGAGGCGGGGTAGGCGGGGGCCCCGCCAGGAACCCCGTCGACCGGCCCTCGGTCGGCACGGCCACGGTCGGATCGACACCGGTCGGATCGACACCAGCCGGGGCGACACCGGTCGGCGGCACGCCCGTAGCCGGGCCTGCTCTCGCCCGGACCTCCGCCGCGAACGGCCCCCGGCCCGAAGCCGCCGTCACGTCCGAGGTCTGCCCGGTGAGCACGCATCGCACCAACCGCGTCCCCTGGGCACGCGCGACCCGGTCCGCCCGGGCACACGCCGCCCTGCCGCCCTGTGCCCAGTGGTCCGCCGCCGCGAGCGCTGCCAGATCGGCGCCGCCGGCCGCCCGGTGCCGAACCACGACAGCCTGGCCCAGGGCCAGCACGATGCCGAACACCAGGCACAGAACAGCAATGGCTCCGACGCTCCACACAGTGGCGGAGCCCCGGTCGCAGGCGGAGGCGGAGGCGACGCCCGAGCCCCCACCGGGGCCGGGGACCGATCCGATGCCCGAGGCCGATCCCGAGCCCGGGTCGAGCCCGGAGCCCGGGTCGAGCCCAGAGCCCGAGCCCGAACCTGAGCCGGGGTTGGGTCCCGCGGCCGAGCCCGAGCCACCGTTGAGACCGGAGCCGGGGTTGGAGCCCGAGCCCGGGCTGAGGCCCGAGCCCGGGTCTTCTGAGCCGAAGTCGGAGCCTGAGCCGATGCCAGTCCCCGAATTAGACCCCGAACCAGGTACCGAGCCAGGTACCGAGCCACGAACGGGCTCAGGGGCGGGCTCGGGGCCGGGCCCAGGACCCAGGGCGGTCACCGCGCCGAGCGACACATCGCCTCTCATGGCCCCGCCCCCACCGTCTGCTCCACCGAAGCCACGGCCTCCTCCCGCACCTCGAAGGGCAGGCCGTGCAACGCCGGCGGCTCGGCCACCACGACCACACGGACCCGGCCCTCCTCCCGGCTGACCGTGACCCGCGCTCCGCGCGGTGCCGCCTGCTCGGTGGCCTCGACTACCGCGTCGGCCGGATCCTGCCGGGCCGCCGCACGGGCCCCCGTCCGCGCCGCGTCCACGCACTGGATCTGAGCCGCCACGACAAGCAGCCCGCACACCAGCGCCATCGCGAACACCACCAGCACCGGCAGCACCACGGCCGTCTCCGCGGTCACGAACCCCCTGTCCAATCCTCTGCCGAAGCGGTTGCCGGAGCCTCTGCCGGTTCCTCGGCGGGATCCCGTCCCCGCTGCCCGCTCACATCCGCGCATCGAGTGCCTGCTTCACGATGCCCTGCAGCTCCGCGCTGACCGCACCGCTCGTCACCACCTTGTAGAGCACCACGGCGAACGCCACCGCCGCGACGATCCCCATCGCGTACTCGGACGTGACCATTCCCGCGTCCCGCCGTGCCGTACGTACTGCTCCGCGCACCCGGGCACTCAACCGTGCCCGTGCCGCCCGACACACCCGACACACCTGATACATCTGATACATCGCAACCCCCGTAAGGTCCGTTCTCGTTGCTCACTCACTCGTTCGTCGGTCACTCACTCGTGGGCTCCGCGCCCTCCGCTCCGGTCCGTCAGCCACCACCCCCTCCCTCTCCCAGCACCCCGCCCGCAAGGCCGATCACCACCGGCAGCACGCCCACCGCGATGAACGCGGGCAGGAAGCACAGCCCCACCGGAGCGGTGACCATGACGGCCGCCCGGCGGGCCCGGGCCGTCGTGGCGCGAGCCCAGTCGGCACGGGCCTGGGCCGCGAGCCGGGCGACCGGACCGGCCGCGGGCAGGCCGGACACGTCGGCCCGCTCCAGTAGCCGCGCCAGCGGACCGGCGCCCGGAACCGCGGCCAACCCGCGCCAGGCCCCGCCCGGTTCACCGCCGAGCCGGACCTCCGCCGCGCCGTGCCCCAACGCGTCCCCGACGGGTCCGCCCAGGGCGTCACCCACCGCCTGGGCCGCCGCCACCGGACCGGCACCCGCCGCGATGCAGGCCGCCAGCAGATCGGCTGCCAACGGAAGTTGACGAGCGGCGTCCGCGGCCACGGCCCCCGCCGCTTCCCTCCCGGAGGCCGACCGTCGGGAGCGCCAACGCCACAGCCCTGCCGCACCCACCAGCCCCACCACGACGCCGACGACACCCCCGACCAGAGCCCATCCCGCGCCCACCGTGCCCACCAGCGGCAGCCATCCGCGGACGGCGTCCAGCAGCTCGGCCCGCCGTGGGGTGGCGCGGGCCGGTTCGGGGGCCAGCAGCCCGGTGAGCCGTCTGCGCACCGTCCGCTCCCGCCGCACGGCTCCCAACCCGCGCGCCAGCCATCCGGCGACCAGCACCGTCCCTGCCACTGCCCCCACCACGGACCCAAGCCCGTGGACCACGTCCCCGTTCACGACACCGACTCCGCTCCACGCACGATCCGCGACACCCACCACACGCCCAGGCCCTCCAGGAACCCGCCGGCCAGCAGGCAGCCCAGCCCGGCCCCGGTGTGCAGCAGCACGCGCAACGGGTCGGAACCGAGGGCGACTCCGAGCAGGAGGCCGAGGACCGGCAGGCCGGCGAGTATCACCGCCGTGGCGCGCGCACCCGCCAACTGGGCGCGCAGGTCGGAGCACTGATCACGTTCGGCGCGCAGTGCGCCCTCCAACCGGTCGAGCCCGGCCGCGAGTCCGGCACCCTGGTCGACGGCGACCCGCCAGCACGCCGCGAGCCCCCGCAGCCCCTCGGCACCCGGTTGCCGCGCCGCCGCCGCGAGCGCACCCGGGACGTCCCCACCGAACCGGGCCGCCGCCAGCACCGCCGGCTGCGCGTCACCGAGCCCTCCGGAGTCGTGCGCCGCACACAGCAGTGCCTCGCCCGGCTGGCGGCCCGCCCGCACCTCCCCGGCGAGCACCCCGCACAGCGCGATCACCGCGTCCCGCCGGCGCTCCCGGGCCCACCGCTCTCGGCCTGCCAGGCGTGTCCGGCGCAGCACCGGCACCCCGGCCGCACCCGCGACGACCGGCAGCACCGAATGGCCCAGTACCGCCAGCGCCACCCCAACCGTCAACGACCACCACTCGGGCCTCAGCCGACCGCGGACGCACCGCAGCCCGTCCGTCACCAGGCGCACCGTGGGCGGTCCGGTACCGGCCGTCCCGCCGTCGGCGAACACCCGTCGCGCACGCCGCGCCCCGGAGTGCCACCCGCTCCCGGCCAGCCACGCCGCCGTCGCCAGACAGACCAGGGCCACACCCGTCGACAGCTCACCCGTCCCCGTCACCCGTACGCCTCCCGTCCGTCGGCGCGCGCTTCGAGACCGCCACCGCGCAGCAGCTCCCGCAATCGCTCCCAGCCGCACTCGGCCACGAAGGCCTCCGTGCCCCACCGCAGCGCCGGCACCGTCCGCACCAGCCCCGACGGGTCGCGCTCCAGTACGTGCACCTCGGCGATCCGACGCCGTCCGGTTCGGTCCCGTACCAGGTGCAGGACCACCGAGAGCGCCGCCGCGAGCTGACTGTGCAGGGCCGCCCGGTCGAGGCCCGCGGCCGTACCGAGTGCCTCCAGCCGGGCCGGTACGTCGGCAGCTGCATTGGCGTGCACCGTCCCGCAGCCGCTGTGACCGGTGTTCAGCGCGGCCAGCAAGTGGGCCACTTCGGCGCCGCGCACCTCGCCGACGACGAGCATGTCCGGACGCATGCGCAGTGCCTGCCGAACCAGGTCCTCCAGGGTGACCAGGCCCGCGGCCTCCTGGTTGGCGGGCCTGGTCTCCAGGCGGACCACGTGCGGGTGGTCCGGCCGCAGCTCCGCCGAGTCCTCGGCAAGGACGATGCGTTCGTCCGGTCCGACGAGCCCCAGCAACGCACTCAGCAGCGTCGTCTTCCCGCTGCCGGTACCGCCGCTGACGAGGAAGGACAGCCGTGCTCCCAGCAGCGCGCGCAGTACGCGGTCGCCGCCGGGCGGCACGGTGCCCGCCGTCGCCAGTTCGTCGAGCGTGAACGCACGCGGCCGTACCACCCGCAGCGACAGACTCGTGCAGCCGACGGAGACCGGTGGCAGTACCGCGTGCAGCCGGGTGCCGTCGGGCAGCCGGGCGTCCACCCACGGCCGGGCGTCGTCGAGCCGGCGCCCGGCGACTGCGGCGAGGCGCTGCGCGAGCCGCCGTACGGCACCGGCGTCCGGGAAGGAAACCGTCGTCAGCTCCAGGCCGCCGCCCCGGTCCACCCAGACCCGGTCCGAGGCGGACACCAGTACGTCGGTCACCGTGGGGTCGGCGAGCAGCGGTTCCAGCGGTCCGCTGCCGACGAGCTCCGACCTCAGCTGCTCGGCGGCGCCGAGGATCTCGGCGTCCCCGAGCACCCGCCCCTGCTCCCGAAGGGCCTGCGCCACGCGCGCGGGCGTCGGCTCGGCCCCACTCTCGGCGAGCCATCGCCGGACACCGTCGAGCATCCCGGGAGCGGGGCCCGGGTCTCTCACGGAAGCCGGCGCCGAAGGGCGCCCGTATGCCGGTTCCGGAAGCCGCCCGGAAACCAGTTCCGGAAGCCGCCCGTGGACAGAGGACGTCCGTGAAGCCCAGCGCGGGACCACCCGCCCGGTCGGTCCCGCGTCCGTCCCGGAAGGCCGGCGGCTCGGTGCCTGGGCCCCTTCCGCGGCCGGTCCTCCGCATCCTCCGAGAGCCCCGTCCGGCAACCGTTCGTCAGCGGGCTCCGGTGCCGCACCGGAGCCCGTCCCCCCGGGCACCGGGGAGGTCGGCACTACCGCGGACTCCCCGGCAGCCGGCTCCGCGCACCCGGCTCCGGTCCTCTCGGCCGGCACGCCACCGCTCGGCACACCGCCACCCGATCCCTCAAGGTCCGCAGGGGCCCTCATGCCGCCCCGCCCGTCTCCACCAGCGCCCGCTCCCAGAACTCCCGGCAGAAACGCGCCAGCGGGCCTCGTGCGGACGTGCCCGGGGGGCGCCTGCTCTCGGTGGCGCGCAAGAGCCCGGACTCGATGGGCACCTCACCGACCAGGGGCAGTCCGAGCAGCCGGGCCACCTCGCGGTCGTCGAGCCCGGAGGCGTACGGACCGCGGACCGCGACACGGAGGTCGCGCAGGACCATGCCGACCGCTGCGGCCACCCGGTCCGCCGCCGCGACGGCCCGCAGTTCGGCCGGGACGAGGAGGAGGCCGACGTCGAGCTGGGCGAGGACTTCGGCGACGCCGTCGTCGATCCGGCGCGGCAGGTCGACGACGACCGTGCCGCCCCTGCGCCGGGCCGCCGCGAGCACCGCCCGTACGGCCTGGGCCGGCACTGTGACGCGGTCCCCCCGGTCCCAGCTGAGTACGCGCAGCGAGTGCAGCTCGGGCAGTGACTCCTCCAGGGCGCCGCCGCCGACCCGTCCTCGCGAGGCCGCGAACGCGGGCCACCTCAGCCCCTCGGCCGTCTCGCCCCCCAGGAGGACGTCGAGGCCGCCGCCCAGCGGGTCGGCGTCCACGAGGAGGCTGCGCATCCCCTCGCGCGCGGAGGTGACGGCGAGCGCGCAGGCCAGTGTCGACGCTCCGGCGCCGCCCCGGCCGCCGATGACGCCGACGGTGAGCGCGGGCCGGCCGACGCCTTCGGCGACGTCGGCGATGCGGTCGACCAGCCACTGCTCACCGTCGGGCAGCATCAGGACGTGGTCGGCGCCGATCTCGACGGCCCTCTGCCAGACCCCCGAATCGTCCTGGTCGCGGCCCACGAGGACCACCCCCCGTCTCCGCACGGCTCCGCGCACACGCCGCGCGGCGTCGTCGCCGACGAGGACGAGCGGCGCGGCTTCCCAGCTGCCCCGCTGTCCGGCGGCAGCCCGTACCGCCGGCACCGAGTGGTGCACCTCCGGCGTGGCACCGGCCGCCGCGCACAGACGCAACAGGTCGTCGAGCAGTTCGGTGTCCTCGGTGACGATCAATGGCCCGCTCTGCCGCCCCTCGGCGGCAGGCGGCGGGTCGTTGACGATGGTTCCGGTCATGACTCGCGTCCCCCTTCGCTGCGACTTCCGCGGTCGCGCCCGACATCTGTGGCCTCGCGCGGCCCTCGCGGCCCCGCGATTCGCAATCGCGTGAAGAACCGGCAACCGGTCCCCACGTGAACGGCCGGCGTGAACGCCCGATGTGAACACCGACTTGTACGTCGGCTTGAACTTCGGTCGATCCCGGCCATACGCGTCCTGCAAACACAACCGGCCGTAGAACTCGACGCGGCCCGGACGCATGGGAATCACGGTGCACCGATCCGGGAAATCGTGTGGATCTTGGTCGAAAACTGTGGACAACTCGACGGTTGTGAATATCGCCCCCACAAACCGCGGAGCCCCGCCCCTCCCCCGCTCCGCCCCGCCCACGACTCCCGGAGAGCAGTGCGACGACTACCCTCCGTCAGGAAGCATGGGCATGACAATCCATACTCGGCACCGTCACAGCACACGGCCCTGGAACATGAGATGAGAAGAAAAACCCACCCGGACATGCGACGACCCCCGCCGGGGGGGAGAGCGGGGGTCGTCTCCACGGCCGACTCGGGGGGGGGGGGAGGAGTCGGACCGGGTTAGCACGGTCGCGAACGATCCGTGACTTCCATGGTGTACCCGAGAGCCATCTCAGGCAAACCCACGCGCCCCACCTTACGCCGAATGGGCTGCGCCTATGCTCGGGGTCGTGGAAAACCACTCCTTGCCGCACTCCATGCCCCGCGCAGCCGCCTTCTTCGACCTGGACAAGACGGTCATTGCGAAGTCGAGCACACTCACGTTCAGCAAGTCGTTCTACCAAGGCGGGCTGATCAACCGCAGGGCTGTCTTGCGTACCGCATATGCCCAGTTCGTGTTCCTCGCGGGTGGAGCCGACCACGACCAGATGGAGCGGATGCGCGAGTACCTCTCCGCGCTGTGCCGCGGCTGGAACGTCCAGCTGGTCAAGGAACTCGTCGCCGAGACCCTGCACGACCTGATCGACCCGATCATCTACGACGAGGCCGCCTCCCTGATCGAGGAGCACCACACCGCCGGCCGGGACGTCGTGATCGTCTCCACGTCGGGCGCCGAGGTGGTCGAACCCATCGGCGAGCTGCTCGGTGCCGACCGGGTGGTGGCGACCCGCATGATCGTGGGCGACGACGGCTGCTTCACGGGAGAGGTGGAGTACTACGCGTACGGCCCCACCAAGGCGGAGGCGATCCGGGAGCTGGCCGAGTCCGAGGGGTACGACCTGACCCGCTGCTACGCCTACAGCGATTCGGCGACCGACCTGCCGATGCTGGAGTCGGTCGGCCATCCCCACGCGGTGAACCCGGACCGGGCACTGCGCCGCGAGGCTCTCGCGCGCGAGTGGCCGATCCTCGACTTCCATCGTCCGGTACGGCTCAAGCAACGGATCCGGGGCTTCTCCGTACCGCCGCGCCCTGCGCTCGTGGCCGCCGCCGCGGTGGGCGCCGCAGCGGCCACCGCGGGTCTCGTCTGGTATGCGAGCCGGCGGCGGTCCGCGACCGTACGGAGCAGCCCGGGAAGTCGCTCTTTCACCCGCGTATGAGCGGGAAGGTAAAGAAGTGCAGCGTGCACTTCCGCTTGCCCCGGGCCAGGAGTACAAAGGACTCAACGGCCCGCGAGACCAAGGACATCCGAAAGGATCACCTTAAAACCGCATTTGGCCCCACGGACCGAGCATGGACATCGGGCACCCACGCGACGTCGACCCGTCGATTACGGGCCAGCCGCACCAGGTGACGGGCAAAGTTCCCGACCTGATGGGCAACATATCGAGGACGCCTGGTAACCCGGTGGTCATGCCAGCGGCGGTGCGAGTACTCGTACCGCCGCATTTACGTCCCGCCCGGCACGCCACGCGCCCGACACGGCTCCCCGGGCTCCCTGCCCCTGGGCGCGTCCCACGTTCCTACGCGGCCCCGCGCTGGAGCGCCTCGCACACCGCCGTCGACTCGCGCGCGCCCAGCTCGACCGCCCTGCCGCAGTGGGCGATCCACGCGGCCACACCCTCCGGGGTCGCGGAGACGTAGCCGTCCAGCGCCGTCAGGTAGGCGGCGCGCCCGAGCTCGGCATGGCCGACCTCGGCCGGGCAGACGGATTTGGGATCGAGACCGCTGTTGATCAGGACGATGCGCGCGGCCGCGCGCGCGACCAGGCCGTTGTGCGAGGTGAAGGGACGCAGCGCCAGCAGCTCACCGTGCACGACGGCAGCGGTCACCAGTGCCGGCGCGGAACCACCCGCCATGACCAACCCGGCCAGGCCGTCCAGGCGGCCGTGCGCCTCCTCGGCGTCCGGCAGCGGCAGCCGGACGAGCGGCTCGTCCACCGGCTCGCCCTGCCGGCGGGGCCGTCCCACCTGATCGGCCTTGGTCGCGGCCGCCACCAGGTGCAGCCGGGCCAGCACCCGCAGCGGAGACTGCCGCCAGACGGACAGCAGTTGCCCCGCCTCGGCGGTCAACCGCAGAGCCGCACCCACCGTCCGTGCCTCGTCGTCACCGCTGAAGTCGGTCCGCCTGCGCACCTCCTCCAGCGCCCAGTCCGCCCCGGACAGCGCCGCCGAGCTCCGGGCGCCGCGCAGTGCGGCCTCGGAGGTGATCTCGTTGCTGCGGCGCCGCATGATCCGGTGGCCGTACACCCGGTCCACGGCCTTGCGCACGGACTCCACGGACTCGGCCACGCCGGGCAGTGCGCCCAGGGCCGCGAGCGGATCAGCGGTCGCGCCTGTCGTACTCATGAGTACGACCCTACGCATCCCGACGCCACACCCCACGAATGAGTGGTCTTCTTCACGTAGACCTGGGACCACCTACCACCCACAGCTATCGCTTCACTACTCTTGGTGAACATGAAAATTGCTTTCGTCGGGAAGGGCGGCAGCGGCAAGACCACCCTGTCCTCCCTGTTCATCCGCCATCTCGTCGCCACCGGTGCACCCGTCGTCGCGGTCGACGCCGACATCAACCAGCACCTGGGGGCCGCGCTGGGGCTCGACGAGGAGGAGGCGGCCTCGCTGCCCGCGATGGGCGATCACCTCCCGCTGATCAAGGACTACCTGCGCGGGACCAACCCGCGCATCGCCTCCGCGACGAAGATGATCAAGACGACTCCGCCCGGCGCCGGCTCGCGTCTGCTGCGGTTGTGCGAGGACAACCCGGTCTACGACGCCTGCACCCGGCCGGTGGAACTCGACGGCGGGGCCGTCCGTTTGATGGTCACCGGGCCCTTCACCGACGCCGACCTGGGAGTCTCCTGCTACCACTCCAAGACGGGAGCGGTGGAGCTGTGCCTGAACCACCTGGTCGACGGCCGTGACGAGTACGTCGTGGTCGACATGACCGCGGGCTCGGACTCCTTCGCCTCCGGCATGTTCACCCGTTTCGACATCACGTTCCTCGTCGCCGAGCCGACCCGTAAGGGGGTCTCCGTCTACCGCCAGTACAAGGAGTACGCCCGCGACTTCGGCGTCACCCTGAAGGTCGTCGGCAACAAGGTGCAGGGGCCGGACGACCTCGACTTCCTCCGCGAGCAGGTCGGGAGCGACCTGCTGGTGACCGTCGGGCACTCGGACTGGGTGCGCGCCATGGAGAAGGGCCGGCCGCCCCGGTTCGAGCTCCTGGAGGAGCCCAACCGCCGTGCGCTGCACACCCTGCACACGGCCGTCGCCGCGACCTACGAGCTGCGGGACTGGGCGCGCTACACGCACCAGATGGCCCACTTCCACCTGAAGAACGCCCGTAGCTGGGGCAACGAGCGCACCGGGGACGACCTGGCAGCACAGATCGACCCCGGTTTCGTCCTCGGCGAAGGTGTCGCCGCGCCGGTGTGACGGCACCCTCGCCACCCCCACCACCGCCTCCGGCGCCCTCACCACTTCCGCTGGATGCAGCCTCCGCGATTCCCACCCCCACCGCCTCCGGCGCGCCGCTTCCGCCGGACCCGGTTCCCACGCCGGGCAGTGGACTCACACCTCCGCTGGCCCACACGCACCACCGGGCTCGTTCCACCACCGGACCCACACACTCCAGCGGGCCCCACGCTCCGCCGGAACCACACGCTCCGCCGGCACCATCGCCTCCGCCGGACCCGCTCCCTCGCCAGCTCCGCCGGAACCATCACCTCCACCGGCCCCGCCTCCTCGCCGGCCCCGCCGGAGCGGTCAGCGCTTGGCGGCCGGCGCCCCTGGCACGCCCTTCGGCGCCGGTGCGGGACCGGCCGCGAGGAAGGACGCCCAGCCCTTCTTCGGGGCCTCACCGACGTCCAGCGTGCGCAGCTTCTTCAGAACCTTCGGGTCCTGGGCGTCCAGCCAGTCCACGAGCTGCCGGAAGGAGACACAGCGCACCTCGTCCTTGGTGCACACCTCCTCGACGACCTCCTCGATGGCACGCATGTAGGTACCGCCGTTCCAGGACTCGAAGTGGTTGCCGATGATCAGGGGCGCCCGATTGCCGTCGTAGGCCCGCCGGAAGCCCTGAAGCAGGCCGTCGCGCATCTGGTCGCCCCAGAGCTCGTGCTTGGCGGGGTCGCCCTGCGTCGTGGTGCCCGACTGGTTGACCATGAAGTTGTAGTCCATGGTGAGCTGCTCGAAGGTGTGCCCGGGGAACGGCACCAGCTGCATCGACACGTCCCACAGCCCCCGCTTCTTCTTCGGCCAGACCTGGTCGTTCACGCCACTGCTGTCGTAGCGGAAGCCCATCTCACCGGCGGCCCGCACGAAGTTCTCCTGGCCTTCCAGGCACGGGGTGCGGGCCCCGATCAGCTCCTTGTCGTAGTCGAAGGGGAGGGGGGCCGCGTTCTTCATCCCGGTGTTGGTCTTCCAGGTCTTCACGAACTGCCTGGCCTGCCGGATCTCCTCCTTCCACTCCTCGACGGACCACTCGCCGACGCCGCCGCCGCTGCCGCAGAAGTGACCGTTGAAGTGGGTGCCGATCTCGTTGCCCTCCAGCCACGCCAGTCGCAGCTGCTCGACGGTGTCCGCGATGCCCTGCTCGTCGTTGAAGCCGATGTCGGAGCGGCCCGGGGAGTGCTGCGGCGGACGGTACAGATCCCGCTTCTCCTCCGGCAGCATGTACACGCCGCTGAGGAAGTACGTCATCGTCGCGTCGTTCTCCTTGGCCACTTCACGGAAGTGGGAGAACAGCTTCTGGCTGTCCTCGCCCGCGCCGTCCCAGGAGAACACCACGAACTGCGGGGGCCGCCGGCCGGGCTCGAGGCGTTCGGGTCTGGGGAGATGCGGCTGGGCCCCGGTGTACGCGGTGGAACCGTCACCGATCAGCCGGACCGCGTTCTCGGGTGCGGGCGCCGCTTTCCCCTTCTCCTTCCCCGGACCGTTCGTCCCTTCACCGGAACCGGAACCGCTGCCGATCGCGCAACCGGCGAGCGACGCGGCGCAGACCGCGGCGGCGATCGCGGTACGCGCGGCGATCCTGTGGGTGGCGGCCATGTTCCGCCCACCTTCTTCCTTCTCTCGGGCCAACGCCGACGAGGCGATGTCGGGTGCTGAGCCGGGATGTGCCGTCAGCGCCGTCAAGGTGGCACGAAAGCGAGAAGGAATTAGTACGACAAGCCGATGAAATACCCCATTCACTCGGTTGAGCGGCCCATTACTCCATTTGCGCGAAAAATCTATGCCTTCCCTTTACTCTGGATTACGATCTGTTTACCGAGCGCGACGATTTGCGCACTCGGCGAGTGCTCGGTGAGTGCTCGGCATCCCGCCGTGACCCACGGCCGCGAACCGTCCCCGCCCAGCGGTGGACCGACCATGACCGCGACCGCGCAGCCCCGGAGGAGACGGGAAACAATGTCAGCCTGCGTACCCGCCCGGGCCGATTCGGCCCGAACCAAGCACGTCCATCCACCCCACAGCCCGCCACCCCGCGGCCCCCGGCGCTTCCGCGTCGCGGGCGCCGACGTGTCGGCCTCGATCGCGGTCTTCCTGATCGCCCTGCCGCTCTCCCTCGGGATCGCCCTCGCCACCGGCGCCCCCCTCCAGGCCGGCCTCGTCGCGGCCGCGGTGGGCGGGATCGTCGTCGGACGGCTCGGCGGCTGCCCACTCCAGGTCAGCGGTCCCGCCGCCGGACTCACCGTGGTCACCGCCGACCTCATCGTGCGCTACGGATGGCGTACGACCTGCGCCATCACCGTGCTCGCCGGGCTCGCCCAGCTGGGCCTCGGCTGCCTGCGCGTGGCGCGCTCCGCGCTCGCCGTCAGCCCCGCCATCGTGCACGGCATGCTCGCCGGCATCGGCGTCACCATCGCCGTCGCCCAGCTGCACATCGTCCTCGGCGGCACCCCGCAGAGCTCGGTGCCCGACAATCTGCGGGCCCTGCCCGCCCAGCTGGCGAGCCCGAGACCGGCGGACCTGGCCGTGAGCGTGCTGACCCTGACCCTGCTGCTGCTCTGGCCGCGGGTCCCCGGCCGGGCCGGGCAGCTCCTGGGCAAGGTCCCCGCCGCCCTGGTCGCCGTCGCCGGCGCCACCGTGGTCGCGGCCCTCGCCGGGCTCCGCCTGCCCAAGGTCGACCTGCCGTCCTGGAGCAGCCACGCCCTGGCCACGCTGCCCGACGGCCCGGTGCTCGGCCTGATCGCCGCCGTCCTCACCACCACCCTGGTGTGCAGTGTGCAGTCCCTGCTCGGCGCGGTCGCCGTGGACAAACTGGTCGCCGCCCGGCCGGGTCTGAGCGGCCGGGTGAAACGCTCCGACCTCGACCGCGAACTGCTCGGGCAGGGTGCCGCCAACATCGTCTCCGGATCGCTCGGCGGACTGCCCATCGCCGGTGTGGCCGTGCGCAGTTCGGCGAACGTGGGCGCGGGCGCCGTCAGCCGGAACTCCACGATGCTGCACGGCGTTCTCGTAGTGATCGCCGCACTGCTGATGGTCCCGGCCCTGGAGTTCATCCCGCTCGCCGCACTCGCCTCCCTGGTCATGTCCGTCGGCCTCAAAATGGTGTCCCTGAACCACATCCGCACGGTGACCCGCCACCGTGAGGTGCTGGTCTACGCGGTCACCACCTGCGGCGTGGTGTTCTTCGGCGTCCTGGAGGGCGTCGCACTGGGCATCGCCGTGGCCGTCGGCGTCGCCCTGCAGCGCCTGTCCCGCACCCGGATCACGCACGACGAGACGGAAGGAGTCCATCATGTCCACGTCCGGGGCCAGTTGACGTTCCTCGCCGTGCCGAGACTCAGCCGGGTCCTGCACCAAGTCCCCCAGGGAGCCGACACCGTCGTGGAGTTGGACGGGTCGTTCATGGACCACGCGGCCTACGAGACGCTGCAGGACTGGCAGAAGACGCACACCGCGCAGGGCGGCTCCGTCGACATCACCGGCCGCCGTCCCGGCACCCGCATCTCCGAACCGGCCGATGCGGACGGCTGCCGCTGCCGCCCCTGGACACCCTGGCGCAACCACCAGTGCGAGCGCCCGCAGCCGGCGCCCCCGCCCGGCGCCGACCGGCAGGACGGCACCGGAGAGTCGTCCGGGACGACGACCGGTCCGAGCGGCGCCGACGGTCCGGCCACGCTCACCGGACGCGGTGGCCCGGGCAGGGCCGCCGGATCCAGCGGACGGGAACTGGCGCGTGGCATCAGCGCGTTCCAGCGCAACACCGCCCCGCTGGTACGCGGCGAACTGGCCCGGCTGGCCCGTGAGGGACAGCAGCCCTCCCAGCTGTTCCTCACCTGCGCCGACTCGCGGGTGGTCACCTCGATGATCACCTCCAGCGGCCCCGGTGACCTCTTCGTCGTGCGCAACGTGGGCAATCTCGTGCCGCTGCCCGGCGAGGAGAGCGGCGACGACTCGGTGGCCGCCGCGATCGAGTACGCGGTGGACATCCTGAAGGTGCGGTCCATCACGGTGTGCGGACACTCCGGCTGCGGGGCCATGCAGGCACTGCTCAGCGCCGAGCCCGGGGGTGCGCGGACGCCGCTCAAGCGGTGGCTGCGGCACGGGCTGCCGAGCCTGGAGCGCATGCCCGAGGACGAGGCTGCCCGGCCCCGGCTGGCCGGACGCCGCCCCACCGACGCGGCCGAGCAGCTCTGCCTGGCCAACGTGGTCCAGCAGTTGGAGCACCTGCGCGCCCACGACGCGGTGTCCCGGGCGCTGCGCGCCGGGGACCTGGAACTGCAGGGCATGTACTTCCACGTGGGCGAGGCCCAGGCGTACCTGCTCTCCGAGGACGCCGAGGGCGCGGTGTTCGAGCTGGTCCTCGAGACCGACCTGACCACCTGAGCCGTACGGGTAGCCGGGCGCGGGGAGTGTGAGCGTCGTAACAGGCGCTGAACCCCGCGCCGCCGGCGTCCGTGGGTACTGATGACCACTGGCCACGAGGGCGAACGACCACCAGACAGGTCTAAACCAGTTGTCCGTCGACCCTTGTCATCGGCCCCCCGGGTCTGATGAGCTGTGGCCTGGGACACAACGGACAACCCTGAGAACGGGAGATGTCGTGAGCAACGAATCCTTGGCCAACCTGCTCAAGGAAGAGCGCAGGTTCGCGCCCCCCGCCGACCTGGCCGCCAACGCCAACGTCACGGCGGAGGCGTACGAACAGGCCAAGGCTGACCGGCTCGGCTTCTGGGCCGAGCAGGCCCGCCGGCTGACGTGGGCCGAGGAGCCGACCGAGACCCTCGACTGGTCGAACCCGCCGTTCGCCAAGTGGTTCAAGGACGGCACGCTGAACGTCGCCTACAACTGCGTGGACCGGCACGTGGAGGCCGGGAACGGCGACCGCGTCGCCATCCACTTCGAGGGCGAGCCCGGCGACAGCCGCGCCATCACCTACGCCCAGCTCAAGGACGAGGTGTCCAAGGCCGCCAACGCCCTGCTGGAGCTGGGCGTGCAGAAGGGCGACCGGGTCGCCGTCTACATGCCGATGATCCCCGAGACGGCGATCGCGATGCTGGCCTGCGCCCGGATCGGCGCCGCCCACTCGGTCGTCTTCGGCGGCTTCTCCTCGGACGCCCTCGCCACCCGCATCCAGGACGCCGACGCCCGCGTCGTCATCACCTCCGACGGCGGCTACCGGCGCGGCAAGCCGTCCGCCCTCAAGCCCGCCGTCGACGAGGCCGTCGAGCGCGCCGGCACCGTCGAGCACGTGCTCGTCGTCCGCCGCACCGGCCAGGACGTCGCCTGGGACGACTCCCGCGACAAGTGGTGGCACGAGACCGTCGAGCGCCAGTCCGCCGAGCACACGCCGGAGGCGTTCGACGCCGAGCACCCGCTGTTCATCCTGTACACGTCCGGCACGACGGGCAAGCCCAAGGGCATCCTGCACACCTCCGGCGGCTACCTCACGCAGACGGCGTACACGCACTGGGCCGTCTTCGACCTCAAGCCGGAGAGCGACGTCTACTGGTGCACCGCCGACGTCGGCTGGGTCACCGGCCACTCGTACATCGTCTACGGCCCGCTCGCCAACGGCGCCACGCAGGTCATGTACGAGGGCACGCCGGACACCCCGCACCAGGGCCGGTTCTGGGAGATCGTGCAGAAGTACGGCGTGACGATCCTCTACACGGCGCCCACCGCGATCCGGACGTTCATGAAGTGGGGCGACGACATCCCCGCGAAGTTCGACCTGTCCTCCCTGCGCGTCCTCGGCTCGGTCGGCGAGCCGATCAACCCCGAGGCCTGGATCTGGTACCGCAAGAACATCGGCGCGGACGCCACCCCGGTCGTCGACACCTGGTGGCAGACCGAGACCGGCGCCATGATGATCAGCCCGCTGCCCGGCGTCACGGACGCCAAGCCGGGCTCCGCCCAGCGCGCGCTGCCCGGCATCTCCGCCACCGTCGTCGACGACGAGGCGAACGAGGTGCCGAACGGCGGTGGCGGCTACCTGGTCCTCACCGAGCCGTGGCCGTCGATGCTGCGCACCATCTGGGGCGACGACCAGCGGTTCATCGACACGTACTGGTCGCGTTTCGAGGGCAAGTACTTCGCCGGTGACGGCGCCAAGAAGGACGACGACGGCGACATCTGGCTGCTGGGCCGGGTCGACGACGTGATGCTGGTCTCCGGCCACAACATCTCCACCACCGAGGTCGAGTCGGCGCTGGTCTCCCACCCGTCGGTCGCCGAGGCGGCCGTGGTGGGCGCGGCGGACGAGACGACCGGGCAGGCCATCGTGGCCTTCGTGATCCTGCGCGGCACGGCGGCGGAGACCGAGGACCTGGTCACCGACCTGCGCAACCACGTCGGCGCCACCCTCGGCCCGATCGCCAAGCCCAAGCGGATCCTGCCGGTGGCCGAGCTGCCGAAGACCCGGTCCGGCAAGATCATGCGGCGCCTGCTGCGTGACGTGGCGGAGAACCGGCAGCTCGGGGACGTCACCACCCTGACCGACTCCACCGTCATGGACCTCATCCAGACGAAGCTCCCCGCGGCGCCCAGCGAGGACTGAACCGTCCGTTCCGAGGGCACCCGGCGAGAGACACCGGGTGCCCTTTTGGCGGGTGCCGGCACCGATACGTCACGTTACGCACCGTCACGGAGATCACCCGGCGCTTCCGCCGCAGGTTAGGTAGGCTAATGAGCGCGTAAGAAACTCAACACAAGATCCTCAAGGTCCGCGGGACAAGATCCTCGGAACGAGTTCCTCGAATCAAGGGCCTCGAAGATCCTCATGGTGCGCCGGGAAGTCTGGTCGGCATGTGTTCTGTGCTGCCCATCGACCGGAGGTTCTCCCTGTGACCGCGCCCCGCACCCCCCGAAAAGCCTTCGGACGCCTGTCCCTCCCGGAGCGGAACTACGTCGCGGACGCGCTGCGCACCGAGACCGTCGGCGGTGTCCTGCTGCTCGTCGCCGCGGTCGCCGCGCTGGTGTGGGCGAACATACCGGCGCTGAGCGACAGCTACGAGAGCGTCAGCCACTTCCACTTCGGCCCCGCGGCCCTCGGCCTGGACCTGTCGGTCGCGCACTGGGCCGCCGACGGACTCCTCGCGATCTTCTTCTTCGTGGCCGGCATCGAGCTCAAGCGCGAACTCGTCGCCGGTGACCTGAAGGACCCGAAGGCCGCCGCCCTCCCGGTGGTGGCGGCGCTGTGCGGCATGGCCGTACCCGCGCTGGTCTACACGATCACCGCCACCTCCGGCGGCGGCTCCCTGGCCGGCTGGGCCGTGCCCACCGCCACCGACATCGCCTTCGCGCTCGCCGTACTCGCCGTCATCGGCACGTCCCTGCCGAGCGCCCTGCGCGCCTTCCTGCTGACGCTCGCCGTCGTCGACGACCTGTTCGCCATCCTGATCATCGCGGTCTTCTTCACCGACTCGATCAACCTGGTCGCGCTCGGTGGCGCGATCGTGGGCCTCGCCGTCTTCTGGCTTCTGCTCCGCAAGGGCGTCCGCGGCTGGTACCTGTACGTCCCGCTCGGTCTCGTGATCTGGGGGCTGATGTACAACAGCGGCGTCCACGCCACCATCGCCGGCGTCGCGATGGGCCTGATGCTGCGCTGCCACACCCGAGAGGGCGAGCGGCACTCCCCCGGCGAGCACATCGAGCACCTCGTACGCCCCCTTTCGGCGGGCCTGGCCGTACCGCTGTTCGCGCTGTTCAGCGCGGGTGTCGCGCTCTCGGGCGGCGCGCTCGCCGACGTGTTCACCAAGCCGGAGACCCTCGGCGTCGTGCTCGGGCTGGTCGTCGGCAAGACGCTGGGCATCTTCGGCGGCACCTGGCTGACGGCGCGCTTCACGAAGGCCTCGCTCAGCGACGACCTCCAGTGGGCCGACGTGTTCGCGGTGGCGACCCTGGCCGGCATCGGGTTCACCGTCTCGCTGCTCATCGGCGAGCTTGCCTTCGAAGGCGACGCGGCGATGACGAGCGAGGTCAAGGCCGCCGTCCTCGCCGGCTCCCTCATCGCGGCGGCCCTGGCGACGGTCCTGCTGAAGATACGGAACGCCAAGTACCGCAAGCTGATCGCGGACGAGGAGCGCGACGACGACCTCAGCGGCGTCCCGGACATCTACGAGGAGGACGACCCCGCGTACCACCTGCGTGTGGCCGCGATCTACGAGAAGAAGGCCGCCGAGCACCGCCGGATCGCCGACGAGATGGAGTCGGCGCGGCTTGCCGAAGTGCCGGGCGGGGCAGGCGATGAGGGCGACGGTCCGGCATGATCTGACGAGACGGTACAAAAGACGGACCGTACGCGGTCGGGCCGCCGTAGTCAGGCAGCGTTCGACAGCCACGGAACCGTACGCAGATGAGCCAGCAGAAGAGGGAGACCGCGATGAGCGCACCCGACGGCAGCCCGGTCGGCACCGAACGCAGCATCGGCCAGCTGTTCGCCTCGGCGACCACCGAATTGTCGGCGCTCGTGCACGACGAGATCGCGCTGGCCAAGGCGCAGCTGAGGCAGGACGTCAAGCGCGGGGCGACGAGCGGCGGCGCGTTCTCGCTGGCCGGGGCCGTCCTGGTGTTCTCGCTGCCGATGCTGAGTTTCGCGCTGGCCTACGGCATCCGGACCTGGAGCGGCTGGAACCTCGCGGTCTGCTTCCTGCTGTCTTTCGCGGCGAACGTCCTCGTGGCGGCCCTCCTCGCGCTGATCGGCATCGTCTTCGCGAAGAAGGCCAAGAAGGGCCGCGGCCCGCAGAAGGTCGCCGCCTCGGTGAAGCAGTCGGCGGGCGTGCTGCAGAACGCCAAGCCGCACCCGCGGCCGGAGCTGCCCGCGGACCGGTCCCCCGAAGCCATCGAGGCTGTGGCACGCTCGTCCTCATGACGGACCCCGCCACCCCTATGGGCCAACCCCCATCGGCGCAGCACCCCACCTCGGTCGTACGGCTCGGTGTACCGGGCGGGCGCGAGGTGATCCACCGGGACGTCGCCGCCAACGGCGCCCGCTTCCACATCGCCGAGCTGGGTGACGGACCCCTGGTTCTGCTGCTGCACGGCTTCCCGCAGTTCTGGTGGACCTGGCGGCACCAACTGGTGGCCCTCGCGGACGCCGGTTTCCGCGCGGTCGCCATGGACCTGCGCGGCGTCGGCGGCAGCGACCGCACCCCGCGCGGCTACGACCCCGCCGGCCTCGCCCTCGACATCACCGGCGTGGTCCGCTCGCTCGGCGAGCCGGACGCCGCGCTGGTCGGCCACGACCTGGGCGGTTACCTCGCCTGGACGGCCGCCGCGATGCGGCCCAAGCTCGTGCGGCGGCTCGCGGTCTCGTCGATGCCGCACCCCCGGCGCTGGCGCTCGGCCATGCTCGGGGACGTCCGGCAGACCCGGGCGGGTTCCCACATTCTGGGGTTCCAGCGTCCCTGGGTTCCGGAGCGTCAACTGACCGCGGACGACGGCGCGCTGGTCGGCCGGCTGCTCCACGACTGGTCGGGGCCGCGACAGCTGGACGACGAGGCGGTGGAGGCCTACCGCCGCGCCATGTGCATCCCCTCCACGGCGCACTGCTCGGTCGAGCCGTACCGCTGGATGGTGCGCTCCCTGGCCCGTCCCGACGGCATCCAGTTCTACCGCCGTATGAAGCGGCCAGTGCGCGTGCCGACCCTGCATCTGCACGGCTCGCTGGACCCCGTGATGCGGACGCGGAGCGCGGCCGGGTCGGGGCAGTACGTCGAAGCGCCGTACCGCTGGCGGCTGTTCGACGGTCTCGGGCACTTTCCGCACGAAGAGGACCCGGTCGCCTTCTCCACCGAACTGATCAACTGGCTGAAGGATCCCGAACCCGATCGGTGACCGATGCGAC
The DNA here is from genome assembly GCF_055603605.1 of Streptomyces sp. NPDC037271. Classification (NCBI taxonomy): domain Bacteria; kingdom Bacillati; phylum Actinomycetota; class Actinomycetes; order Kitasatosporales; family Streptomycetaceae; genus Streptomyces; species Streptomyces sp. NPDC037271. The sequence goes on from NZ_JBVJVN010000006.1 coordinate 154,057, forward strand.
CGACCCGGTGACCGAACGAACACGTCCGGCAGGCACGTCAGAACGCTTGTCCTATGAACGGCCACTTGCCCGGCGCATAGGCCAATTGAGGGGCCCAAGAACGGTTACCGACCTTGGGGCGGGGGCACACGTCCGGGTATGGGCTGGACGCACGACTACAGTGACGTAGCACGCGACGGCCGCTCGACGAGCGGCGTAAGCACCCACCGACGAGGAGGCACCCCGCAACTGGCGGGTGCGGACCTACGGGTGGGCATCCCGCGCATCCTGCGCCGCCGGGCCCGCTGGGTCTCCGTGCGCCTGCGCCATCCACGCGGCGCGAGCTGACACCCACACCCCGGGGACGCCCCGCAAGCCGACATCCCGCGAGCCGACACCCCCGCGACACGCGCGCCGCCGAACACCGGGTTCCTAGAGCGCGCAGTCGTCGCTGTCCACCTGCTGGTTCGCGGTGCGGCCCTTGGCGATGTCCTCACGGATCTCGTCCACGGTGAGCGCGTAACCGGTCTCGGAGTCGTCCAGGGACTTGGCGAACACCACTCCGTAGACCTCGCCCTCCGGGGTGAGCAGCGGGCCGCCGGAGTTGCCCTGACGGACCGTCGCGAACAGCGAGTAGACGTCGCGGTGCACGGTGCCGCGGTGGTAGATGTCCGGACCGTTGGCCGTGATGCGCCCGCGCACGCGCGCGGCGCGGACGTCGTACGCCCCGTTCTCGGGGAAGCCCGCGACGATCGCACTGTCGTCGCGGCTCGCGTCGTCGTCCGAGAACCGCAGCACGGGTGCCTTCAGCTCCGGTACGTCCAGTACGGCGATGTCGCGCCGCCAGTCGTAGAGGACGACCGTCGCGTCGTACTTCCGGCCCTCGCCTCCTATCTGCACCGTGGGCTCGTCCACGCCTCCCACGACGTGGGCGTTGGTCATGACACGGCGCTCGTCGAAGACGAAGCCGGTGCCCTCCAGGACCTTGCCGCAACCGGTGGCGGTGCCCATGACCTTGACGATGGAACGCTTGGCGCGGGCGGCGACCTGACTGCCGGCCAGCGCCGGGTCGGGCGCCTGGACGTCGGGGATCTGCTCGTTGGAGAACGGGCTGAAGACCTGGGGGAAGCCGTTCTGCGCGAGGACGGAGGAGAAGTTCGTGAACCACGTGTCGGCCCGTGCGGGCAGCGCCCTGGAGACGCCCTGCAGCACCGTGGAGCTGCGGACCTCCTTGCCGAGCGTCGGCAGCGTGGTGCCGGCCAGTGCCGAGCCGATCAGCCAGGCGACCAGGAGCATCGCCACCACGTTGACCAGGGCACCGCCGGTGGCGTCCAGAGCGCGGGCCGGGGACCAGGTGATGTACCGGCGGAGCTTGTTTCCGAGGTGGGTGGTCAACGCCTGGCCGACGGACGCGCAGACGATGACGACGACGATCGCGACGACGGCGGCGGTCGTACTCACCTCCGCGTTGTCCGTCAGGACGTCCCAGAGGACCGGGAGCAGATAGACGGCGACGAGACCGCCGCCGAGGAAACCGATCACCGACAGGATGCCGACCACGAAACCCTGGCGGTAGCCGACGATCGCGAACCAGACGGCGGCCAGCAGCAACAGGATGTCCAGCACGTTCACCGATTCAAGCCCCGCCTCGTCGTCGTACGCTCACACCGGTCACCCTGTCATGACCGCCGGTCCAGCGGGACCTGCTTCTCCCTGTCCCAGGGCCGCTCCCAGCCCGCGAAGTGCAGCAGCCGGTCGATGATGCCGGCGGTGAAGCCCCAGACGAGCGCTGATTCGACCAGGAACGCCGGACCGCTGTGGCCCAGGGGATGGACGGCGGTGACTCTGTTGGCGGGGTCCGTGAGATCGGCCACGGGGACGGTGAAGACCCGCGCGGTCTCGTTCGGGTCGACGACGCCGACCGGGGTGGGCTCGCGCCACCAGGCCAGCACCGGGGAGACGACGAAGCCGCTGACCGGGATGTACAGCTTGGGCAGGACGCCGAATATCTGCACGCCGGCCGGGTCGAGCCCGGTCTCCTCCTCCGCCTCGCGCAGGGCGGCCCGCAGCGGCCCGTCGCCCTGGGGGTCACCGTCCTCGGGGTCGAGGGCGCCGCCCGGGAAGGCCGGCTGACCGGCGTGGGAACGCAGGGTGCCGGCCCGCTCCATGAGCAGCAGCTCCGGGCCGCGCCCGCCGTCGCCGTCGCCGTCGCCGAACAGGATCAGTACGGCGGACTGGCGTCCGGCACCGTCCTCCGGCGGCAGGAAGCGGCTCAGCTGTCCGGGCTGCACCGTCTCGACGGCCCGCACCACCGGATCCAGCCAGCCCGGCAGGCCCTCCTTGCTGAGGATCCCGCCCCGCGTGTGCCCCTGCGTGTCGCTCGCCCGTGTCATCGCCACCCCCGTCCTGCCGATTTCAACGCCCGACGCCCCCGAGATCGTTCCGTGAGACCGTTCCGTCACCCGGCCCCCAGCGGAGGTGCCGGGGTGCCGCCCGCGTCCAGGTACGCCTGCGGGGGGTTCAGACGCTGGCCCGGGAATCCGCCCTTCTCGTACTTCAGCAGCTTCTTCGCCTTCTCCACGTCCGTCTCGCCCTCGCCGTACGCCGGGCAGAGCGGTGCGATGGGGCAGGCCCCGCAGGCGGGCTTGCGGGCGTGGCAGATCCGGCGGCCGTGCCAGATCACGTGGTGCGAGAGGTCCGTCCAGTCGCTCTTGGGGAAGAGCGCGCCGACGGCGGCCTCGATCTTGTCCGGGTCGGTCTCGCCGGTCCACTGCCACCGGCGCACCAGGCGCTGGAAGTGGGTGTCCACGGTGATGCCGGGGCGGCCGAACGCGTTGCCGAGGACGACGAAGGCGGTCTTGCGGCCGACGCCGGGCAGTTTGACGAGGTCCTCGAGACGTCCGGGGACCTCGCCGCCGAAGTCCTCCACCAGGGCCTTGGACAGCCCTATGACCGACTTGGTCTTGGCCCGGAAGAAGCCGGTCGGGCGCAGGATCTCCTCGACCTCCTCGGGATCGGCGGCGGCCAGGTCCTCGGGGGTCGGGTACTTGGCGAAGAGGGCGGGCGTCGTCTGGTTGACGCGCAGGTCGGTGGTCTGGGCGGACAGCACCGTGGCCACGACCAGCTGGAACGGGTTCTCGAAGTCCAGCTCCGGGTGCGCGTACGGGTAGACCTCCGCGAGCTCGCGGTTGATACGGCGGGCGCGGCGGACCAGCGCGGTGCGCGACTCACCGCCCGGCGTCTTCGGGGCGACGGTCTTCGCCGGGGCCACGCCCTTGACGGCGGCGGTGGCCTTCTTCGGGACGACGGCGGGCTTCTTGGCGGGCGCCTGCTTCTTCACGGGCGCCGGGGTCCTGCCCGAGGCCGCCTTCCTCGCGGGGGCGGCCCTCTTCGCGGGCGCCGCCTGCCTCGCGGGCGTCTTGTTCACGGGCGCCGTCTTCTTCGCGGGCGCCGTCTTCTTCGCGGGCGCCGTCTTCTTCGCGGGCGCCGGGTCGTTCTCGGCGTTCATCTCCACGGCACCCTTCTCCTCAGTCACCCTCTTGGCAGGCGTCGCCCTCTTCGTCGCTCTCGCCGTCTTCCTACCGCCATCGGAGCCCTGTTCGCCCACGGCGGAATCGCGACGTACACCCACCCGCGCAGCCCCCTCGGCCTGTGCTCTCACCGGCGATTTGGACACCCGGCCAGCCTACGGCCCGGCACCGACATCTGCCCCGCACCCCGAAGATCGGCGTCCAATTGGACCCCTGCCGCGTACCCCAGGACACCAGTGCGGCATCCTTGTGACAGATCACACTGTTTGGACTGTCCGGCAAAATGGGCACCACGGACCCCTGGTACACCGGGGGAACAAGATCCTCTGAGCCGGTCGACAAGGAGAGAACTCGTGGACGACGTTCTGCGGCGCAACCCGCTCTTCGCGGCGCTCGACGACGAGCAATCCGCGGAGCTCCGCGCCTCCATGAGTGAGGTGACCCTCGCCCGCGGCGACACACTGTTCCACGAGGGGGACCCCGGAGACCGCCTCTATGTGGTCACCGAGGGCAAGGTCAAGCTCCACCGCACGTCCCCCGACGGGCGCGAGAACATGCTGGCCGTCGTCGGCCCCAGCGAGCTGATCGGCGAACTGTCGCTCTTCGACCCGGGCCCGCGCACGGCCACCGGCACCGCGCTGACCGAGGTCAAGCTGCTCGCCCTCGGCCACGGCGACCTCCAGCCCTGGCTGAACGTCCGCCCCGAGGTGGCCACCGCCCTGCTGCGCGCCGTCGCGCGCCGCCTGCGCAAGACCAACGACGCCATGTCCGACCTCGTCTTCTCGGACGTTCCCGGTCGTGTCGCCCGCGCCCTGCTGGACCTCTCCCGCCGCTTCGGCGTGCAGTCCGAGGAGGGCATCCACGTCGTGCACGACCTGACGCAGGAGGAGCTGGCCCAGCTGGTCGGCGCGTCCCGCGAGACGGTCAACAAGGCACTGGCGGACTTCGCCCAGCGCGGCTGGCTCCGCCTGGAGGCCCGAGCGGTGATCCTGCTGGACGTGGAGCGGCTGGCCAAGCGCTCCCGCTGACCGGCCCCGGCCGGCACGCCCCGGCCGGACACGCCGGTCGGGCAGGCCTCACACCGGGCAGGCCTCACACGGGGCAAACCTCACACCGGGCAGGAACCGGCCGGGCAGGCCTCAGTCCGGCAGCTGGATGAGCCCGTGCTCGCCCAGGTACTCCAGCTGCGCCCGCACCGACAGTTCCGCCGCCGGCCACAGCGAACGGTCGACGTCCGCGTACACGTGGGCGACGACCTCGCCCGGCGTCCGGTAGCCGTCCTCCACGGCCGTCTCGACCTGGGCGAGGCGGTGGGCGCGGTGGGCGAGGTAGTACTCCACGGCGCCCTGGGCGTCCTCCAGGACGGGGCCGTGGCCCGGGAGCACCGTGTGCACCCCGTCGTCGGCCGTGAGCGACCTGAGCCTGCGCAGGGAGTCCAGGTAGTCGCCGAGGCGGCCGTCCGGGTGGGCCACCATCGTCGTACCGCGGCCCAGGATCGTGTCGCCCGTCAGGACCGCCCGGTCCGCCGGGAGATGGAAGCACAGGGAGTCGGCCGTGTGCCCGGGGGTCGGTACGACCCTCAGTTCCAGGCCGCCGACCCCGATCACGTCACCTGCGGCCAGCCCCTCGTCGCCCAGCCGCAGCGCCGGGTCCAGGGCCCGTACGTTCGTGCCCGTCAGCTCGGCGAAGCGCGCGGCGCCCTCCGCGTGATCCGGGTGGCCGTGCGTCAGGAGCGTCAGCGCGACGCGCTTGCCCGCCCGCTCCGCGGTGTCGACGACGTTCCGCAGGTGCGCGTCGTCCAGCGGGCCCGGGTCGACCACGACGGCCAGGCCGGAGTCCGGCTCGGCGAGGATCCAGGTGTTCGTCCCGTCCAGGGTCATCGCGGAGGCGTTCGGCGCGAGGACGTTCACCGCGCGCGCGGTGGCCGGCCCCGAGAGAACGCCGCCCCGCGGCTGGCCGGGCAGTGCTGCTGCGTCCGTCATGCGAGGGCTCCCCCGGTCGGGTCGGAAGGTGGTGTCGCCGGCGCCTGTGCCGCGCTCGGGACGTGTTTGGTGAACTCGTCGTGCCCCGGCCAGGAGAGCACGATCTCGTCACCGGCCAGCCGCGCCTCGGCCAGTACGGGTGTCATGTCGCGGCCCCGGGCCGACGCGAGCGCCTCGGCCGCCGTACCGCACTCCGCGAGACCGCGCAGGGTCGCGATGGTCGGCGGCATCATCAGCAGCTCACCCTTGTCGTACCCGGCCGCGGCCTCGGCAGGGGTGATCCACACCGTGCGGTCGGCCTCCGTGGAGGCGTTGCGGGTGCGCTGCCCCTCGGGGAGGGCGGCCACGAAGAACCACGTGTCGTAGCGCCGGGACTCGAACTCCGGGGTGATCCAGCGGGCCCAGGCGCCCAGCAGGTCGGAGCGCAGCACGAGGCCCCGGCGGTCCAGGAACTCCGCGAAGGACAGCTCACGGCCGACCAGGGCGGCGCGGTCCGCCTCCCAGTCCGCGCCGGTCGTGTCGCCGGCCACGGAGTCGCGGGTCGGCCCGGCGAGCAGGACGCCCGCCTCCTCGTACGTCTCGCGTACGGCCGCGCAGACGATCGCCTGGGCGCCCGCCTCGTCGACACCGAGCCGGTCCGCCCACCACGCGCGCGTGGGGCCCGCCCAGCCGATGTCACGGTCGTCGTCGCGCGGGTCGACCCCGCCGCCCGGGTAGGCGTACGCACCGCCGGCGAACGCCATGGAGGTGCGCCGGCGCAGCATGTGGACGGCGGGGCCGGTACCGGTGCCGGTGTCCTTGAGGAGCATGACGGTGGCCGCGCGCTTCGGGGTGACCGGGGTGAGGGTTCCGGCCGCCAGCGCGCGGATGCGGTCCGGCCATTCCGCGGGGTACCACTGACCGTTCGCCTGGACACTCGCCTGGACATTCGCCTGGTCATTCGCTTGACCGTCCGCCTGACCGTTCGCCATGGCCGGAGGCTATCCGGTGACGGGCGGATGTTCGAGTGGCCGCCGGGCCGGAGGACACCGGAAGAGGCCCGCGCCCGCGGTCAGCCGGGAAGGGCGGCCAGCCACTCGGTGAGCAGCCGGTTCGTCTCCTCGGGGCGCTCCTGCTGGAGCCAGTGGCCACAGCCGTCGAGGAGGTGGGAGGCGGTCAGGCCGGGCAGGGTGGCCGGATACGCCTCGATCGCGTCGGACAGCCAGGTGGTGGAGGCGTCCCGGTCGCCGCCGAGGAACAGGGAGGGCTGGGTGATGGGGGCTCCCTGGTGGGCGGCCATGTCGGCCCAGTCACGGTCCATGTTGCGGTACCGGTTGAGGGCGCCGGTCAGACCGGTGCGCTCGAACTCCCCGGCGTAGACGTCCAGCTCCTCCTCGGTCAGCCAGGACGGCAGCGGACCGTCCGGGAACCGGTCGCGCATCCTGCCGCCGGGGGCGACGAAGTGCGGGTCGGGCGCCTCCGGGGCGGGCATGGTGTCGCCGGACAGGGCGGCGTAGAGGCCGGCGAGCCAGCCGCGCACGTCGGGCTCGATCTCGGACTCGGCACGGCCCGGCTCCTGGAAGTAGGAGACGTAGAACTCCTGCCCGGCGAAGGGTCCGGCGGGGTCGCTCATGCCGGCGAAGACGTCGCTGGGCTTCGGGCCGCCCGGCGGGGTGTACGGCACGCTCAGCAGGCCGACCGCACGGAACACGTCGGGCCGCAGCAGCGCGGAGTGCGCGGCGATGTTCGCGCCCCAGTCGTGACCGATGATCACGGCGGACCGCTCGCCCAGCGCCTCCACCACGGCGACGTTGTCCGCCACCAGGTCGAGCATCCGGTACGCCTCCACCGCGTCGGGCCGGGAGGAGCGCCCGTAGCCGCGCACGTCGATGGCGACGGCGCGGAAACCGGCGGCGGCCAGCGCGGGGAGCTGGTGGCGCCAGGAGTACCAGGACTCGGGGAAACCGTGGACGAGCAGGACCAGCGGTCCGCTGCCCTGCTCCACCAGGTGGATCCGGCCGGCCGGACCGGGCACCAGGCGGTGGACCGGCTGAAGGGCTGACCCGTGGGCCGGCCGAGGGGCCGCCCCGTCGGCGGGCCGCTGGCCGTCGGGCACGGGTGACTGGGGCATGGACATGGACATGGGCATGGCTCCTCCTGCGCACGTGCGGTCGGTCCGGTGCCGGCGCGGACCAGGGCCGGCACCGGGCCGGTTCCCGCTCCGCACGGAGCACCGGAAGCGATCCTGCGGGCGCGTGGCCGGCGAGGCGAGGTTTCTTGCCACGCCGGCAACGCACACGCCGGCGACGCACCACCGCCCCCGTGGAGCACCACGCTCCCGTGGGGCGCCGGGCGCGCGGTGCCGCCCGTACGCAGTCGCCCTACGCCTGGACGAGCTCGACCTGGACCTCGACCTCCACCGGCGCGTCCAGCGGCAGGACGGCCACGCCGACCGCGCTGCGGGCGTGGACGCCCTTGTCGCCGAGCACCTCGCCGAGGAGTTCGCTGGCACCGTTGATCACGGCCGGCTGGCCGGTGAAGTCGGACGCGGAGGCGACGAAGCCGACGACCTTCACCACGCGCGCGACGCGGTCGAGGTCACCGGCGACGGACTTCACGGCGGCCAGGGCGTTCAGCGCGCAGGTGCGTGCCAGCTCCTTGGCCTCCTCCGGGGTGACCTCGGCGCCCACCTTGCCGGTGACCGGGAGCTTGCCCTCCACCATCGGCAGCTGGCCGGAGGTGTAGACGTACGGACCCGACTGCACGGCCGGCTGGTAGGCGGCCAGCGGCGGAACGACCTCGGGCAGTGTCAGACCGAGTTCGGCCAGCTTCGCCTCGACGGCGCTCACGCCTGCTTCTCCCGCTTCAGGTAGGCCACGAGCTGCTCGGGGTTGTTCGGCCCGGGCACGACCTGGACGAGCTCCCAGCCGTCCTCGCCCCAGGTGTCCAGAATCTGCTTCGTGGCATGGACGAGCAGCGGCACGGTTGCGTATTCCCACTTGGTCATGTGGCCGACTCTAGCCGTTGCCCGGGACGCCTCGGCGGGCCGACCGGGACCACGTTGTCCACAGCCCCGGGCGTACTCGGCGCGCGGACTGGTTACGCTCGAATACGTGAGCAGGCTCCAGGTCGTCAGCGGCAAGGGCGGAACCGGCAAGACCACGGTGGCCGCGGCCCTCGCGCTGGCCCTGGCCACCGAGGGGAAGCGCGCGCTTCTCGTCGAGGTCGAGGGCCGCCAGGGCATCGCGCAGCTCTTCGAGACGGAAGCGCTGCCTTATGAGGAGCGGAAGATCGCCGTCGCTCCCGGGGGCGGGGAGGTGTACGCCCTCGCCATCGACCCCGAACTGGCACTTCTGGACTACCTCCAGATGTTCTACAAACTGGGCAGCGCCGGGCGGGCCCTGAAGAAGCTCGGCGCGATCGACTTCGCGACCACCGTCGCGCCGGGGGTCAGGGACGTCCTGCTGACCGGCAAGGCGTGCGAGGCGGTGCGGCGCAAGGACAGAAGCGGGCGGTTCGCGTACGACTACGTGGTCATGGACGCCCCGCCGACCGGGCGCATCACGCGGTTCCTCAACGTCAACGACGAGGTGGCCGGCCTCGCGAAGGTCGGGCCGATACACAATCAGGCGCAGGCCGTGATGCGGGTGCTGAAGTCCCGGGAGACCGCCGTGCACCTGGTGACGCTGCTGGAGGAGATGCCGGTCCAGGAGACCGCGGACGGCATCGCCGAGCTGCGGTCGGCGCGCCTCCCGGTGGGGCGGGTCATGGTCAACATGGTCCGGCCCGAGGTGCTGGACGCGACCGCCCTGGACCTCGTACGGAGCACACCGCGTACGGCACTCGCCCGCTCCCTGTCGGGGGCCGGGCTCGGCGGGGCGCGGCGGGGCGGACACGCCGAGCGGCTGGTGGACCCGCTGCTGGCGCAGGCCGAGGAGTACGCCGAGCGGTACACGCTGGAGCAGGAGCAGCGGGCCGTCCTGACCGGTCTCGGCCTGCCGCTGCACGAACTGCCCTTGCTCGCCGAGGGCATGGACCTGGCGGGCCTGTACGAACTGGCCATCGAGCTGCGGAAGCAGGGGATCGCATGAGCCCGAGCCCGGACCCGGCCGCCCGTCACCTGGAGGGCGCGCGGCACCTGTCCCCCGCGCGGGTGCTCGACGTCGACCCGCTGCTGGAGGACCCGAAGACCCGCATCGTGGTGTGCTGCGGTTCGGGCGGGGTCGGCAAGACGACCACCGCGGCGGCCCTCGGCCTGCGCGCGGCCGAGCGCGGCCGCAAGGTGGTCGTCCTCACCATCGACCCGGCCCGGCGGCTCGCCCAGTCCATGGGCATCGACTCGCTCGACAACACCCCGCGCCGGGTGAAGGGCGTCGACGACTCGGCGGGCGGTGAGCTGCACGCCATGATGCTCGACATGAAGCGCACGTTCGACGAGATCGTCGAGGCGCACGCGGATCCCGACCGGGCGGCGGCGATCCTCGGCAACCCCTTCTACCAGTCGCTCTCGGCGGGCTTCGCGGGCACGCAGGAGTACATGGCGATGGAGAAGCTGGGGCAGCTGCGGGCGAGGGACGAGTGGGACCTCATCGTCGTGGACACCCCGCCGTCCCGGTCGGCGCTCGACTTCCTGGACGCCCCCAAGCGTCTGGGGTCCTTCCTGGACGGCAAGCTGATCCGCGTCCTGCTGGCCCCGGCGAAGGTCGGCGGCCGGGCCGGCATGAAGTTCCTGAACGTCGGCATGTCGATGATGACGGGCGTTCTGGGGAAGGTGCTGGGCGGGCAGTTCCTGAAGGACGTGCAGACCTTCGTGGCCGCGATGGACTCGATGTTCGGCGGGTTCCGTACGCGCGCGGACGCGACGTACAAGCTGCTCCAGGCGCCCGGGACGGCGTTCCTGGTGGTCGCGGCCCCGGAGCGGGACGCACTGCGTGAGGCCGCGTACTTCGTGGAGCGGCTGGCGGCCGAGGACATGCCGCTCGCCGGCCTGGTGCTCAACCGGGTCCATGGCAGCGGCGCCGACCGGTTGTCGGCCGAGCGGGCGCTCGCCGCCGCGGAAAATCTTGAGGAACCCCGCATTGTGGATCAGGACGGCGGGAAAGCTCGAGTTCGTAACTCTCCTGACACGCACGGCAGTTCAGACTCTTCCGAGCCGGGCCTTCCCGAGCCCGGCTCTTCCGGTCCCGCGCCCCAGTCCACGTCCACGTCCGATCCCGAATCCAAGGCCGACCCCGACCCTGATCACGGCTCCGACCCCGCCTCCGACCCCGATCCGGATCCAAAGCCTGAGCACTCCCCCGAGGCTCCCGGTACACCGGACCGGTCCGTCGACCAGCTCACCGCGGGCCTGCTGAGGCTGCACGCGGACCGTATGCACCTGCTCGCCCGCGAGCAGCGCACGCGTGACCGCTTCACCGCGCGTCATCCCGAGGTGGCGGTCACCGAAGTGGCCGCGCTGCCGGGCGACGTGCACGACCTCGCGGGGCTGCGGGAAATCGGCGTCCGTCTCGCGACGGACCGGCCCGAGCTGCCCGGGACGGGCGTTTGATCCAGCCGCGGCGTCCGAACCGGAGCACCCGAACGACATGCCCGGACGACATGCCCGGACGACGCGCCCGAACGGCACGCCCGAACCGAGGTGCCGCCGGAGGAGCTCCCGGACCGGCTCAGCCCACGGCCGCCACGTAGTTCTCGTAGATCTCTTCGTCGTCGAGGGGCATGATGCCGGCCCCTCGCTCGTACTCGGTCCGCGCCGTCTCCAGCAGACGGCGCCAGGAGGTGACGGTGGGCCGCCGGCGCAGCAGTGCGCGGCGTTCCCGCTCCGTCATGCCTCCCCATACGCCGAACTCGACGCGGTTGTCGAGCGCGTCGGCCAGGCACTCGGTCCGCACCGGGCATCCGGTGCACACCGCCTTGGCCCTGTTCTGCGCTGCTCCCTGAACGAACAGTTCGTCCGGATCGGTAGTGCGGCAGGCGGCCTGCGCACTCCAGTCGGTTACCCAGCCCATACCGGCGCCGTCCTCTCCCGAATCGAGGCTCCCCCACGGCGGCAGCGGCATATTCACCGCCGCCAGTTGAGGACGTTACGGAAGGCGGGCACAGCGCAACACCCCCTTCGGGCCCAATCTTGAATGGCCCGAACGGACTATGGGTAAGCGGCAGATCACCCGGGGGAGTGAGCTGGCGACATGCGTGACTATCCCGGCATTCGGGTCATGCCTGCTACGCCACAACGGACACCGGCTGACACACGAGGCGGATTCGGACGCGCGTCCCACACACTGCGGCACGCGCCCGTACACCCCAACGCGCCCCCAGCGGGGCCCTTCGGAAAAAAGTCGAGCGGATCCGGAACGATTCGGGGTCACCGGACGTATTGATACGTGGCCGCACTGCTGTGACAGTTGAGTGCAGCTTAGGCCAAGGCATATACGCGTGTCCGGCGAATGAGAACGTAGGCTGCCTCCATGCCAAAGAAGCGCTCGGGCGGTGGTCTGTCGCCAACGCAACAGGCCGCCAAGTTCCTCGGTGTCAGTGTCCTCGCGGGAGCCGTGCTGGCCGGCATCGCGTTGCCCGCGGTGGGCGCGCTGGGCCTGGCGGCCAAGGGGTCGGTGGAGAGTTTCGACGCACTCCCGGCCAACCTGAAGACTCCCCCGCTGAGCCAGCGCACCTCCATCCTCGACGCCGACGGCGGCACCATCGCCACGGTGTACTCGCGCGACCGCACGGTGGTCGACCTGAAGGACATCTCGCCGTACATGCAGAAGGCGATCGTCGCCATCGAGGACTCTCGTTTCTACGAGCACGGCGCGGTCGACCTCAAGGGCGTACTGCGCGCGCTCAACAAGAACGCGCGCAGCGGCGGGGTGTCCGAGGGCGCGTCCACGCTCACGCAGCAGTACGTCAAGAACGTCTTCGTGGAGGAGGCCGGCGACGACCCGACGCTGGTCGCCCAGGCCACCCAGCAGACCCTCGGCCGCAAGATCCGCGAGCTGAAGCTCGCCATCCAGGTCGAGGAGGAGCTGGGCAAGAAGCAGATCCTCGAGAACTACCTGAACATCACGTTCTTCGGCCAGCAGGCCTACGGCGTCGAGGCGGCCTCCCGGCGCTACTTCTCGAAGTCCGCCAAGGACCTCGAACTCCAGGAGGCCGCGCTCCTGGCCGGCATCGTCCAGTCACCCAGCCGGTACGACCCGGTCAACGACGAGGCGGAGGCCACCGAGCGGCGCAACACCGTGCTGCAGCGCATGGCCCAGGTCGGTGACATCTCGCAGGCGGAGGCCGACAAGGCCCAGGCGGCACCGCTCGGACTGAAGGTCAGCCGGCCCAAGAACGGGTGCATCACGGCCGTGAAGAACTCGAGCTTCTTCTGCGACTACGTGCGCGAGGTGTTCCTGAACGACCCGGTCTTCGGCAAGACCCGCAAGGACCGTTCCAAGATCTGGAACCAGGGCGGCCTGACCATCCGCACGACGCTCGACCCGCAGGCCCAGGAGTCGGTGCAGGCCTCCCTGAAGGACCACATCTACCAGTCGGACTCGGTGTCCGCGGCGACCACGCTGGTCGAACCGGGCACCGGCAAGATCCTCGCCATGGGCCAGTCGAAGCCGTACGGCTACGGCAAGAACGAGACGGAGATCAACTACTCGGTCGACGCGGCCTACGGCGGCTCCAACTTCGGCTTCCCCACGGGCTCGACGTTCAAGCCCTTCCTCGCCGCCGCGGCGCTGGAGGAGGGTGTGCCGGCGACGAAGGAGTACTCGTCGCCGTACGAGATGGAGTACCCGAGCCCCGTCCAGACCTGTGGCAAGCCCTGGATCAACGACAAGTCCTACACCGTCGAGAACGAGAACGAGACGGAGGTCGGCCCGTACCGCCTGGAAGACGCGATGGGCCTCTCGGTCAACACGTACTTCGTGCAGATGCTCTCCGACATCGGTCTGTGCCCGGTGGCCAACATGGCGGACAAGCTGCACGTCCGGCAGGGCAACGGCGAGAAGCTGCCGCAGAGCCCCTCCGCCCTCGCCCTCGGTTCGGTCGGTATGTCCCCCCTGACGCTGGCGAACGCGTACGCGACCTTCGCCTCGCGCGGCATGTACTGCACGCCGGTCGCGATCGAGTCGATCACGCAGAAGGTCGGCAACGAGCAGAAGTCGCTCGAGGTGCCGAAGTCGACGTGCTCGCGGGCCATGAGCGAGAAGACCGCGGACACGGTGAACACCCTGCTGCGGGGTGTGGTCGACTCCGGTACGGGTAAGGAGGCCGGCCTCAGCGACCGGCACAACGCCGGTAAGACGGGTACGACCGACGAGCGCAAGAACGCCTGGTTCGCCGGCTACACGCCGAACATGTCGGGCGCCGTCTGGGTCGGCAGCGCCTCCCAGGAGGTCGAGATGAAGAACATCTCGATCGGCGGCGTCACCCACGCCCTCGTCTTCGGTGGCGCGGTCCCGGGCCCCATCTGGAAGGACGCCATGACCGGCGCCCTGGCCGGCAAGGAGTCCCCGAACTTCAACATCGTCGACATTCCCAAGGCCGACAAGGACAAGGACAAGGGCCCGGGCGGTGACGCCGGCGACGGCGGCGACGGCGGCGGCGACCGGGACGACGGTGGCAACGGCGACGAGGACAACGGCGATGAGGGCGACGGCGACGCCGGTGTCATCGGCGGCCTGATCGACGGCGGCACCGGCAACGGCGGCCCCGGCGGCGGCTTCCCGGGGAACATCATCCAGGGACAGGGCAACGGCGGAAACGGCATCGGCGGGCGGCGCGACTGACCTCCGGCACGACGCCGAGCTCCGGTACGACACCGAGCCCAGCCCCGGTCGACACCGAACTCCGGTCGACACCGGGCAAGCTCCGGTACGACGGCGAAGACCGGCGGCCCCTTCCTCACGAGGGAGGGGCCGCCGGTCTTCGCCGGTTCTTCGTGGACGCGGTCACCCGCGGTGGCGGGGGACGACGGCACTCAGCCGGCCAGCAGCTTCTTCACCGCGGCGGCGACCCGGCCGCCCTCGGCCTGCCCGGCCACCTTCGGGTTCACGATCTTCATGACGGCACCCATGGCCCGGGGCCCCTCGGCACCGGCCGCCTTCGCCTCCTCGACGGCCTGCGCGACGATCGCGTCCAGCTCGTCGTCGGACAGCTGCTGGGGCAGGTAGGCGGCGAGCACCACGCCCTCCGCCTTCTCCCGCTCGGCCTGCTCCGTACGACCGCCCTGCGCGAACGCCTCGGCGGCCTCGCGGCGCTTCTTCGCCTCGCGAGTGATCACCTTCTGCACCTCGTCGTCGGAGAGCTCCCGCTTCTCCTTCCCCGCGACCTCTTCCTTGGTGATCGCGGCGAGCGTCAGCCGGAGCGTCGAGGAGCGGAGCTCGTCACGATCCTTGATCGCGGCGTTGAGGTCGTCGTGCAGCTTCGACTTGAGCGTGGTCATGGGGTGATTGTCGCAGGTGCGGAAGGAAGAGCGCCTGCTCATTTAAGGACCCTCTGCCAACGACCCTCTGCCGCGACCGTTGGTGAGCATCCCGGCGAGTGCCTTGGCCGGCCGCCCGCGCGGTCGGCTCCCGCCACCGCTTCTGACACGATGGCTGCATGCGCGTGCGATACGGAGTACCCCTGGGAATCACGGCGGTTGGCGCCGCCGGTCTGGTCTACGCGGCGGGCTTCGAGGCCCGCTCGTTCCGCCTCCGACGGGTGACGGTCCCCGTCCTGCCCCCCGGGATGCGCCCCCTGCGCGTGCTGCAGGTCTCCGACATCCACATGGTCGGCGGCCAGCGCAAGAAGCAGCGCTGGCTGCAGTCGCTGGCCGGCCTGCGCCCCGACTTCGTGATCAACACCGGCGACAACCTGTCCGACCCGGACGGTGTCCCGGAGGTCCTGGACGCCCTCGGCCCCCTGATGGAGTTCCCGGGCGCCTACGTCTTCGGCTCCAACGACTACTACGGCCCGAAGCTGCGCAACCCCGCCCGGTACCTGATCGAGAAGGCCCAGGGCCGCCACGGCCTGAACGGCAACGCGCCCGCCGTCGGAGTCGTCCACAACCCGTGGGAGGACCTCCGCGACGGCTTCGACGCGGCCGGCTGGCAGAACCTCACGAACACGCGCGGCATGCTCAAGATCGAGGGCGTGTCCGTCGAGCTGACGGGACTGGACGACCCGCACATCAAACGGGACCGGTACGCGGAGGTGGCGGGCGGCCCGTCCGGCACGGCGGACTTCTCGATGGGCGTGGTCCACGCGCCGTACCTGCGCGTCCTCGACTCGTACACGGCGGACGGCTACCCCCTGCTCCTCGCCGGCCACACGCACGGCGGCCAGCTGTGCATCCCCTTCTACGGCGCCCTGGTCACCAACTGCGACCTGGACACGGAGCGCGTGAAGGGCCTGTCCACCCACACGGCCGAGGGCCGTACGGCCTACCTCCACGTATCAGCGGGATGCGGAACGAACAGGTACACACCGGTACGTTTCGCCTGCCCGCCGGAGGCGACGCTGCTGACACTGGTGGGGCGGGAGCGCTGACCGCCGGCCGGGGGCGGGCCGGGTAACCCACACGGCCCACCCGCATAGCCCGCCATGTCCGGTCTGTCTAGCTTGGGGCCATGACAGCCCCGATACCCAGGGACATCCCGGACCTCCCCGCACTCCCGGGCCCGCCCCGACTGCTGCATTCCCCCGTCCCGGCGACGGCCGTCCTGACCCCCGTACGCCGCCCGCTGGTCGCCGGCTTCCGCGCCCTCACCGCACTTCTGGCCCTGACGGGCGTGACCATCGAACTACTGGTGGGCGGCGGCCCGGCCACCAGTCCCCTGAGTCACTTCACGGTCCAGAGCAGCATCCTGCTGACCCTGGTCATGCCGGCCTCCGCCCGTCGCGCCTGGTCCGCCCGCCACCCCCTGCCGGGCGCCCTCACGGGCGCGGTCCTGCTGTACGTCGCCGCCGGCGGCCTCGTCCACCACCTGCTCCTGGCCAACGCGGCGAGCCCGTTCGCCGTGACGGACGGCACGGGCACGGGCTGGCACACGGCCGCGGCCCACATCCTGAACACGGCCGTCCCCGTCGCCGCGGCCCTGGACTGGCTCCTGCTCACCACCCCCGGCCGCCTGCACCTGCGCCAGGCCGCCGCGTGGCTCCTCTACCCCCTGGCCTACCTGGCCTTCTCCCTGGCCCGCGGCGAGCTCCTCCTCCCCGGCACCCAGGACCGCTACCTCTACCCCTTCCTCGACGTCGACCAGCACGGCTACAAGGGCGTCCTCGGCAACGCCCTCCTCCTGGGCCTGTCCCTCTACGCCCTGGGCGCCCTCCTCGTGGCACTGGACCACATCCGCCCGAACCCGCTCCGCCACCGCAGATAAACCGGATTTCACCTCCGGCCGCCGGTGGGCTAAAGTAAACGACGTCGCCGCGACAAGCAGCGACGATCGGGGTGTGGCGCAGCTTGGTAGCGCGCTTCGTTCGGGACGAAGAGGTCGTGGGTTCAAATCCCGCCACCCCGACAGTGAAACACCAGGTGAGGCACCTACTGAATTCAGTAGGTGCCTCACCTGTTTCGTGTGCGTGTCTATCTGCGTGACTACCGCTCCGGAGCGCGCTTGAAGATGCCGTCCATGATCACAGCGCCGGTCTGGATCACGGGCCGGATCTGCTTCCGGTAGACCTCCTCGGTCACGGCCGTGCCGGAATGGCCGACCAGGCGGGAGATCTCCTCCAGCGGGACGCCACGGTCGGAGAGCAGCGACACGAAGCTGTGCCGGAGCTCCCGAGGGGTCCACTCGTCGGCGTTGACGCCCTCGGCATCCTTGAGCGCCTGGCGGAAGGCGCGCCGGACGTTCGTGGCATCGAGCGGCTTGCCCACGGCCGAGGAGAAGACGAGTCCGTGCTCGTCCCACTTGTCACCAGCAGCGAGCCGTTCCCACCCCTGATCTTCGAAGTGCTGCCAGAGAATCTCCACGCAGCGCGCCGGCAGGGCGAGCGTGCGCCGGGACTTCCGTGTCTTCGTGTCCCCACCACGCCGCACCGAGCGCCACACGGCGATGTGCGGAGGCTGGGGCGGATCGGCGTCCGGCCGTCCTTTCAAGAAGACGTGGTCCCAAGTGAGCGCCCGCAGTTCCTCGGTACGGGCGCCGGTCAGCAGAGCGACGACGATGTACGCGTGCATGGAGGTGCCCTCCGCCGCCTTCAGCACCGCCTCAGCCTGAGAGAAGGACAGCGCCTTGGACGGCCGCCCAGCCTGCCCCTGGGGCACCGAGCACAGCTCGACCACGTTGCGCTTCACCTTGTCCCGCGCCATGGCCCTCTTGACCGAGCGGTTCAGGCAGGAGTGGACAGCTTGCAACGTGCGCGTACTGAGCGTCTGCCCCTTGGTCGCCAGCCAGCGGTCGATGTCCTCCGCACTGAGGTCGCGGAGCTTGCGTGCGCCCAAGGCCGGGATGACGTGCTTCTGACTCAGGAGCGTGCACGTCTCGACGGTGCCAGGGTCTCGCCCCGCCAGACCGTACGCGAGCCAGTCATTCACGGCATCGGCAACGGTGTAGTTCGTCGGCGCGATCGCGAGACCGTCTTCGTGGTCCCGTAGAACCTCCTTGAGCTTGTTCTTCGCCTCGGTCTTGGTCTTGCCACTCCCCCGTTTCACGATGCGTTTGCCGCTCGGGTCGAAGCCGAGGTTCGCCGTGGCGATCCAGCGCTGTCTCTTCTCGTCCCAGTGGAGGCCGCCGTCACCGCGGCTACGACGCTTGGTCATCAGGCAGCACGCTCCATCTGTCCTGCGATGAAGTCCCCGAGGGCGGAGGCGGGGATGCGCCGGCACCGGCCGATGGCGACGGAGGGCAGACGCCGGGTACGGATCAGTTCGTAGACCGTGGACCGGCTCACCTTCAGGCGAGCCATGACTTCACCCACGGTCAACAGCTCTTCGTCACGCATGCGTCGGCTCTCCTTCTGTTCCGGGGGCGGGTTGGAGGGTTTCGGTGAGCCAGGCTTCGGCGTCGGTGAGGGCGGTACCGGCGTAGATCCAGTGGGCGAGGACGAGCGTGGTCGTCTTCCTGCCGGTCTCGGTCACCGCAGCGGCTTGGGCACGGCGGTATTCGGCGCGGGCGGTACGGAGGGCGCCGAGGGTGGTGGAGTAGCGACGGGACTTCGTGGAGAAGTGGCCGCGGAAGCCGAGCATGTGGGCCCAGGCGCGCAGGCGGAGGTGTTCGAGTTCTTTGCGGGCGCCGAGGGTCCAGGCGGTTCGGACGAGGCGACGGGCGTGGTCGCTGATGTCGAGCTGGGCGAGTTCGGCGAGGAACTTCAGTGGGCGGTCGAGGGCGCCGGTCGCGGTTTCGGCGCCCTTGGTGGCGTACTTGGCGATGTACGCGGCCACCGCCCGTTCGGTCAGCTCCTGGCCGCCCTCGAAGTCGGCGGACCGGATGATGCGTACGTCGAACTGGCGGCCGAAGGCGAAGGTGTGGGCGTGGCCGTCGATGGTCGGGCCGTCGACCTGGGCGGCAGTGGCGGCGGCGCGGATGGCGTCGGTGAGCAGTTCGGCGGTGGCCCAGGCGGGAGGCGGGGTGTCGCTGCCGGTGGGGCCGTCGATGCGGATGACGGCGTGGAAGTGGACGGCCCCGCGCTTCTGGTACTCGGCGACCTTGGCGAAGGAGACCCGTGCGTGCTCGCGGAAGGTCCGCTGTGTGAGGCCGGCGCGCTTGGCGACCTCCCGGCGAAGGTAGATCGAGAAGCGCCGCCACAGCAGGCCGGCGTGCGCGTTCCACAGGACGGCCGCTTCGTAGTCGTAGGTGTCCGGGTTGAGCGGGGTGCCGAGTACGGCGTCGTCCTGGTCGTGGAGGGTGCCGCAGCGGCAGGGGCGGACGGTGCGGGCCGGGCCGGTGGGGCGGTTGTGGACCGGGCCGAAGCCGGGGGCGGTGAAGGTGGCGAAGACGCGAGGGTGGGCGGAGACGTGTTCGGGGACGCCCTTGCCGCCGCGCAGGCCTGAGGTGATCAGGTGGAAGGTGTCGCGGCGGTACACCTCTGCGCAGGCGGCGCAGCGGGTGGTGCGGCGGTTGTTGCAGCGGACCAGGAGGTGACCGGCCGGAAGGTCGGTGGAGTCCAGGTGGTGGAGGGCGGCGCCGATCACTCCGGTACGGGTGTCGACGGCGTACTCGGTGCGGTGGCCGTCGAGGCGGATCGGGTGCGTGCAGCCGCCCAGGCCGGAGAGTTGGCGGGCCAGCTCGGGCAGGTTGCCGAGGGAGGCCAGGGTGGAGAGTTCCGCCAGCGGGGGCGGAGTCTGCCGGGTGATGATGGGAGTTCCTTTCGGCTGTTACGGCGGTTGGGAGGGACGGCCCCGGGGCGGCGGGATGCTTGGCGGCTTGTTGCCGCCCCGGCGGCCGGTCAGCGCTTGTTCGCGCTGCTGACGAGGGAACGCAGGACGACGGCGGCGATGGCCACGGATACGGCCGTGACGGCGACCGCCGCCAGGAGCGCGGTGAGGACGACGCCCACGACGACCACCGCGGCGACCGGGCCGATGTAGGGGGCGAGGGTGCGGCCGGCGAAGGGCATCGGGATGTGGGTGTGGTGGTGGGTGAGGTCGGTCGGGGTCGGGACGTCGGGCAGCTTGGGACGGAACACTGCGTATCTCCTTGTCAGTCGCGGGTGCCGTTGACGATGTCGACGCCGGAGCGGGTGCCGGAGTCGATGGCCGGGGCGAGGAAGGTGCGTGAGAGCAGGAAGCCGAAGAGTGCGATCACGACGACGATCCAGACTCGGACGCCGAGGAACCGGACCGTGCCCCAGGCGATGAGGCCCAGGACCAGGACGAGCGGCAGCGAGACGGTCACGGGAGCTCCCTCAGCGGACGCGGCAGCGGTGGGTGCGGGCGGCGAGTTCGGCGGCGGCGCGGCTGTCGTAGTCGGCGGCGAAGCCGCAGCGCGGGGCGGTGCAGGCCGCGGTGTGCTGCTCGCGGCCCCGGTCGTCGTAGTAGGTGGCGACCTGTACGGGGCCGATGCGGACGACGCGGCGGAAGCGCGGGGTGCGGGGCATCAGGGCAGGTCCTTCCAGCTCTCGTCGTTCTCGCCGGTGAAGTCGGTGACGTGGTCGAGGAGCCAGCGCCGGATCTCGTCGCCCTCGTACTCGTCGGCGGTGAGGATCACGGGTTCGGCGATGAGCATCGCTTCGGTGAGGCGGTTCTGGCGGGTCAGCTCGGCAGCGCGGTTGAGCACGCGGAGCGTGGACGGGCGCACGGTCGGAGTACCTCCGTGGATCAGGTGATCAGGTGAGTTGTGCGGCGATGGCTTCGGCGAGCGGCATCGGGACGCCGAGCCTGGCGCGAAGGGTCGAGGTGTCGATGGCTGTGCCGGTCCGGGTCCTGTGTTCGTCAGCGACCTTGTGGGCCAGGGCGACGAGGGCGGGCGGAACGGGCACGGGGGTGGGTGTGGGTGTGGGGGGTTGGGCGGGGTCCGGCACGGGCGCGGTGGATGACTCGGGAGTTGTCGACGTGGGCGCCGGCTCTGTCTTCGCGGTCGGTGCCGCTTCAGGTCCTGCCGGAGGCGTTCGCGTTCCGTGGGCGAGAAGAGTCCCGCCGAGGAAGGCGACCGCGGGCCAGCCGGCGACGAGGATGCGCAGCCAGGCGGGTACGTCGTTCAGGTCGAGGAGGCCGGCGGTCGCGACGTTGGCACCGAGCGAGGCGACCAGGGCGACGAGGAACCAGCACCAGGCCGACGCTTTCGCGGCGCCGGAGCGGAGTCGGTGCCAGGCGGCGACGAGGAGCAGGTCGACGGAGATTGGATACGCCCACGCCTTCCATCCGGTCTGTCCGGCAGCGGCGGCGAGGTCGTGGAGGTGGGCGAAGGACAGGGCCCCGGCGATGACCGCCTGGATCAGGACCGCGTCCGCGCGCACGACCGTGGGGCGGGGCATCAGGCCGACTCGCCGGGGAGGAGGCCCGGCGGGGGCTCCGGCAGCGACGCGGCCAGGGCGGAGCCCATGACCTCCACGAAGGTCGCGTCGGCGCCGGGTGTTTCGGCGTACATGGCGAGATGGCCCAGCAGAAGGACGGTGCGGGCGAAGTCCTCGCAGTCGCGGCACATGGTGGCTGCTCTCCTTTCTTCAGGCATGGCGGGGGTAGGGACTCGGCGCGGGACGGCCACGCCTGCCGTGGGAGGGGCGAGGGGGTTACGGGGCCGGGTGCGGTGCGGTCACGGGCTGAAGTGACTGCGCGGGCACGGTCGAGGTCGACGGCCGGAAGGGTGCGAGTGCCGGTACGTCGGGGGCGAGGTGAGCCGTGGCGCGGCAGGTGGCCGCCGCGTCGGCGAGGGTCAGGTGCGGCGTGCGGATGCGGGACCAGCCGCCGGAGGTGTCGCCCACGGCGGCGAGGCCGGGCCGTTCGGCGGGGATGGAGCAGGCCGCGTAGACGGCTTCCGGGGCGATGTCGCCGAGGGCCATCTTGGCGGAGGCTTCGTCGTTGACGCGGTGGCAGACACGGCCGGTGAGCTGGGCCCGCAGCATGGTCGCGCCCTTGCCCAGCTCAGCGCCGAAGCGCTGTCCGCACACCTCCAGATAGATGCCGGCGGCGCGGCCGAGCTGGGCGAGGCGGATGAGCTGGGTGACCATCTCGTCCCGCCGGTCCTCGTCCTTCCTGCTCGCGACGAGGAAGAGTTCCGCCACCTCGTCGATGAACAGCACGAGGGGCGGCGGGCGGTCCTCGTCGGGCAGTCCCCAGATGTCGGAGGTGATCAGTTCGTCGGGGGTGCCGGGGGCGATGCCCTGCCGTGCCTTGATCAGGTCGTAGCGGTCCTCCATTTCGCTCACGAGGACGGGCAGCAGCTCGGCCGCCTGTCGCTGGTCGGTGGCCAGCGCGGAGAAGCGGGCGGCGAAGGGCGACAGTTCGACACCGCGCTTGCAGTCGATGCCGACCAGGGCCACGGGCTGAGTCGCCAGTCCGGCGATCAGGTTGCGCAGGTACATGGACTTGCCGGACAGCGTGGCACCGAGCACGAGTTCGTGGGGTACGGCGCGGTAGTCCCGGACGAACGCGGTCGCGTCCTCCCGCAGAGCCACCGGCACCCGCAGTAACCCGCCGCCGGATCGGCGAGGCATCCGTACCTTGCGCAGCACATCGAAGCCGACAAGTCGCAGTTCAACGACCCCGGGCTTGATGTCGCGCACGTATACGGCATGGACGCCCCAAGCGTGCCGCAACCGTTCGGCCGAGGCGGCGACGTCGGCGGGTTCCTGCCCGGGAGCGAGCCGGAGCCGCATCCGCAGCCCGGTCGCGGTGGGCCGGATGAGTCCCCGGCGCGGCGGGACCGGCCGGATCTCCCGGCGGGTGGTGGCCCTGACCGCCAGGACCCGCCAGCGAGGCGGTTCGACGGTCAGGCCGCAGGCGTCCATGGTCGAGGAGTACGAGGCGAGCAGTCGGACCACTGAGGCCGGGATCCCGACCGTGGACCAGTACGCGGCGGGGTGGGCATGCCGGGCGTAGGCCGCGCCGCCTATCGCCGCGAGTGACCCGCCCACCTCCACCACCGTCATCAGGTCGGTCACGTCGGTCAGCCCGCCTGAGCCATCGGGAAGGCGCCCGCGGCGACGGCGGTGGCACGGTAGGCGATGCCGTGCCGCTGCTGGCCGTTGAAGACGCTTTCCCAGGGACGTGCCACCAGACCGGGCAGAGAAACGGGAGCTCCGACGGTCAGACCGTCCGTGACTCCGCTCTCCGGGATGGTGACCTGGATCAGCGACGACTCGCCCTCGTCGATGTAGACGACGCCGACCGTCATCAGTGCCTCGCCGCTCACGGCGTCCTTGGCGATCTCCCCGGTCTTCCGGTCCCGCACCTTCGGGGCCGGCGGCTCGGTGAGCAGGACCGTGGCGGACGAGGCGTCAATGCGGATCACACGCACAAATTTCTCCTTCAGAGTCGGCAACCTGCCACCTGACAAGTTGACTTAGCAAGTCCGAAGCTAGGGATGCCAGGTTGACTTGTCAAGTGACATGCAGAGTGAACACGCCCGCGATTCGGGTCAGTTCAGGCGGTAGGTGTCTTCCAGCTCTTGCCTGTCGGCAGGCAGCAGCACATCAGACACCTGGAGTGCTCGCCCGGAGGCGTCGCAGGCGATCACGAGGATGCTCAGGACGGGTACGCCGTCCGGCAGGTCCAACAGCTCGCGTTCGGCAGCGTCGGGCAGCCGAGCAGAGACCCGCTCCGTCACGTGGTCGAAGCGGACCTTCTTGCGTGCTTCCAGGTGCGCCCGCGTCCCGGACTTCAGCGCGTCAGCGCTCGCCAGTTCGGTGCCCTCGACCAGGCCGGCGGGGAAGTAGGAGGAGAGCAGCTCCACAGCCTCGCCGTCCTCCTCGACCAGGAAGCGACGCATCAGAACCTTGGCACGCTTGGGCAGACCAAGAACCGAGGCCACACGAGTCGGCACCGGCACTTCCGCGACCTCGACGAGCCGTCCGGGAGTCTGCGACTCGTCCCGAGCCAGCACACCCCGCCCGCGGCGCTCCCTCTCCTCGACGTCCGCAGGACGCCCGCGCACGATGGTTCCGTACCCCTGCCGGGACTCCAGCCAGCCGTCACGCTTCAGCAGCTCCAGAGCCCGCACGACCGTGGGCCGGGACATTCCGAACGCCTGCACAAGCTGGTTCTCACTGGGGACACGGGTGCCGGGCGGGTACGTGCCGTCCTCGATGCGGCCCTGAATGGTCTGTGCGAGGCGCACGTACTTGGGGGCCTCCACCTCATATCCCATGCACGCCGCCCGTCGAGATTGGCCAAGTCAACTGGTCAACCAGACTAGCGACAATCCCCGGGCAGGTGTAGGAGCGGGGGACGCCTGGCTCAGGCAGGCCACGCATCGGCCATCAGGAAGGCGACCACCGTCCCGCCGAAGCGGCTGGGCCCGGAGTGCCAGGACTCCGCGATGGAGTCGACCAAGAGCAGTCCGCGCCCGTGGGCGTCGTCGGCGTCCGGCCGGCGAAGACGCACGTTCACCGGAAAGCCGGGGTTGTGCACCTCCACACGCAGCGAGGTTCCCTCCCGGAACCACTCCACGCGTACGCACCACTCCTCGTCAGCACGCCCGTACAGAATGGCGTTCGTCACCAGCTCGGAGATCAGCAGCGCGCAGTCGTCGACCGAACAGGCCGGGTTGTACGGGGCGATGAACTTTCGGAACCAGCGCCGAGCCCGGGGGACGGACTCCGGAATCGGGTGCAGGGTCAACGCCCCGAGCCACGGTGATTCCTCGCTGGGACAGCGGTTGAACCGGTAGGTCATCCGCGCTCACTCCTTGCCGCTGCCGTCGCAGTCGAGGCAGCGCCGCTTCGATGAGACACGGGTGCGGTCGTTGGCGGCGGCGAGCGCCACCGACGTACGCGAACCGACGCACTTCCAACCGCGTCCCCGGCATCCTCGGCATGCTGAACGCGTGCCCTGATCCGGTCGCCGACCTGCCACGCCGTGCCCCCTTCCAGTAAGTGGCCTTAGCCACTTACTGGATAGTGGCATTGGCCACTTGTGGCGCGCAAGCGGTTCGCGCAACTGACTGTCTGTCAGGTCACGTCAGCGGATACCCCTGCTCGAACGCCCAACGGTGCGGCGGGTACGTCGCCTCGGCGAACTCCAACGGCCGGTCCTGCATGTCGTAGACGACGTGGTGAACGACCAGCACGGCGGAGCCCGGCTCGAGATTCAGGTCGGCGGCCTCTTCGTCGGTGGCGCCTCGAGCGCACATCCGGTCCTCGGCGTAACTCCCCTGCCGCCCTGTCGTGTTCTCGACGTACATCAGGGTCCCCTCCTGAATCCGCCCGGGATCCGTGAGCTTGGGCGCGCGCTGACCGACATCGGGCGCGAACCAGGAGGTCGACAACGTGATGGGCCCGTCCTGGTTGTTGGTCACGCGCCGGCGATGGACGGCCCGGCGGTCCTTCACCAACCCGAGAGCCTCAGCAACGTGATCCGGGGCGTCCATCCAGCCGGCCGAGGTGATCACCGCGTACTCACCGGGCGTGTAGATCTTCCCGGTCTGACGAGCCCGGCCGTACAACTCCCGCGCACGCCGGTTGACTTCCAGACTCCGCACGTACGTCCCCGAGCCTTGCCGCTTCTCGACGAGCCCCTGATGACTCAGCGCCTCCAAGGCCCGTGCCGCGGTCGGACGGGAAACCTTCCAGTCAGCGGCCAACTGCCGTTCCGACGGCACCTCGTCACCCGCTCGCAGGTCACCCCGAAGGATCTGATCGCGGATGTGGTGAGCGATCTGGAGATACTTCGGTTGCGCCTCCTCGATCTGCGGCACGACTCCTCCTCGTCCAAGTGGCTATGGCCTCTAGCCACTATAGAGTGAGTGGCTAATACCAGAACCCGTAATGTTGACCACATGACGCGGTTGATCGTCGCAGCAGGAGGAGGGGGCGACGCAGTCGCCGCCGCAATGCTTCACGCCGCCCTGTACGGCGACGAGGACCAGGCGGTGATCCTCACCTACGCGTGGGACCGCCTCTTGGTCGACCCCGTACCGGGCCCCCGCAGCGCAGACGACTTCACCGGCCTCGAAGCCATCACCCGGTCCGTCCGGTCAGTGCCGGCGACGGCCCGCCCGATCGCTCCCGCAGGGTCCACCCTCCCCCGCCTCGCAGCCGAGCTTCCCCAGACGTTCGCCCTACTCGACCCACAGCACGGAGCCGAAGGCGTGACGAACCAGCTGGAGGAGCTGATCGCCCACCTGACGCCGGAGTCGATCGACCTCCTGGACGTCGGCGGAGACATCCTCGCCCGCGGCGACGAACCGACCCTCAAGAGCCCACTCGCCGACGCACTGACCCTTGCAGCGTGCTGCCGCGTAGACGCCCCTGTCCGACTCCTGGTCGCCGGCCCCGGCCTGGACGGCGAACTGTCGGCAGACGACCTTCGCTCGCTCCTGGGCCCCGTCGTCCACACCTTCACGGCGGAGGACGTAGCCCCGATCAGCAGCGTCCTGGAATGGCACCCATCCGAAGCCACGGGCATGCTCGCGGCGACGGCCCGAGGAGTCCGCGGTACGTGCGAGGTACGCGACGCCGGCCTGCCCGTACCGCTCACAGACGCGAGCCCACAGCTACACGAAGTCGACCTGGACGAGGCTCTGAGCCACAACGCTCTGGCCCGAGCCATCATGGCGACGACGACCCTGGACGAAGCCGAGGCCCACAGCCGCGAGGTCTGCGGTTTCTCGGAAATCGACTACGAGCGCAATAAGGCCACCTGGTTGAAGAACCAGCCGCCAGCGGCACTCGATACGGAAGCGGTGCTGCGCCAACTCGACCAGTTCGAGTCAGAGGCCCACGCCCGCGGAATCACCCACACGACGTTCCGCCACCTCACCGAGGCCCTGAGCCTCAACGGCACCCAGCGCAGCGACCTGCGCCAACTCCTGCTCTTCAGACGCCCGGATCAGTACGTAGCTCCGCTTTGGTGCATCCCCAACGCCACTTGAGTTACAACTTTCTCTACTGGTTCAAGGCCCGCGCACGGCGCGGGCGCGCGCCGCCTCTACGGCGCGGCCCGCCTCCTGTCTTCGCCCCGGCTGGCCGCGCCCGGCGGCGCGCTCGGCGGCTGCGGGCATGAAGTGGGGAGACACCCTTTGTGGCTGGGGCGGTCGGCTCCACGGCTTTAGCCACCTCCTCGGTTCGGGGCCCGCCTCGAGCAAGACCAGCGGGCCACTCGTTCAAGTTCCGGGCAGGATCACAGCCTGCCCGAGTTGCCGGCCAGCGTACGACCCCCTGATCATGCTTGGCCCCAAACCTGGCAGGACACCGGTCAAGCCCGCTCCGCCGACCTTGCGAGAGACGATTACAGGCCACCTGGCGAAAAATCATCTGTATAGCAATGAGGTCATCAGCCCACGTATGATCTGCCTGCCAGAAAATGTGGTGCACCGCAAGGGGGCGGCGAGGACTATGAGTGGCATGAAACAAGCAAGCATGCATGTGACGTCTCTGACCTTGGACGAGTTGAACCCTCGGCACGCACAGCCAACTAGCAGTCTCGAAGAATCGATCGCCGCCATCCTCGATAAGGATACGGACAAGATCCTGCGGCTGGCCAGGAGCATCGCCGAAAGAGGCCTCAACCCGACTGAACTGATCGTAGTCATGCCCGATGGTGACATAAATGTTGTCCTTGAAGGCAACCGCAGGATCGCAACGCTCAAGCTGCTCCACAAACCTGGCCTGGCTCCCAATGTTCAGCTGCAGCGGAAATTTGCCGCCATCGCCGCAAAGGCAGAAGTCCCTCGGCGGGTTCAGTGCATTATCGCAGAAAGCCGGCAGCAAGCCGCGCCGTGGATCAAGCTCAGACACACCGGAGAGAACAAGGGCGTCGGTGTCGTAAAGTGGGACTCCGCAGAGGTAAGCAGGTTTAGCGGCCGCTCGAATTCCACTGAGAAAGCTAGACTCCTCACGGAAGCCATGAATGCATGGTTCGCGGACGACGTCGACCTCATCGCCGATGTTGCAACCGTCCGGGAAAACAGGATCACTAACCTGGGTCGAATGATCGGAGACCCGGACATCCGAAAGAGACTGGGTATCTCGTTTGATGGAGATTCAGTCATTTCCGAATTCCCCAAAGAGCGGATGCACCGAATCCTCTCCCGCCTGTTCCATGATCTGGCCGGTTCCTATTCGGTGGATAAGATCAAAACGAAGGATCAGCGGACTACCTACCTGCAGAAAGTCGAGGAGGACTTGCCGCGGCTGGCAGATCGACTCGATACACCGCAGAGGTTTTCAACCACCAACCCCGCTGGCAGCGCAGAGTCAGTCGAGGCCAACGAGACGCCGGAGCCGAAGACCCCGAAGCCTCCTAGGCGCAGACGGCCAGACTTCGAGAAGCGGCTATTTCAAAGCGTTTCATTGCATAATGTAAGCATTCGCACTTCGGAGGTCTTCCAGGAGGCGAAGCGGCTCAGCATCGACGAGATGCCAAACATCGCAGCTATCATGGTGCGGATCGTAGTGGACATCGTAGTTCTTGACGCTGCGCATCAACTCGGCTGGAGCCGGGGCCAGGGCGACCTTAAGAGCCGGATCGGTGCCGCGCTCCATCAGGTTGATCCGGCACAGAACAACCCGGCGCTCAAGGATGCTTGGCGCTTCTCACAGAAGGACGAAGGAGCACTTGTGCTGAAGACCCTCCACCAGTTTGTGCACAACTGGCAGTCCAGCCCACTCACATCCGAAGTCCGGAAACTTAGCTTGGCTTACGGCCCCCTGCTGACGCAGATCGATGAACTTATCGAGAAGAAGAAGCGATGAGGTATATCAGTCCTCTGCGATATCCAGGAGGAAAGGCGCGCCTAGCGCCTTATATCGCGCACCTCCTTTCGCGACAACGCCCGCGTCCCCGATCGTACGCTGAAGCCTTTGCCGGGGGCGCGGGCGCCGCATTGCGTCTTCTTGTTGACAACGAAGTAGACCACATTCACATCAATGACCTAGATCCAGGCGTCGCAGCCCTGTGGCGCTGCATTTTTTTTGACTCCGACAGTCTCACCGAAGCAGTCGCCTCAGCAAAAGTAACCATCGACGAATGGCATCGTCACGCAGATATCTACAATAATCCTTCCGGTCGATCTGACATCGAACTCGGTTTTTCAACATTCTTTCTGAATAGGTGCAATCGATCCGGGATCCTGCGAGCGCGCCCGATCGGTGGGCTCGACCAGACCGGAAATTGGAAGATCGATGCCAGATTTAATCGAGACTCACTGATTGAGAGGATCGATCATCTGGCAAAATTGCGCGAACGCGTTACTATCTCACAAATGGATGCACGCTCCTTCATTCGGCACCTTGAGCCGCAGAGCGACCAAACTTTGATGTATGTGGATCCGCCCTACATCATTCAGGGAGACAGGCTCTACCTCGATTCACTAACAGGAGAAGACCACCAAGAGCTGGCGAACTTGCTGCGCCAAACTCCCCTGAGGTGGCTTCTCACTTACGACGCCAATAAACGCATCACCGAAGAATTGTATAAGGGTTTCCGGTGCGTGGAGTTTGACATTCTACACACAGCGCAGATACAGCGGACAGGCGTAGAGTATGCAATTTTTGGGAATAGGTTGATTCTGCCAGAGGTCACCGGAATAATCGGCGACGGAAATTTTAGATGGATGACGTCCAAGAGGAAGCGCGAAACCTCACGGAGTGTCGCGGAGAATCGCAGCGTGCAGCCTAATGGCTAGGAGCCGGAAGCGACGCAGGCCGTGCCAGATGCATGCCAAACGCGTCGGCAAGGAGCGGTCAACCACGGTGCCTTCCCAGGGAGGCACAAGCCTCATCTCGTGATTAAGAGCTGATCAAAGCAGTACCAACGCGGGAGGGTACTCGTGATTCCCAAGCTGAGGGCTCCGACCGTCGTCACGGGCCGGCCGTGACCGCTTGCTCTGGTTGACGTCACACCCCGATGGCGTGGCTGAGGCTGGTGGGGGTGCAGCGAGTCACACGCGCGCGTGGTCGGTCGGCGCACTCGCCATCGTGGCTGGCTGTCGTCGGCTAAGCTTCGTGCCACTGCCGTGCCAGATACAGCGGTCAGCCACGGTTAACAAGGGTGTCTGGAGGTCGAGTTGCCGGGCAACTCGTCAGGCATCGAAGCCGCAGGTCGCCGACTCGACGCCCCAGCCTCTCTCCTAAAGCGGTGCTGACTCAGAACTGTTGTGGTGCGATTTATGGCGCCGCCGCGAAGCGAGTGGAGCATCGCCAGCGAGGTGAAGCCTCACGCCCCTTACCGCCGAGGTCGGCTTACGGCGTCCACAGCGGAGAAACGCGGTGCGGCGTCGAGGAGACGGCCAGCAGCGATGTCATACCCCCGGGAACACCGAGCTTCCCTAGAGCCCAGTCGAGCGCAGCAGCTTCAACATCGCACATTCTGGCTATTAGGCTGGTCTGTTCCGGCAAAAGGATTCGCCGGGGGATCACGAACGTCTCACGGACCCGGTCGAGGGGCAGCCCCCTTCGGAAGCCCTGCGCGGCGGGGCGGGGCGCGTCCTCATTCGGCGGGAGCGGCAGGCGTCGGCGGGCCGCGTTCGAGACGATGATCCCGGCGACGTGGACATACTCCCCTAGGAGTGGTCCGAGCAGTTCTGCGAGCGCGTCGGTCTTGGCAGCGAGCGACATGTCGGCGAAGGGTGTCGGGAAGTGGAAGAGGCCGCTGTGGTCCTCCACCCAGATCCACGCAGTGCCCGCTCCCTGTGTCTTGGCGCACTTGCCGCGTACCTTGCCCAAAAGCCGCTTGCCCTGGTCTCTCTCTACGGTGTCCCCGGTCAGTGTGGTGCCCTGGGGGGCCGTCCCTGGATGGACGGTCAGCCGCCTCCCGGCGCTGCTGACGACGTCGACTGCGGCCTCCGAGGCCGTGCACTGTTGGGCGGCATCTTCGGTCCGCTTCTTCCAAGTTTCGAAGTCGTCGTCGTTGAGGAGTTCGGGGAGGTCTCCTTCCCAGTAGATGTCGCGGCCCCTGTCTAGGGTGAGGAGGTGGCCCCGGCAGTTCTGGCGGAACTTCTCGTAGTCCTGGAACCTTTGGTCCTCAGCGAAGGTGACGACCTCGATGAAGACCGGACCAATACGGACGTCGCCGGGGCCGCCGCTGGCTTTTGCCGGCTCCAACTCGACCGGGAGTCCGCGGGCCGCCCCCATGAGTGCAAGCCGAGCCTGCGTCTGGGTGTGCAGGAACCGGGACAGGGTGACGTCGCGGCGGGCGTCCCGTCTGACCGAGGCAAAGCCGGGCACCTCGGTTTTCTCCAGATAGGCGTACGCGGCCCACCACCGAATAGCCTCCACCCATGCTCCCCGCTCGGCTCCATTCATGAACTGAAGTACCGGGGCAGCCCGGCCCAGACCGACGAATGTGTCGCTGGCCCGGCCAGAGGCGGGCGAGGGGGTCACAGCCTTGGGCAGCCAGCGGCTGTCGAAGAACGCGGTGAGCCCGGCCACCGCGCGGGCGGTCACCTCGTGACCTGCAGGGGAGAGATAGTCGGCGCCCTCTGGGCAACCGAACCACGCCGCCCAGTCGATCGCCCGGAGGCCCTTGTCGATCGCCCGCCATATCTCTTCGTCCCGAGGGTGCATGCCCATCATCATGAAGGACTGGCAGACGAGGGCGCGGGCATTTTCCCGAAGCGTGGCGCTTGCTCCCGGCGGCTCGCCTAAAACCACTCCTTGTCCGGTGGCCGGGCTGCTGCTCGACCGCACCACAAGCGCACCAGATCAAGCGGGGAACAGCGGGAAATCAACGGGAAAGCGGCCCACCCCTGCGAGACCACGATCCATCCGTTCGGCAATGTCAGTGCCCGAACCGCCCCCAAATGATCGCAGCTTCCCAAGCTGAGAGCGCGAGGTCATTGCTCGTTGCCCATCCTGGGGGCCCATGGCCGCCGGAGCTCACATCACCCGACCACGGGGGGAGGCGGCGTGCCTGCACTGTCGCGCTCGGCACGACGCCGGAGCCGGTCTTCCTCCTGGGCCTCCGCGATGGCTTCCCACTCGTCCCGCTTGGCCTGCATGGACTCCCGCGCCTCCCGGAAGGCGTGGTTAGGTTCGGGCAGTGCCTCTTCCCGCTGCCACGTTCCTACGCACTCCACAGCATGGGCGATCACCCCGCGCAGCACTCCGGCGCGGGAGCGGCCGTGGAAGGCATACACCAGCCCGCTGTCCCACTCTTCCAGCAGGTTCATGGTCTCGTTGAGGCGGCGGCGCAGTTTCTTGTCCCGGATGACCCCGATGGCCAACCGGGCCGGCGCAATGAAATCTTGCAGTTTCTCATCCCACGCCTGTCGTGCCGCCGTGACGGCGGCGGTCGCCCCGGCGTCCATCCCCGGCTCCCAGTCGCCTGGGACCTCCCGGACATGCTTCTGAAGATCACCAAAAGTCTCGGCCAATGTGGTTACGGCTTGGTCCTGCTTGGCCTGGAGGCGGGCCAGGCGGGCATCAGCCAGTGCCTTAGCCTGCGCCCGGTGTGTACCGAGGTATGACAATCCCGCACCCACCAGGGCGCCAACGAGTCCGGAGACGGGTGAGATCCAGTCCATGGCCGCCAGTCTGCTGGATGGCCTATTGCTCTGGCCGCGTGTTTTCCACAAACGAGGAGAAGTACCGGGTGAGTGTCTAACTGCGTGACAATGCCAGCGAACGTCGGCGAACAACCGCGAACGCCTACGGACCATCAGCCCAGGTGAGCGCCGTACCAGCTCAAGGCAGCGCCCCCACCCAA
This sequence comes from Streptomyces sp. NPDC037271, assembly GCF_055603605.1. Taxonomy (NCBI): domain Bacteria; kingdom Bacillati; phylum Actinomycetota; class Actinomycetes; order Kitasatosporales; family Streptomycetaceae; genus Streptomyces; species Streptomyces sp. NPDC037271. The sequence continues at coordinate 186,750 of NZ_JBVJVN010000006.1, forward strand.
GTTGCTTCGGGACGAAGAGGTCGTGGGTTCAAATCCCGCCACCCCGACAGAGAAATACCAGGTCAGGGGCTTGATTCGCGAGAGCGGGTCGGGCCCCTGAGTGGTTTGCTGGGGCGGATTCCGTGAGCAAGGATGTCCGCCTACCTGCTCAGTTGCGTCGAGGCGTCGAGGAAGCGTCCTCGTACTTCTCGACGTCGGAGAACAGGAGGGTCGGCTCAGTGAGGATGTCGCGGCCCGCCTCGCTCTTGTAGATCGCGTCGACGCTGCCGAAGCGGGCTTTGGAGTAGTCGAGGTCCAGCAGCGCGGCGGCCTGCCGGACCGATGCCTCGTCGGGCCCCTCGATCTCCAGGAAGGTGGGGAAGCCGGGCCAGGTGTCGAAGTCGAAGGCGACCTCGCCCAAGCGCCACTCCTCGCGGTAGTTCTCCTGGTAACGCACCTCGGTGAGCCCGACCCGGCGCAGGATGTCGGCCGTGGCGTGCAGATCAGTGACCTCGGTCTCGATCTCCTTGGTGCCGTCGATCCTCGTGCCGTCGGTGACCTGCTTGAGCGTGAGCGTCGACCGGGTGCCCTCGTCCCGGAGACGGATCCAAGTCCCGTGCTCGAAAGTGTCGTTCTCGTAGATCCTGCGGGTCAGGAGCGTGCGGGGGAACGCCTGGACGGCACCGACGGCGGTCAGTCTCACCTGGAGGCCGACAGCGTCGACGGCCCGGAACTTCGCCTCGTACTCGTGTTTCATGTGCCCTTCTCTCAGAAGTGGGCCATGGGGTGGACGCTCGTCGGGGGCATTGGCGATGTGCGTGCGTCCTCCCGAGTCGAGACGGTGCGGGAGGCTCTCACGTGGCCGGCCGTCGGCGTTCCTGGCGGAGACACCGTGGGAGATTCTTCACTCATCCGCGTGACCGCCCGGGGCGATGCCACCAGGCACCGCCCTTCGGCCCCGGAACAGGGCAGTGCCGGAGGCCGGGATTGCCCTAGTGCAACGGTCGATCCGCCCCCGACGGTAGGGCACTCAGCAGCGCCATGAGCGCTTCGTTCAAGGTCACGCTCTCTTCGACCCGCTGTTGTGCTACCTGGTGCAACGGCTGAGCCACACGATAGAACTCCTGCCGTACGGCGTCCTCGGGCCAGGCGGCCTCCAGCCGCGAGAATGCTCGTTTCGTGATCTCACGCGCCTGCCTGCCCTGAGCGACTGCGGACAGTTCCCGGCCTCTGAGCCGAAACTCGTGCAGGAGCCACCAGCGGTTCGCTGGGTCGTCGCCAGTACGTACCGCCAGTACGCTGCGGCCTGCGGCGACGGGCCGCGTGGCGACGACAGCACTCGCCCCCTCCGGTCTGGTGGCGATCAGGATGGTTCCCGGTTCGCACACGTCGCTCGGCGCAGCAAGGTGCCTGCGGCCTGGACTACCGAGGTACGGCAGACGCGCGTTCAGGATGTCGGACGGCGCGGCCCAGCCAGTGTCGACGCCGTCCTCGGGAGGGGTGGACGGCGCGGCCCTACCTGATGACGCGCGCGTGACCCTGGCGAGACCGCAGGTCGGCCATGATCCACGGTGCCGATTCAAGATGGCGAAGTGAGCATCCGCCAAGGCGACCGCATCGGCGGCGATGGACAGGTTGAGCCTCGTCTTGTCCTCGATCAGCGTTACCAGTTCGTGGAGCTTCTCGATTTGTTCGCGTGGTGGGACCGCCACAGGCATCTTTCTCAGCGCATCGATGCTCAGGGTCGGTTCGACGTGGGCGGAGACGTGCTGCTGAATCCATGCCCGGGCCCGAGGTGTCCTCAGCCAGATACGCAACCACCGGGCCACGTGCGGCGCGTTCTCCGATCTGACGATGCCGACCCCACGGGTGGCCATCCAGCCTTCGTGTTCCCGTGTGACGAGTGCCGCCTCGCCAACCCGGCGCACGAGCACCACGGCCAGGTCGTCGCGCTTCAGAGTCGCCCGTGTCTCCGGCAGCACGACCCCGCCCTCGCAACCGGGTTGGTCGGTGCCGATGCGGCCGTCCCGGATGTCCCCGGCCCGTACGACTCCCTGGTGGTCAGGAAGTCCGCGGTCGCTGATGCCGTACGTCACGTGGAGGTCCTTGGCAAGGTGCTCCAGGCTTGTGGTCGGCCATGCCTTCGGCTGGTCGGGGTGACTGTGGTTGGCCACGGTAAAAGCGTCCTTCACAGTTCGTCCAGTCCATCCAGGATGCGTCGCAGGTCCTGTTCCAGTGCGTAAGACTCTTCGAACTTGTCGTAGAGCTCCCACTTGAGCTCCTCAACCCGCTCCCTCGCTGCTACGTGTTCGTCGGCTGGTTCGAGAACGTGGGTCACCGGCAGCAGAACGTACCCGGCGGTCGCGACAGCCGCTGTGGACATGGAGGTGCACCAGCCGGATTCGTCCTCGTACCGAGCCGTCGCCCCACCCTGTTCGGTCGGTGCTCCCCGCCATGCGGTCAGGGTGCGCAGGATCCTGTCCGCTCCGTCGGCGGCGAGGCGGCGCTGCCGGGAGCCGGATGTGATCTCGAATGCGCTGCGGGCGTTGACGAACAGAACCTCTTTACGGCGGTCGGCGCTTCCCCAGCCCCGGTGAGGACTCTTGTCCCGGTTCAGCAGCCACAGGCAGCAGGGGATGCGCACATGGGGGAAGAGTCCGGGCGGCAGTGCGATGACGCACTCGACGAGGTCCTCTCGCACCAGGCGTTCACGGATGCGCTGCTCCGATGGACGCAGTCCGGTGGCGGCGCCGTCGGCCATCAGGACGGACGCCCTTCCTTGCGGTCCGAGGGCGTGTGCGATGTGCAGCATCCACGCGTGGTTCGCGTTGTCCCGTGGGGGGACCGTGCCCGCCCAGCGCGGATCGTCGCCAAGAGGGCGATCGACCGACCAGTCCGACAGATTGAACGGCGGGTTCGCCATCACGATGTCGTACGGGTCGTCGACGGGCCGGCTGAGACTGTCGGTGGGCGCTCCCAGGTCGGCCCGGATGCCGCGCGCGGCAAGGTTCAGCCGCGCGATCTGCAGCGTGTCGGCGTGTAGGTCCCGGCCCGTCAGCATCAAGTTGGGCTGCAGGCCGGTGCGCTCCCTCACATAGCGCTCAGCCTCCGCCAGTAGCCCCGCCGACCCGCACACCGGGTCGAGGACACGGTCTCCGTTCTGCGGCGCGACCGCTCCCACCATGAGGCGCACCAGGTCCCGCGAAGTGAAGTAGTGACCCCCTCTGGCCTGCGCGGCGGACAGGTCGTCCAGGCACTGCTCCAGCAGCTCCACCACTCGGTCGGCCCGGTCGATCTCCGTGACCAGAGCTCGCAGTTGCTCGTCGACCGTCGGGGGGAGGTGCGGTACGAAGTCCTGGACGGCCTCCCACCCCTCCGTGCCGAATGCCGGCATCAGCCATGCACGCACACAACGTCTGACGTGTGGCCCGAGCGGCGAAGATTTCGCGGCCTGGGCGACGAGCCAGCTCCATGGCGGCCGCTCGCCTGCCCCTCCCTCGCCTTGGTTCTCCTCTGCTCGGGAAAAGCCGTTCTGTGCCTGGTTCCTCACGTAGATCAGGCCGAGGGCGACTCGGCAGGCACTCTGCGTGCTCATTCGATCAGCGAGGCTCCTCGTCAGCCGTCGGATCTGGACGGGTCCCGCTCCCTCCCCGGCGAGCGGCCCTCCGAAGCCCGCTGTACCGCTCCACGCGCGTCGCTGATCCATCGTCACACCAGCCCGAGAGTCGAGAGGAAGAGGAGAGCGAGCGTGAGGGTGGCCGCGAAGGAGGCGGCACCTGTTTGGACTGCTCCCGGCAAGGGCGCGCCGGCTGCCTTCTTCACGATCCCTCCCAAGAGGGCGACGATCACCGCCAGGAGAAATGCCACGCTCGCCAGCAACAGCTTCCGTTCCATCCCAACTCCCCTTCGTTCCTCGACCGCATCACGGACGCCGTCCGAGATGCCTCGCGCACCGGCTTGGCCGTCACGTTCCATCAGAACCGTAAGAGCCCGGACGGAACGACGCACGGGAGCACGCCGTTTGGGATTTCGCTAGGCGCGCGCACCGAGATTAACCGCTGGTGGCAGAGAGCACCAAGTTTGGGCTTTTTACCGCGGGTTGGAGCCACCGCCGCGTGGAGCAGCGGGGCCGAGGGCATGTCGAAGGGCTCACTCCGGTGAGTGCAAGGCGACGCGCGCGTCCGGTCCTTGCCATCCGTCCAGGACCCTCCAGACAGTGCCCACTCCGAAAACGTCCTTCATCGCAGCCGCTGTCCAATCATCCGCCGGTGGCTCGGACAGGACGAGGTATCGTTGGTCGATGGCCCGGGACGACAGGTACTCGATCTCCATGAGACGTACCGCGCCTGCGCGCAGGTCGGCGTAGGTCGAACGGCCCGCACCCAGCACTTCGTAGAGGAACAAGCCCTTCGGACCGTCCACGACGACATCGGCGGCCGGAGAGTCCGAGGGGCGTAGGCCGGCCCTCAGAAGAGCAGCCTTGAGCTCGAAGCGCACGGCTTCATGGGTGTTGCACACTCTGTCGGCCTCCGCACCGACCCTCAATTCACGTGCAAGGGCCTCGCCGAACACTGGCTGCCCGGTGGGCTCGGGCGCGGAGGTGTCCGTGGGAGCGGCAGTATCCATGGTGTCGGTGTCCTTCTGCTCGTGCCTCGTCGCGGGTTCCGGTGACGTCGCCTGGTCGGTCGGCGGCGTGTCGTCGGTCCCGGTCCCGTCCTGCTGTTCGGGGTCCGAGCCGTGCGGCACCGTGCGGGCGGGCTCCGGTGCGGTCTCCGTCCGGTGAGCGGGCTCGCCGTCGAACCGACGGGACAGCTCCTCGCGCGCCTGGGACAGGGGGCCGACCCAGTGGTCGAAGGCAGGGTCGGACGCCAGGGCCGTGTCCAGGTCGGGCGTTCCCGAGGTGACGGCGTGACGTGTGCGCTGGGCGAGGTCCGCCAAGGCGCTCAGCCGGACCCGGTCCGCAGACCCCAGGATGCGCCATACGCTGAGCCAGTCGACCCGGTCCCGGCGCAGGCACCGGTTGGCCATGCCCTTCAGCTCCGAAAGACGGTCCGCGGTTCCGGGCGGCGCTGTGCCGTCGCCCTCAACGATGTCCTGGAGGGCGCCGAGTGCTCCCAGGTAGCGCGGAGCCATGCGGGCGCTGATGGGTTTGCGGCCGAAGTCACCGGCTGCGACGAGACTCACCGGCCCCTCGTTCCGCGTCACCCAGGCATCAAGCCGGGAACCGGCCTTCGGCGCGGATTCCCCGTGCCGGGATACGAGCAGCAGGGTTCGCTCGGTCGCCGGAGCAAGGGCCTTGACCTTCCAGTGGGCGCCCGGTCCCGGGCCGAGCACGCGCACCTTGACAGGGGTACCGACCGGCAGTTCCTCCCCGTCCTGGGTACCGGGGCTCTGCGACGTGGCGGCGGTCGCCGAAGGCGAAGCCGCGCCGGACGCCGAAGGCGGGGAGGAGGCGGACACAGGGGCGTTGTCGTCCTCGTATGCGTCGGTGGGGCTGAGTTCTCGGGGCAGCGGCGTCGTATGCAGGACGGTGAGCGTCTGCGTGCTGCGCGTCAGTGCGACATACAGCTGGCGCAGTCCGGCCGGGCCGCGGTCGGCGATGGTTGACGGTTCCAAGACCAGCACGTGGTCAAATTCCATGCCCTTGGCCTCTGCGGCGGGCAGCACGGACACCGTGCGCAGCTGCTCCTCGGTCATGCCGTCCACGCCGTGCACGCGTCGGCGGACCTCGTCGAGCCAGTCGGAGTCGTCGGGTACGACGACCGCGATCGACCGCAAGGACTGCCCGTCGTCGGTGCCGACGAGCCGGACCGCACGGTCCGTGGCCTCCTCCAGCAAGTCCCAGGGGTTCGTCGGAACGAGCCGCACCGCATCGTCACCGGCCACCCGTACAGCGGTCGGGTAGGGCAGAGAGGGCGCCACCGCTCGTGCCAGGGGTGCCACGAACTCCATAATCTCCGCGGGCACCCGGTAGCTGGTGTTCAGCTCCGCCACCCGCCAGTCCCCGTGGTCGGAGAGGAGTCCTCCCAGCCGCTCCCAGCCGGTGTAAGCGTGCGGACCGGTGGCCTGAGCCAGGTCACCGAGCACCGTCATGGAGTCGGTCGGGCAGCGCCTGCGCAGTGACCGGGCCTGCATCGGGGTCAGGTCCTGGGCCTCGTCGATGACGATGTGCCGGTATCGCTGCGGGGTGTCGCCGGCGATCAGGAAGCGTAGTTCTTCGAGACAGACGAGATCGTCCTGGGTCCAGAGTTCGTCGTCCGCGTTGTCCGCCCTCGGCCGTCGGAGGGCGGCCTGCTCCTCTTCGTCGAGGTCCGTCTCGGCGCATTCGCGCAACCTGCTTTGCGAGTCGAGCAGGCTGCGCAGCGCTTCCTCGGGGCTCAGCGCGGGCCATGTTCGCTCGACGAGGGCGGTGACCTGCCTGTTGCGCTCCAGATCGCGGCGAACGGTCCGGTCCCGGCTACGGCGCGGGGCGATCCGTACGAGTTCGGTCAGGAGCCGGTCGACCAGCAGGGTGCGAAAGCGGTCCCTGCGCACCCGGTACGCTCCGGCGCTCTCGCGGGCGTTCTGGAGGAGTCCGAGCACCTCCGAACCCGGGATGCGGAGGGCCGAACTGCCCACGGTGACGACGAAGGCCGCCTCGTCCTGGGCGTGCGAGGGTTCGGAGACCAGGGCGTCCAGGGTTTCCGGCCGGCACTCGCTCTCCACTCGTCGTCGCAGGACGGCCGCCATCCGTTCGTCGGACTTCACCAGCCGTGCGGCGACGGAGTCGGTGCCGCGGATCTCCCCTTCCCACAGCCGCGCCCGCTGCACCGCGGTGACGTCGCGGGTGCCGAGGGTGGGCAGTACACGGCCCACGTAGTCGAGGAAGTTCTGGTGCGGCCCGACGACCAGGATGTCCTGGGGCGGGAAGTGGCCGTTGTTGACGAGCCAGGTCACGCGGTGCAGGCCGACCGCCGACTTGCCGGTTCCGGGGCCGCCCTGGATGACGAGGATGTCCGCGGGCGCCCCGGTGACCAGGGCCATCTGGTCGCGTCGGATCGTCTCGACGATGTCCCGCATCCGTCCTCCGCGGGAGCGGCGCAGTTCGCGCAGCAGGAAGTCGTCGACCGGCTGCGGCTTCCTCCGCTGCCTGCGAGGGACCGTCCGTCTCCTCCAGTGCTCCGGGTCCGTGCGGAGCGCTGTCCGGTACGGCGATGTCCTCGTCGGACGCTGCCGGGACGGCCGACTCGCGGTCCGGCGTCGACGCTGCGGGCCGGGTCTCACCGGTCTGCGCCGCTCCGGCGCGGTTGATCTCGTCGCGGTAGTCCTCGACCGTGCGCTCGACGCAACGCAGCTGTCGCCGCAGCCGCACCTCGCCGGGTGCTTCCGGCAGCGCGTTGTGCCAGCGTACGGCGATCGGGTTGGTCCAGTTGACCACCACCTGATCCCGGTTCTCGGGGTCGAACACGGATCGGCGTCCGACGTGGAACGTCTCCGGCTCGGCGTCCCCCGGCTCCTGGACGTCGACCCGGCTGATGACCAGGGCTGCTCCCCCGAGGCCGCCATAGCTCTCCGCCGTGGCCTCCGCCTCCTTGCGGACCGCGATGCTGTCCTTCCCACTTGCGGAGGCCGTCGCCGCCATCGGCCCGGTCAGTTCCGCGAGTCGCGCCTCGTAGCAGGCGTAGGCGCGGTCGACGGCCTTCTGCTCCGCGGCGATGGCCGCGTCTCGTGATGTCGTACTCACGTGTGTTCCTCTCCCCCAGCGCTGCGCGCGCTGTCGCAGGCCGGAGCCCGCTTTCCCCGGTAACAGAGGTAGCAGAGAACGGCGCTCGAGCCGCTTCAAACGGACAACAAGGCCACCACGGTGACCACTTCGGTACGCCAAGCGCGTACCTGGTCATCGGTGGGTCCGATCTCGTACTGGTGGTAATGGCATCCCAGGCAGAGCCGGCACCACACGGCCCTGGCGCGGCGGGCCGTCTCCGGCTCCGCGCAGCCGCGGAGCCAGAGGAACGCGATCCGCTTGGTGCCCGAGCGGACGGCGCGGGGGGCGTTGCGGGCGGCGAGGTAGTCGGCGACCGCACTCTCCAGCGCGGCCCGCAGGGCGAAGGCGGCGCCACGGTTCCTGCTCACCGCGGTGGCGGCGAACACGGTCGGTGGGATGGTCCCGCCCTCGGCGACCGGGTCCGGGACGGGTCCCGCCCCGTCTGCGAGGAGCAGGTCGGCGGTGTCGATCAGCTGGCGGGTCATCGTGTTCACGGCGCGGTCTCCTCGGGCTTGCGAACGGTCTGGGCGACGGCTTCGACGTCCCGTACGAAGCGACGGGGGTCGGGCATCGTGGTGCCGGAGGGGTGGGCACCCTCCTGGCACTGCCGGACGAGGCCCACCGCGTCGGAGCCGCACCGCCTGCGCAGCTCGGCGTAGATGTCCGCCGGACCCTTCGACGCGTCGCCGAAGAGGCCCAGGGCGGCGATGTCCAGCAGCGTGACGGCCGCGGCGACGGTCTTCTCCGCCTCGTGCTCGGCCAGTCCCGCGCGGTGCAGCCGCAGCCAGGCGGCTTCGGTAAAGGCCCGTTCGAGGACGGTGCGGCACAGGCTGGGCAGGACGTGGGTCATGACGACCGGAGGAAGGTTCGGCGTGCCGGCGAGGGCACGGGCGTCGGCCAGGGCCTGGCCGATCGGGTCAGTCACCCGGCGCACGGTCACCGCCGACCGCTCCTCCCGTTCCACCTCCAGGACCGTCACCGGGAACTCCTGGTGGGCGAAGGCCCGCTGGAGCCGCGTGTCGTGGGTGAAGACCACGACCTGGCGGGTCTCCCCGAGGTCGTGCAGGACCTTCGCGAGACCGTGGACCTTGGCCGGGTCCATGGACTGTACGGGGTCGTCGATGACGACGAACCCGAACGGGCTGTCCAGCGCGGCGGTACGCGGCAGGAAGAGGGAGAGCGCGAGGGAGTGCAGCTCGCCCTGGCTCATGACACCAAGGGCCGACGCTTCCGTGCCGTCCACCGACACGTCCATCGCGAGCTTGCGCACGGCGGCCTTCTCGCTGCCGGTCAGGCGGACGGACCGCAGGTCGACGCTGCTCTGCTGGCGCAGCTCCTCCCAGATCCGCTGCGAGTGGTCCTCGAAGGGCCGGAGCCGTTCCGCGCGCAGTTCGGCACTGGCGTCCTTGAGCCACTTACGGGCGGCCTTGACCTGACGCAGCCGGGGCTTGCCGGCGTGGGCGGTGCGAGCCCGGCCGAGCCAGGCGGCGAGGCGGGTGACGCAGCGCCGCCACTCCTCGTCGAGCTTCTCCAGCTCCCGGGCAGCGTCCTCCCGCAGCGTGGCACAGGCGTCGGCGAGCACGAGCGCGGCGGTCTCGGCGCGGACGGCGAGCCGTTCGGCGTCGTCGAGCCCACGGCAGGCCGACCACTCCTCCCACGGATCCACGAGCGGGGCGGGCAGCCAGTGGGGGGGTGCGTCAGGCAGGATGAGGTATCCGATCAGTGGGGGGAGGGCCCTGGGGTGGGTTACGAGTTGCAGGCAGTGATCGCGGGGGACGAGTTGCTGCGTGCCGCGTCACGGGGCGTCGCCGGCGCTCGGGTGGTGCCTCTCCGGCAGGGCCTGTCGCTGATGCCGATGACGGATGAGGTCTTCGGTGCTGTCACGGACGGCAGCGCCGTGAGGGATCTGGGATTCTGGAAGCTGCCGGGAGGCTTCGAGATCTCACTCGCCCGGTGGTCCGCTGCAGGACCTGTCGCCTATGTCGAGGCCGAGTACTTCGGTGGCGTCGGCGAGCAGCGGGCTGCCGTCTGGGCTGACGGGGCGCTGGCGGTGGGGCCACTGGATGTGCCGGCGAGAAAGTGGATGGTGCGGGCGGTCAGCCCGATCTCGCAGGCTCTTCAGCAGCTCGGCGTGAAGAGGAGCCTCGGTGGAGACGAATTCGAGGCCTTGGGACTGGGCCGTCATCGAAACAACGACGACTGGATGTCTTCCAGTACCTCTTGAGCCCGCGCCAGACGGCGGCGACTTCCGGAATCCCGCATAGCCTCGCAAGTTGCCGGTCGAGCTCGCTCCCGTCCTGACACGTCAGGGTCCTGATGCCGCCACCTGCCGGTATCCGGCATCAGGACCTGGCCGTGTGCTCCCCTCGCGTCCCATGGTGCCGACGCAGAGCACCTCGCGCGTTGCCCGCTTCCGGCAGTCTTCTGCACGCCCTCCATGCCGGTCGCCGCCCGGAGGGCGGCAGGACGGCGCGTGCTGTCGGTGGCCCCGGGGGACGCCGGCCGACCGGCGGATACGTGCCCATGACACTCATCCCGGAGTCGTATAACAGTCCGATATCACCAGCTGGGGCTTTCTCCCGTCACGGGCCGTCATGTGATCTGCATCACTCAATGATTGGCAAAGGCGTGGTAGAACTGCGCAACTCCGCAGGTGGATCGGCCGACTGCCGTTCCGTGGAAGGTCGGCCTGTACGCGCACCACAGCCCGGGGCGATCACGGTCCGAAACCGGACCGTGCGCACGGGTTCGAACACCGGACAACGACGTTCGCTCAGAGACCGCTCACCCGGCGAGACTCCCCGGCCCGCCGGCACCGCTCCACGAGGTAGCCAAGTGTCACTCGAATCCGTCACCGAGTCCGTCGACGAAGCCGTCAGCGGATTCTTCGAACCCATAGCCAAGTGGCTGGGCGAGGTCGTCTTCTACGCCGTTCCCGTCGGCGGCACGGACCTGCCCCTCATCGTCGCCTGGCTCGTCGTCGCCGGCCTGGTCTTCACCGGGTGGTTCGGCTTCATACAGCTCCGCAAGTTCCGGCTCGCCGTCGACGTGGTGAGGGGGAAGTACGACGAGGAGGGCTCGGCCGGCGAGGTCAACCACTTCCAGGCCCTGACCGCCGCGGTCTCCGGCACGGTCGGCCTCGGCAACATCGCCGGCGTGGCCGTCGCCGTCTCCATCGGCGGCCCCGGCGCCACGTTCTGGATGATCCTGTGCGGCCTGCTCGGCATGGCCACCAAGTTCGTCGAGGTCACCCTCGGCGTGAAGTACCGCGAGGTGCACGCCGACGGCACCGTGTCCGGCGGCCCGATGCACTACCTGCCCAAGGGCCTCGCCGAGCGCTTCGGCAAGAACGGCAGGACGCTCGGCAAGGTCCTCGCCGTCCTCGCCTCCTTCATGATCCTCTTCTTCGGCCTCTTCGGCGGCAACCTCTTCCAGGTCAACCAGTCCTACGCGCAGCTGGTCTCCGTCACCGGCGGCGAGGACGGCGCCGTCGGCTCCTCCGCCGGCGCCCTGCTCTTCGGCATCCTGGTCGCCGCGCTGGTCGGCATCGTGCTCCTCGGCGGCATCCGCTCCATCGCCAACGTCACCAGCAGGCTCGTGCCCGCCATGGCCGGCATCTACATCGTCGCGTGCCTGGTCGTGATCCTGGTCAACGTCAGCGCCGTCCCGGACGCCGTCACCGCCATCGTCGAGGGCGCCTTCAACCCCGAGGGTGTCGCCGGCGGTGTGCTCGGCGCACTGATCATCGGCTTCAAGCGGGCCGCCTTCTCCAACGAGGCGGGCCTGGGCTCCGCACCGATCGCCCACTCCGCGGTCAAGACCAAGCACCCCGCGAGCGAGGGTCTGGTCGCGCTGCTGGAGCCGTTCATCGACACCGTCGTCATCTGCTCCATGACCGCGCTGACCATCGTCATCGCCGACCCGGCCAGTCTCGGCAAGGACATCGGCGGCGTCACCATCACCTCCGACGCCTTCGAGACGGTGCTGCCCTGGTTCCCGTACATCCTGACCGTCGCGGTGATGCTGTTCGCCATCTCCACCGTGCTGACCTGGGGCTACTACGGCCTCAAGGCGTGGACGTACCTCTTCGGCCGCAGCCGGACCAGCGAGGTGACGTACAAGGTCGTCTACACGCTGTTCGCGATCACCGGCTCGCTGCTGACGCTGCAGACGCTGATCGACCTGGCCGACGCGGTCCTCTTCTCGCTCGCCGTCATCAACATCATCGGCCTCTACCTCCTCGCCCCCGTCGTCAAGCGCGAACTCAACTCCTTCCTGGAGTACGTCCGCGCCCGCAACGCCGGTGAGGACACCGGGGGCGACGAAGGCCAGGAGTCGGTGAAGACCACCGTCTGACCCGCCTCACGCGGACCGGCTCCTGAACGGGCCCGTACTCACCTCGCGCCTTGGTGAGCACGGGCCCGTTCGCGTACGCGCACCGTGCTCGTTTCCGCGGCTCCGGGCGGGCCTGGCGGCCGCTCCGGCCGGCGACCGGCCCCTCTCCTGCGCGTCCCGGGCGCGTCGCCGCGGATGCCTTGACCGCGTGGACGACGAGCAGAGCGCTGTAGACGCTGTAGAACGCGGCCAGCGCCGTCGCCGCGCAGGGCGCATGGGCCGGGGTGCCCGGCGTGGCGCCGGCCGGCCGAAGCGACCGCCGGCGGCGGCAAGGGCACGCCGGGGCCGGGCCGCATGTTCACCACGCTCCCGGCCACGGGACCGTGTCCGACGCCTCGGACTGGTTCCCGTGCCGCCACCGCGCGGACCGGTCAGTCCGCCCGGGTTCCCGGCCCCGGGCGGGCGGCGTGCCGGGCTGTCGGGTTGGCGACCAGGTGGCGCGGGTCGGTGGCGCGGCTGATGGCCGACTCGACGGCCGCGACCCGGTCGGCCAGCAGGCCGAGGGCGGCGACGGCTCGGGTGAGGGGGTCGTTCTCGGGGCCGCCGAGGGTCTGGGTGCGGACGTACGCCGCCTTCAGCTCGGACCAGCGCCCGGCCTGGGCGGCGGTGAGGGTGCCCCGCAGCTCGGCCAGTTTCAGCAGGTTGGCCTCGGCGCCGGTGGTGATGGTCTGGGCCTCGGCCGTGTAGTGGTCGTCGATCAGGGCGGACAGCTCGGTGTCGTTCATGACCGGCTGGATGCGCTGGGCGATCTTGTTCATGGTGCGGTAGGAGCCCTGGAGCCGGAAGGGCGGCTCGGTGCGGGTGGTGTCCGACTGGGCGGCCGAGGCGATGTACGCGGCGTTGACCGCGAGGACGGTCTCGCGGGCGGTGAGCAGGTGGCGCAGGACCGCGGTGATCCGGTCCAGTTCGGCGGGCGCGTACGGGTGGGCGAGACGGTCGGCGCGCGCGGCCGGGTCGCCTGCGGCCAGCCGGAGCAGCAGTTCCAGGTCAGCGCGGTCGCGGCCCGCGAGCGGCGCGAGGACCGGGTTGGCGGTCAGGGCGTTCTCGACGAAGCTGAGGGCGAAGGCGTCCTGTCTGCCGGAGAGGACGTCGCCGAGGTTCCACACGTCGGCGCGGTTGGCGAGCATGTCGGGGACCTGGAAGCGGCTGCCGGACTCGGTGTACGGGTTGCCCGCCATGCACACCGCGAAGCGTTTGCCGCGCAGGTCGTAGGTGCGCGGCTCGCCGTCGCGTACGCCCTCGATGCGGCGGGTGGCGTCGCACAGCGGGATGAACTTCTGCAGCAGCTCGGGCGAGGTGTGCTGGATGTCGTCGAGGTGGAGGAGGGTGTTGTTGCCCGCCTCCAGCGCGAAGTTGATCTTCTCGATCTCCTGCCGGGCGGTGGCGTTCGGGGCCTCGGCCGGGTCGAGCGAGGTCACCGTGTGGCCCAGGGCCGGGCCGTTGACCTTCACCAGCAGGAGGCCGAGCCGGTCGGCGACGTACTCCACGAGGGTCGTCTTGCCGTAGCCCGGCGGGGAGACGAGCAGCAGCAGGCCGCCGGTGTCGGTGCGTTTGGTGTCGCCCGTGGTGCCGAGCTGCTTGGCGAGGCTGTCGCCGATCAGGGGGAGGTAGACCTCGTCGATGAGCCTGCTGCGCACGAACGCGGACATCACGCGCGGCCGGAACTCGTCCAGGCGCAGGCGGCCGCGCTCGGCCGCGACCAGTGCCGCGCGTCGGCGCTGGTAGGCGCGGTGGGCGGGGACCTCTCGGGTGCGGAACTCGCGGGCTCGGGCGGTGAGTTCGTCGACGCGGACGGCCAGGGTCCGGTTGTGGACGCGCGGGTGGGTGCCGAGCAGGCCCTCGACGGTCTCGGTCAGGGGCGCGTCCGACTCGTAGCGGGGCAGGCCGGGGCACAGCTCGGCGGCCACGGCCTCGGCCAGGTCTCCGGGGGCGAGGTCGGTGCCGGTCGCCGTGGTGTACGAGGTCAGCCACGCCTCGACGAGTTGTCTGCGGGCGGCCGGGTCGGTGAGGGCGGTGAGGTCGTCGTCGTAGGCGCGGGCGTCCACCGTGCGGCGGAACTTGTCGAGCAGGGTGCGGGTGCCCGCGCCGAGTACGAAGCCGTCGGGGCCGGTCGTCAGCTCTTCGAAGAGGTAGGCGGCCGCCGCTCGTGTGCCGATCGCGTCGGCGAGTTCGGCTTCCAGGTCGGCGATCGCGGGCGCGAGTCCGAAGGTGTCGCGGGCCCGGGCCAGGGAGACGGCGCGTCGGGTCCAGGTGTCGCGCTCGTCGGCCGTCGTGCCGTGCGTCCAGAAGAGCTGGGCGGCGGCGCGGGCGGCCGGCTCGTGGCGCAGGAGGCCGGCGCCCTCGTGCAGGCGCAGGAGAGCGGCGAGGACCAGGGCCGCGTCGTGGTCGTGGACGCCGCGCTCGTAGCCCTCGTCGTAGGCCTCCTCCGCCGCGTGACGGACCAGGGCGGGCAGGTCCTCGGCGGCTGCGAGGGCGGCCGGGCCGTGCTCGTCGAGCAGGCGGGCGGCGAGGTGTTCGGCGCGGTAGGTCTCGGGCGACTCCGAGGGCAGCGGGCGGTCCCAGTACGGGCGGGTCGCGGCGAAGTCGGGGTCGGTGACCGGGGCGCGGTAGTCCGTGCCCGTCAGGGCGAAGGCCAGGTTCTCGCCCTGGGGGACGAGGGTGAGGTCGAGGGGCTGGGTGTTGACCGCGAAGCGGTGGGCGCCCAGGCGGACGGTGCGGCCGTCGTCGGCGTACAGGTCGGTGCGGTCGCGCAGGGCGCGCAGGGCCTGCTGCCGGGCGGACTTCAGGCGGCCGTCGAGCTCCTCCGCCCTGACCTGGTCGCCGAGTGAGCGCAGTTCGTCGGCCGTGCGGCGGACCTTGGCCGGCATCGGGTCGGAGGTGAAGTACGTGGTGACGGCGTCCGCGTCGGCGAGCGCGGACGCCCGGCGGACGATCGTGGCCAGGACCCGGTCGGCCGACTCGGCCAGGCGCTCGGCCCTGCGGGCACGGGCGTCGGCGAGGGTCTGCTTGCGGGCGGAGAGCGCCTCGTGGATCTCGTCGCGCTTGTCCGCCAGCTCGGCGAGGAAGCCGTCGGACTCGGCGAACCGGGACTCCAGGTCCTCCACCCGCACGAGCAGGCGGGCCAGCTGTTCGTCGCACTCCTCGGGGGTGCCGGCCGCGGCGAGCGCGCCGGTGACCGCCTGGCCGAGCAGCGCGAACTCGGCGGTGAACTCGGCCCGGCCCTCGCGGTCCCGCAGGGCGCGGCGGCGGCCGTCCAGGGTGGCGCGGGCGCGGTTGACGCCTCCGAGGACCTCGGCGATCCGCTCCAGGACGGACGTGCGGACGGTGGCGTCACCGATGTCCAGGCCGGAGACGACGTCGGTCACCGTGCGCAGGTCGTCGGCGTGCTCGTCGAGGCGGGCCGTGAGGGGTTCCGCCTCGGCGACGGTGGTGATCGCCTCGGCGTCGGCGACGAGCCGCTCGATGTCGGCCCGGTGGTCGGCGAAGGCGTCCTCGTGCGCCAGGTGGGTGACGGCCCGCTGCCCGAAGGAGGCGAGGTCGCGTTCGACGTCGGCGGCCAGCTCGTCGACGCGGCCGGTGTCCGCGTACCGCATGTCCTTGAGGGTGAGCAGGTGTCCCTGGGCCTGCCGGAGCTCGGTGAGCCCGGACACCCACGCCGCGGCGCCGCGCGGGGCCTCGCCGCGCAGGCGCCGTACGACGGTGGTGGCGCGTGCCGTGGCCTCGGTGAGGGCGTCGGCCGCCTGGCGGGTGAGCGTCTGCACCGTCTCGAACTCGGTCAGCACCTGTTCGGCGGTGTCCCTCACCTGGGTGAGCGGCTCGTGCAGGGCGCCGAGGTCCGCCTCGGCCAGCCAGTGGTGGGAGTCCGCGACCCGTGCGCAGGCCGCCACGAGCGCCTCGTACACCTCGCCGGTCGGGGTGGTCCCGGTGACCGCGCGTGTGACGGACAGGCAGTCGGAGATGCCGCGTACGAGGTCGGCGTTGCCGACGCGGGCGAGCGGGCCGGTGCCGCCCGGCCGGGCGGCGGCGTGGGTGTCGGAGACGTACGGGGAGGTCCACCGCTGCACCGGGTGCACGCGCTGCGGCTCGGTGCCGGCCGCCCGCAGGGTGAGGAGGGCTCCGTCGTCGAACAGGGCCCAGCCGTGGCAGGACAGCGGGGTGGCGACCTCCTTGCGGATGATGTTGTAGGGCAGGAGGAGGCTGCGGCCCGCGACGCGGGCGTGGAAGGCGAAGAGGACGTCCTCGCCGTTCGGGGAGCGGACCGCCCGTTCGAACTCCATGCCCTCGGTGTCGACGCCGTCGAACGTCCGGTGGGTGCCGGTGGCCAGGCAGTAGCCGCCCGGGAAGACGATGCCCTGGTCCTCGGGCAGCCGGCGGCACGCCTGCCCGATGCCGTCGAGGCGGACGACGGTCCTGGTGAGGGTGTTGAACACCAGGTAGCGGTGGGTGTCCTCCTTGTACGGGAGGACGTCCACCAGGATCAGGGCGCCCACCCGCGCGTACGCGATGTGCGCGTCGGCGAGCGACTGCAGCGGCTCGGCGACCGGCTCGGCGTACACGCCCTCGCCGGTCTCGGTGTCGTCCTCGGTCTTGACCGTCAGGGTCCCGCCCAGCGTCTCGACGAACACCTCGCCGCCGATGGAGACGTGCGGGTGCCGGCCCAGGACGTGGTCCTCGCGGGTCGTCACCGTCCACGTGAAGTCGTGCGCGGGCGGCAGGACGTGGTCGCGGTCGCCGCGCGCGTCCAGGAAGGACGCCCGGCCGTCGTCGGACAGTGCCCAGCGCAGGACCCGGATGTCGTCGGCCTTCTCGCCGGTCCGGAAGACGGCGAGCACCTTGTCGTCGACGCGGCGGAGCCGGAGGAGCCGGGCCTGGTGGAAGTAGCGGTGGAGGGCGGCGAACTCGCGGACGAAGGCGGGGTCGTCGAGCAGGCCGGGCACGGCGTCGTCGGACAGCCGGTCCAGCGTGCGGTCGTGCAGCGCGAAGACGTCGCCGACGGCGGTCTCGGCGCCGCGTCCGGGGACGGTGTTGTAGCCGAAGAGCAGCACGTCGCCGACGGACACGAGGTCGCGCGGCACGCACGCCGGCCCCGTGCGCAGTTGTTCGGTGCCGGCCAGCTCCAGGCGCAGGGAGCCGAACTCCTCGACGCGGCGGGCGTTCAGCGCCTCGGCGCGGCGGGCCAGCTCGGCCGCCTGCGCGGTGAGGCGGTCGCGCAGCACCTCGTACGTTCCCGTGTCCAGGGCGGTGGTCATGAGGTCCCTCTCCGGAAGTCGAGAAGTCGAGAAGTGCGGTCGTGGAGCTGCCGCCCCCCGCGCGGCAGCTCCACGACCGCGGTCCGTCAGCCCTTGGCGGTGCCGTTCGCAGCCGTCAGCCGGGTGTCGGCGAGGCCCAGCTCACCGGCCTTGCTCAGCAGCTGCTCCAGAGCCCCCGAGTCGGCGCCGCCCGTCTTCATGAGCTTCATCAGCAGCGTGGACACGGTCAGGTTCTGCACGTCGGCCGTGGAGACCGAGCCGAGGACGCGGCCGAGGTCGTCGGTGAAGCTCGACGTGCCGTCCAGCCAGGGCTTCGCCAGTGCCTGGGCGGTCTCGGAGTGCTGGACGAAGCCGTCGACGCTCTTGCCGAGCGCGATGGAGGACATCAGGCGGTCGAAGAAGACCGACTCCCCGCCGACGATGTTGATGTCGGCGTTCTCCAGTCCGGTCGCCAGCACCGTCGCCTGTGCCTCGGCGACCTGCCGCTGCACGTCCAGCCCGGCGAGCCGGATGTCCTTCTCCGTCTCCAGCCGCAGCCGGTACTCCTCGTGGCCACGGGACGCCTCGTCCAGCGCGGCCATCGCCGCCGCCTTCTCGGTGAGGCCGGCGGCCTCCGCCTTCAGCTTCTCGCCGACGGCCGCGGCCTCCGCGAGTGCCTTGGCCTTGGCGCCCTCGGCCTCCGCCCGCAGCCGGGCCTCGGTGGCCCCGGCCTCCGCACGGCCGGACTTCTCGATGACCTCGGCCTCCTTGTCGCGGACCTGGACGGCGGCCAGCCCTTCGGCCGCGCTCTCGGCCTGGATGCCCTCGGCGAGCCGCAGCTTGGCCCGCGCGTCGAGGTCGGCGCTCTTCAACCGGGCCTCGGCGAGCGTGAGTTCCTCGGCGGCGCGGTGGGTGGCGGCCTGTTCGGCGGCCTCCGCCGCCTTGATGTCCTTGACGAGCTTCTCCTGCGCCTCGGCTTCGGCGGCGATGATCACGGTCTGCCGCTGCCGCTCCGCCTCCTCGACCGCGCGCAGCTTCTTGATGGACTCCTCCTGCTCGGCGACCGTACGGTCCACGGCCACCCGCTCACGGATGACGTCGGCGATCTCCCGCTTCTCCGCCTCGACCTCCTTCTCGGCGGCGATCCGCGTCAGCTGCGTCTCCCGTTCCCGGGCGATGACCTCCAGGAGGCGGTCCTTCTCGATGCGCTCGTTCTCGATGGCGATGACCCGCTCGCGGTTCTTCTGCGCGACCGCGACCTCGCGGCCCTGGTTCTCGCGCTGGATGCCGAGCTGTTCCTCGGTCTTGAGGAACGCGGACTGCGCCCGCAGCCGCTCCTCCTCCACCACCCGCGCCGTCTCGGCCTCCTCCCTCGCCCGGACGGTCTCGATCTCCCGCTTCTGCTTGGTCTCCGCGTCGACCTGCCGGCGCTCCAGCTCCAGGATCGCCTCCCGGGCGTCGACGTTCTGGCGGGTGATCTCCTTCTCCTCGGTGCGCTGCGCCTCGTTGGTGCGTACGTGCTCCACGGCCGTCAGTTCGGTGATCTTCCGGATGCCCTGCGCGTCGAGGACGTTGGCCGGGTCGAGCTGGGTCAGCGGCGTCTGCTCCAGGTAGTCGATCGCCGCGTCCTCCAGGTGGTAGCCGCTGAGGTCGACGCCGATGACCTCGATGATCCGGTACCGCAGCTCCTCGCGCTTGGTGTAGAGGTCGGTGAAGTCCATCTGCTTGCCGACGGTCTTCAGCGCCTCGGAGAACTTCGCGTGGAACAGCTCCTGCAGCGTGTTCCGGTCACTGGCCCGTGCGGTGCCGACCGCCTGGGCGACCTTGACCACGTCCTCGGCGGTCTTGTTCACCTTGACGAAGAACGAGATCCGGATGTCCGCGCGGATGTTGTCCCGGCAGATCAGGCCTTCCTTGCCGGCCCGGGTGATCTCGATGGTCTTCACCGAGATGTCCATCACCTCGGCCTTGTGCAGCACCGGCAGCACGACCTGCCCGGTGAAGGTCACGTCGACCTTGCGCATCTTGGAGACGATCAGGGCCTTGCCCTGCTCCACCTTGCGGAACAGTCGGGCCACGACGAGCAGCACGGCGGCTGCGATCAGGATGCAAACGAGCA
The DNA here is from genome assembly GCF_055603605.1 of Streptomyces sp. NPDC037271. Classification (NCBI taxonomy): domain Bacteria; kingdom Bacillati; phylum Actinomycetota; class Actinomycetes; order Kitasatosporales; family Streptomycetaceae; genus Streptomyces; species Streptomyces sp. NPDC037271. The sequence goes on from NZ_JBVJVN010000006.1 coordinate 206,215, forward strand.
CGCCGATGCCCAGGGTGCGGTAATCCATAGGAAGTCCTCGTGGTCTGCGGAGAGTTGGCGTCTTCGCGAAGCGGCGGGGCGGCCCGTTCGGAGCGGCGGCGGCCCGTTCGGTGCGGGGGCGGCCCGTTCGGTGCGGGGGCGGCCTGTTCGGTGCGGGCAGGCACGTCCGGTGCGGGCAGGCACGTCCGGTGCGGGCGGACACGTCCGGTGCGGTGTGCGTCGGCTACGGGTCAGCCGTGGTTGCGGCGACTGCCGGGGTCGTACGGGGAACTGCTCGCCGCGCCCGGTCGTCGTCGCCTGCGGTATGCGTGGCCCGGCCCGGCGGGAAGGGCACCCGGCCGTGCCGCTTTCCGGCCCGGCAGCAGCGTCGACGCTGCGCGGGGCCCGGACACCGGGTGCGTGATGCCGGGGAAGGGGAGGAGCTGTACGACGGCGACGCCGACCCGTGCCATGTCCTCACCCCCGAACCGGACCGCTGGCCCCCACGCCGACGCCCGTTGCCGGGCCCTGGCATCGAGGTCATCCCCTGTTTCTGCCGCACTCATCTTGGCCCGGGCACGCTTCGCCCCGCATTGCCGTAACACGGCAATCTTCACGCCTTGTTGATGCCGGACGGCGACGCTCGCGCAGCGCCCTGGTTCAAGGGCAGCACCGCCCGCCTCAGCCGGCCGAATCGCCGCCGTCACCGCCGGAACGGGATCGGCACCTCTCCGCGACGCCTGGCCCACGCCGTCCCCCGCGTCGGGCAGCCACGTACGCGCCGCCGTCGAGCAGGCGCACGACCCGGGGCGGCCGACCGGTTCGCGTCGCACCCGGGGGCCAGGACGACGTGCTGGGGTTCTTCGCCGTCAGCAGCCGCCGGAGGGGGCCTGGGCGCCGGTGCCGATCCGCAGCGTGGCCGGGGCCGCGCAGCAGCTGCCGCCCTCGTCGCTCCGCGCGGCGTCGGGCTCGTCGAACAGGCCGGCGCCGCCGCACACGCCGGTCTCCGGCAGGGTCAGCTCGACGCGCTCGGCCGCCTCGTGGTCGCCGGCGAGGGCGGCCGTGATGGAGCGGACCTGCTCGTAGCCGGTCATGGCGAGGAAGGTGGGGGCACGGCCGTAGGACTTCATGCCGACCAGGTAGACGCCCTGCTCCGGGTGGGACAGTTCCCGCACGCCGTGCGGGTAGACCGTGCCGCAGGAGTGGACGTTCGGGTCGATGAGCGGGGCGAGCGCGGTCGGGGCCTGGAGGCGTTCGTCGAGACCGAGGCGGAGTTCGGAGAGGAAGGAGAGGTCGGGGCGGAAGCCGGTCAGGACGATGACCTCGTCGACCGGGTCCAGGCGGCGGCCGTCCTCGGCGACCAGGACCAGCCGGTCGCCGACCCGTTCGGCCGCTTCCGTACGGAATCCGGTGACGGCGCTCGCGTGCCCCTTCTCCACCGCCGCCTTGGCGCGCAGGCCGAGGGCGCCGCGGGCCGGGAGCTGGTCGGCCTCGCCGCCGCCGTACGTGGCGTCGCCGATGCCCCGGCGCAGGATCCACACCGCGTGCGTGTCCGCCTCTTCCCCGGCCAGGTCGGCGAGCAGGGCGAGGGCGGTGAACGCGGAGGCGCCGGAGCCGACGACCGCCGTGCGCTTGCCGGCGTAGCGGGCCCGCACGGCCGGGTCCTTGAGGTCGGGGACGCGGTAGGTGATGTGGTCGGCCGTCTTCCTCTCACCGAGGGCGGGCAGGCCGTTCGCGCCCATCGGGCCGGGGGTGGTCCAGGTACCGGAGGCGTCGATGACGGCGCGGGCGGTGATCCGCTCCTCGACGCCGTCCGCCGTCTCGATGTGCACGGTGAACGGCTGCTCCTCGCGGCCGGAGTCGACGATCCGGTCGCGGCCGGCGCGGGCCACGCCGGTGACGGTGGCTCCGTAGCGGACCTTGCCGCCGAGGACGTCGGCGAGCGGCTGGAGGTACCGCTCGGCCCAGTCGCCGCCGGTCGGGTACGCCGTACCGTCGGGGCGGACCCAGCCGGTCGGGGCCAGCAGCTTCTCGGCGGCGGGGTCGGTGACCTCGGCCCAGGGCGAGAACAGGCGGACGTGCGCCCAGTCCCGTACGGCCGTCGCGGCCGACGCGCCGGCCTCCAGCACCAGCGGCTCGATGCCGCGCTCGACGAGGTGTGCGGCGGCGGCCAGGCCGACCGGGCCGGCTCCGACGACCACGACGGGCAGGTTCTGCTTCTCCATGGCGGTGCTTCCTTCGGTTCGTTGCTCGGGCGGTTCATTGCTCCGGCGGTTCGTTGCCGGGCGGGCGGAGTCGGAGCGGTGGACGGCTCAACGGAGGGGGCTCAGCGGAGGGGGGCTCAGCGGCGGGGGGCGTGCGGTGCCGGCGCGAGCCGTGCACCGCGGTGCTGAGCCCTGGGCCCGGCAGGCGCTGTCGCACGCCTGTGCGCAGCTGTCGCAGCAGCGGACGACGACCAGGTGCCGGGCCGCAGAGCGGGTGAGGACGCTGCGGATCCGGGCGGCGGCCATATCCGGCTCCTTGCTTCGATATTCGTCAATCACCTGTGCCGCCAGCATGGCACCTGATTCGATAGCCGTCAAGATAGACGTCCATCGAACCTGGGAGGTCACGGGCTGTGGAACACGCAGACGTCGCAGCGCCCTCGGACCCCCTTCGCGGGACCGGCGGGGACGCCGGCCGCATCGCCGGCCGGCTCGCCGCCCGGCTTCGCGCCCACCGAGCCCGGTCGCCCTGGTTCGACATGTGTCAACATAGACGTATGTCGAACGTCAAGGCACTGCCGCTTCTGGAACCCGAGGCCCCCGACGCCGCGGTGCCCTGCTGCCCGCCGCTGAGCGAGCGCCCCTTCACCGCCGAGGAGGCCGAGCGGACAGCCCGCATGTTCAAGGCCCTCGGAGACCCGGTACGGCTACGCCTCTTCTCGGCCGTCGCCTCCCACGAGGGCGGCGAGGCCTGCGTGTGCGACATCTCCGACGTCGGCGTCTCCCAGCCGACCGTCTCCCACCACCTCAAGAAGCTCAAGGAGGCCGGCCTGCTGACCTCCGAGCGCCGCGGCACCTGGGTCTACTACCGCGTCGAGCCGTCGGTACTGGCGGCCATGGGACAGCTGCTGACCGTCCGGTAGCCGGCTCCGGGCGCGGCCGCCGGCCACCCGTGCGACGGCATCGGCACCCCTGCACGACAAGGGCGCGCGGACACGGCGCTGAGCGGCGTTCTCGACCGGGCGTTAGTCTGAAGGCCGGCTGCGGTGTCACTCGCAGCGCGGCGGTGGGGCTCGCCGTACCCGAACCGCGGCATCGGCGCCGCCAACAGTCCCTACTTGCGATGGTGCGTGCCCGCGTGTCCGGGCCCCGGCGAGTAGGAGACGTACGTTCATGACAGCCCGCCCGCGCTCCCAGGTGGACGAGCCCATGCATCCCGATGCCGGTCTGCGCGTACCTTCCCGACGACGCCGGACCTGGCGGGACCAGGGGCCGGTCGTGGCGGTCGTGGCTCTCGGCGGAGGCACGGGAGCGGCGGCCCGTTACGGAGCGTCACTTCTGTGGCCGGTCGCGGCCGGCGGTTTCCCCTGGACCACTCTGTGCGTGAACGCGGCCGGATGCGCGGTCCTCGGCATCTTCATGGTGGTCGTCAGCGACGTATGGGCCGCGCACCGGCTCGTACGGCCGTTCTTCGGCACCGGCGTACTCGGGGGGTTCACCACCTTCTCGGCCTACGCCGTCGACACCCAGCGGCTCGTGGACGAGGGCGAGGCGCGGAGCGGACTTCTGTATCTGGCCGTGACGCCGGTGGCAGCGCTCGCGGCTGTGTGGCTCGCGGTGACGGCGACGCGCCGCGTACTCGCGCGGAGGCAGGGATGACGAGGCTGACGGGTACCGCACTGCGCGTGACGGTCTTCATCGGGGGAAACGCAACCTGGCACCACGAACCGCTCCACAGCGGGATCCGGGTGCTCCTCGACGACTGCGGGGTCATCCGGTACGTGGGCAGGGGGCAGGGCGCGTGAACTGGGTCCTGGTGATCGTCGGAGGCATGGTCGGCGCGCCGCTGCGCTATCTCACGGACCGGGCGGTGCAGCGACGGCACGACACCGTCTTCCCGTGGGGGACCTTCACCGTCAACGTCGTGGGGTGCTTCGTCCTCGGGCTCCTGTCCGGCGCCGTGCTGGCGGGCGCCGCCTCCTCCCACCTCCAGCTGCTGCTCGGCGTCGGGCTGTGCGGGGCGCTGACGACCTACTCGACGTTCTCCTACGAGACGCTGCGGCTGGCCGAGGACGGGGCGAGGTTCCTCGCCGCCGCCAACGCCGTCGCCAGTGTGGCGGCGGGGCTGGGGGCGGTGTTCGTCGGGGTGTCCTTCGCGGACGCGCTGTGGGCGTGAGTGCCGGGACGGCCCCGTCGCCGTCCCGGACGTCGTCCCGGACGTCGTCGGGCATGGCCTCGGCCCCGGCCGTAGGCGTCGTCACGGGCACCGGTGAGGCCGCGGCGACGGGCTCATCGCCGATGTCCGGTCCTTCGGGCCGAAATGGAAGCGGAACCGACCCGGAGTTCACGGAACAAGCCGATCAGCCATGGCGAAGATCGCTACGGTAAGAGTCCGGGCGCGAGGGAGGGGACCCCAAGCCATGAGAGCGGACACGGTCGACCTGCGGCGGATCTTCGGCAGGGACGTGCGTTACACGGTGCCACTGTTCCAGAGGCCGTACGTGTGGAACCGGGACGACAACTGGTCGGCGCTGTGGGAGGACATCCGCCGCACCGTGGAGCGGGCCGAGCAGGCGGCTCTGACCGGGGAGACGGTGGCACCGCATTTCCTCGGAGCGGTTGTCTTCGACGAGACCCCGTACCTTTCGTCCAGCCTGGAGACGCGGCAGGTCATCGACGGTCAGCAGCGCCTGACGACGTTACAGCTGTTCCTGTTCGCGGCCCGCCTGTCCGCGGCGGCTCTCCACCACGAGCGCTCGGTACGGCTGCTGAGCAAGTTCCTGGAGAACGACGAGGACCTGTTCGACCGCGCTCAGCACCCCGACCACCTCTACAAGGTCTGGCCGACCAATGCGGACCGCGACGATTTCCGCGCCGTCATGCTCGGTCAGGGCGGGGGAGGCCGGCTCGCCGAAGCCGTCGCCTACTTCCAGCAGGAGATCGACGTATGGCTGGCGGAGGCCGCTGAGCCGAACGAGCGGCTGGGGATGCTGGTGCAGGCGCTGCGGGAGCAGCTTCGTCTGGTCATCATCGACCTGGAGGAGCACGACGACGCGCAGGTCGTCTTCGAGACGCTGAACAGCCGTGGCACTCCGCTGGAGCACGCGGACCTGATCAAGAACCTGCTGTTCCGCGACGCCGAACGTGCCGGCGCGGACGTCGACCGGCTCTACAAGACGTACTGGGCCTCCTTCGACCAGGACGAATGGCGCATGGAACAGACGACCGGCCGCATCACGCGAAGCCGCCTCGACGTGTTCCTGACGTACTGGCTCACGATGCGTACGCAGCGCGAGTTCACCGCCTCCGCGCTGTTCAAGGAGTTCGAGCGCTGGCTGCTCTCGTCCGCCGTGCCCACGGAAGAGGTCTTCGCCGAGCTGACGCGGTACGCCGAGATCTACGACTTCATCGACGACCATCCGCTGCACGGCGTCGAGGGACGGTTCCTGTACCGGATGAAGGTCCTTCAGACCTCCACCCCGATGCCCCTGCTCCTCTTCCTGTACGGCCTGGACGAGTCCGTGCTGCCACTGGAGCGCCGACGGCGGGCGATCCGTGCCGTCGACAGCTACCTCGTTCGCCGGGCGGTGCTCAATCTCAGCACCCGCGACTACAACAACGTCTTCCGTGACCTGGTCGCGGCCGTGTCCCGGCAACCCGACCGCGCGGACGAGGCCGTCGTCGAAGCCCTCTCGGCCATGCAGGGCCACCACCGTCACTGGCCGAGCGACCACGACTTCCGTACCTCGTTGGAACAGGACCCCCTCTACTCCCGCCTGGTCCGCCGCAGCGTACGCATCCTCCTGGAAGCTCTGGAGGACGAGCTGCGCACCGACCACACGGAACAGCTCACCGTTCCCGTCGGCGAGCAGGCCGGTGCGAAGTTGACCATCGAGCACGTCATGCCGCAGAGCTGGCGCGACAACTGGCCGCCACTCGAGAACGATCAGTCCGAAGGAGCCGACCGCGACGAACTGGTCCACACACTCGGCAACCTGACCCTGGTCACCGCCCGCCTGAATCCCACCCTGGGCAACATGGCCTGGGAGGACAAGCGGCAGTGGCTCGGCCGGCACAGCCTGCTGCGCCTCACCCACGGCACCCTGCTCAGTGCTCCGCCGGACACTGACATCAGCGAGTGGGCGACCACCTGGGACGAGCATCGGATCCGTACGCGGAGTGCGTACCTCGCCTCACTGTCCTTGCGCATCTGGCCGCATGCCGCCGCTCTGCGCACCGCGCCGTGGTCTGCCGAGCACGACAAGGAGTGAACACGCGCGGTCAGTGGCCGTCGCAGGGACATCCACTCGGCCTTGCCGCCCGGTCCCAGGGGCCTGCGGGGACCGCCCGGGGCCGGCTTCGCCGACGACGGGGACGACAAGACGACGGAGACACCTCACCGGCGGTAGGCGGTTGCGGCGACGGCGGGCAGGAGGGCGAGGGAGAGGGCTCCGCCGGCGAGGGCGAGGACGGGGTAGCTCGCCGCGGCGACGACGAGGCCGGAGGCCATGCCGCCGGTGGCGCCGGCGATGGCGATGGAGACGTCGACCAGGCCCTGTGTCCTGGCGCGGGTGGCCAGCGGCACGGTGTCGGTGATGATCGCGGTGCCGGACACGAGGCCGAAGTTCCAGCCCAGTCCGAGCAGGGCCAGCGCGAGAGCGAGCAGGAACACGGAGTCGCCGGGGGCCGCGGCGGCGAGGATACCGGCGGCCAGGAGGGTGATGCCCGAGGCGGCGGCGATCTTCATGCGGCCGAAGCGGTCGACGAGCCAGCCGGTCAGCGGGGAGGGCAGGTACATGGCGCCGATGTGGATGCCGATGACCAGGCCGGACGCGGCGGTGGAGTGGCCGTGGTCGTGCATGTGGACCGGCGTCATCGTCATGATCGCGACCATGACGAGCTGGGTCAGGACCATCACCAGCGCCCCCAGGACGACGCCCCCCGGGGCCTTGCCGGCGGCTTGCTCCCCGGGCGACGGAACGTCGGCCGTGCGCTTCTCCCGTGCCGCGGCGACGGTGCGGGCCAGGAGCAGCGGGTCGGGGCGCAGCCAGAGGGCGAGGACGAGGGCGGCCAGGGCGTAGGCGGTGCCGGAGAGCAGGAAGAGGCCGGCGAGGTGGGGGATGCCGAGGTGTTCGGCGAGGGTGCCGGCGGGAGCGGCGAGGTTGGGTCCGGCGACGCCGCCGAGGGTGGTGGCGACCAGGACGGTGGAGACGGCGCGGGCGCGGTGGCCGGCCGGGGCGAGGTCGGCTCCGGCGTAGCGGGCCTGGAGGTTGGTGGCGGTACCGGCGCCGTAGACGAACAGGGCGATGAACAGCAGGACGGGGTTGTCGAGGACGGCGGCGGAGATGACACCGGCGGAACCGATCGCGCCGGTGAGGTATCCGGTGGCGAGGCCGGGGCGGCGGCCGCGGGCCTGGGAGATGCGGCCGACGGTGACGGCGGCGAGCGCGGAGCCGGCGGTGAACAGCGCGCTGGGCAGTCCGGCGAGGCTGGTGGTGCCGAGCATGTCCTGAGCGAGCAGGGCGCCGACGGTGACGCCCGCGGCGAGACCCGCGCCGCTGAGAACCTGGGAGGCGACCAGGACGCGCAGGATACGGCGCTGCGCCGGGGCGGGATCGGGTATGCCGGAGTCTGTGGCCGGACCGGCGTGGGCGGGAGTGGTCACGGGAGCCTTTCGCGGGGCGGGGCGGGGCAGGCGGGGCGGGCGCGGCTTCCCGGCTCTCGGCGGCCGGGAACCCGGGGCCCGGGCCCCGGCCGCCTCCGGACGGTGCGACGGTCCACGGGGAGGCGAGGGCCTGAGCGCGGTCGGCGATCAGGTCGGTGGCGTGCTCCGGGCCGACGGGCACACGGACCACACTGTCGGCGAAGCCGCGGCCGCCGTGATGGCCGCCGTCGGGGTCGCGGTGGTGGCCGCCGTCGGGGTCGCGGTGGTGGCCGCCGTCGGGGTCGCGGTGGGGGTCGCCGTGGTCACCCCCGCGGTGGTCGCCGAAGAAGGCGGCAGCCGGTCGGCCGGAGCGTTCATGCCAGGTCCGCGGCGTCGACGGGCAGCTCCGACAGGCGCCACTCCAGCATGCCGTCGTTGAGGCGGACCGCTCGGCGGCCGAGGTCCGTCAGCAGCCGTACGGCGTCGTAGGCCAGGACGCAGTACTCGCCACGGCAGTACACGACGATCTCGGCGTCCTGGGGCAGCTCGTCGATGCGCTCGGCCAGCTCCTCGACCGGGATGGAGAGCGCGCCCGGAATGTGCCCCGCCCGGTACTCCTCCACCGGCCGCACGTCCAGTACGACGACGCCTCCGGCCGCCACCCGGGCGCGCAGCTCCTCTCGGGGCACTTCGGCGGCGGCGTGCTCGCCGAGGTGGGCGTCACGGGCGGCGGGGACGGTGGCCTGGTGGGCTTCGGCGACCTTGCGCAGCAGGGCGAAGAGCTGCGCGACGTCGTCACCGGCCAGCCGGTAGTGGATGCGGACCCCCTCGCGGCGGGTCGAGACGAACCCGGCCTGCTTGAGGATCTGCAGGTGCGCCGACGCGGTCGTCAGGTTCAGCCCGGCCGCCTTCGCGAGCGCGTCCACGGTCCGCTCGCCCTGGGCCAGCAGGTCCAGCAGCTCCAGCCGCTTTCCGCTGGCCAGCGCTTTGCCACTGGCCGCGAACGCCTCGTACAGCAGCGTCTTCGTCCCGCTCTTCGTGCTCTCCGGCATGGGCATCCTCCATATATCCATGCAATACCGTAGATGAATGCGGGCGCGGTGACCACACGCCCCCACCCCCGGGCCCCAGGCCCCGGGAGGACGCCGTCGTGCTGATCGGCTACGGCGTCAAGGTCGCCGACACACACCCCTGACGCTCGTCAGCGACTCCTCCCGGGCACCCCGAAGGTGCGGCCGGGCGCGGCGTACTCCACGGGGCCGGTGCAGCGCGCACCCGCCCGGGTCACCGCCTCCGCCGGTTCCAGGGACGGCCCGAGGTGGGTGACGACCAGGCGCCGCGCTCCGGCGGTGGCCGCGCTCTCGCCCGCCTGCTCCGGGGTGTGGTGCACGGCCTCGGTGCCGGCCTGGGGCGCGCGTACGTAGTCCGCCTCGCACAGCAGCACCGCGCAGTCGTCGGCGAGCGCTGTGAGCGCCTCGCACGGGGCGGTGTCGCCGGAGTAGGCGAGGCAGGCTCCGTCCTCGGTCTCGATCCGGACCCCGAACGCGGGCATCCCGTGCGTCACCGCCCGGCTGGTCAGCGCGAGCCCGCCGACCAGGGCGCGGTGGTGGTCGCGCAGCTCGACGACCTGGAAGGCGTCCTCGACCGGGCTCCGCCGGGGCCCGTTGGTGAGGAAGCCGGCGAGCCGGTCCGCGATTCCCGGCGGGCCGAAGAGGGGGACGGGCGCGCGGAGTTCGATGTCCGCGTACAGGAGGCCGTAGTACGCGGTCAGCAGGTCGGCGCAGTGGTCCGCGTGCAGATGCGAGATCCAGATTCCGTCGAGCCGGTCCAGGCTTGTGTGTTCGCGCAGCGCGCCGAGCGTGCCGCTGCCGGCGTCCATCCACAACCGGGCGCCACCGCCCTCGACCAGGTACCCCGAGCACGGGTTCCCGGCCCGGGGGTAGGGGCCCGCGCTGCCGAGGACCGTGAACCGGAGATCGTCCGTCATGTGCGCGGAGTCTACGGGCGCCGCCGCCCAGGGCCCGGCGCTCGGGCGTCCGGCGCCGCAGCGGCCGCTTCCGCCCGCGTCGTCCGGGCGGAGAGGTCGCGGGGGCGCGCCTCTGGTCGCCCGAGACGAGCCCGCGGGCGGGCAACGATGCGACCCGCCTGCTCCACGCAGCCCTGACGTGCACGTGCTCCCGCTCCACGCGACCCCGACGTACACGTGCTCCCACTCCACGCGACCCCGACGTACACGTGCTCCCGGTCGCGTCAGCGTGGTGCTCGTGCCGTGGACCCGGGTGGCGAGGTGTCTGGTTCCTTCTCCGGTTCCGGGGCGCCGTGTTCCCCGAGCCATCGGGCGAGTTTGCCGCGCCGGCCGATGGCGCGCAGGCGGCGCTCCGCGGCCTCCCGGGTGTGGAGGGTGGTGATGAGCAGCAGTTCGTCACCGGCGCGCAGCACGGTGTCGCGGTCGGGGACGAGGGTGGTGCCGTCGCGCACGATCAGGGTGACGACGGTGGGGGGCGGCAGGCGCAGTTCGAAGACGGCGACGCCGTGCAGGCGGGAGCCCGGCGGGATGGCCACGGTGAGCAGGTCGGCGTCCAGGACGTCGAGGGGCGCGGTCTCGACCTGGATCTCGCGCAGCGCGTCGGAGCGGGTCAGCCGGAGGCGCCGGGCGGCGGCGGGCAGGGTGGGGCCCTGGACGAGGGTGAAGAGGACGACGAGGACGAACACGATGTTCAGTACGTCGCGTGCGCCCGTGACCCCTTCGACGATCGGGAAGGTGGCGAGCACGATGGGCACCGCGCCGCGCAGGCCCGCCCAGGAGATGAACGCCTGTTCGCGCCAGGGGACGCGGAAGGGGAGGAGGCAGAGGAGGACGGAGACGGGGCGGGCGGCCAGCAGCAGGACCGTGCCGACGACGAGCGCGGGGAGGATCGCGGAGGGCAGTTCGCTCGGGTCGACGAGCAGGCCGAGCATGACGAACAGGCCGATCTGGGCCAGCCAGCCGGCGCCTTCGGCGAAGGAGCGGGTGGCGGCGCGGTGCGGCAGTTCGGCGTTGCCGAGGACGAGGCCGGACAGGTAGGCGGCGATGATGCCGCTGGCGTTCACCGCTCCGGCCGCGGCGAAGGCGACGATGCCGAACCCGACCGTGGCGAGCGGGTACAGGCCGGTGGCGGGCAGCGCGATGTGCCGCAGCGCGGCGGCTCCCAGGCGGCCGGTCAGTACCCCGAGCGTGCCGCCGGCCACGAGCTGGTAGAGCAGGTTGCCGACGACCGGGCCGGGGCCGGGCAGGTCGCCGGCGGTGGTGGTGGAGAAGATCAGGACCAGGATGATGGTGGGGGCGTCGTTGAACCCTGACTCGGCCTCCACCAGCCCCGTCACCTTCTGCGGCAGGGGGAGCGAACGCAGTACGGCGAAGACCGCCGCGGCGTCGGTGGAGGACACGATGGCGCCGAGCAGCAGAGCCAGGTGCCAGTCCATGCCCAGCAGCCAGTGCGCGCCGGCGGCGGTCACCGCGACGGAGACGGCCACCCCCGCGGTGGCGAGCACGCCGGCGGGGGCGAGCAGGCGCCTGACGTCGCTCCACCGGGTGGTCAGGCCGCCCTCGACGAGGATGACCGCCAGGGCGGCGGTGCCCAGCGCCTGGGCCAGCTGCGCGTCGTCGAAGTCCAGGCCGAGCCCGTCCTCGCCGGCGACGACGCCGACCGCGAGGAACAGCAGCAGGCTGGGCAGGCCGACACGGTGGGCGGCGCGGGCGGCGGCGATGCTGGCCAGCAGCACCGTGCCGCCGATCAGCAGGGTCAGGTAGAGCTCGGGCAGGGTCATCGGCCGGGCCCCGAGCCGTCCGGGGCGGGCTGACGGGCGCCGGGGCCGCCACCAAGGCCGTCGCCGAGGCCGCTGAAGTCGCCACCGAAGCCGAGGCCGAGGCGGTCGCCGAAGCCGCCCCCGGAGCCGCCCCCCGCGTCAGGCGCGGGGCGGAGGACGCCGGTCGCCGCGTGTCCGCCGGTGCGGGTCGAAGAGTTCCCCGGCGATCCCGGCGAGGACCAGGCCGGTGGCGATGAGCAGCCCGTGGGCCAGGGCGATGCCGGCGCCCAGCGCCGCCAGGGCGGTGGCGAGCAGCAGCCAGACCCGGACGCGGCGGTACTCGCGTGGCCGGAGGGGTCGGCCGGCGCCGAGGGCGCGGGCGAACCGGGGGTCGTCGCGGTGCAGGCGGGACGCGATCTCGCCGAGGCGCTGGTCGTCGGATCCGGGCACGGCGTCCTCCTCCCGGCGCGGGGCCCCGGGCAGGCGACGGTCGGGCGGGCCATCTGCTCTCCTTGCGAGGTGGGAACGTCACGATCACACCAGGGCGAAGTGGCGCAGCCGCGCATACGTGGCCGACCCGGCCCGGCCTGTCCGGGAAAGGGTGGGCGGGCCGACTCCAGCGTCGCCTCCGTCGGGCGGTGGGCACTATCCGGTACGGAACCCAAAAGCGACCGGATGCGACCTGTAGCAGCGCGGAGCGCGGGCCGTACGCGTCGTGCTCGCCGCCCCGCCGGTCACCGTCACCTTGGCCCGCCGCTTTGCCCCCACCTTGCCTCCCACCTTGCCGCACCTATCGATTCTCGATAGCTTTCCATCGTGAAACGATCGAAGGAGAGGCCATGGGACAGCTGACGGTGGTCGCGCTGCGCGGCGTGGTCGGGGTGCTGCTCGCCGGCTCGGTGTTTATCCAGGTGGTGCTGATCCGGCTGCTGGCGTCCGGATCGGGTGATCCCGACGCCGCTCTCGCGGCCGTACGCACGCCGGTGTTCCTGATCGTCGTCCTGGGCGCCGCGGCGGCCCAGGTCGTCCTGGTCTGCGTCTGGCGGCTGGTGACGATGGTGCGACGCGGCACCGTGTTCTCCCTCGACGCCTTCCGGTACGTGCATGTCGTCATCGGCGCCTTCGTCGCGGCCGCGCTCCTGGTGTTCGCGCTCGGGGTCGTCCTGGCGCCGGGTGAGGCGGTCGCGCCCGGCGTCGTCCTCCTGCTGGGCGGGGTCGTCGTGGCGATCCTGGGCGTCGCGCTGGTCGTGCTCGTCCTGCGGATGCTGCTCGCCCAGGCCGTCGCGCGCGACGTCGAAGCCGCACGGATGCGGGACGAGCTGGCAGAGGTGATCTGATGCCGATCGTCGTCGACATCGACGTGATGCTGGCGAAGCGCAAGATGTCCGTGGGCGAGCTCGCGGAACGTGTCGGCATCACCCCCGCCAACCTGGCCGTACTGAAGAACGGCCGCGCCAAGGCGGTGCGCTTCACGACGCTCGCCGCGCTCTGCGACGTACTCGAGTGCCAGCCGGGAGACCTGCTGCGCTGGGAGGCCGGGGGCGCGGACACCGTGGAGTGACACGGGTCGCGGGTGGCCTCCCGCCCCCGCCCCGGCGCAATCTGGGAGAGGATCTGCGTGCCTGTGCCCTGCGTGCCCGCGGGGGACCGACCCGGGAAGGACCGTCTCGTGATCATCTTCGGCACCAAGGGATACCTCTACCAGCTCGCGATACTGACGCTGGTGTGCGGCCAGTGCGGCAACCCCTCCGCGCACACTCTGCGCAAGCGCGTCACGAAGTTCACGCTGTTCTTCGTGCCGCTGTTCCCGTTCTCCACGAAGTACCTGACGCAGTGCACCTTCTGCGGCGCCGAGCAGAAGGTGACCAAGGAGCAGGCGGAACAGCTCCAGACGCAGGCCGTGAGCGGCGGCCAGGGAGGTCAGGGCGGCCAGACGTACGGGCAGTCGCAGCAGCAGCCGTACCAGCGGCCGTGAGGCCCGGCAGCCGGTGCGCCGGCGGTCGGCTGCCTGCGCCGGCAGCCGGTGCCGAGCGGCCGGCGCCGGTGACCGGTGCACGAGTGGGCCGGCGCCGGTGACCGGTGGCCGGTAGCCGGTAGCCGGTAGCCGGTAGCCGGGTGAGTGGACGACCGACGGAGGGCAGCCGCTGAACAGGCCTTGACGCGTTGCCGGTTTCCGGCAGCCTTGACTACTCTCACGTTGCCGGACACCGCGCACGGGGCGTGAACGGCAGGGGGAGGCGCGGGGTGACGGACCAGTTGGCCGATCGGCAGGAGACGTACCTGACCGGGTACTCCGAGATCCTCGCGGAGGTCGCCGACACAGGGCGCCGGCTCAATCGGGGCGAGCTGGAGGAACGGCGGCTCTACGGTGAGCAGGCCGCGGAGGCGGGACACAGTCTGCGCAGTCTCGTACGGCTGCACCTGGACGCCACGCGCGCGTCCTGGCCCGGCGGTACGGCGGCCTCCACCACCGGCGTCGCGGACAGTGTGCTCGCCGCCGTCGCCCAGGCCGTCGACGCCTTCGCCGAGGGATACGAACGTGCCCAGCGTCTCGCCGTACGGCAGGAGGAGGCGGCACGGCGTGAGTTCATCGACGACCTTCTCTACGGGCGCAGCGATCTGGGCCGGCTCGCCGAACGGGCCGAGCGTTTCGGACTCGTCCTCTCCCGCGCCCACGCGGTCGCGGTGGCGGAGGGGCCGGAGGCGTACGACGACACCGCCCTGGTCACCCGGCTCGTCGAGACCTCGCTGATCTCCCGCTTCGGCGACCGCCGCATCCTGATCACCACCAAGAACGGGCAGCTCATCTGCATCGCGCCCGGTGACCAGGACGATGTCCTCACCTTCTTCGCCAAGCAGGCGTACGCCGCCACGGACGGCAGCCGGGTGGCCATCGGACGCCCCCAGACCGGCGCGGGCGGCGTGGTGCACAGCTACGAGGAGGCGCTGAGCACCCTGGAGCTCGCCGAGCGGCTGGAACTCGACGAGCCCGTGCTGCGCGCCGCCGACCTGCTCGTCTACCCGGTGCTCACCCGCGACCGGCAGGCCATGGCCGACCTCGTGCTGAGCGTGCTGGGTCCGCTGCGCGAGGCCCGCGGTGGTGCCGAGCCGCTGCTGCGGACCCTGGAGGCGTACTTCGACACCGGCTGCACCGCGGCCGCGGCGGCCCGGCGGCTGACGCTCAGCGTCCGGGCCCTGACCTACCGGCTGGACCGCATCCACCAGCTGACCGGGGCCAACCCCGCCGACCCGGTGCACCGCTACACCCTGCAGACCGCGGTCATCGGGGCCCGGCTGCTGGGCTGGCCCGCCCAGGAGATCTGAGCGGTCCGGCCCACGCGGGGACCGGCGCCCGCCCGGGGACCAGCTCGCACGGCGGCCCTCCCGGCGGTCAGCCCGGTGGTCAGCCCGTGATCTCCACCTTGCCGTTGAGCTGCGGGCCCGGCCGGTCCGCCCGGTCCGCCTGCTCCGGCCCGGCCGCCTGCCCCGGCGGCCCGTCCGTCGCCTTCGCGTCCTGCCCGGTGATGTTCTTCAGCAGGGCCGCCAGGTCGACGCCCGTGGTGGAGCCCAGGAGTTCCATGCCCTGCGCCACGTTGTCGGCGACCGTGCGCGACAGCCGGCTCGCGCCGTCCGTCGAGATGACCGTCATCTTGTCCACGGCCGCGAGCGGCTCGGCCGCCTTGGCCACCACCTGCGGCAGCACCTCGACCAGCATCTGGAGCACGGCCGCGTCGCCGTACTGCCCGAACGCGTCGGCCTTCTGCCGCATCGCCTCGGCCTCCGCCGCGCCCTTGGCGCCGATCGCCGCGGCCTCCGCCTCGCCCTCCAGCCGTACGGCCTCGGCGATCGCCGCACGCCGGGAACGCTCGGCCTCACCCTGCCTGAGGCCCTCGATGGCCTCCGCCTCGGCCAGCGCGCCACGCCGCTGCTTCTCGCCCTCACCGGTGAGCCGGGCCCGCTCGGCCTCCGCCTGGGCGGCGGCGATCTCGGCCGCCCGCTCCGCCTCCGCCTGCTTCACCCGCGCCACCCGGCGGGCCTCCGACTCCTGCTCGGCGGCGTACCGCTGGGCGTCGGCGGGCTTGCGCACCTCGGTGTCCAGCTGCCGGTCCTTCAACGCGGCCTGCCGCTCGGCGACCTTCTCCTGCTCGGCGAGGATGTCCTGTTCACGGGCCGCCTCGGCGAGAGGTCCCGCCGCGTTGGCACGGGCCGACGCCTGATCGGTCTCGGCCTTGATCTCGGCCTGCTTCAGGTAGAGGGTCCGCTGCGCGACCGCGATCTCCTCCTCGGCCTTCAGCCGCGCCTGCTCGGCGGCCCGCCGGGCCACGGCCTCGGCGATGTCGGCCTCCTGCCGGGCCCGCGCCGCCTCGGGACGGCCGAGGTCCTCCAGATAGGAGCCTTCGGTGGTGATGTCCTGGATCTGGAAGGCGTCCAGCACCAGGCCCTGCCCGGACAGACTCGCCTCCGCCTCCTCGGCGACCTGCCCGGCGAACGCGGCCCGGTCCCGGATGACGTCCTCCACGGACATCCGGCCGACGATCGCGCGCAGCGCGCCGGACAGCACCTCCTGGGTGAAGCCGACGATGCCGTCCTGCTGCATCAGGAACCGCTGCGCCGCCGCGCGGATCGCGTCCTCCGTGCCGCCGACCTTGACGATCGCGACGCCTTCCAGGTTGGCCTTCACCCCGCGCAGCGTCACCGCGCCACGCACGGCGACCGGGATGTGCCGCGAGGAGAGGTCGAGCGTGAACCGCTGCTGCACGAACGGCACGACGAACACACCGCCGCCGACCACGACCTTCTGGCCGCTGTTGTCGGTGAACACACGGCCCGTCTCCGGATCGGTGGACTTCTTGCCGCGCCGTCCCGTGACGATGAACGCCTCACTCGGGCCGGCCACCTTGTAGCGGCTGACCACCACCAGCGCGAGCAGCACCAGGAGTACGACGACTCCCAGCACCGCGATGACGACAGGACTCATGGCAACGCCCCCGAATCACAGAGCACGGAAAAGAAGGAACGGAGAGGAAGGAACCCAGAGGAGGGAACCGATCGGAGGGAACTGGGACGACGGAGCAGAGAAGGGCGGGGCCCGCTCAGCGGTCCACCGGCCGCACCACGACCGACGTACCGGTCGGCACCGCCTCGACCCACACCTCGGCGCCGCGCGCCACCGGCTCCGCACTGCGCGCCGCGCACTTCAGCGGCTGGCCGGCGAGCCGGAGCAGCACCTCACCGAAACCGTCCGCGGGAATCGCGGTCACCACCTTGCCGGACGTGCCGAGCAGGTCGTCCGCACGGGGTGTGACAGCCGTCCGGTCGCGCATCAGCGCTCGGCTGAAGCGGTACGTCAGCCAGCCGGCCCCCGCGCCGGCGGCCGCGCCGGCCCCGGCGGCCCCCGCGGGGCCGGTCCAGCCGGTGCCGAGGGCGATGGCGCCGCCGAAGCCGGTCATCGCCACGAACCCGGCGACGACCGGCAGTGACAGCCACCCCTCCAGGACGCCGTCCAACGCTGTGTTGAACGCGCCTTCCAGCAGTCCGTCGAAGACCAGCGACAGGGCGAGCAGCACGACCCCCGTGACACCCAGCCCGAGAAACCAGGCCATCCGTGCCGTCCCCCTCTCGCCCGTCGCTGAGCTTCGGTGAAACGAATCGTCACACGCGCCGGAGGAATCGCGTCATTGCCGTGTTCCGGCAATCTTTACGCGTCTTTAATGCCGCCCTTCGCTTCTCTCCCCTCTCCTCGGGGACTCCTGGAACCGCACCCGGCGCCGGTACTGTCCTCTTTCAAATGGGGACTCGAACAGGGAGCGTTCCGCACCAGGTTCCGCAGGGTGACGCGTACGCGCACATGGTGGTGTGCGGCGACGACGGACTGGCACACCGGCTGGCCGCCGAACTGCGCGGCGTGTACCGCGAACAGGTCACCCTCGTCGTCCCGCCCTCCGGGAGCCGGGTGCGGCAGCCGGTGGTCGGGCGGGCCCGCGCGGCCTCGGCGGCGCTGCGGGGCATGGTCAGCGCGGCCGTCAACCGGTCGGGCAACGCGGAACCGGGCAGCGGCGATCCGAACGGCACCGGCCGTGAACTGGAGGCCGCCGAGCCGACCGACGCCGTACTCGCGGAGGCCGGCGTGGACCGGGCCGCCGCGCTGGCCCTCGTGTACGACGACGACGAGACCAACATCCGCGCCGCCCTGACCGCCCGCCGCCTCAACCCTCGGCTGCGCCTGGTCCTGCGCCTGTACAACCGGCGGCTCGGCCGGCACATCGAGGAACTCCTCGACCAGAGCGCCGCGTTGGCGACCGGCGACGCTCGGGCGCCGGGACTCGACGGCGCCGGAACCTCCACGACCGTGCTGTCCGACGCCGACACGGCCGCACCCGCGCTGGCCGCGACCGCGCTCGTCGGCACCAGCAAGGTCGTCGAAGCGGACGGGCTGCTGCTGCGCGCGGTGGAACGGCAGCCGCCGCGTCCCGGCGAGGTGGCCGATCCGGGACTGTGCACCCTCGCGCTGCTCTCCGCGACGAGCAACGACCCGGCCGGCGCGGACGGTTCGGAGGGCAGCGGCGAGCAGGCGCCGCAACTGCTGCCCGACGCGGCGGCGGTGGAGGCGGCCACCGGGCGCGGCACCGTCGTCCTGGAGCAGGTCTCGTACTCCGGTCCCCCACTGCCCACCGCGCGTGCCGGTGTGCCCCCGTTCGGCGAGCTGTTCTCGCGGCGGCTGCGGTGGTCGCTGGCGGGCCTGGGGGCCTGCGTGGTCGCGCTCGCGGTGGCGCTGATGATGGTCACCGGGGACCATCCGCTGCACGCCACGTACGTGACCCTGCTCGATCTCTTCTCCATCAACGAGCCCGCCCACAACAAGGATTCCGGGCGGCAGGTGCTCCAGCTGCTGTCCGGTTTCGTCGGACTGCTGTTGCTGCCGGTACTGCTGGCCGCCGTGCTCGAGGCCCTCGGGACCTTCCGCAGCGCCTCGACGGTGCGGAAGCCGCCGCGCGGGCTCGGCGGGCACGTCGTCCTGCTCGGTCTCGGCAAGATCGGCACCCGTGTGCTGACCCGGTTGCGGGAGATGGACATCCCCGTGGTGTGCGTCGAGGCCGACCCCGAGGCGCGGGGCATGGCGACCGCGCGGCGGCTGCGGGTGCCGGTGGTGCTCGGGGACGTCACCCAGGAGGGCGTCCTGGAGGCCGCGAAGATCCACCGCGCGCACTCCCTGCTCGCCCTGACCAGTGTGGACACGACCAACCTGGAAGCCGTGCTGTACGCCCGCTCCGTACGGTCCGGACTGCGGGTGGTGCTGCGCCTGTACGACGACGACTTCGCGACCGCCGTGTACCGCACCCTGCGGGCCGCGCACCCGGGCGCGCTCACCCGGAGCCGCAGTGTGACCCACCTGTCCGCGCCCGCGTTCGCCGGGGCGATGATGGGCCGCCAGATCCTCGGGGCGATCCCCGTCGAGCGGCGGGTGCTGCTGTTCGCGGCGGTGGAGGTGGCCGGGCATCCGCAGCTGGAGGGGAAGACGGTCGGTGAGGCGTTCCGCGCGGGGGCGTGGCGGGTGCTGGCGCTGGAGGTCTCCGGTGAGCGCGGGGCGGCGGACACGGGGCTGGTGTGGGAGCTGCCCGACACGTACGTGCTGCGGGCCGAGGACCGGGTGGTGCTGGCGGCCACACGGCAGGGGCTGGCGGAGCTGCTGGGGCGGCGGACACGGCAGCGGACGGACGTGTAGGGGCGCTGCCCCTTACGGGCGTAGGCCCCCTACGCTCCCGCCAGGGCTCCGTCCCGGCTCCGCCCCCGGGACTCCCGGAGTCCAGATCCCCGAAACTCCCGAAACCTTCGAACCTCGGACCCCCGGCCCCTCCCGGACCCACCGGACCCACCAGGCCCACCGGACCCACCAGGCCCACCGGACCCACCAGGCCCGCCGGACCCATCGGGCCCACCGGACCCCCGGCCCCTCCCGGACCCTCCCGGACCCACCGGACCCACCAGGCCCACCAGGCCCACCGGACCCACCGGACCCATCGGGCCCACCGGACCCCCGGACCCCGGACCCCCGGACCCCCGGACCCCCGGGCCCACCAGAGGGTTCACCTCCGCCCCCCTGGGGACTCCACCTCCCGACCCCCCGGCCCCTGTCCACCCACCCCCCTCGGCCGGCCAGAAGGCCTCCACGGAGCGCCTCGGCCGGCCGAGCGGCTAGCTCTGGGGCAAGTGCCTCGCCGCGAAGTCCAGTTCCAGCCGGACCTGCTTGATCCGCTCGTCCACCACCAGTGACCCGTGCCCCGCGTCGTACCGGTACACCTCGTGGACCGCGTTCCTGGACTCCAGGCGCTTGACGTAGTTCTCGACCTGGCGGATCGGGCAGCGCGGGTCGTTGACCCCCGCCGAGATGTAGACCGGGGCCTTGACCTGGTCGACGTAGGTCAGCGGGGAGGATGCCTCGAAGCGGTCGGGGACCTCTTCGGGGGTGCCGCCGAGCAGGGTGCGGTCGAGGGCCTTCAGGCCCTCCATCTCGTCGTGGTACGCGGTGACGTAGTCGGCGACGGGGACGGCGGCGATGCCCAGCGTCCACGCCTCGGGCTGGGTGCCGATGCCGAGGAGGGTGAGGTAGCCGCCCCAGGAACCCCCGGTGAGGATCAGGCGGGCGGGGTCCGCGAGGCCGGAGGTGACCGCCCACTCGCGCACCGCCGCGATGTCCTCCAGCTCGATGAGACCCACCCGGTGCTTGAGCGCGTCGGTCCACGCGCGGCCGTACCCGGTGGAGCCGCGGTAGTTGACGCGGACCACCGCGTACCCGTGGTCGACCCAGGCGGCGGGGCCGGCGGCGAAGGAGTCGCTGTCGTGCCAGGTGGGGCCGCCGTGGATCTCGAAGACCGTCGGGAGCGGTCCGGTCGTGCCGGCGGGCTTCTGGACCAGGGCGTGGATGCGGCCGCCCGGCCCTTCCACCCACACGTCCTCCACCGGTACCGAGCCGGGCGACTTCATGCCGGGCGGGTCCAGGACGACCCGGCCGGTCGTCGAGCGCACCGCCGACGGCTCGGCGGCCGAGGACCACAGGTACTCCACGCTGCCGTCCGGGCGGGCCGTCGCCCCGGAGACGGTGCCGGCCGGGGTCGCGATCTCCACCAGCTCGCGTTCGGCCAGGTCGTAGCGGAACAGCTCGCTGCGGGCCTCGAAGCCGTGCACGATCAGCAGGCCGCTGCCGTCCGGGTACCACTCGGCGCTGACGTCACCGGGCAGCTCCAGGGCGAGGTCGGTCTGCTCGCCCGTCGCCACGTCCCACACCAGGGGCTCCCAGCGGCCCCGGCGCTGGTGGCCGATGAGCAGGCGGGTGTCACCGTCGACCGGTGCGAAGCCGAGCACCTCCAGGCCCAGCTCCTCCTCGCCGCCCTTCGTGTCGTCCAGCTCGGCGACCGTCGTGCCGTCGGGGCGCAGGACGCGCAGCGCCGAGTGCATGGCGTCGCCGTGCTCGGTGTGCTCGATCGCGATCAGCGTGCCGTCGTGGGAGAGGTCGCCGACTCCCGCGGACTCGCGGTGCCGGTAGATCTCCGCCGGGGGTCCGCCCGCGTACGCGAGGTGGATCGTCGTACCGTCCTCGTCGGTCGAGCGGCCGATCACCGCCGTACGCCCGTCCCGGCCGAGGGCGAGGCCCGCCGGGTAGGAGGGGTCGAGGCCCGGCACGGCGAGCTCGTCCTCGCCGCCCGGGAAGGGCTGCCGGCGCCAGACGCCGAACTCGTCGCCGTCCTTGTCGTCGAACCACCAGATCCAGTCGCCGTCCGGTGAGAGCACCCCGTCCGTCGTCCCGTTGGGCCGGTCCGTGACCTGGCGCTGCTCGCCGGTCGACCGGTCCCAGGCGTACAGCTCGTACGTCCCCGTCGCGTTCGACACGAACAGGGAGCGGTCCGGGGCGTCCTCGGCCCAGTCGGGCAGCGACACCCGGGGCGCCCGGAACCGCCTCTCCCAGTCGGGCATACGCTCGGTGCTCTCGTCCTGCCGGCCGTTCTGTCCCCGCCGCTGGTCCGACGACGCGGACCCGTTGCTCTCAGTCATGGCCCCATACTGCCCCGACCCGGTGACGACGTGCGGATCAGATCCCCAGCCTGTGGAAAACTTCGCCCGCCCCAGCCCGCTCCGACGCTTTTCCACAGCCCCGCGGCCGGGTCGCGGGGCCACGCCCCGTACCGTGGGGGGCGTGTACCGGTTTCTGCTGACGCCCCGATGGTGGGGGATCAACGTCTTCGTCGTCCTGGCCATCCCCTTCTGCATCTTCATGGGTTCGTGGCAGCTCGGCCGGTTCGAGGACCGGGTGCAGGACCACGAGACCACGACCACCGAACAGGACCCGGCCCGCCGCGAGGCGGCCCGTCCGCTGGCGGAGATGCTGCCGGTGGACAAGGCGACGGTCGGCGAGCAGACCACCGTGCGCGGCCGGTACGCCGACCAGCTGCTCGTCCCGGAGCGGAAGCTGGACGACCGGGACGGCTTCTACGTCCTCACGCTGCTGCGCACCGACTCGGGTGAAGCGCTGCCGGTCGTGCGCGGCTGGCTGCCCGGCGAGCCCGACCCGGCGAAGGCCCCGGCCCCGCCCACCGGCGAGATCACCGTCACCGGAGCGCTCCAGGCGGCCGAGTCGCCCGGCAGCAACGGCGTCAGCGGACGTTCCGGGTGGCCGGCCGGGCAGACCGGCGCGATCAGCGCGGCGACGCTGCTGAACCTCGTGCCGTACGACGTGTACGACGCGTGGGTCACGCTCAACGAGGGCGACTCCGGGATGCGGGCCGTACCCGTGACCGCGCCGCAGGGCACGGGACTGGACCTGAAGGCGTTCCAGAACCTCGGCTACACCGCCGAGTGGTTCGCCTTCGTCGGCTTCGTGATCTTCATGTGGTTCCGGCTGCTGCGCCGCGAGGTCGAACTCGCCCGCGACGCGGAACTCGGCCTCGCCCCGGAGGACGAGCCGAAGTCGAAGTCGGAGCCGAAGTCGAAGTCGGAGCCGAAGTCGGAGCCGGAGTCGGAGCCGGAGCCGCACCCCAGCCCGTCCGGCGTCTGACACCGGCCGCCGGCCGCCGGCCGCGCCGTGGAGCGCGGGCCCGGCGGCGCGGCCCGGGCCGGACCGGGAAGCGCGGGGTCCGACGGAGAAGCACAGGTCGGACCGTGGAACGTACGCCGGACCACGGAACGCAGGCCCGGCAGTGCAGCCCAGGCCCAGCCGTGGGGGGGGGGGGGCAGGCCGGCCCGCCCTACTCCGTCCCCGCCAGCACGCCCGTCCAGTACACCGTTCCCGCACAGGCGTTGGACACGGTGGCCGTCGCCGAGCCCGAGCCGCCCTCCGGGGTGTAGGTCACCGACACGCTTCCCTCGGCCGGGCCGTCCTCGGTGAGCAGCTGGGTCGTGGTGCCGGTGTCGTCGGCGCCGGTGGGGGTGCCGCCCGTGGCTGCCGTGGGCTGGGTGGGCGAGGGGTCGGCCGTGGGTCCGCCGGTGCCGCCTCCCGTGGTGCCGCCGGTGGTGGGACAGGTCTCCGAGGGCACCCAGGCGAACTGCACCTCGTACGCGGAGCCGGACGGCAGTGTCAGTGCGGCGTTCTCCAGGGACGGGTCGGGCAGTCCCGCCGCTGCGTCCCCCGCGACGTGCCGTGCCGTGCCGATGTCGGCGGCGTCCGCCGCGCCCTGCGCGGTGGCGACCACGCTGCCGGGTCCGGCGACGGTGCAGCCGTCCGCGGAGACGTTGGTGACGCGGAAGGAGCCGTAGACCACACCCGTCGAGTCGGGGGCGGCGCTGCTCGCGACGGCCGGGCCGAGCTGCTTCGCCGTGCACGCGGGGATGTCGGCGGCGGCGCTGGCGGAGGGGCCGGTGCCGGGGGCGGAGCCCGTCGCGGCACCGCTCTCCTTGTCCGTGGGCGTCTTCTCGGGGTCGCTCTCTTCCTTGCCCTCGGCCGTGCCCGCGGAGCCGGCGATGCCGCTCTGCCCGCCGGCCGGGTCCTTGCCCTGGGAGGTACCGCCCTGGGCCTGCGAGGCGTGTCCCGCGACGGACGGGTCGGCCCCCGGCCCGGTGGCGTTCGAGACGTGCACGAGGGCCGGGACCGCCGTGCCGATGAAGAGTGCGGCGGCCGCCATACCGACGACGGCCTGGCGCTTGCGGGCCCGCCGTGCGGGGACCGCGCGGCGCAGGTGGTCCAGGGTGCCGTCGCTCGGCTTCACGTCCTGGACGGCCTGGTGGAGCATTCTGCGCAGGGCCAGCTCGTCGGAGCCGAGCCCGTCGAGCCTGTCAGGCCCCTGAGTGTCGGGGCCCTGTTCGGCGGGGCCGTTGTTCACAGTTCCGTTCCCAGCGTGCGTGTACTTCGACGGTTCTTGCCCGGCGGGCCCGGCAGGCCCGGACGGTGGCCCGGCAGGCCCGGACGGTGGCCCGGCAGGTCCGGACGGTGGCTCGGCAGGTCCGGTCGGTGCGGTCCCTTCCCGGGGTCCGTGCTCGTCGCGGGCGGCGCGCCGTTCGTCGTCGCCGTCGCTCATGCCGGTGCCTCCATGGCCACCCTGAGCGCCGCGATGCCGCGTGATCCGTACGCCTTGACCGAGCCCAGGGATATCCCGAGCGTCTCGGCGACCTGTGCCTCGGTCATGTCGGCGAAGTAGCGCAGGACGAGCACCTCGCGCTGGCGGCGCTGCAGTCCCTTCATCGCCTTGATCAGGGAGTCGCGCTCCAGCTGGTCGTAGGCGCCCTCCTCCGCGCTCGCCATGTCCGGCATGGGCTTGGAGAGCAGCTTGAGTCCGAGGATGCGGCGGCGCAACGCCGAGCGCGAGAGGTTGACGACGGTCTGACGCAGGTACGCCAGGGTCTTCTCCGGGTCACGGACGCGTTTGCGCGCCGAGTGGACGCGGATGAAGGCCTCCTGGACGACGTCCTCGCAGGAGGCGGTGTCGTCGAGGAGGAGCGCGGCGAGGCCGAGCAGCGACCGGTAGTGCGTCCGGTACGTCTCGGTGAGGTGGTCGACGGTGGTACCCGCCGCCACCGCGTCCCCGTCCGCGCCGTCGCGCTGGTTCGGAATGCGGGCCGGCCGCGCTGCGGGCATCGGCGCGATCACCGGCATGCCACCGGCCGGGCCGGCCACACGGGGACGGACGGGCCGGACGGGTGGCCGCACAGCGGGGCCACGCGTCGCCGCGGGGAAATCGAGTACCTCTGCCACGCCAGTTGGACACGCCCACCCCCATGAGGGTTGTACGTGCCGGGCGTCACGTTCCCGCGTCTGCCGGGCGGCCACCCGTCAGACGGTGCGTCATAGGCCCTCATCGTCCCGCTCTTCCCCTATGTCCCATGTGAACGAGCGTCCCCACGCCCGTTCTCGGCGTCCCCACGCCGACCACGCGGCACCGCGCCCTGAATGGGTGACCGCAAAGACGCTCCCCGCCCTTCGCACGGTTGCGGAGGGCGGGGAGGAAATCCTCTGATGCCACAGGTGCCGGGTACAAGTAGTCCGGACCGATTTCCGGATCACATCTCGTTCATGGATCCTACAAACGAAGTCCACAGCGGCCAGAGTTTTTCACCCTGCTTTTTCCGACCCGGCGGTTTCCCAGCGCCGGTTTCCCAGCGCCGGTTTCCCAACGGCGGCTTCCCGTCCGGCGTTTCCCACCCGGCCGCTCCACCGGCCGTCCTGTGGTCAGACGAACTCGGCCGCCACCAGCTCCGCGATCTGCGCGGTGTTCAGCGCGGCGCCCTTGCGCAGGTTGTCCCCGCAGACGAAGAGTTCGAGCGCCGTCGGGTCGTCCAGGGCCCGCCGCACCCGGCCGACCCAGGTCGGGTCGGTGCCGACCACGTCGGCGGGGGTCGGGAACTCCCCCGCGGCCGGGTTGTCGAAGAGGACGACCCCGGGCGCGGTGGCCAGGATCTCCCGGGCCTTGTCGACGGTGACCTCGTTCTCGAAACGGGCGTGCACGGTCAGGGAGTGAGTGGTGACCACCGGCACCCGTACGCACGTCACGGCGACGGGGAGGGCCGGCAGCCCGAGGATCTTGCGGGTCTCGTCCCGCACCTTCATCTCCTCCGAGGACCAGCCGTCGTCCTTCAGCGAGCCGGCCCACGGTACGACGTTCAGCGCGACCGGCTCCGGGAACGGCCCGGTGTCGTCGCCGACGGCCCGCCGCACGTCACCGGGGCTGGTCCCCAGCTCGGTGCCGGCCACCAGGGACAGCTGCCGGCGCAGCGTCTCCACACCGTCCCGCCCGGCACCGCTCACCGCCTGGTACGAGGAGACGACCAGTTCGCGCAGCCCGAACTCGGCGTGCAGCGCGCCCAGCGCCACGATCATGGACAGCGTCGTGCAGTTGGGGTTGGCGACGATGCCGCGCGGCCGCATCCGCACCGCGTGCGGATTGACCTCGGGCACGACGAGCGGCACGTCCGGGTCCATCCGGAACGCGCCGGAGTTGTCGACCACCACCGCGCCCTTGGCGGCGGCGACCGGCGCCCACTGCGCGGCGACCTCGTCGGGTACGTCGAACATGGCGACGTCGACCCCGTCGAAGGCCTCCCCGGTGAGCGCCACCACCTCGACCTCCTCCCCGCGCACGGCCAGCTTGCGGCCGGCGGAGCGCGGGGAGGCGATCAGGCGGATGTCGCCCCAGACGTCCGCGTGCTGGGACAGGATCTGGAGCATGACCGCACCGACGGCGCCGGTCGCTCCGACGACGGCCAGGGTCGGCCGCCCGGTGCGCCCGGCACCCGCGATGTCGACCATCAGCGCCCGGTGCCTCCGTAGACCACGGCCTCGTCACTGTCGGAGTCCAGTCCGAAGGCGGTGTGCACGGCGCGGACGGCCTCGTTCACGTCGTCCTTACGGGTGACGACCGAGATGCGGATCTCGGAGGTCGAGATGAGCTCGATGTTCACCCCGGCCTCGGAGAGCGCGGTGAAGAAGTCGGCGGTGACGCCCGGGTTGCTCTTCATGCCCGCGCCGACCAGGGAGATCTTGCCGATCTGGTCGTCGTAGCGGAGCGAGTCGAAGCCGATGCCGGAGCGGTTCTTCTCCAGCGCGTCGATGGCCTTGCGGCCCTCGGCCTTGGGCAGGGTGAAGGAGATGTCGGTGAGGCCGGTGGAGGCCGCGGACACGTTCTGCACGACCATGTCGATGTTGACCTGGGCGTCGGCGATCGCCCGGAAGATCGCGGCGGCCTCGCCCGGCTTGTCCGGGACACCGACGACGGTGACCTTGGCCTCGGAGGTGTCGTGCGCGACACCGGAGATCATGGCCTGCTCCACGTGCTTTTCCCCTTGCTTGATCGGCTCGCTGCTGACCCACGTGCCCTGCAGTCCGCTGAAGCTGGACCGGACGTGGATCGGGATGTTGTACCGGCGGGCGTACTCCACACAGCGGTGGAGGAGCACCTTGGAACCGGAGGCCGCGAGCTCCAGCATGTCCTCGAAGGAGATCCAGTCGATCTTCTTCGCCTTCTTCACCACGCGCGGGTCGGCGGTGAACACGCCGTCGACGTCGGTGTAGATCTCACAGACGTCCGCGTCGAGCGCGGCGGCGAGGGCGACTGCGGTGGTGTCGGACCCGCCGCGCCCCAGCGTGGTGATGTCCTTGCTGTCCTGGCTGACGCCCTGGAAGCCGGCCACGATGGCGACGTTGCCCTCGTCCACCGAGGTGCGGATGCGGCCCGGCGTCACGTCGATGATCCGGGCCTTGTTGTGGACCGAGTCGGTGATGACTCCGGCCTGGCTGCCGGTGAACGACTGGGCCTCGTGGCCCAGGTTTTTGATCGCCATGGCCAGCAGCGCCATGGAGATACGCTCTCCGGCGGTCAGCAGCATGTCGAGTTCGCGCCCGGCAGGGATCGGGGATACCTGCTCGGCGAGATCGATCAGCTCGTCCGTCGTGTCGCCCATCGCGGAAACTACGGCGACCACCTGGTTGCCGTTCTTCTTCGCTTCCACGATCCGCTTGGCGACGCGCTTGATGCCCTCGGCATCGGCTACGGAGGAGCCTCCGTACTTCTGCACGACAAGGCCCACGTGCGCTCCTCGCTCAATCCGTCTCTTTCCGCACGTACGTATATGTACTGCGGTCGGCTCATTTTACCGAGCGTCCGGATTTCCCCCCTGCGGTATCGCATGGTGAGACTCCCGGGCCCGTCCAGGCAGGCTCATGCCCAGGAGGACGCGGGTCACTCGGGAAAGTGCGGTGTGTCACACGTTCACAAGCGGAGCGGCTCAGTCAGCCAGCTTTTTGAGGGGTTCGGTGTCGAGGGTGATGTTGACGGGGGCGGGGAGCGTCACGGTCGCGCCGAAGGGCAACTTCTCCGCGTGCCTGTAGCGGCCGCCTTCCGGTTGGTCGAACACGACGACCGAGCAGTCGTCCCGATCGACCAGCAGGTACACGGGGATGCCTGCGGCGGCGTAACCCTCGGGCTTGTCGACCCGGTCACGCTGGTTGGTACCGGAGTCATGCGACGTGATCTCGACGGCCATCAGCACCGTCTCGGGATCCGACCACTCCCCGTGCCCGATGAGCCCGCCTTTCGGCACCAGAACCGCGTCCGCGCGAGCGCGTCCTCTCCGGTAGGTCTCCGTCTTGAGTCCCCGCTCCGGATGCAGCCGAAGATCGGGCCGCAGGCTCATGCAGCGTTCCAGCAGCCACATTGGCCCATCGTGTGCGAGGGGAGCGGTGGGCGGTGGGTGTACTTCCTGCTGGCACCCGGGGAGGTCGCGGCGTACGACTGGCCGCGTGGGGTCCAGCGGTTGGGCGGGGCGCGGACCGTCACCTACGTCGGATCCCGGCGCTGGAGGGCAACACCTGGCCGCTGCGCTGGTACAGCGGGCCGACTGCTACCGCGCCGTACGTGTGCGCGATGAGACTCCATGCGGCACTGGGGACCGGTGAGTGAGAAGCCGCCACTCCCCCAGCAGTACCCCCACCCAAAAAAGCGTGAACGATTCGACCCGAACGTCCTCGCAGCACTCATTTGAGCGCCCCAAGGACATTTCCCGCCATCAGTTCACGCTTTTCGCACAGCACCCACCCCCAGCCCCCGGAACGGGACCGCGTCACCTGACCGGGCGCAGGCCCAGCGGGCCCGCGATCTCCTCGACCATGACCCTGCCGGCCTCCGTCTCCAGGGTGTCGTCGCCGAGGTCCTGGTCGGTGTCGAGTCCGTCCAGTTCCTCCAGGGGCTGGTTCAGGCGGACGTGGGCGACGACCGACTGGAGGGCGCGCAGGGTCGCCGAGGCCGTGGAACCCCAGTTGGAGAAGTAGGAGAACTGCCACCACCACAGGGCCTCCGTGGTGCGGCCCGCCTTGTAGTGGACCATGCCGTGGCGCAGGTCGGTGATGACGTCGGTGAGGTCGTCGGAGATCCGGGCCGGGACCCGCGCCTTGCTCGGCTCGTACGGGTCGAAGACCTCGGAGTAGACGTCGATCGGATCGAGGATGCGGGCGAGGTTCTCGCGCAGGTCGTCCACGTCCAGCTCGGGGCCCGGGTCGGGCTCGTAGCGCTCGTCCGGGACGATGTCCTCGTGGGCGCCCAGCCGGCCGCCGGCCAGCATGAGCTGGGAGACCTCCAGGAGGAGGAAGGGGACCGCCGAGTCCGGTTCGTCGCCCTTGGCGACCTCGGTGACGGCGACCAGGAAGCTCTCGATCTGGTCCGCGATCTGAACGGCGAAGTCGTCGGGGTTCTGGTTGGTCGCGTGCAGAGTGGCGTCAGACATCTAGGAGTCGTCTCCCCTCGAAGGCGCGGCCGAGGGTCACCTCGTCCGCGTATTCCAGGTCGCCGCCCACCGGGAGGCCGCTGGCCAGGCGGGTGACCTTGAGGCCCATGGGCTTGATCATGCGGGCGAGGTACGTGGCCGTGGCCTCGCCCTCCAGATTCGGGTCCGTGGCCAGGATCAGTTCCGTGACCGTGCCGTCCGCGAGGCGGGCGAGCAGTTCACGGATACGGAGATCGTCAGGGCCGACTCCGTCGATCGGGCTGATCGCGCCGCCGAGCACGTGGTAGCGCCCGCGGAACTCGCGGGTGCGCTCGATGGCCACGACGTCCTTCGGCTCCTCCACCACGCAGATGACGGAAGGATCACGCCGGGTGTCGCGACAGATGTTGCACTGCTCCTCCTGCGCGACGTTTCCGCAGGTCGCGCAGAAGCGGACCTTGGCCTTCACTTCCATGAGGGCCTGGGCGAGCCGCCGTACGTCGGTCGGTTCCGCCTGGAGGATGTGGAAGGCGATCCGCTGCGCGCTCTTGGGCCCGACGCCGGGCAGCCGCCCGAGTTCGTCGATGAGGTCCTGGACCACGCCTTCGTACAACGGACTGCCGTCCTTCCTGAGGTTCCTGCACTACGTACGGTAGAGGGCTTCGGCCGGTCTGAGAAAGGCGAACTCAGAAAGGCAGGCCGGGGATGCCGCTGCCGCCGCCCATGCCCTGGGCGAGCGGACCCAGCTTCTGCTGCTGGAGGGCCTGCGCGTTCTCGTTGGCCGCCTGGACCGCGGCGACGACCAGGTCGGCGAGGGTCTCGGTGTCCTCCGGGTCCACCGCCTTCGGGTCGATCCGCAGGGCGCGCAGCTCGCCGGAGCCGGTGACCGTCGCCTTCACCAGACCGCCGCCCGCCTGACCGTCGACCTCGGTCCTCGCCAGCTCCTCCTGGGCCCGGGCGAGATCCTGCTGCATCTTCTGGGCCTGCTGAAGCAGCTGCTGCATGTTGGGCTGGCCACCACCGGGGATCACGTTCAGCTCCTGTCGCCGCTGTCGCCGCGGGGTCACCGCGGGATTCTTGCCGTTCGGCACGAGCCTACGTGGTCCGCGCGGCCCCCGCTCCAGCACTCTTTCGAGTGATGCCGAGGGCCGTCCCATATCTGATTAACACCCTCTTCCGGGCGGAAAAGCGGCCGAACCCGGGTCTTCGCCACCCATTGGGCGGTAGGAAGGGTTCCGCGCATGAGGTCTTCAGGGCGTCTTCAGGTCTTCACGGACGGTGAGCAGTAGGGAGTGCCGGGTGGGTCAGCCGGGGATGCAGCCCGAGGGGCCGCCGCAGGACGGGCGGGGTGAAGAGGGGGCGGCCGGACCGCGACCGGGCGACCTGACCGGGCGGGCGTTCCCGCTCGGGGACTGGGCGCTGCCCGCGGAACGGCTGGACGAGCTGTACCGGTGGGTGGAGCGGGGCGCGCTGGACACGGCGGCCTGGTACCTGGCGGACCGGGTGTGGAAGCGGCGGAGCGCCGTCGCGCTGCGGGCCGGGGCCGCGGCCGGGGCTCTCGCCGGGGCGGCGCTGCCGCTGCTGGACATGTCCGGGACGGTGGACAGGGGCGCGCCCTGGGGGTATCTGGCGCTGCTGGTCGCGGTGGCGTGCGTGGCCGCGGACCGGTACTTCGGGATCACGTCCGGGTGGATGCGGGACGTGGCCACGGCGCAGGCGGTGCAGCGGCGGCTTCAGGTGCTCCAGTTCGACTGGGCGTCGGAGAGCGTGCGGGAGGTGCTGGGCCCGGCGGACGGCACGGCGAGTGAGGCGGCCGAGCGGTGCCTGCTGGTGCTGCGGAGGTTCTCCGAGGACGTGACGGAGCTGGTGCGGACGGAGACAGCGGACTGGATGGTGGACTTCCGGACCGGGGCCGCACCGCTGGGACCGCAGGCGGAAGCCTCCGCGGGGGGACGCCCGGAGGCCGGGGCAGGAGGGCCGGGACGGTTCTCGGTGTCGTCGAACGGGCCCCGGCCGAACATGCCCCGGCAGCGGCCTCCGGAGCCCCGGTGACAGGCGCCGCGGCGAGAGCGGGGTGCGGCCGGCGCCCTCAGGGATCTGCTGCTGGTCAGGCACGCTGCCGGATGTCGGAGGAGGTCCAGCCCCGGTAGGGCTGGAGCGCCTCGTCCGCCAGCCCCTGCGTGATGACGTTCTGGGTCGCCAGGTTCTTCACCGCCTCCTGGATGGACGCGGTGATGGGCGTCCCCTCGGGCATCGACTTGCCGTCCGCGATGATGCTCGGGTCGAAGTGCTCCTGGATGGTGGAGTTCTCGTTGGTGTGGCCCGCTCGCAGGTTCCTGCCGTTGTTCGAGGTGGCAGCGACGAGGTTCCGGAAGTCGCCGTTGCCTCCGGCGAAGGCGTCGAATTTGACCATGATGCCCGGGACCTTGGCGGACGGGGCGCACGCGGTGACGAACTTCTCCACCGCTGTCCTGATCTTCAACGCCTGCGGTCCGTTCTGGCCGGCGTTGTTCAGGGACTGGGCAGCCGCCTCGAGGATGTGCCCGACGTAGTGGTCCGAGAGCCGGTGGTTGCGTGAGATGCCGATGGGATTGGGGCCCGGGGTGGAGCCGGTGCGCTTTCCGTTGTCCCAGTTGGTCTTGAGAGCGACGTCCCACGAGTTGTCACCCGCGAGGTCCTTGTTGCGCTGCCGCGCTCGCGGCGAGGACGGGCGGTCGGCGACTCCCTGATAGCTCAGCATCTCGTCGGTGGCCGCGTCGGAGATGTTCGGGCGCTTGTAGGACTGCATGTGCGGTCCCGCCGTCACCCGCTGCACGGGAAGTCCCGCGGAGGAACCGGACGCCTGCCCGTGGTGGCCGGGACCGTGGGCGTGCCGCTGCTGCCCGATCACGCGGGAGGCCGCCGCGTTGCCGGCGCTGCGCTGCAGCATCCGCAGCGCCTCGGGGGTGTGTGTGCCGGCGGCGACGGCGGACGGGACGCGGTCGCGCGTGGCGGCGGCCTTCCGCTGTTCCTCTCCCGGCTTCCGGTCCCGTGCGCGCATCTGCGATCCTCCCTCGGTGGACCGTCCAGCTCGATCAGCCGCGACACACGGTGCAAGGTCCGCAGGGGCACCGTGCGCCGACGAGGGGGCAACCGGGCCGGTGCGATCGGGCGACGGTGCGGGCCGCCGGGCAGCTACCGGCGCCGGTAGGTCAGCTTCTCGCCGTTGCCGGTGTTGGTGCGTTCCAGGGTGCCGTTCGGCAGGAGGGTGACCCGGGTGGGGTCACCCGGGCGGCAGGAGGTGGACGGGCCCGCCGTCACCCTGGACGGGCCGATGTCCAGGGGGCCGCCGGGGCCCGGGGAACCGGCCAGGTCGGCCTCGAAGACGCAGTGGTAGGTGCCGTTGCCGGCCGGGCCGTCGGCGACGAGGGACAGGACCGTGTCGCCCACGTCGCCCTGCCGGATGGTCAGCCGCCGGGGGTGGACGCCGGACTCGTTGTCGATGGTCGTCGCCCAGGTGCCCAGGTAGGCCGTCGGGATCGTGCCGTCCTCGGCCGCCGACGACGTGGGCGCCGTCGGCCGGTCGTCCCCGGTCGTCGGCGCCGGGCTGCCCGTACCGGAGCCCGGGTTCTGGGACGCACCCACCGTCGCGGGGCTCGAGCGGTCGTCGTCGGCCCGGTTCGCGCCGTCACCGTCCCCGCTCATCAGGGCGTAGACCGAGCCTCCGGCGCCCAGCGCGACGACCAGGGCGACCACGATCAGCAGCGCCGTGGACCGGCCTCTTCGGGGCGGCTCGGCGGGCGGGCCGTACGGCGGGGGCCCGTAGGGCGGGGTCGAGCCGAGGCCGCCGTACGGCGGGTGGTACCCGGGAGGCGCGGTCCAGGCCGGGGCCGGGGCGTAGCCGTGGGCGGGCGGCTGCGGATAGGGGTGGGGCTGCGGCTGGGGCTGGGGCTGGGGGTGTTGCGGGTGGCCGTGGGCGGGCGGAGGGGCCGGGGGGCTCTGGCCCGCGACCAGGGTGGGGAGGTGGTTCAGCGGGGCGCCGCTGCCCGGCTCACGCGGTGGCGGCGGGCCCCCGTCCGGCGGCGCCGTGCCCGGTTCGGGCCCCGGGGACCGGTCCTGGGGCCGGAGCGGGTTCCGGAACGGGAGCGGGCTCGCGTCCGCGTCCGGAGCGTCCCGCTCCGGGCCGGCCGCCGCGTCGTCGCCCCCGGCGGCCCCGGCCGCGCCCGGTGAATGCGGGTTCTCCGTGTCCAGCAGCAGCACCGCGTGCCGGCCGAACTGGGCCACCAGCACGCCGGGCAGCCAGGGGTCACGGGAACGGCCGTCGGCGACCGTGTCGTGCGCCCCCGTGCGCTCCAGGACCTCGGCGAGGGCGGGCCGTGCGGCGGGGTCCTTCCTCAGGCAGTCGCGGACGAGGTCGGCGATGCCCTCGGGCACCCCGTCCAGGTCGGGTTCCTCCTGCGCGATGCGGAACATCAGCGCGTGCACGCCGCTGTCGGTGGTGCCGAAGGGCAGCTTGCCGGTGGCCGCGTAGGCGAGGACCGAGCCGAGGCAGAAGACGTCGCACGCGGGCGTGACACGGTCGCCGCGCACCTGCTCGGGCGCCATGAAACCGGGCGAGCCGACGAGCGCGCCGGTGCGGGTCAGCCCGCCCTCGGTGACCGTCTCCAGGGCCCGCGCGATGCCGAAGTCGATGACCCGGGGGCCGTCGATGGTGACGAGCACGTTGGACGGCTTGAGGTCCCGGTGGATGATCCCGGCGGCGTGGATGTCCTGGAGGGCGTGGGCGAGCCCGGCCGCCAGGGTCCGTACCGAGCGCTCGGGCAGGGCGCCGTGGTCGTGCCCCACGACCTGCTGGAGGCTGGGGCCCGCGACGTACCCGGTGGCGACCCACGGGACGGCGGCCTCGGTGTCGGCGTCCAGCACGGGCGCCGTCCAGTACCCGCCGACCCGCCGCGCGGACCCGACCTCCTGCCGGAACCGCTCCCGGAACTCCTCCTGCGCGGCCAGCTCCTCGCGGACCAGCTTGACGGCGACCGTGCGTCCGCGGTCCGAACGGGCCAGATAGACCTGGCCCATGCCGCCCGCGCCGAGCCGGCCCAGCAGTCGATAAGCGCCGATGTGCCGCGGGTCCCCGACCCCGAGCTTCTCCATGTCGCGCCGCCTTCCCCCGCACGTGAACCCACGTGAGCAACACCACAACGATAGTGCGGGGCGGCCGTTCGGTGAGCCGGTCCGGTTCTACGGTTCCGTAACAGGCGGGCCGAGGGAGCCCAGCACCTTCGACAGGCGTTCGGGGGCCTCGACCGCCTCCGCCGGCGCCGCCTCGGACGCTCCCGCCCGGTACGTGGACAACCTGTCGCGGAAAGCCCTCGACCGCAGACAGGACGCCGATTCCGTTTCCGCATCGCGGACACCTACCCTCGGCCGCATGACCCCTCAGCCCAACCCCCAGGCCGGCGCCGCCGTGAAGGCCGCGGACCGCGCGCACGTCTTCCACTCCTGGTCCGCGCAGGAGCTCATCGACCCGCTCGCCGTCGCCGGCGCCGAGGGGTCGTACTTCTGGGACTACGAAGGCAGGCGCTACCTCGACCTCGCCAGCGGGCTCGTCTACACCAACATCGGCTACCAGCACCCCAAGGTCGTCGCCGCGATCCAGGAGCAGGCGGCACGGATGACGACCTTCGCGCCCGCGTTCGCCGTCGAGGCGCGCTCGGAGGCGGCGCGGCTGATCGCCGAGCGGACACCCGGCGACCTGGACAAGATCTTCTTCACCAACGGCGGCGCCGACGCCGTGGAGCACGCCGTGCGCATGGCGCGGCTGCACACCGGGCGGCCGAAGGTGCTGTCGGCGTACCGCTCGTACCACGGCGGCACCCAGCAGGCGATCAACCTCACCGGCGACCCGCGCCGCTGGGCCTCGGACAGCGGCGCGGCCGGCACCGTGCACTTCTGGGCACCCTTCCTGTACCGCTCGCGCTTCTACGCCGAGACCGAGGAGCAGGAGTGCGCGCGGGCGCTGGAGCACCTGGAGACGACGATCGCGTTCGAGGGGCCGGGGACCGTCGCCGCGGTCGTCCTGGAGACCATCCCGGGCACGGCGGGGATCATGACGCCGCCGGCCGGCTACCTGGCCGGGGTCCGCGAGATCTGCGACAAGTACGGGATCGTGTTCGTCCTGGACGAGGTCATGGCCGGGTTCGGGCGGACCGGCACGTGGTTCGCGGCCGACCTGTACGACGTCGTGCCCGACCTGATGACCTTCGCCAAGGGCGTGAACTCGGGCTACGTCCCGCTGGGCGGCGTCGCGATCTCCGCGCGGATCGCCGAGACGTTCGCCGAGCGGCCCTACCCCGGCGGGCTGACCTACTCCGGGCACCCGCTGGCCTGCGCCGCGGCCGTCGCCACGATCAACGTGATGGCGGAGGAGGGCATCGTCGAGCACGCCGCCCGGCTCGGGGCAGAGGTCGTCGAGCCGGCCCTGCGGGAGCTGGCCGAACGCCACCCGAGCGTGGGCGAGGTGCGCGGCACCGGCATGTTCTGGGCACTGGAACTGGTGAGGAACCGGGAGACCCGGGAGCCGCTGGTCCCCTACAACGCGACCGGACAGGCCGCCACCCCGATGTCCGCGTTCGCCGCCTCGGCCAAGGCGCACGGCGTGTGGCCGTTCGTGAACATGAACCGGACCCACGTGGTGCCGCCGTGCAACATCTCCGAGGCCGAACTGAAGGAGGGCCTGGCGGCCCTGGACACGGCACTGTCCGTGGCGGACGAGTACACCGAGTAAGAGCCTGCCCGCATACGGGCAGGGAAGGAACCCGAGCGCGTAAGGTGGCGTGCTCGTACGCAGTGGACACGCGTACGAGCACGCCCCGAACGCGACGAGGAGACGCCCGACCATGCCCGGCCCCAGCGGCACCGGTGCCGTCACGCGCAGCACCCTGCGCCAGCAGATCGCCGACGCGCTCCGCGACGAGGTGCTGGCCGGGCGGCTCCAGCCGGGGCAGGAGTTCACGGTCAAGGAGATAGCCGAGCAGTACGGGGTGTCCGCGACGCCCGTGCGCGAGGCCCTGGTCGACCTGTCCGCGCAGGGACTCCTCGACGCCGACCACCACCGCGGCTTCCGCGTGCACGAGTACTCGGTCGACGACTTCCGCGGCATGATCGCGGCCCGCTCCCTCGTCACCGACGGGATGTTCCTCGTCCTCATCGACGACCGCCGGGGCGGCCCGGACCCCGACGACCCGCGGATCGTCGCCGCCCTCGCCGGGGTCCGGCGGCGCGGCGAGGAGGCACAGCGCGCCGCCGCGGCCGGCGACCTGCCCGTCCTCATCGGCTACGACCTGCGGTACTGGCGCGAGCTGGCCGTGCTCTTCGGCAACCGCTACCTCTCCGACTTCCTGCACCGGCTGCGCGTGCAGAGCTGGGTGTGCACGGTGCAGCACCTGCGCCGGCTCAGCGATCTGCGCGGCGCCCTGTGGTCCGGGCACACCGAACTGGTCGACGCCCTCGCCCGCCGCGACGCCGCGGGGGCGCGCTCGCTCGTCGAGGCGTACAACGCCCACTCGCTCGCCCTCATCGAGCGACTCGCCCGGCAATGACCGGGGGGACGACCGGGGGATGACCAACCTCCGGGGTGTCGTGGTCCGGCCCCAGATGGGTATGGGACCTGCACACAACCCGCGCCGCCCCGTCCCGACACCCACCGACTACGCTTCGCTTCGCTGACCACCGTGCTGTGTGAGGAGCCCTCTTTTGGCCTGTGACCTGTGGCTGGTACCGCTCGTCGACGTCTTGTGCCACACGCCGGACAACCCGTTCGCCGAAGAACTCGCGCAATACGACAAGGTGCTCGCCGAGGCCGGACTGCCGCCGGTACCCGTGTACCAGTACATGCCGGGGCTCTCCGGCGAGGTCGCGCCGGTGGCCGGATTCGACTACGACGCGCTGCACTTCCTGCGCCGCGCCCACCTGCTCCAGGTGTGCGGGCTGCCGGTGACACCGGTGGACGAACTCGGCGGCGACTACGAGCAGTTGCTGGAGATGTTCGAGACGACCGCCCAGCAGTCGCACCTGGTCTGGCACTACGACCACGCGGGTGCCTACGTTCCCGTCGACTTCCCGCACCCGCTCGCGAGCGACGAACTCCTCGCGGGCGGCGGCCCCTTGGGCTCCTCGCACACCCTGCTGCGGGAGCTGGAGGCCGTCGGCCCGGCCCTCGGCATCGATCCGGCCAACCCTCCGGCACCACCGCGTCCGCCGCTCGCCCCGACGGAACTGGAGGAACCGGCCGCACCCGTGCCGTACGACTCCGGCCCCTTCGCCCGGGAGCGCCACGTGTGGCTGGGGCTGCACGCGGCGGCCACGCGGAGTCTGGCCCAGGGGTCGATGATCGTCTTCAGCTGACCGGCCGGTCGGCCGGTCAGCGCAGCTGGGAGAGACCCTTCTGCAGGTCGTCCGCGTTCATGACCGGGGACACCTCCACCTCGGCGTCCAGCTCGGCGAAGAACGGCTCACCGATGGCCGGCAGCTCGGAGCTGTCCTGCATGTCGAAGACCATCAGGGCCGTCCGCCGGCCACCGAGGGGACCGAAGTAGGCGGCCTCCGGCTTGACGTGGTCGAGCGTCCGGCTGATCAGCTCGGTCAGCTTCCCGCTGCGGATGGCCTCGTTCGACTTCTCCGTGTCCAGCGTCGCCTTGAGCAGCACGCGCATCGCACTCACCTTCTCCTGCCGACGCGACGTGTACAGCCTCAGCCTATGCCCGTGATGTTCGGTTCGCCCAGGTGCTCCGGCCCCGTGACCGCTCCCGCGCCCGGCGAAGAAGGCCGAACGGCTACAGGACGACGTCGGCGTCCTGGAGCCCGACGCACTTGCGCTTCTGCGGGAGCCACTCGACAGCGGGTTCCAGCGCGGTGAGGACGCCGCCCACCTCCTCGCGCGGCCCGGTGTACGTGAACTCGACGGCCGGGGAGCGCCCGTACGTCCGCAGCACGCTCACGCCGTCGCGCTTGAGCCGCTCCTCGTCAAGGACCCAGTCGACACCGTCGACGGTGACGCAGAGATTGATGTTCGGCGGCAGTTCCTCGGCGCCGCAGCGGAACACCGCCTTCTGTCCGCCCCAGGAGGCGACGCCTTCGCCGAGGGC
The DNA here is from genome assembly GCF_055603605.1 of Streptomyces sp. NPDC037271. Taxonomy (NCBI): domain Bacteria; kingdom Bacillati; phylum Actinomycetota; class Actinomycetes; order Kitasatosporales; family Streptomycetaceae; genus Streptomyces; species Streptomyces sp. NPDC037271. The sequence goes on from NZ_JBVJVN010000006.1 coordinate 244,626, forward strand.
CCAGTCGCGCGTGGCGCCGGGTATGTCGTCGGGGAGGCGGTCGACGACCGTGTCGCACTTGGCGTCGTCCGCGTGCGGGGCGGCGGAGACGCGGTGGCTGTCGACGTAGAGGAGCCCGCCGGTGACGGCGACGACCGCGACGGTCAGCCAGATCCACATCCGGGTGGTGGGCTTCCGCATGTTCCGATCCGCTCCGCGCTGTCCGTCCGCTGCTGGCACCCGCCAGCGTATCCGTCGGGCCGGCAGCGGCGGCGGGGCCCCGCTCGGGCCCCGGCCGCCGCTGTCCGCCCGCCGTTCCTACAGGAACGAGTTGATCTCGATCGTCTCGTCCCGGCCCGGGCCCACGCCGATCGCGGAGATCGGGGCGCCGGACATCTCCTCCAGCGCCTTGACGTACGCCTGGGCGTTCTTCGGCAGCTCGGCGAAGGTCTTCGCCTTGCTGATGTCCTCGCTCCAGCCCGGCAGCATCTCGTAGACCGGCTTCGCGTGGTGGAAGTCGGACTGCGAGTACGGCAGCTCCTCGACGCGCTTGCCGTCGATCTCGTACGCCACGCAGACCGGGATCTGCTCCCAGCCGGTGAGGACGTCGAGCTTGGTGAGGAAGAAGTCGGTGAGGCCGTTGACGCGGGTCGCGTAACGGGCGATCACCGCGTCGAACCAGCCGCAGCGGCGGTCGCGGCCGGTGGTGACACCGCGCTCGCCGCCGATGCGGCGCAGCGCCTCGCCGTCCTCGTCGAACAGCTCCGTCGGGAACGGTCCGGCGCCGACACGGGTCGTGTACGCCTTCAGGATGCCGATGACCCGGCTGATCTTCGTCGGGCCGACGCCGGCGCCCGTGCAGGCGCCGCCCGCGGTCGGGTTCGACGAGGTGACGAAGGGGTACGTGCCGTGGTCGATGTCGAGCAGCGTGCCCTGGCCGCCCTCGAAGAGGACCACCTTGTCGTCGTCGAGGGCCTGGTTGAGGACCAGGACGGTGTCGGCGACGTACGGGCGGAGCTTGTCCGCGTAGCCCAGCAGCTCCTCGACCACCTGGCCCGTGGCGATCGCACGGCGGTTGTAGAGCTTGGTGAGCATCTGGTTCTTGGCGTCGAGCGCCGCCTCGACCTTCTGGGTGAGGATCGACTCGTCGTAGAGGTCCTGGACGCGGATGCCCACACGGTTGATCTTGTCGGCGTAGGTCGGGCCGATGCCGCGGCCGGTGGTGCCGATCTTGCGCTTGCCGAGGAAGCGTTCCGTCACCTTGTCGACGGTCACGTTGTACGGCGTGATGATGTGCGCGTTACCGCTGATCAGGAGCTTGGACGTGTCGACGCCGCGCTCGTTCAGCCCGCTCAGCTCGGAGAACAGGACCGACGGGTCGACAACGACGCCGTTTCCGATGACCGGCGTACAGCCGGGAGACAGGATTCCGGAAGGGAGCAGGTGGAGGGCGTACTTCTGGTCGCCCACGACTACCGTGTGGCCGGCGTTGTTGCCGCCTTGGTAGCGCACCACATAGTCGACGGAACCACCGAGCAGGTCCGTCGCCTTTCCCTTGCCTTCGTCACCCCACTGAGCACCGAGCAGCACAAGTGCGGGCACGCGCGTACACCCCTTCCGGGCGGGGCATGTCCAAGGTCGAGGGCGTACGCGGTGGGTTTCCGCCACGTACACCGCGACCGTCGTTGGCCGCCAACCGTCGGACCGGATGCCCCGGAATAGACGAAGCCCCTGGCGCAATAGCGCAAGGGGCTCTTGCACAAGGATGCTACCCGAGGAAGCGAGGCATGGCCGAGGTGGCGACTTCCGCGACATCTTCCGGAACATCTTCCGCGGTGCCCGATCAGCTCCTGGTGGTCGTCGATCCGGCCGCCCGGCGGACGGACGGAGAGTCCGTCCGGATCGCGAAAGACGTGCTCAGCGCGGGTGCGGCGAGCACGAAGGTGTGTCTTCCGGACGGTCCGGAGGAGTTCGCCCGGGCGCTGCGGCGAAGGGGTTCGCGACGGCCCGTCGTGATCGGTGACGACCGCGCGCTGCTGCGGGCCGTCACCCTGCTGCACCGGCAGCGGGAGCTGGCGGACTGCGCGCTGTCGGTGGTGCCGGTGGGGGCGGTCCTGGGCCTCACCCGGGCGCTCGGTCTGCCGTCGGGCGCGGTCGCGGCGGCGCGGGCGGTGCTGGACGGGGCGGAACGCCGCCTCGACCTGCTCGTCGACGACAGTGACGGGGTGGTCCTGGGGGCGGTGGGTATCCCGCCGGTCCCGGCACACGAGGGTGCGCAGGCGGGGCCGGGCGCGCCGGCCCACCCCTGGCTGCGGACCTGCCAGTCCCTCGTGCGGACGCTGGCGTCCTCACGGCCGGCCAGGATCACGGCACCCCTGGGGGCGGCCGGTCCGGCGCGGCTGCGGGTGGAGGTCGACGGGGTGACACTGGTCGACCTGGACCAGCCGGTCGAGGCGGTGTCGCTGGTGCCGGGCGCCGGCGGGGTGGCCGAGGTGGAGGTGCGGCCGCTGTCGGTGGGCGCGGGGTCGTCGCCGCTGACGGCACGGGGACGGACGGTGACCGTGTCGGGGGCGCACTTCCGGTACCGGGCCGACGCGGTGGTGTCGGGGCCGGTGGGGACGCGGACGTGGACGGTGCGGGAGGGGGCGTGGGGGCTGACGCTGCCGGCGAGGTAGGGCTGGTCACCCTCGGCGCCGCCCGAACCGCTCCTCCCGGTGCACGCGCCAGCGCTCCATCATCGCGGCGATCTCCCCGTCGACGAACTCGAAGAAGGCGAGCGTCTCGGCCATGCGGCGCCCCGCCGGGGTCTCGGCGCCGAGGCTGGCGACGCCTTCGCGCAGCGCGCTCCCCCAGCTCTTCAGGACGGCCTCGCGGTTGGTGAGCGCCTCGTACCACTGGTCGCTGTGCACCCGGTACCGCTCCCGGCGTGAGCCCGGTTCCCGCTCGCGCGCGACCATGTGCTGCTGCGAGAGGTAGCGCACGGCCCCGGAGACGGCGGCGGGGCTGACCTGGAGCTGCTCGCCCAGTTCCGCCGAGGTCAGCGAGCCCGAGTCGGAGGCCAGCAGCGCGGCGAAGACCCGGGCCGGCATGCGCTGCATCCCGGCCTCGACGAGCCGGGCGGCGAAGCCCTCCACGAACTTCGACACCGCCTCGGGGTCGCGATCCCGTTCCACCGGCTCCGTTGCTTCCCTCATCCTTCGATCATCCCTCACATCCTGACACTTCCTTAACTTCACAAATTTCTGAAGGAAGCGTACTTTCGGAATCATGACGAAGGCCATCAGCGTCTCCGGGCTCCACAAGTCGTTCGGCCGGACGCACGCGCTGGACGGGCTCGACCTGGCTGTCGAGACCGGCGAGGTACACGGCTTCCTCGGCCCCAACGGCGCCGGCAAGTCCACCACCATCCGCGTCCTGCTCGGCCTGCTGCGCGCCGACTCGGGCGCCGCGCAGGTACTCGGCCGCGACCCGTGGGCGGACGCGGTGGAGGCGCACCGCCGGATCGCGTACGTCCCCGGCGACGTGACCCTGTGGCGCAACCTCTCCGGCGGCGAGGTCATCGACCTCTACGGCCGGCTGCGGGGAGGCCTGGACACCGGGCGCCGGGCCGAGCTGATCGAGCGGTTCGAACTCGACCCGACCAAGAAGGGCCGCACCTACTCCAAGGGCAACCGGCAGAAGGTGGCCCTGGTGGCCGCCTTCGCCTCCGACGTCGACCTGCTGATCCTCGACGAGCCCACCTCGGGACTGGATCCGCTGATGGAGGGGGTCTTCCGCAGGTGCGTGGAGGAGGAACGCGAGCGCGGGCGGACGGTCCTGCTCTCCTCCCACATCCTCGGCGAGGTCGAGGAGCTGTGCGACCGGGTCAGCATCATCCGCAAGGGGCGGACCGTCGAGAGCGGCTCGCTCGCCGACCTGCGCCACCTGACGCGGACCAGCGTGAGCGCCGAACTCGCGGGCGTCCCGGGCGGGCTGGAGCTGCTGCCCGGCGTGCACGACCTCGAGGTCCGGGGCCACCGCGTCCGGCTGCAGGTCGACACCGACGGGCTGGACGCCGTACTCAGGTCGCTGAGCGAGTCGGGCGTGCGGTCGCTGACGTCGACGCCGCCGACGCTGGAGGAGCTGTTCCTGCGGCACTACCGGACGGACGTGGCCGGTGAGGCCGCCGAGCCCGCCGATCCCGATGAGGCCGGCGAGGTGACGGTCCGATGAGCGCCGCGGCCTCCTTCGGGGTACGGACGGGCGGCGCGCGGCCACTCGCCGGCACCGGCACGCTGCTGCGCTTCGCCCTGCGCCGCGACCGGGTGCTGATCCCGGTATGGACCGCGGTGAACGCGCTGATGGTCCTCTCCATGCCCGGAACCATCGAGGGCCTGTACGGCACCGCCGCCGAACGCGCCGACCTGATGCGGCAGATGGAGACCAACTCCTCGCTGCGCGCGATGGTCGGCCCCGTCTTCGACGACTCCCTCGGCGCGCTCACGGCCTGGCGCGTCGGTGTGTACGCCGCCGCGCTCGCCGCCGTGACGAGCCTGCTGATCGTCGTACGGCACACCCGTGACGAGGAGGAGAGCGGCCGGCAGGAACTGGTCGCCTCCGGGATGGTGGGCCGCCGGGCCCCGCTGACGGCGGCCCTGCTCACGGCGGCCGTCGCCAACGGTGTCCTCGCGCTGCTGGTGATCGCCGGGCTGGCCGGGCAGGGAGCGGCCGGCGCGGTGGCCCTCGGACTCGGGATCGCGGGCGTCGGGATGCTCTTCGCGACCATGGCGGCGATCGTCGCCCAGCTGACCGAGAGCGCCCGGCAGGCCCGGGGGCTGACGGCGGCGGTGCTGGGCGGGGCGTTCGTGCTGCGCGCGGCGGGCGACTCGGCGAAGGCCGACGGTTCGTCCGTACTGACGTGGTTGTCACCGCTGGGCTGGCTGGAGAACCTGCGGGCCTTCGCGGCCGAGCGGTGGTGGGTGCTGCCGCTGATCGCCGGTGTGGCGGTGGTGCAGGGCGCGGTCGCCTACGAGCTGGCCGGACGCCGGGACCTCGGCATGAGCTTCCTGCCGACCCGGCCCGGACCCGCCGCCGGGCGCCTGCGCACGGCCGGTGCGCTGGCCTGGCGCCTGCAGCGGGGCAGCGTGCTCGGGTGGAGCGCCGGCTTCCTCGTCGCCGGGACCGTCTACGGGTCGATGACCGAGGGCGCGGCCGACCTGGTCGGGGACAACGAGCAGGCCCGCGACATCATCGAGCGGATGGGCGGGCAGGCCGGGTTGACCGACTCGTTCGTCTCGGCGATGGTCGGGATGCTCGGGCTGATCGCCGCGCTGTACGTGGTCGCGTCGGTGCTGCGGCTGCACGGCGAGGAGACGTCCGGGCGGGCGGAACCGGTGCTCGCGGCCGCGGTGGGACGGCTGCGGTGGGCCGCGGGCCACCTGGTGATCGCCTTCGGGGGCGCGGCGCTCGTCATGCTGCTCGCCGGGGCCGGATTCGCGCTCGGGTACGGCCGGGACGCCGGGGCGATCCTGGGTGCGTGCCTGGTGCAGGTGCCGGCGGTGTGGGTGATCGGCGGGGCGGCGGTGCTGCTGCACGGAGTGCTGCCGCGCGGTGCCGTGGCCGCGTGGGGCGTCGCGGGGGCCGTGCTGCTGCTCGGCTGGGTCGGGCCGGCGCTGGACGTGCCGCAGCGGGTGCTGGAGGTGTCGCCGTACGGGCACCTGCCGAAGTTGCCGGGCGGGGAGATGAGCTGGGCGCCGGTGCTGGTGCTGACGTCGATCGCCGTGGTGCTGGTGGCGGTGGGACTGGCGGGGTTGCGGCGGCGGGACGTGACGTGACCTGTCGTGACGTGCCGGCCTGCCGTGGTGTGGCGTGGCCTGTCCTGCCGCGACCTGCCGTGCTATGACGTGGCCTGTCGTGCCGTAGCGGGCGGTGATCAGCCCACCGCCCGCCTCACGGGTGAGCCCGGGCCCGGGCGGCGGGGCCGGAAACCGGGCAGGGCGCCCGGGGCGTCCTGATGGCCATGGGACGACGGAGTGACGCGGTGACCTGCGGTGGGTGTCTGGTGTCGGCGGTGGGAGCCGCGGGGGCGGTGCTCGCCTGGGGGACGTCGGACCGCACCCGGCGGCACCTCGGTCACGCCTTCGAGAACAACGGCATGGACCTCGGCGTCCTCTTCACCGAACTGCCCTTCGTCTTCCTCGGCGGAGCCGTCGCGCCGGCCGCGGTCTGGGCGCTGGGCGCCTGGCTGCTGGGACGGCGCCGGCGCTCAGACCTCCACTCGTAGCTCCCTCAGCCCCCGCATCACGAAGTTCGGCTTCCGCTCCGGCTCTGCCGCCAGGCGCAGCGCCGGGGCCTTCTCCAGCAGGGCCGTCATGGACGCCGCCAACTCGATGCGGGCCAGTGGGGCGCCGATGCAGTAGTGGACGCCGGCGCTGAAGGAGACGTGGGGGTTGTCGCGGCGGGTGAGGTCGAGGCGGTCCGGGGCGGTGAAGACCGCCGGGTCGTGGTTGGCGGAGCCGAACAGCATCGCGATCTCCGCGCCGCGCGGGAGGGTCGTCCCGTCGATCTCCATCTCGTCCAGCACCCAGCGCTCGAAGAGCTGGAGCGGGGTGTCGTAGCGCATCAGCTCCTCGACGGCGGACGGGACGAGGGAGTGGTCGGCGCGCAGGGCCGCCAGCTGGTCCGGGTTGCGGAAGAGGGCCAGCCAGCCGTTGGTCGTGGCGTTCACCGTGGCCTCGTGACCGGCGTTCAGGAGCAGCACGCAGGTCGAGATCATCTCCTGCTCGGTGAGCCGGTCGTCGTCCTCGTCGTGGGCCGCGATCAGGCCCGAGACCAGATCGTCGCCGGGCTCCCTGCGACGGGCCGCGATCAGTCCGCGCAGGTACTCCGAGAAGTCGAGCGACGCGCGGACCGCCTTCGCCGCCGTCTCCTCGGACGGATTCAGCTCGTACATCCCGCAGATCTCCGCCGACCAGGGGCGCAGCGGGGCGCGGTCGGACTCCGGGATGCCCAGCATCTCGGCGATCACGGCGACCGGGAGCGGTTCGGCCACGTCCCGCAGCAGGTCGCCGCCACCCGCCGCCACCAGCCGGGACACCAGGTCGTCCGCCAGCGCGCGCACGTACGGCTTCAGCCGCTCCACCGTGCGCGGCGTGAACGCCTTCGACACCAGGCGCCGGATACGGGTGTGGTCCGGCGGTTCCAGATCCAGCATCCCGTGGTCGTTGAGCGTGTGGAACGGCTCCTGCTCCGGCGGGGGCGCGGTGCGGCCGAACTCCTCGTGCGTGAACCGGTGCCGGTACGTCCGGCCCAGACGGCGGTCGCGCAGCAGCGCCGACACGTCCGCGTGGTGCGGGACCAGCCACTGATCGCTCGGCTCGTAGTAGAGCACGCGCCCCCGGGCCCGCAGGTCGGCGAAGGCAGGGTACGGGTCGGCGACGAACGCCGGGTCCCACGGGTCGAAGGCGAGGTCGGATGCTGCCGTCATGGACGGACAGTAAGACCTCGACCGGCCCTGTGCCCAGAGGTCCGCCCGTACGTGAGCCGCGCAGCGCGGACCGGGCCCGCCCGGCGCCCGCAGGCAGGGGTCTTGACCTCGCGCCGCCGGAGGCCTAGCTTCCTTCACCAATGTTTCGGAACGACCTTCGAAACTTTCGAAGTACGACGGAATGAGACTCCCGCATGAGATCCGTTCGTTTCGCCACCGCGACCCTCGCCGCTGCCGCCCTGTCGTTGCCGCTGGTAGCGGGGGTGGGGGGGGGGGGGGGGGGGGGGGGGGGGGGGGGGGAGGGGCCGCCCCCCCCCCCCCCCCCCCCCGCCACCGCTGCCCGCGGGACGCGCCGGCGGCGTCAGTGGAGGAGGCCGGCCGCC
>NZ_JBVJVN010000006.1:252461-308265 GCF_055603605.1 Streptomyces sp. NPDC037271
GGGGCGGTTGTGGGCCAACTCCTCCCCCCATCGCCTCTTCTTTTCGCGCCCCATCCGCCCGGGGGGGGGGGGGGGGGTCCACCCCCCCCCCGGCCCCCCCCCCCCCCCCCCCCGCACCGCACTCCCACGCCAAGTTCGACCGACTGCGCGAGGCCGCCCCCGACGGCTTCTACGTGGGCACCGCCGTGGCGGGCGGCGGCCACCACCTGGAGCAGGACTACCCGGACCCGTTCACCTCGGACAAGAAGTACCGGAAGATCCTCGCGCGCCAGTTCAGCTCGGTCTCCCCCGAGAACCAGATGAAGTGGGAGTTCCTCCACCCGGAGCGCGACCGGTACGACTTCGCGGCGGCGGACGCCATCGTCGAGTTCGCCGAACGCCACGATCAGGTCGTACGCGGTCACACGCTGCTGTGGCACAGCCAGAACCCGCAGTGGCTGGAGCAGGGCGACTTCTCCGACGAGGAGCTGCGCGCGATCCTGCGCGAGCACATCACCACCGTCGTCGGCCGGTACGCCGGCCGGATCCAGCAGTGGGACGTCGCGAACGAGATCTTCGACGACCAGGGCAGGCTCCGCACGCAGGACAACATCTGGATCCGCGAGCTCGGCCCCGGCATCGTCGCGGACGCCTTCCGCTGGGCGCACGAGGCCGACCCGAAGGCGAAGCTGTTCTTCAACGACTACGGCGTCGAGAGCGTCAACGCCAAGAGCGGCGCCTACTACGCCCTCACCCAGGACCTGCTCCGGCAGGGCGTGCCGGTGCACGGCTTCTCCGTACAGGCGCACCTGAGCACGCGGTACGGCTTCCCGGGGGACCTGGAGACCAACCTGAAGCGCTTCGACGCGCTGGGCCTGGAAACCGCCGTCACCGAGCTGGACGTACGGATGGACCTGCCGGCCGGCGGTGTGCCGACCGCCGCGCAGCAGAAGCAGCAGGCCGACTACTACCAGCGGGCACTGTCGGCCTGCCTGGCCGTCGAGGACTGCAACTCGTTCACCATCTGGGGCTTCACCGACAAGTACTCATGGGTGCCGGTGTTCTTCGAGGGCGAGGGGTCCGCGACGGTCATGACCGACGACTTCCGCCGCAAGCCCGCCTTCCACGCCCTGCGGCACACCTTGAAGGCGGCGGCACGCAACCACTGACCACCGCTGTCCGCCGCGGGGCCCATCGCCCCACACCCCGCGGCGGAGACCGCCGCGAAGGAGAGGGCGGGGACGGAGAGGGAGGCGCGAGTGGGGGCCTCGGAGTCGCGAATGGCCCTGCGGGCAGGGAGGGCGGCGGTCTCGACGCAGGTGTTCGGTGCCGGTCAGCCCGGCGTCACCAGCCGCGCCTCGTAGGCGAAGACCGCCGCCTGGGTGCGGTCCCTGAGGCCCAGCTTCACCAGGACCCTGCTGACGTGTGTCTTGATCGTCGACTCGGCGACCACCAGGCGCTCGGCGATCTCCGAGTTGGACAGGCCCTGCGCGATCAGGACCAGTACCTCCGTCTCCCGCTCGGTCAGGTCGCCGTACGCCCCCTGCGCCGAGGACATCGGGCGCGGGCCGTCGGACAGCTTCGAGAACTCGGTGATCAGGCGCTTGGTGACCGAGGGGGCGAGGAGGGCCTCACCGGCTGCCACCACCCGGACGCCGTCGGCCAGTTGGCGCGCCGAGGCGTCCTTGAGGAGGAAGCCGGAAGCGCCCGCGCGCAGCGCCTGGTACACGTACTCGTCGAGGTCGAAGGTGGTGAGGACGAGGACCTTCGCCGCGGCGTCCGCCGCGACGATCTCCCGCGTCGCCTCGATGCCGTTCAGCTCCGGCATGCGGATGTCCATCAGGACGACGTCGGGGGCCAGCTCGCGGACCTTCGCCACCGCCTCCCGGCCGTTGACCGCCTCGCCGGCGACCTCGATGCCCGGCATCGCGTTCAGCAGGACCGAGAAGCCCTCGCGCACCATCATCTGATCGTCGGCGATCAGTACGCGGATCGTCATGCTTCACCTTCGGTCTGCGCGGTGACCGGCAGGAACACCGCCACCTCGTAACCCCCGTCGTCGGTGGGGCCCGCCGTCATCTCGCCGTTCAGCATCGAGACGCGCTCGCGCATGCCGGTGATGCCGTGGCCCGCGCCGGGCGAGGGCTTCACCAAGGAGAGTTCCGGGATCGGGCCGTTGACGATCCGCAGGCCGAGGCCGCCCAGCACGTAGGAGACCTCGACGCGGGCGGTCGCGCCCGGCGCGTGCCGCAAGGAGTTGCTCAGCGCCTCCTGCACGATCCGGTACGCCGACAGCTCCACGCCGGGCGGCAGCTCGCGCACCGCGCCGGTCGCCGCCTTCTCCACGCTCAGGCCGGCATCGCGCACGTTGGTGAGCAGGGCGTCCAGGTCGGCGAGGGTGGGCTGCGGGGCGTCCGGGGCCTCGTAGTCCTCGGCGCGGACGACTCCGAGCACGCGGCGCAGCTCGGTCAGTGCCGCCACCGCGTTCTCCCGGATGGTGGCGAAGGCGCGCTCCAGCTCCTCCGGCGGATTCTCCACCCGGTAGGGCGCCGCCTCCGCCTGGATGGCGACCACCGACATGTGGTGGGCGACCACGTCGTGCAGCTCGCGGGCGATGGTGGTGCGCTCCTCCAGCAGGGTGCGCCGGGACCGCTCGTGCGCGGTGACCGTCTGCTGGGCGGTGACCTCCTGCCGCGCCTCGCGGCGGACGTGCCGGACGGCGACCATCAGCAGGGCCAGGGCGGAAAGCAGCAGCATGGGCGCGGAGGTGCTGTACTCACCGTCGCCGAGTACGGTCTCCACGAGGAACGCGTAGGCGGCGGTGAGAACCCACATCCACGCGGCCGTGCGGGGCCGGGTGCGTATCGCCACGACCACCAGCACCGCCAGGTGGCAGATGAAGACGCCGGGCTGCCACGGCCACTCGCCCAGGCTGCCGTCCAGCAGCGCGACCACCGGTGTCGCCACCATCGACATCCAGAAGGCGCCGACCGGCCGGACCAGCGTGGCCAGCACCGGTGCCGCGCACACCAGCCCGGTCAGCAGAGCCATCGGCCCGTCCATGGTGCTGGCGAAGCAACCGCCGAGCAACGCGATCACGGCGAGGGCCACCACCACCGCGTGCGGCAGGCGGGCGGCGTACCACTGCGGCTTGCCGGAGAGCCGGCGGGTCAGCGGGCCGTCCGTCGCCACGAGCGGCAGCGGACGGCAGGCGAAGGCGTCGTGGAACAGGTCCTGGCGCAATCCGCTCAGGGCATCCATGGCCAGCCGGAACTCGGGGCTGCGCTCGCCGCCCCGGGAAGGGGCGGTCAGCGTCTGTGTCGTCTCGGTCACGTTCGCAACGGTAGGCGTCGCCGGGGGTCGCGGTCGTCACCAGCGAGAGGGGTTCTTCGGTATCCGTCTCAGGTACTACGGGCCCGGCCCGCTCAGTATCCGGAGGGCCGCACCAGCCCCGACTCGTACGCGAACACCGCCGCCTGCGTCCGGTCCCTGAGCCCCAGCTTCACCAGGATCCGGCCGACGTGCGTCTTCACCGTCTGCTCGGCGACGACCAGCCGCTGGGCGATCTCCGCGTTCGACAGGCCCTGCGCGATCAGGGCGAGCACCTCGGTCTCCCGCTCGGTCAGATCGCCGACGCGGGTCTTCAGCGGGGCGCGCGGCCGGTCGTCCAGCCGGGAGAACTCGGCGATCAGCCGCCGGGTGATGCCCGGCGCGAGCAGCGCGTCCCCGGCCGCCACGACCCGGACCGCCTCGGCGAGCTGGTCGGCGGAGGCGTCCTTCAGCAGGAACCCGGACGCGCCGGCCCGCAGCGCCTCGTACACGTACTCGTCGAGGTCGAAGGTGGTCAGCACCAGCACTCTGATGTCCGGGGTCGCCCCGGTGATGTGGCGGGTGGCGTCGATGCCGCCCAGCTCGGGCATGCGGATGTCCATCAGGACGACGTCCGGGGCCAGCTCGGCGACCTTGGCCACGGCGTCCAGGCCGTCCACCGCCTGCCCGATCACCTCGATGTCGGGCTGGGTGTTGAGCAGCACGGTGAAACCCTGCCGGACCATCTGCTGGTCGTCGGCGATCAGCACGCGGATCACGCGGCCGTTGCTGCTGGTCGTCATCGGGTGTCGTCCTCGGTGGAGTCGGGAGCGGAGGAATCGGGAGCGGAGGAATCGGGAGCGGAGTCAGGGGCGGAATCAGGGGCGGAGTCGTGGACAGGACGGCCGGGGCCGTCGGCCGGCAGGAACGCGGCCACCTGGTAACCGCCGTCCGGCAGTGGCTGCGCCGTCAGGGTGCCGTCGAGCATCGCCACCCGCTCCCGCATGCCGAGCAGGCCGTGCCCCGCACCGTCCGACGGTGCCGGGGCCCGCTTCGGCCGCGTGTTGGAGACGTCCACGCGCAGCCCGATGGGAAGGTGCGTGAGGTGGACCCGGGCGGTCGCGCCCGGCGCGTGCCGCAGGACGTTGCTCAGGGCCTCCTGCACGATCCTGTACGCCGAAAGCTCCACACCGGGCGGCAGGGGCCTGCGCGTCCCGCTCGTCTCGGTGGTGACGGTCAGCCCGGCGGCCCGGATGTTCTCCACCAGCGCGTCGAGCCGGTCGAGGGTGGGCTGCGGGGAGTGCGGGGCGGCGTCGCCCCCGTCGGGCGCCTCCAGCGCGTCGGGGTGCTCGGAACGCAGCACACCCAGCACCCGGCGGAGCTCGGTGAGGGCCTCCAGCGCGTTCTGCCGGATGCCCGCGAGGTTCTCCTTCAGCTCGTCCGGCGGGTTCTCGACGAGGAGGGGGGCGACCTGTGCCTGGATGGAGATCACCGACATGTGGTGGGCGACCACGTCGTGCAGCTCGCGGGCGATGCGCCCGCGCTCCTCCAGCAGGGTGCGCCGGGCTCTCTCCTCGGCGGTCAGCGAGGCCTGCTGCGCGAGTTCCGTGCGGGCCTCGCGGCGTCCGCGCAGGGCGGTGCCCAGCACCACGACGACCGCGAACAGGATGACGGCGAGCTGGCCGGTCGGCTGGTAGTCCAGCGCGCCCACCATGCCCTGCACGATGTAGGTGGCGAGCGCGGTCAGGGCCAGCGCCTCCACGGACACCCGGGTACGGACCCGCAGGGCGAGCAGCAACAGGACGAACAGGTGCGCGATGATCCCGGCGGCCGTCCAGGGCCAGGTGAACTTCTCGCCGCCCGGGACGAATACACCCGGCCCTGGCCTGGTGAACGGGCCGCCACCGGCGACCATCTCGGCCCGCACGGCGAAGGCCCCCACGAGCATGGCCGCCATCGACAGCCACCACGCCGGGACCGGCCGCCACAGTGCGAACACCATCGCGCCGGCCTGGCCGAGGGCGACCAGGAAGGCGAACTCGGGTTCGATCCCGCCGTTGTCGTTGAGCTGGGCCGCGTCACCGAGCAGCACGCCGAGGGCGGCCAGGCAGACGACCCCGTGCGGGAACCAGAGCAGCCACACCGACGGCGGCAGCGGGTCCGCCCGCCAGGTCCACAGGTCGTCGTGCAGCACGCGCAGCATGCGTCCGATCCGACCGCCCGTGGTCATCTGCCGGATCCCCCGTCGCATCACACGGACCACCCTAGACATGACGCGCGCCCGCCGCCCTCGTCCGGCGCCGCGGACGATGCGTCCGGACGACCCGGGAGCGGCGCCGGCCGCCGCCGCGCTCGAAGGAGCGAAAGGCGGCCCAGCAGCCTGCCAGGACCAGCGCGAACACCGGGAGCCAGGCGAGCCGCGCCGCGACCCAGCCCAGGCCGTCGGGGAGCGTGTGCAGACCGGGCAGACGGCCTGTGAGGAGGCCGGTGGCCGTGGTCGCCATCAGCGCGGTCTGGTGCCACAGGAAGATCGTCATCGCGGAGAGGTTGACCAGCGCGACCACCGCCCATGCCACAGGCCGCCGCATCGCGCGGCGCAGCGGCTCGCGCAGCAGCAGCGCGAGGCCGCACTGCGCCAGGCCGAAGGTGACCGCGGCCAGCGTCGGCGGGTTGAGGTTCGATATCCCGGCACCGGGGACGCCGACCATCGACGCCGGATAGCCCGCCCAGGCGACGAGGGCCGCGGTCGCCGCCGCACCGCCGGTGAGCAGGACCCGGCCTGCGCGGCGGTGGTCCAGTTCACCGCGGGTCCAGGCGGCGCCGAGGGTGTAGGGGACCAGCCAGCCGGCGGCGAGGTTGGTCCAGCCGAGCCAGGCGGGGGCTCCGAACCCGAAGCGCAGCAGGTCCACATGGAGGACGACGCCCAGCGGCCACAGCGGGTGCAGCCGGGTCAGGAGCGGCGTCACCGCGGTCAGCGCGGCGAAGACGAGGAGGAACCACAGCGGGGACAGGGCCAGCTTCACCAGGGTGTGGACCGTCACGAACTCCGCACCCGTCAGGAGCAACAGCACCGCCGCCACCGTCCACAGGCCGAGGACGGCCGCGACCGGGCGGAACAGCCGGGACAACCGGGCGGACAGCCACCCGCCGTAGGAGGTGCCGCGGGACCGGGCCGACGCGTAACCCCGGGTGGCCACATGGCCGCCTACCAGGAAGAACACGGCCAGGGTCTGGAAGACCCAGGAGATCGGGGCCAGCCAGGGCATGTCCTGCAGCGGACTGGCCGCGCGCAGGCTGTTGCCGTCGGCGACCAGGGCCGTCACCAGCCAGTGGCCGAGGACCACGCCGAGGATGGCGAGGGCCCGCAGGGCGTCGACGGCCCGGTCCCGGTCCACCGGGGTGGCGGAGTCGATCCGGACGGCGGCGCGGCGCAGCCTCCGCACGGGGGCGGCACGGCTCAGAGCCTGCCCGGGTGCGGTGCGGCGCAGCCCCTGCCCGAGGGCGGCACGGCGCAGCCCCCGCCGGTCGGCGGCACCGCGCCACCGGTTCGGCGCGCCGTGCGCAGGACTCGGTGGTGTCCGTCGCGTCGCATCAGTCATGGGTCACCTCCGCGGTCTCGCCCAGGACGATCCGGGCCAGGTTCGTCAGGGAGACGGATCCGGTGTCGAAGTAGTCGCTGTGGCCGCCGTCGCCGGCCGCGAAGACCCGGGCACCGAAGTCCGGGGAGAGCGGATCGGTGCCGAAGCCGACGGTGGTGCCGAAGAGGCCGGCGCTGAGGTGCGGCACGTGCTCCACCCAGTCGTCGGCGCCCCGCGCCGCCCAGATCCGGGCGCTCGTGTGCAGGCCCGCGGCGGAGTCGGCACCAGTGCCGGGGCTGCCGACCAGGGCTATGTCGGCGACGTCGAGGCCGTCGGCGGCGCGGGCACAGACGACCGAGCCGTAGGAATGGCAGAGGAGGGTGAGGGAGGTGCCGGGGCCTGTGATGCCCCGCAGGTCGTCGACCAGGGAGCGGAGCTTCGGGGCGGCCCGGTCGGCGCGGCCGGTGGTGGCGACCGCGGTGCTGACGGTGCCCGGCGTCTCGTAGCCCAGCCAGGCCACGACCGCCGTGCGGGTCCCGTCGGGCGCCTCGGCGGCGAGCTGCCGGTGCAGGGCGAGCGCGGCGGCACGGAACCGGTCGTACGTGTCGAGGCTCGTGTCGGAGCCGGGGACGAGGACGGCGACGTGGTCGGCGTGGGCCAGGTCTCCGAAGACCTCCGTGGCCCGTCCGGCACCCTGGCCGTCGAAGGCGAGCAGGCGCCGGGACGGGTCCGCCATCGAGCGGTCCGCCGCCGCGCGGTGCCGGTCGCCGTGGTCGGCGGCCATCCGGGACGCCTCGGCGGCGTTGGCCCGGTTGGCGGCGTACGCCTCGTCCAGCGTGTCGGCCGTCGGGGCGGCGAGAACGGCGGGGGCCGGAGCGGGGATCTCGGGGCGCGCGGCACCGGAGAGGGGGAGGACCACCGCACCGCAGATGAGCGCGGCGAGGGTGGCACGGCGCCATCTGCTCACGCACCGCCGCCAACGTACCGCCGTCCCGGGCCCCATGGCCTCTCCCCTCCAGATCGCCCGTCCATCGGGCTTGTCTGTAAGGGAAGTTATGAATCGCGCCGGGTAACCCGCGTCCCGCCAGAGAACTCATCTGCGGGGTAGCTCTCAGGTATGACGGGTACGGGCCAGGGATCGAGGCAGCACCGACGATACCGACACGCTCATCTGAGCAGGCCGTGAACTTTTCCAGCGAAAAGTTCACGCTTTTCGTGCCTCACCCTCCCCCCGGCCAGGCTCACCAAGCCAGCTGCGCGATCTCCTCCGCCACCACCGCACACGCGTCCGCCGCCGGGTCGATCAGCGGATAGTGCCCGACGTCCTCCAGCAGCGTCACGCCCACCACCTCCCCGGCCCTCGCCGCCGCGTCGGCGTACGCCTCGGCGACCGCCTGCGGAACGTCCACGTCGGCACGGCCCTGGACGAGAGTCGTCGCGATGCCGGTCGGCAGCAGCAGGGCCGGGTCGGCGTAGGGCCTGCGTTCGGCGAACAGCTCCTCCCCGCCGAGGAGTTGAAGCGCCGCGCCACCACACACGTCGAGCTTGCCGGCGACCTCGAAGTCGGCGATCGGCGCGAGGGCCACCACACCGCGCAGAGGTGCCGGGCGGTCGGTGCGCCAGGGGGCGTCGGCGGGCAGCAGGTGCCGGGCCGCCGCCCACAGGGCGAGGTGGCCGCCGGCCGAGTGGCCGGTGAGCACGACACGGCGCCCGTCGGCCTGCGGGAGATGCTGCCGCACCAGCGCCGGCAGCGCGTCCAGCGCGGCGGCCACGTCGTCGAAGGTGTCGGGCCAGCGCCCCGCGACGGGGCCGCCCCCGGCCTCACTCCCGTCCTCGCCCCCGCCCTCCGCACCACGCCGGTACTCCACGCTGGCGACGGCGAGACCCCGACGGGCCAGGAAATCGGCGAACGGGCTGACGTGGCGACGGTCGTACGGCGCCCGCCACGAACCTCCGTGCAGCACCACCACGACGGGAGCGGCACCACCCGCGCCCTCCGCGCCACGCGGCACGTAGAAGTCGATCAGCTGGTCGGGATGGTCGCCGTACACAGCGGTGCCGTCGGGGTCGACCGCCGGGTGCGAAAAGGCCGACTTCTCCTCCGCGGCGTCCCTCGCGGCAGCGGTGCCCGGTTCTGCGGCGGCATCCGGCATGCTCAACCTCTCAGCGGCGAAACGATGTTGGCTGACCGGGGAATGGAATCGGCCGTTGGCGGGACGGTATCAGGCCGGTGACGTGCGCCGACATGGGGATGTGACGCTGGGTGAGGACCGGGCTTCCCGCCCGGTCCCCACCCGCTCGTCACACCAGCGTCTCCGCCAGCACCCGCGCCGCCCGCTCCACGTCCGCGAAGCCGACGTACAGGGGGGTGAAGCCGAAGCGCAGGACGTCCGGGGCGCGGAAGTCCCCGACCACACCGCGTTCGATCAGCCGCTTCATGACGTCACCGGCGTCGTCACAGCGCAGTGCGACCTGGCTGCCCCGCTCGGCGTGCGCCGCCGGAGTCAGGGACTCCACCCGGCCGTCCAGGACGTACTCCCCGACGCAGCGCAGGAAGAAGTCGGTCAGCGCCAGGGACTTGGCCCGCACCGCCTCCACCGACACCCCGTCCCACACCTGAAGGGCCGCCTCCAGGGCGAGCAGGGAGAGGATGTCCGGTGTGCCGACCCGGCCGCGCGACGCACCTGCCGCAGGGATGTACCCGGGCCGCATGCCGAAGGGCTCGGCGTGCGAGTTCCAGCCCGGCAGCGGGGAGTCGAAACGGTCCTGGAGGCCGTGACGCACATACAGGTACGCGGGCGAACCGGGGCCGCCGTTGAGGTACTTGTACGTGCAGCCGACCGCCAGGTCGACGCCGTACTCGTCGAGCCCGACCGGCAGTGCGCCCGCGCTGTGGCACAGGTCCCAGACGACGTACGCCCCCGCCTCGTGCACCGCGGCCGTGAGCGCGGGCAGGTCGTGCAGCCGGCCCGTGCGGTAGTCGACGTGGTTGAGCAGGACGGCGGCGGTGCGGTCGCCGAGCGCCGACGGCACCTCGGCCGGCGCCACCGGACGCAGGGCGCAGCCCGTCATCCGGGCCGCCGACTCGGCGATGTACCCGTCCGTGGGGAAGGTGGTGGCGTCGACGAGGATCTCGTCGCGGCCCGTACCGTCCTCGCCCGCCATGCGTACGGCGGCGACGAGTGCCTTGAAGACGTTGACGCTGGTGGAGTCGCCTACCACGATCTGCCCGGCCGCCGCCCCGACCAGCGGGGCGATCCGGTCGCCGATCCGTTCGGGCGCGGTCCACCAGCCGCTCTCCTCCCAGGACCGGATGCGCAGCTCGCCCCACTGACGGCGTACGACGTCCGCCACGCGCGCGGGGACCCCGGCCGGGAGGGCACCGAGCGAGTTGCCGTCCAGATACGTCACGTCGTCGAGCACGAACCGCTCGCGCAGCGCCGCCAGCTCGTCGGCGGCGTCCAGCTTCCCGGCCTCGTCCTTGAGTTCGGACACGTCACACACTCCAGCCTGTTCGGTCGGTTCAGACATACGACCGCGCGGTCCACAGTTCGGGGAACACGTTGTTGCGGGCCCGCTTCTCCAGCCAGGCCACCCCGGCGGAGCCGCCCGTGCCGGTCTTGGAGCCCATCGCGCGGCGGGTGGCGACCAGGTGGTCGTTGCGCCAGCGCCACACCAGCTCCGCGACGTCGGTGAGCGCCTCGCCGAGGCGGGCCAGCTCGCCGTTCTGGTCGCCCGCGTACACGGCCGTCCAGGCGGCCTCCACCTCGGGCGCCGCCTCGTACTTCCGGGTCAGGTCACGCTGGAGCACGGCGTCCGGAATGTCGTACCCGCGCCGGGCGAGCAGCCGGACCACCTCGTCGTACAGGCTCGGCTCGTGCAGCGCCTTCTCCAGCTCCGCGTGGACCCGCGGGGCGCCGCGGTGCGGGACGAGCATGGACGCGGACTTGTCGCCGAGCAGGAACTCCAGGCGGCGGTACATGGCCGACTGGAAGCCGGAACCCTCGCCGAGGGCACTCCGGTACGAGTTGAACTGGGCCGGGGTGAGCTGCCCCAGCGGCGTCCAGGAGGCGTTCAGCGCCTCCAGCTCCCGCACCGAGCGCTTCAGCGCGTCGGTCGCCACCTGGATCCGGTCCTCGCGCAGAGCGCGGGCGGCGGTCTCCCACTCGTGGACGATGACGGTGAACCACAGCTCCATGACCTGGGTCGTGACCAGGAAGACCATCTCTCCGGGATCGTCGGAGAGGGTGTGCTGGAGATGGGTGAGCACGTCCGCCTTGACATAGTCCTCGTACGGCGTGCTGCCCTCGAAATCGAGATTCGGGGCGTCGTGGGACATCGCTGTCTCCTGAGTGCACTTCGGGTAGCGGTCCGCCCTGCCGTTACCGACACGGGGCCCCGGTCCCCAACGTCATCCTCCGCAATCGTCGCAGCAAACCGCAAGGCCCGCCTGCGCACGGCAGACGGGCCGGGACACGACCGGATCCGGGTTCAGCCCAGCACCTCGGCCGCCGACGGCGAGGAGTCCTTCAGGAACTGGCTGCAGCGCTCGTACTCCTCCTTCTCGCCGATCGCCTGGGCGGCGCGGGCGAGGGCGTGCAGGGCGCGCAGGAAGCCGCGGTTCGGCTCGTGCTCCCAGGGCACCGGACCGTGGCCCTTCCAGCCGCTGCGGCGCAGGGCGTCCAGGCCGCGGTGGTAGCCGGTACGGGCGTACGCGTACGACTCCACGACGCCGCCCCGCTCGAACGCCTCGTCGGCCAGCTGCGCCCAGGCCAGCGAGGACGTCGGGTACTTGGCGGCGACGTCGGCGGGAGAGGTCCCTCCCGCCAGCAGCTCGCGCGGCCCGGGGTCGTCGGGGAGGTGGGTCGGGGGCGGTCCCCCGAGGAGGTTCTCGTGAATGGCCATGGGCACAAGTCTGCGCCATGCCGCCGGCATACGTACGAGGGCCCGGCACCGGCGGGGCGATCCCGCCGGTACCGGGCCCTTCGTGGGCGGCGTGCGACGGCCGCTACTTGATCTTCTGGCCCGCCGAGCGCAGGTGGCCACAGGCCTCGACGACGCGCGCGGCCATGCCGGCCTCGGCCAGCTTGCCCCAGGTGCGCGGGTCGTAGGTCTTCTTGTTGCCGACCTCGCCGTCGACCTTCAGGACGCCGGCGTAGTTGCTGAACATGTGGTCGACGACCGGACGCGTGAAGGCGTACTGGGTGTCCGTGTCGATGTTCATCTTGACCACGCCGTTCTCCAGCGCGGTCGCGATCTCCTCCGCGGAGGAGCCGGAGCCGCCGTGGAAGACGAAGTCGAACGGCTTGCTGCCGGCCGGCTGACCGTACTTCCCGGCGATGCCCTCGTTCAGCTCCTTGAGCAGCTCGGGGCGGAGCACGACGTTGCCCGGCTTGTACACGCCGTGCACGTTGCCGAAGGACGCGGCGAGCAGGTAGCGGCCCTTCTCGCCCAGGCCCAGGGCCTCGACGGTGCGGACCGCGTCGTCGACCGTCGTGTAGAGGGAGTCGTTGATCTCGTGGGAGACGCCGTCCTCCTCGCCGCCCGTCGGGGTGATCTCGACCTCGAGGATGATCTTCGCGGCGCGGGCGCGCTCCAGCAGCTCCTGGGCGATGGAGAGGTTGTCGGCCAGCGTCTCCGCCGAGCCGTCCCACATGTGGGACTGGAACAGCGGGTTGCGGCCGGCCTTGACGCGCTCCTCGGAGACCGCCAGCAGCGGACGGACGTAGCCGTCGAGCTTGTCCTTCGGGCAGTGGTCCGTGTGCAGGGCGACGGTGACGTCGTACTTCTCGGCCACGATGTGCGCGAACTCGGCGAGGGCCACGGCGCCCGTCACCATGTCCTTGCTGTGCTGGCCGCCCAGGAACTCGGCGCCGCCGGTGGAGATCTGGACGATGCCGTCGCTCTCCGCCTCCGCGAAACCGCGCAGGGCCGCGTGCAGCGTCTGGGAAGAGGTCACGTTGATGGCCGGGTAGGCGAACTTTCCTGCCTTCGCCCGGTCCAGCATCTCGTTGTAGACCTCGGGAGTTGCGATGGGCATCTGTCCGCTCCTTGTATGTGCGGGTGGGCGTGAAACGTGCTTATGGCCCTGACCTAGACCTGGGGGGCGACGTCATCGTCGGCCCCATCCTTCCAGACGAAGCGGGATACTCCGAGTGGACCTCGGCCCCGCCCCCGCCCGGGCGGACATCAGTCCAGGCCCAGCTCGTCCTTGTCGTACGCGTACAGGTAGGGCACCCCCGCGCCGTCCTGGATCTTCTCCGCGGCACCCGTCGCCCGGTCGACGATCGTCGCCACGGCCACGACCTCGGCACCCGCCTCGCGCACGGCCTCGACCGCGGTGAGCGGGGAACCGCCGGTGGTGGAGGTGTCCTCGACGACCAGCACACGGCGGCCCTTGATGTCCGGGCCCTCGACGCGACGCTGCAGCCCGTGCGCCTTGGCGGCCTTGCGGACGACGAACGCGTCCAGGCGCTTCCCGCGGGCGGCGGCGGCGTGCAGCATGGCCGCGGCGACCGGGTCGGCGCCCATGGTCAGCCCGCCCACCGCGTCGAAGTCCAGGTCGGCGGTCAGGTCCAGCAGCACCTGCCCGACCAGCGGGGCGGCCTCACCGTCCAGGGTGATGCGGCGCAGGTCGACGTAGTAGTCGGCCTCGAGACCCGAGGAGAGGGTCACCTTGCCGTGCACCACGGCCTTGTCCTTGATCTGCCGCAGCAGCGCGCCGCGTGTGCCTGGCGGCGTTACTTCGTTGACGTCCGTCATGCCGTCCAGCTTAGAGCCGGGTCCAGCTCCAGGTGGTCGTGGCCTCCAGCGGCTCCAGGGGTGTGACCAGGCGCGGGAGGGTGTTCAGGCCGTTGGGCGGACCGGTCTGCGGCTCCACGCAGACGGCGGCCTCCTGCTCGTCGTACACCACGGCCCACTGCTCCGGACTGGTCACCTTCAGTTCCAGCCGCTCCGGCCAGGTGAGGGTGACGTCGACGCCGTCCGGCATGCCGAAGCAGTCGTCCCACGGGCCCGGCTTCGGGTCGACGCGGTTGCCGGTGGGCAGGTGGTCGTCGCCGCGTTCCTCCTGCCAGGCGGGGTCGAAGGCGATCGCCACGTCCGCGCCGTCGAGGGTCCGGTTGAACCACGGGTGCCAGCCGATCTGCGCCGGGAAGGACGACTCGTACGTCTCCACGGACATCGTCAGCGTCAGCGCGTCCCCGGCGAGGGCGATCACCTGGGTGACGCGGCCGGAGTAGGGCCAGGGGTCGGTGAGGTCGTACGTGATGACGGCCTCGTTCCCGGTGACACGGGCGGTGCGCCAGGCGGCGTCGCGGGCGGTGCCGTGGATGGCGTGCGGCGGGGAGTTCAGCGGCATCCGGTGGACGACCGCGCCGTCCCGGAAGCGGCCCTCGCGGATCCGGCCGCACCAGGGGACCATCGGGAAGCAGCCGTAGCGCTCGCCCTGACGGAGCAGTTCCGTGCCGCCGACGCGCAGCCCGCCGATCCGGCCGCCGTTGCCCGGCAGCACGGTCGCCTCCGCGTCACCCGCGGTCAGCGTGATGGGTTCGTTGCTCACGCCACGACCCTACTGGGGCGATCAAGGGATCCCCCAGTACGTCCGGCGCGGCGGGGCCGGCGGCCGGGCCGCGGCGGTTCAGCGGCGCCTGCGCAGCACGCGGCCCACCACGATCGCCGACGCCACGACCAGTGCCGCCGCGGGGACGGCCCAGCGCAGGGGAGCACCGGCCGCGCTCGCCTGGGGTGCGGGAACGGGGGCGTACCGGCCGCGCGGCGGGGCGTGGTCCACCTCCTCGGCGCTGCGGCCGATCATCGTGCGGCGCGCGTGCGCGGCCTCTGCGGGGGGCTCGGGCGCGGCAGGGGGCTCGGGCGCGGCAGGGGGCTCAGGAGCGGCAGGGGGCTCAGGAGCGGCAGGGGACTCAGGAGCGGCAGGGGACTCAGGAGCGGCAGGGGACTCAGGAGCGGCGGGCGTTTCGGGCACGGCAGGGATCTTGGGGCCGGCAGGGGGCTCGGGCGTCGCGGGGGTTTCAGGCGTGGCGGGGGCTTCGGGCGCGGCGGGGGTTTCGGGCGCGGCGGGGGTTTCGGGCGCGGCGGGGGTTTCGGGCGTGGCGGGGGCCGACGGGGCTTCCGGGACGTCCGGCTCGTTCTCGACGCCCTCGACGTCCCCGACGACTTCGCCCGGGCCCGCGTCCGAGAGGGTCGGCGGGGAGACCTCGGTGTCGAGGACGGAGGTGTGCCGCGGCTCCGCCTCCGCGGCAGGGCGTTCCTCCGCCGCCGTACCCAGGTTCTCCGCGAACCGGGTCAGCAGCCGGGCCGCCGCCGACGCCACCGACTCCCGCGGCAGCTCCGTGACGCGGCCGTCCGCGGTGGCCGTCCCGGTGCAGGCCAGGGTGGAGCCGCCGTCGGCGTCCCGCACCCGCAGGGTGAGCGCGAGCGTGACCGTGCCCGTGCCGCGCGACTCGGTGGCGCCGCCCTCGACGGCGTACGACCCGTCCTCCCGAACGGACAGGCGCAGGGAGCCCCGATAGGTGATGGAGTGACTGCCGACGCGCACCTTCAGCCGTCCCGCGACGGGCTCGGCACCGGCGTCCTGCTGGAGCCCCGGAACCGCCCGGGCGACCCGGGCCGGGTCGGCCAGCACGTCCCTGAGCCGCTCGGCCGGAACCGGAACGAACACCTCATGCTCCATGTCAGCGCAGCCTACCCAGCAGGCGCCCGATACACCCCCCGGCTGCGCAAACTCACCCGAGGCCTCCCCCGCCCCCCGTGCCTCCGGGCCTCACCAGTCCCGTCTCGTACGCCACCACCACCGCCTGCGCCCTGCTGGTCAGGCCCAGCTTGGTCATCGTGCGGTTGAGGTGGGTCTTCACCGTGGCCTCGCTGATGAACAGGCGGTCGGCGGCCTCCGCGTTGCTCAGGCCGCGGGCCACCAGTTTCAGGACCTCGGCCTCGCGGGTGGTCAGCGTCGTCAGCCCGGGCGGCGCGCCGGCGTCCGACGGGCCGGGCCGCCTCGTGTCCGACATCTGCGTGAACGCCTCCACCAGGCGCCGGGTGACCGCGGGGGCGAACAGCGCGTCACCGCCGTGCACCGCGGTGACCGCGGCCAGCAGCCGTTCGGGGCCGGCGTCCTTGAGGAGGAAGCCGGAGGCACCGGCGCGCAGGGCGCCGTAGACGTACTCGTCGAGGTCGAAGGTGGTCAGGACCAGGACGCGGGGCGCGGGGTCCACGGCCTCGGCGAGGATCCGCTCGGTGGCCTGGATACCGGTCATGCCGGGCATGCGGATGTCCATCAGGACGACGTCCGGCCGGGTCCGCCCGGCCAGCACCACCGCCTCGGCACCGTCGGCCGCCTCGCCGACGACCTCCATGCCCGGGGCGGCGCGCAGCAGTGCGGCCAGCCCGCTGCGGACGAGGAACTGGTCGTCGACGACGAGCAGTCGTATCGGACCGCCCCGCTCCCCGTCCGTCGGGCGGTTCTCCGGGCCGTCTCCCGGCGGGCCCGTCGGGCGGTCCCCCGGTCGGCCCGTCGGATGCTCTGCGTCGGTCATTCCCTGACGGCGTCTCCCCGGCGTGCGGTCTGTACCGGCGTCGGCAGGGTCAGGCGCACGCCGAATCCCCCCTCGCTGCGCGGGCCGACGACGATCGTCCCGCCGTAGAGCTTGGCCCGCTCCCGCATCCCGATCAAGCCATGGCCACCGCGCACGGGGAATGTGTCCGGATCCACCCCTCCCCGGCCTCCCTCCCGGCCTCCCTCGCGGGCCTCCTCTCCCCGGCCGTCGTCGGTCACCGACACCACCACCTCGCCCGCACGGTAGGCGAGTTCGACGGCGGCGGTCGCTCCCGGCGCGTGCTTGAGCACGTTGGTGAGCGCCTCCTGCACCACCCGGTAGACGCACAGCTGGACGCCGGGCGGCACGGGACGCGGTACGCCGGTGACACGCAGCTCCACGCCCACGCCGCCGGTACGGACCCGGGTGACCATCTCGTCCAGCTGGTCGAGGCCGGGAGCGGGGGCGCCGACCGCGCCCTGCACCCCGTCCGCCCGCAGCAGGCCGAGCATGCGGTGCAGTTCGGCGAGGGCCTCACCGCTGGCCCCCTCGATGGTGTCCAGGGCATCGCGCGCGGTGCGGGCGTCGGAGTGGAAGACGAAGCGGGCCAGTCCGGCCTGGACGTTGATGACGGCGATGTGGTGGGCGACCACGTCGTGCAGTTCACGGGCGATCCGGACGCGTTCCCCAGCCACCTCGCGCCGGGCCCGGTCGGCCTGTTCGGCGCGGAGCTGCCGGGTGAGCTCGCCGGTCCGGCGGGCGACGTACCCGAACCGCCACAGCACCAGCGGGAAGCCCAACGCCTGCCCCACGACCGACGCCATCGCGGCGGCGTCGCTGACCACCCCGGCGTAGATCCAGACACCGGCGAGCAGGGCGGCGCAGGCGGCGGCGGTGCGGGTGGGGCACAGGGAGGCCACGGTGTAGACGGCGAGCATCGGGCCGAAGGAGCCGACCACGGGCCAGTAGCCGAGGGTGACGTGGACCGCCCAGCAGGCGTGGACGGCGAGGCAGACGGTGAGGGGAGCACGGGTGCGCAGCGCGAGCGGGAGGTTCAGCAGGCCGACCAGCGTCCAGGCGAGCGGGTCCAGCGCGGGCCACCCCTGGGCGACGGCCTCGGTGCCGAGCAGAACGGCCACGGTCGTCAGCGCCGCGGCGATCAGGCCGTCGGCCGCCAGAGGGTGCAGGCGCATTGCGGCAGGGTAAGTCCGCCCGCCCGGCAGCGGCGTCATCCTTCCGCCGTACCGCGGAAGTTGCAGGAACCGGGCGCCTACCACGCTGGGTTGGGTCCGGTATCCACCCCCTGCGGGATTCCGGGACGGACGGGACGGCCATAGGTTCTCGGTGCGAACGATCCGCAGGGGGGTGTGGCGGTCCGTCCCGTACCCGGGGGGAGAGGGCCGGGCCGCCGCACGGGGTCGTACGAGGCTCGTACGGGGGCGGGCCGGAGGCGGACGGCGGGCTCGTGCCGGGGGGGGCGCGGGCCGGCCGGTTCCCAGGGCGTACACGGGCGAGGTGCCCGAGGAAGAGGACGGACGGCCACGCGGGTGTGCGCGTACTGCGGGAGAGGGCTCGGGGCGGGCTCGGGGCTCCCGCTGCCCCACGGAATCCGGGTGGGCCCCGGTGACGGGCCTCGCGCCGACCGCCCGAGGCCCGTCACTCCCGGCCCCAGCCCCGTCCCTGGCCCCGGCACGCTCAGTACCGCGGATGCACCAGCGTCGACGGCGGCAGGCCGGGGATCCGGGTGCGGGACGCGGCACGGGCGTCCCGGGCCAGGGACCGGGGCGTCAGGGTGCGCGGGCGGGGGGCCGTCGGCTCGAGGCGCAGGGCGGGGGCCGTACGGGCGGCCAGGAGGAAGCCCCACTCGCGGGGGGCGTGCGAGGTGGCGGCCGTACGGTCGGGGCCCGGTGCGAAGCCCGTGTCGCGGGCGTCGACGCGGTAGGGGACGGCCCGCAGACCGGCCGCGTGGAGCGTGGCGTCCACCGTCCAGAAGGCGTCGAGGCGTGCGGAGACCGGACCGGCGTGCACGACCAGCCGCCCGTCAGGGGCGAGCACCCGCCGGAGCAGGCCGTAGAACTCCTGCGAGTACAGCTTCGTGCTGGCCGTGATGCCCGGATCGGGCAGGTCCGAGATCACCACGTCGTACATCGCGGTGGGCGTCGAGCGCAGCCGGCGGAAGGCGTCCGCCGTGATGACGTGGACGCGCGGGTCACCGTAGGCGTGCTCGTTCAGCGCGGACAGGCCCGGGTCGTGCCGGGCCAGCCGGGTCAGCCCGGGGTCGAGTTCGACGACGTCGACGCGGCGCACGTCCGGGTGGCGCAGCACTTCCCGCGCGGCGAGGCCGTCACCGCCGCCGAGGATCAGCACGCGCGTGTGCGTGCCGCTCATCGCGGGGTGCACCAGCGCCTCGTGGTAACGCCGCTCGTCGCTGCCGCTGACCCGCAGCCGGCCGTCCAGGAACAGGTCGAGGGGCCGGCCGTCGGCGTCGCCGGTGAGGACCACTTCCTGTACGTCGGTCTGGACGGCCACGCGGACGTCCTGGCCGTACACGGCGTGCCGGGCGGCGCGTTCGAAGTCGTCGGCGAGGACGGTCGCCGCGGCGAGGAGCGCGAGCACGACGACGTTGGCGGCCAGCAGCAGCCAGCGGGCCCGGCGGGTCATGTCCCACCGGAACAGGCCGAGGACCAGGGCGGCGCCGACGAACGCGTTGACGATGCCGGTGAGCAGCGCGCCGGTCAGCTGGCCGAGGAAGGGCAGCAGCACGAAAGGAAAGGCGAGGCCGCCGACGAGCGCGCCGACGTAGTCCGCGGCGAACAGGTCGGCGACCGCGCCACCCGCGTCCTGGCGGCGAACGCGCTGGATCAGCTCCATCAGCAACGGAACCTCGGCGCCGATCAGCACACCGATGGCGAGCGAGAAGGCGACCAGGAGGAAACGCGGTCCGTCCGCCCACAGGCCGCCCCAGCCACCGGTCCAGGCGAAGAGGGCATACAGCACCATCGCGCTGGAGCCGCCGACGAGCGCGAGGACGGCCTCGACCGCGCCGAAGCCGGCCGCCGCGAACCGGCGCAGCCGTTTGGCGGCGAGCGAGCCGAGGCCCATGGCGAAGACCATGACGGACAGGACGACGGACGCCTGGGTGACCGAGTCGCCGATCAGGTACGAGGCGAGAGCGACGAGTTCGAGCTCGTAGACGAGCCCACAGGCCGCGCAGACGAACACGCCCGCCAGCACCAGGAACCGCCCGGTGGCCGGCCGGACGGGCAGCCGCGCCGGCGCCCCGGGACCGCCCGGGGGCCCGCCGGAGGTGTCCGAGGAGCCGCCGGGGCCGCCGGGGCCGCCCCAGGACGGCGGAGAGCCGGGCGGGGCGGGCGCGTGCGGTTCGATCACGGAGTGACGTTACGTCACTCTCTCACTGCACTTCGTCACCCACACGTGTGAAACTGACGTTCCCATGGGCCACCACAGGTTTATCCCGCCCGGGCGCGGGCCCGAGCCCGCGCCCACCCGCCCCTACCCGCTCACACCCCGGACGGGCTGAGCTGCGACGTCGGCACCCGGACACCCACCCGGGTCCGCGTCGCCACCAGGTGGCCGTCCTGCGGGTAGGCGTGCCAGGTCCGCCAGTGCACCTGCCCCTCGTGCCGCTGGGCCAGCAGCGCGGTGAAGGCGTGCGGGCTGCCGGGGAAGACGCCGGCCAACCCGTGCGGATGGTCGGCGACCAGGGCCAGCAGTTCCTGGGCACGTCCGGCGAAGGAACCCGGCGTCAGCACCTCGACCCGGGCGGCGAACTCGTACTCCCAGTCGCCCACCCGCTTGGCGACGCCCAGCGGAAGAGGGGTGCTGCTGCCCGGGATGCAGGCCACCGTCTCCGAACAGCTGCCCTGCTCCTCCTCGAGCAGGACTTGGTGAGAGGCCCCCAGAAGCCTCAACTGCATTTTGGCGCCAGTCAGTTCGAGATCAAGACTGGCGAGCGCGGGCAGCGGCTCGCGCCCCAGGGCCCAGGCGAGATCGGCTGCGCGCGTGTCGGTGTAGGCGGTTTTCAGGGTCGTGAGCATGGATCGGCTCCGCAAGCACACAAGGAGAGGAAGGTGTGGGGCCTGCGCATCCCGAGCACTGCCGGGGATACGGCCCGCTCAGCCCAGTCGGCCGGTCAGGAGGGGGGTCAACAGGTCGTCCGAGGAGCTGCGTTGGTGATGGAGAGGGAATCACGAACTGTGGCGCCACCACAGCGTTTTTACCCAACTTCGTGGCGTTTCCATCCCTCAGGGGGCTCCACAGCTCAACTGTTCAACCCGGGCGCACAACCCACCCGTGAGGCGTGCGCCGGTGCGTGGCAGCGCCCACCGGGTGTGTTTCCCGGTGGGCGCCTGTGATGGGCGCGGGGCCCGGTCCCAGGAACGGGCCCCGTGTCGGGGATGCGGTTCCCCCTGCCGGAGCTCAGCTGCCCCGTGTCAGCTGCCTCCACCGCATCCGCCGCCGCCCCCTCCCCCGCAGGACGACGACCCGCCTCCGCAGGACGAGCCGCCTCCGCAGGAGTGGCCTGAGTCGTTGCCGCCGGAGGACGAACCGCCGTCTCCCCCGCCGGCCCACCAGCTGTTGCTGCTGTCGCCGCCCGCGCCCGACGACCCCGAGCGCCGGCCCCGTGCCCGGCTCGCGGACGGACCGCTCCGCGCGCCGGAGCTCCGCGCCCCGGCCACCAGCCCGCCGATCACCAGCGCGGCGAACACGATCAGGATGATGCCGATGACCATGGCGTCACCCTCCTTCCACTTCCCGGGCTCGCGCCCGGAGTCCCCCGAAGCAACCCCCCGTTGGGCGCCCCGCTCTCTGTATCTCTGTCTCTGTATGAAGCTCGACGTGGAGCTCGTCGCAAGCTGGTCCAGGTTCGATGCGACCTGGGTCAAGCCCGATCAGGCTCGGCGAAGCTCGAGCTTGGTGAAGCTTGGCGAAGCTCATCGCGTGAACGGGAGATGCCCCTCGCCGCCACGCCCCAAAGCAGAGTTGAGGAACTCCAGAGCTTCGGCGCAGGATGACCGCCATGACCCCCATGAGCTCCAGCGCACGCCCCGTCCTCAACCGCCGGCTCGCCGAGTTCGGGACGACGATCTTCGCCGAGATGTCCGCCCTGGCCGTACGGACCGGGGCGATCAACCTGGGCCAGGGCTTCCCCGACACCGACGGTCCCGAGGAGATCCGGGAGGCCGCCGTACGGGCACTGCGCGACGGGCGCGGAAACCAGTACCCGCCGGGCCCCGGTGTTCCCGAGCTGCGTACCGCCGTCGCCGCGCACCAGCACCACCGTTACGGCCTGTCCTACGACCCGGACACCGAGGTCCTGGTCACCGCCGGTGCCACGGAGGCCATCGCCGCCTCCCTGCTCGCCCTGCTGGAGCCCGGCGACGAGGTCGTCGCGCTGGAGCCGTACTACGACTCGTACGCGGCCTGCATCGCGATGGCGGGCGGCACGCGCGTGCCCGTGACCCTGCGCCCGCACTCCGCGGACGGGCGTGCGGCCTTCCGGCTGGACCTCGACGAGCTGCGCGACGCGGTCACCGACCGCACCCGCCTGCTCCTGCTGAACACCCCGCACAACCCGACGGGCACGGTCCTGACCCGCGGCGAACTGGCCGCGATCGCCGAGCTGGCCGTGGAACGGGACCTGCTGGTGGTGACCGACGAGGTCTACGAGCACCTGGTCTTCGACACGGCCGAGCACATCCCCCTGGCGAGCTTCCCGGGGATGCGCGAACGCACGGTGACCATCGGGTCGGCCGGCAAGACGTTCTCGTTCACGGGCTGGAAGGTCGGCTGGATCACCGCCGTTCCCGCCCTGGTCACGGCGGTCCGCTCGGCCAAGCAGTACCTGACGTACGTGGCCTCCGGACCCTTCCAGTACGCCGTCGCCGAGGCCCTCACGCTGCCCGACTCGTACTTCGCCGCCTACCGCGAGGACATGCGGGCCAAGCGGGACCTGCTGGCGACCGGCCTGGAAGAGGCGGGCTTCGGCGTCTACCGCCCCGCCGGGACGTACTTCGTCACCACCGACATCCGCCCCCTCGGCGAGAGCGACGGCTTCGCCTTCTGCCGCGCCCTGCCGGAACGCGCCGGCGTCGTCGCCATCCCCAACGCGGTCTTCTACGACCACCGGGAGGCGGGCGCCCCCTTCGTCCGGTTCGCGTTCTGCAAGCGTACGTCGGTACTGGAGGAGGCGGTGGGACGGCTGAAGACGCTGGCCGGATGAGCCACCGCGGAACGACGGGAGCCCGGCTCCCCGGAATGCCGGGGGGCCGGGCTCACCCGCGTACGGGACGGACTATTCGCCGTCCTCGTCCGTCGGCTTCTCCGACTCGTTGACCTCCTGCTCGAGGCCGAGCTGCTCCACGAGCCACCGGTCGAACTCGATGGCGGCCCGGACCCAGCTGACCGTCGAGGTGACGAAGTGCTCCAGGCTGACACCCATGCCGATCAGCATCTGGGCCTCGCCGATCAGGCGGACCGTGCCGTCGTCGTGGGTGTGGGAGTACACCTTGGGCCACAGGGTGCGCCGGTTCCAGTCGTCGACCGACTCCAGCAGCTGCGGCTTCTCGTCGATCTGGTGGGACCGGTCGTAGAACGTCCGCACCGAGAAGACCTGCTGGTCACCCTCGCCGCGGAACATGAAGTACGTACGGAACTGCTCCCACGGCGCCGCGAGGTCACCCTCGTCGTCGACGACGTACTTCAGCTCCATCTGGTCGAGGAGCTGCTTCACAAGATCCTGATCCGGGACGACGGGGCCCGCCGGTCCTTGCGGCTGCGGCTCGGGCTGCTTGCCCCCGAAGTTCGGAATCGAGGACGGGTCGATGGTCACCGTGAATTTCCCTTCGTACGGATCTGGCCATCCTCCCCCATGCGGGGAGGGGCGTGGCAAGCCCGCCGGGGGCCTGTCAGCCTTGGGCTGACATGATCCGGCCGGACGGGTGGACGTGCGGCGGACAGGGGCGGGGGCATGAGACGGACACCGAACGCGCCGACGGGGCCCGGAGGCGCCGAGGAGGTGCCGCGGGGGCGGACCAGGTGGGGACTGTCCGCGGCGCTCGTGACGCTGTCGGCGCTGGTCCTGCTTCCGTTCCTCGTCGTTCTCGTGGGCCTCGTCCTGTCCGAGTCGGACGACCGGGACGGCGGCGGCCGGGCGTCCGGCGTCGTCCCCTGCTCCGAGGTGCTCGCGTTCGGCGGGGCCACCCTGCCGGACGGCGCCCGGCCGGTCGGCACGTGCACACTCCAGAGCTTCCAGGACACTCATTACAGCGCGGCCTTCCGCATGCCGCGCACGGGTGTCCAGAACTGGCTCGCGCACACCTACCCGGACGCCTCCGGACCCGAGACCGAGTTCTGCGCGGACGACGACGCGGATCTGTGTCTGGATCCGGACTACACGCGGGGTCTGCCGGACGGCGTGGACGCCCACGCCGTCCGGGTGAGCGTGGTGTACGAGGACGCCGGCACCGCCCTGGTGCGGTTCTCCGCATTCACCGTGTGAGGTGCGTTCACCGCTGAGCGCGTTCACCGCGTGAGCGCGTTCACCGCGTGAGCCCGTTCACCGCTGAGCGCGTTCACCGCGTGAGCCCGTTCACCGCTGAGCGCGTTCACCGCGTGAGGCGCGGCGGCCCGCCGCCCGCCGGGGATGACGGGCCGACCCCGGCCCGGTGCGACGGACGGACGGACGGGCCGGGCCGGCCCGTCCGCCGCACCGGTTCTACAGCGTCTTCCCGCTCGCCGGCCCCACGACCAGGTCGTCGCCGAAGCGGTCCACGCGAACCGTGTCGCCGTCCTTGATCTCGCCGGAGAGGATCTCCCGGGCGAGCCGGTCGCCGATCGCGGTCTGCACGAGGCGGCGCAGCGGGCGGGCGCCGTACGCCGGGTCGTTACCCTCCTCCGCCAGCCAGGCCAGGGCCTCGTCGGTGACCTCCAGGGTGAGGCGGCGCTCGGCGAGGCGGCGGGCCAGGGCGTTGATCTGGAGCCGCGCGATCCGGCTCAGTTCCTCCTTGTCCAGCGCCGAGAAGACCACGAGGTCGTCGAGGCGGTTGAGGAACTCCGGCTTGAAGGACGCCCGGACCACCTCCAGGACCTGCCGCTTCTTCTCCGCCTCGCCGGTCGTCCGGTCGACCAGGTACTGGCTGCCGAGGTTGGAGGTGAGGACGAGGATGGTGTTGCGGAAGTCGACGGTACGGCCCTGCCCGTCGGTGAGGCGCCCGTCGTCCAGCACCTGGAGCAGGATGTCGAAGACCTCGGGGTGCGCCTTCTCCACCTCGTCGAGCAGCACGACGGTGTACGGCCGGCGCCGCACGGCCTCGGTGAGCTGGCCGCCCTCCTCGTACCCGACGTAGCCGGGTGGGGCTCCGACCAGCCGGGCGACGCTGTGCTTCTCGCTGTACTCCGACATGTCGATGCGGACCATGGCCCGCTCGTCGTCGAAGAGGAAGTCGGCGAGCGCCTTGGCCAGCTCGGTCTTGCCGACGCCGGTGGGGCCGAGGAAGAGGAAGGACCCGGTGGGCCGGTCGGGGTCGGCGATCCCGGCGCGGCTGCGGCGCACGGCGTCGGAGACGGCCTCCACGGCCTCCCGCTGCCCGATGAGCCGCCTGCCCAGCTCGTCCTCCATCCGCAGCAGCTTCTGCGTCTCGCCCTCCAGCAGCCGACCGGCGGGGATGCCGGTCCAGGAGGCGACGACGTCCGCGATGTCGTCGGCGCCGACCTCCTCCTTGACCATGGTGTCCTTCGCGACCTCCTCCTCGGCCTCGGAGGCGGCCTCCAGGTCACGCTCCAGGGCCGGGATCTCGCCGTAGAGCAGCTTGGACGCGGTGTCGAAGTCGCCGTCGCGCTGGGCCCGCTCGGCCTGCCCGCGCAGTTCGTCGAGCTTCTCCTTCAGCTCACCGACCCGGTTGAGGGACTGCTTCTCCTTCTCCCAGCGGGCGGTGAGGCCGCGCAGCTCCTCCTCCTTGTCGGCGAGGTCGCGGCGCAGCCGCTCCAGGCGTTCGAGGGAGGCGGCGTCGGTCTCCTTGCCGATCGCCAGCTCCTCCATCTTCAGCCGGTCGACGGCGCGCTGGAGTTCGTCGATCTCGACGGGGGACGAGTCGATCTCCATGCGCAGCCGTGAGGCGGCCTCGTCGACGAGGTCGATGGCCTTGTCGGGCAGGAAGCGGGAGGTGATGTACCGGTCGGACAGCGTGGCGGCGGCCACCAGCGCGCTGTCGGCGATCTGCACCTTGTGGTGCGCCTCGTACCGCCCCTTGAGCCCGCGCAGGATCGCGATGGAGTCCTCGACGGTCGGCTCGGCGACCAGCACCTGCTGGAAGCGTCGCTCCAGCGCCGGGTCCTTCTCGATCCGCTCCCGGTACTCGTCCAGCGTCGTCGCCCCCACCATGCGCAGCTCACCGCGCGCGAGCATGGGCTTGAGCATGTTCCCGGCGTCCATGGCGGAGTCGCCGCCGGCCCCGGCGCCCACGACGGTGTGCAGCTCGTCGATGAAGGTGATGATCTGCCCGTCGGAGTCCTTGATCTCGGCGAGGACGGTCTTCAGCCGCTCCTCGAACTCACCCCGGTACTTGGCCCCGGCGACCATCGCGCCGAGGTCCAGCGCGACCAGCCGCTTGTTCTTGAGCGACTCGGGCACGTCCCCCTTGACGATCCGCTGGGCGAGCCCCTCGACGACGGCGGTCTTGCCGACGCCGGGCTCGCCGATGAGGACGGGGTTGTTCTTGGTACGGCGGCTGAGCACCTGCACCACGCGCCGGATCTCCTGGTCCCGCCCGATGACGGGATCGAGCCTGCCCTCCCGGGCGGACGCGGTGAGGTCGGTGCCGAACTTCTCCAGGGCCTTGTACTGACCCTCGGGGTCGGCGGTGGTCACCCTGCGCCCTCCCCTCGCCTTGCGGAAGGCCTCCTGCAACTTCTTCGCACTGGCACCCTGCCCCTCCAGTACCTCACCGGCCGCGCCGCCCTTCGCGGCGATGCCGAGGAGCAGGTGCTCGGTGGAGAGGTACTCGTCCCCGAGATCCTTGGCGCGGGCCTGGGCGTCGGCGACCACCGCGAGCATCTCACGGCTGGGCTGCGGCGGCGCGACCGTGGACCCGGTCACGCTGGGCAGCCCGGCGACGATGCGCTCGGCGCCGGCGCGCACGGCCGCGAGGTCGGCCTCCACGGCGACGAGCAGGTCGGTGATGTTCTCGTTGTCCTGCCCCTGGAGCAGGGCCAGGAGCAGGTGGGCAGGGGTGAGGTCGGCGTTCCCCTCGGTCACGGCCCGGTTGCTGGCCGCGTTGATCGCGTCCCGGCTCCGGTTGGTCAGCTCGGCGTCCACGTTCTGGCTCTCCTCCTCGCGTCGGCCGTCGGCGGTCCGGCCGGGTCTCCCAGTGCTGACTCAGACAACGTACACAAAGTTGAGTCTATTCCACTCAAGGGAAACGGGCGCGGGTCCCCTCGGCCGGTACCAGGGTCGTCTCGCACGACTGGCGAAGCCGCGACGCGAGGGCCTTTTCAGCCAGGATCGGAACCATGTGATACCGCGAAATGTCCACGCAAACGACAGCGGCGTCACCGTGTTCAGGTCACGGTGACGCCGCTGCCGGGGGGAAGCACCTGAGCGATCTGTTACGACGGGGGAATCGCGTCAGGCACTGCGGGGGGTGGCCGAGATGGTCCTCACTTCGGGGACCTCCGGCTGCGCGAGCCGGTGGTCCCTCTGGTCCAGGTTCACAAAGATCATTCCGTACCGGATGGCACACCGCACGGGCTGCGGTGCCCCTCGCGGCCGCCGGAGGCACCGGTACGCCCGTACGTCGCCGTCCTCGTCCAGCGTGACGACGACCGGCTCACCGAAGACGGTCACCATCAGGGAGTCACCGGGGTGGGGGACCGCGGTGACCAGGTCGATGAAGTGCCAGCCGGAGCGGTAGGCGGTAGCCATCTCGCGCCGGAAGGAGCGGTCGTCGGGTGGTGTCGTCATGTCACGACCACGCACTGTCGTCCGTGGTGGCTTCTCCGTCCCCGCCGGCGGGCGAGGCGTTCACCATCGCCAGTGACCAGGCGCTGTCCGCTCGAGCGTCACCCTTCTCGACGGAGAGGCCACTCAGTGTTCCGAAGGCCACAACGGCGGAGAAGGCGGCGACAAGCACCGAGCGAAGCATTCTCTTAGACATAGTCGGCTTCGTCCTCACTTGAAGGTCCCCTCTTCCCCCGTCGGATAAGACGATGGCTCATTCAGGCACGTCATGGCCACACAATCGGTGCATCATGTTCCTGCACGTTCAGGACCCTGGGGGGTGGAGACTTGACAACAAATCAGTCCAAAACGATACATCCCCATGCCATTACTGAACTGTGTGAGGAGGGCGGACGCCTCTACGCGAACGCCCTGCGGACCGGACGTATTGCCCGCGGGGAGGCGGAGTCCGTCCCCTGCCTGATGGAGTTCGCGCTCCTCCACCCCGATCCCGACGACGCGAACTGGCTGCTCCCCGTGGCTCCCGCGGTCGCCCTCGCCCGACGGCTGAATCCCATCGAGTACGAGATCTCCGAACGCAGGCGCACCTCGATCGAGCTGGCCGCGGCCTTCGAGCCCTTCATGGCCATCAGCGCCCAGGGCGCGGCACCGACGCACTCGATCACCGTGCTGGAGGGTCTCGACCGCATCAACGCCGCCCTCGACCTGGCCACGGACCAGTGCCTGAGCGAGATGCTCACGGTCCAGCCGAGCGCACGGCACCCCGAGCGCAGGCTCATCGAAGCCCTGGAACGCGACAGGACGCTGATAGAGCGGGGGGTGCGGATCCGGACCCTCTACCAGCACACGGCGCGGTACAACCCCGAACGCCTGGCCTACGTGGACCAGTTCCCGAACGGGAAGGCCGAGTACCGCACCATCGACGAGCTGGTCGAACGCCTCGTCATCTGCGACGAGGCCGTGGCCTTCATCCCCATCCGGGACGACCGGCAGGTCGCCCTGGAGATCCGGCACCCGGGCCTGGTCAGCTACCTGATCAAGGTGTTCGAGTTCATCTGGAGCCGAGCGGTCCCCCTCACCGCCGGCGCCCCCTACGAAACGGCTCCCGACGGCATCACCGACATCCAGCACTCGATCGCCAAGCTCCTCGTGGAGGGCCACGTCGACGAGGCCATCGCCCGCCGCCTGGGCATGAACGTGCGCACGTGCCGAGCCCACATCGCGAAACTCGCGACGGTCCTCGGCAGCGGCAGCCGCGCCCAGCTCGGCTACCTCATAGCCCAGTCGGGGATCCTGGAACAGGGGCAGCAAGGACCCGTGGGAGAGGGCCACCCGTGACCGAGGAGACGTACGACCGGCAGATGGCGGCCGACCCCTCCGTCCCGCACCCCGCGCACGGCCCGGAGGACCTGTGCGCCGTGGGGACGGAGGTGTACGTACGGGCCCTGCGGGAAGGACGGCTGCGCGCGTCAGCCGCACAGCCGGCACCCTGCCTCGCCGCTCACGGCCTGCTGCGGCCCGCGCTGGACGACGTGGAGTGGCTGGAGCCGGTGGCACCCGCCGTGGCCCTGCACAGGCTGCTGCGCGCTTCGGAGGACCGCGTCGCCGACGAACGCCGACGGTCGGAGCAACTGGCCGCGAAATTCGAACCGTTGATGCGGGTGAGCGGGCGGTACGACACCCCGCCGGCCGACCCCCTGATCACCGTGCACAGCGACAAGGAGCACATCAGCTCCATCCTCGACGCGGCCATGAACGCCGCCACCGAGGTCCTGGCCATTCAGCCGCACAACAGCTACGCACCGTCCAAGACCCGCTACAGGGACGCCGCGCTGCGGCGCGACCAGGACCTGCTGGACCGCGGCGGCCGCATCCGGGCCATCTACCAGCACACCCTGCGCCACGCGCCACCGATCCTCGCGCGCTACGAACAACTCCGCGGTGACGTCCAGGCCCGCACCCTGGACGAGGTCACGGACCGCCTGATCCTCATCGACCGCACGGTGGCCTTCATCCCCGCCAACACCGACCGCAGCCTCGCACTGGAGGTCCGCCAGCCCGCCCTCGTCTCCTATCTCACCACCACGTTCGACCGCCTGTGGCGCCTGGCCACCCCCATGCACCCGCAAGCCGTCCACCAGCCCACCCTCAACGGCATCACCCCCCGCCAGCGAGCCATAGCCGCACTCCTCGTCGAAGGGCACACCGACAACGTCATAGCCGACCGCCTCGGCATGAACGTCCGCACCGCCCGCGTCCACATCGCCAAACTCGCCGCCACCCTCGGCAGCGAGAGCCGGGCACAGCTCGGCTACCTCATCGGGCGGTCGGGGATCCTGGACCGGGAACCCTGACGGCGGCGGGAGGCGGCGTGCTCCGCGGGGAGCCGTCCAGGCCGGCCTGGGCTATGCGCACCCCCAACTGCGTCCGGCTGGCCGCGCCCAGGGTCTCCGAGAGACGGGCGATGTGGGCACGGGCGGTGCGGACGCTGATGCCCAGCCGTTCCGCGATCACCGCGTCCTGGTGGCCCTCCGCCAGGAGCGCCGCGATGGACTGCTCGCGGTGGGAGATGCCCTCGATGCCGGTGTCGGGGAGCGGGGCGGCCAGGGGGATCGCGAGGCGCCACAGGCGTTCGAAGACCGTGACCAGGTAGGCGATCAGGGCGGGGTGGCGCAGCTCGAGGGCCATCGTGCGGTCGGTGTTGGCGGGGATGAAGGCCACCGTGCGGTCGAAGAGGATGAGGCGGTCGATGACCTCGTCCAGGGTGCGGGCCTCCACCGTGTCGCCCATCAGGTCCAGGTAGTTGAGCAGGCCCTGCCCGTGCCGGGCCACGTGCGTGTACAGGTCCCGCATCCGCACCCCGCGCCCGCGCAGTGCCAGCGCGCGGTGCAGTCCCTCCGACAGTTCGTGCTCACGCCGGATGCCGCCGGGCTGGACGGTGAGCACCTCCGTCGTGCACGCCTGCGTCGCCTCGTCCATCGCCGCGTGGATGCGGGCCAGGCCGTCGAGGACCCGGATCGCCGCGCCCCCGGCCGCGGCCGGCGTCTGCGTCTGCGTCTGCCGTCCGAGATCCGCGTAACGCTCGAAGGCCTCCACCGCGGAGCCCACCCGTCGCTGACTGGCGCTCACCTCGTCGTGGACCCCGCGCAGCAGCCGTGTCATGACCTCCTGCGGGGAGGTCGGCACCAGCCAGTCCATGTCGTCCGGGTCGGGGTGCAGCAGGGCCAGCTCCAGCAGGCACGGCACCGGCTCGGCGTCCCGGCGCGGCACCCGGCCGCGCCGTACGGCCCGGGAGTACATGCGGTCCCCGGCCGCGCACAGCCGGTCGGCACCGTGTGGATGCTCATCCGCCCCGTGCCCGGCCATCGCCCATCCCACCCCCGGTTCCGGCTCCTTCCGCAGCGCAACTATGCGCGGCCCGGACCGGGTCCGCAACACGGCTCCGCAGGGAACGACGGCCGGAAAACGCTGGTTGCGGCCACTGTGCCCGGCGCGGTGTGCCGGGGACGGAGCGGGACTACTTCAGCCCGATCTCCGCGCAGTCCTCCGCGTACTTGGCGGTGCAGATGTCGGAGACCTTGTAGAAGCCGTCCGCGACGACGGTCTGCTCGATGTTCTCCCGCGTCAGGGCGACGACGGGCACGAGCTGCGCGGGGATGCCCTTGTGGGTGGGGCTGTCGACCTTGTCGCGGGCGAGCGCGTCGAACTGGATGTCCCGGCCCTGGACCCGCGCCACGGCCATCTCCGCGGCGCTCTCGGCCTCCTGCGGGTAGGACTTGTACACGCTCATGTACTGCTCGCCGGTGACGATCCGCTGCACCGCGGCGAGTTCCGCGTCCTGGCCGGTGATCGGCGGCAGATCGGTGACGCCCGCGTCCTCCAGGGCCTTGATGATGCCGCCCGCCATGCTGTCGTTGGCGGAGTAGACGCCCGCGATGTTCTTCTTGCCGATCTTCTCGATCGCCTCGATCATGTTCGCCTCGGCGTTCTGCGCCTTCCAGTCCTTGGTGTCGAAGGACTGGGCGATCGTCACCTTGCCGGTCAGCTGGGCCAGCGCCCCCGCCTTGAACTGCTTGGCGTTCGGGTCGGTGGGCGAACCGTTCATCATGACGATCTTGTCGGAGCTGTCCGCGTCGCTGCCGAGCGCCTCGATGAGGGAGCGGCCCTGGACCTCGCCGACCAGCTCGTTGTCGAAGGAGATGTAGGCGTCGATCGGGCCCTCGGCCAGCCGGTCGTAGGCGATGACCGGGATGCCGGCGTCCTTGGCCTTCTGCACGCTGCCCCTGATGGACTTGGCGTCGACCGCGTCCAGGACGATCACGTCGACCTTGTCGTCGATCATCTGCTGCATCTGGGCGGCCTGCTTCGAGGGGCTCGCCTCGGCGTTGGCGTACTTGACGTTGCCCTCGTCGCGCGTGAGGTCGGCGATCTTCGCCTTGAAGAAGGGGTAGTCGAACTGCTCGTAGCGCGTGTTGTCCTTCTCCGGAAGCAGCAGTCCCACCGTGATGTCGTTGCCCTTGGTCGGGCTCGCCGCGTCACTGCTCTCCGACGCGTCCAGCGCACCGCAGGCGGCCAGCGAGAAGGTCATCATGGACGCGGCCACGGATATGGCGATACGACGGGCACGGCTGTTCACTGCGCTTACCTTCCGACACACGGGTGTTGTGGTGACCCAGGTGAGGGAAGCCAACGCTGTCTTCACGAAATCGTCAAGAAGTACTAGACCAATGAGACATCACCGTTGCGAACAGGCCCGGAGGTCCGGTCGAACCCCCGGGCCCGTCACAGCCGTTCTGCCTGGTACGGCCGGTCAGTCCGGGGACTGACCGCGCCGCTTCGGCCGCCACACCACCAGCGCGCTGGTCTGCTGTACCTCTTGGTACGGAACCAGGTCGCGGCGGTACGAGGCGTGCACCGCCGCTTCGCGCTGGCGCATCGCCGACGCCGCGCCGTCGAGGGCGTCCTGCAGCTCCGCCATGCGGGCCTGGAGCGCGGCGACCTGGTTCTCCAGTTCGATGATGCGCTTGATTCCGGCCAGGTTGATGCCCTCGTCCTGCGACAGCTGCTGCACCGTGCGGAGCAGTTCGATGTCGCGGGCCGAGTAGCGCCGGCCGCGGCCGGCCGTGCGGTCCGGGGAGACCAGGCCGAGGCGGTCGTACTGGCGCAGGGTCTGCGGGTGCAGGCCGGAGAGCTGGGCCGCCACCGAGATGACGTAGACCGGGGTGTCCTCGGTCAGTTCATACGGATTGCGTCGACGACCGTCCATCCCGTCAAGCTCCCTTCGCGGCCTGGAACAGCTCCGCCCGCGGGTCCTCGTCCGCGGTCGCCTCGCGATACGCCTCCAGCGCATCACGAGCCTTCCCCGTCAGGTCCCTCGGAACACTCACCTCGACGGTGACCAGAAGGTCACCGCGGGTGCCGTCCTTGCGGACCGCGCCCTTGCCCCTGGCGCGCATGGTGCGGCCGCCCGGGGTGCCCGCCGGCAGCTTCAGCGTGACGGGCGGGCCGCCCAGCGTCGGGACCCGGACCTCGCCGCCGAGGGCGGCCTCGGCGTAGGTGACCGGGACGGTGACGGTGAGGTTGTCGCCCCGGCGGCCGAAGACGGGGTGCTCCTTGACGTGCACGACCACGTACAGGTCGCCCGCCGGGCCACCCCGCTCGCCCGGCGTGCCCTTGCCGCGCAGCCGGATGCGCTGCCCGTCGGAGACCCCGGCCGGGATGCGGACCTGCATCGTCCGCGAGGACTTGGCGCGTCCGGAGCCCTTGCAGACGTCGCAGGGGTCCTCGGCGATCAGGCCGCGGCCCTTGCAGTCCGGGCACGGGTCGGTCAGCGAGAAGCCGCCGCCCGAGCCCCGGGCGACCTGGCCGGTGCCGACGCAGGTCGGGCACACGCGCGGCGTGCCGTTCTTGTCGCCGGTGCCCGAACAGGCCTTGCAGGGCGCCTGCGAGGACATCCGCAGCGGGACCGTCGCGCCCTCGATGGCCTCCGTGAAGCTCAGGGTGACCTCGGACTCGATGTCCTGGCCGCGCCGCGGCTGGGTCCGCGTGCCGGTGCCGGGACCGCCGCCGGTGCGGTTGAACAGGCCGCCGAAGACGTCGCCGAGCCCGCCGCCGAAGCCGCCGGCACCCTGGCCCCCGCCCTGGGCGCCGCCTCCGAAGAGGTCGCCCAGGTCGAAGTTGAACGTGCCGCCGCCGCCCGCGCCCGGCCCCGGGCGGAAACCGCCGTTGCCGAAGAGGGCGCGGGCCTCGTCGTACTCCTTGCGCTTCTTGGGGTCACCGAGGATGTCGTTGGCCTCGGAGATCTCCTTGAAGCGCTCCTCCGCCTTGACGTTTCCCTTGTTGGCGTCCGGGTGGTTCTCGCGGGCGAGCTTCCGGTACGCCTTCTTGATCTCGGCCTCGGTGGCGTCCTTGGGGACGCCGAGAACCTTGTAGTAGTCCTTCTCGATGAAGTCCTTGGTACTCATCCCCGACGTCCCTCCTCTCGCGCCTCTTTCGTCACTTCAAGCTCAGCCCTCGTCCGGGCCACCGCTCTCCTTGGTGCCGGCGTTCCCCGCGTTGTCCGCGGAGTCGGAGCCGTCCGTGGCCTCGGTGCTCTCCTCGGCCGGTTTGACCGTCTGCGCACCGGGCTGCGGCTCGGCGACCGCCACCCGCGCGGGGCGGATGGTGCGCTCGCCGATCCGGTACCCGGGCTGCAGGATCGCCACGCACGTCGTCTCGGTGACGTCCGGTGCGTAGGAGTGCATCAGGGCCTCGTGGATCGTCGGGTCGAAGGGCTCGCCCTCCTTGCCGAACTGCTGGAGGCCCATCTTCGCGATGGTCGTCTCCAGCGACTCCGCGACGGACTTGAAGCCGCCGACGAGTTCGCCGTGCTCCCGGGCCCGGCCGATGTCGTCGAGCACGGGAAGCAGCTCGGACAGGAGGTTCGCGACGGCGACCTCCTTGACCGCGACGCGGTCCCGCTCGACCCGGCGCCGGTAGTTCTGGTACTCGGCCTGGAGCCGCTGGAGGTCCGCCGTGCGCTCGTTCAGCGCCGTGCGCACCTGGTCCAGCTGGGCCAGCAGGCCCGCGTTCTCGCTTGCGTCCCCGGCCGGGGCCGCCCCCTCTTCGGAGGCGGCCTTCGGCTCGGCGTCGTCGGGAGTGGCGCCGGAGGGGACGTCGGGCTTCTCCTCGAAACCCGGGGTCTCCTCCGTCACGCGGCACCGTCCTTGCGCTCGTCGTCCACGATCTCGGCGTCGACGACATCGTCGTCCTTGTCACCGGAGGCGGCACCGGCACCCGCGCCCGGGGCCTCGCCGCCGGCGGCCTGCGCGCCCTGGGCGTCGGCGTACATGGCCTGGCCCAGCTTCTGCGAGACGGCGGCGACCTTCTCCGTGGCCGTGCGGATCTCGGCGGTGTCCTCGCCCTTGAGCTTCTCCTTCAGCTCGGCGACGGCACCCTCGACCTCGGTCTTCACGTCGCCCGGGACCTTGTCCTCGTTGTCCTTGAGGAACTTCTCCGTCTGGTAGACGAGCTGCTCGCCCTGGTTGCGGGACTCGGCGGCCTCGCGGCGGGCGTGGTCCTCCTCCGCGTACTTCTCAGCCTCCTGGCGCATCCGGTCGACCTCGTCCTTCGGCAGCGAGGAGCCGCCGGTGACGGTCATCTTCTGCTCCTTGCCGGTGCCGAGGTCCTTCGCCGTGACGTGCATGATGCCGTTGGCGTCGATGTCGAAGGCGACCTCGATCTGCGGGACGCCGCGGGGCGCCGGCGGCAGACCGGTCAGCTCGAACATACCGAGCTTCTTGTTGTACGCCGCGATCTCGCGCTCGCCCTGGTAGACCTGGATCTGCACGGAGGGCTGGTTGTCCTCGGCGGTGGTGAAGATCTCCGAACGCTTCGTCGGGATCGTCGTGTTCCGCTCGATCAGCTTGGTCATGATGCCGCCCTTGGTCTCGATACCGAGGGACAGCGGGGTGACGTCGAGGAGCAGGACGTCCTTGACCTCGCCCTTGAGGACACCGGCCTGCAGGGCGGCGCCGATGGCGACGACCTCGTCCGGGTTGACGCCCTTGTTGGCGTCCTTGCCGCCGGTCAGCTCCTTGACGAGCTCGGCGACGGCGGGCATACGGGTGGAGCCACCGACGAGGACGACGTGGTCGATCTCGGACAGCTGGATGCCGGCGTCCTTGATGACGTTGTGGAACGGCGTCTTGCAGCGCTCCAGCAGGTCGGACGTCAGCTGCTGGAACTGGGCGCGGGTGAGCTTCTCGTCCAGGTGCAGCGGGCCCTCGGCGGACGCCGTGATGTAGGGCAGGTTGATCGAGGTCTCGGTGGACGAGGACAGCTCGATCTTGGCCTTCTCGGCGGCCTCGCGCAGGCGCTGGAGGGCCATCTTGTCCTTGCCGAGGTCCACGCCGTGGCCGGACTGGAACTGCTTGACCAGGTAGTCGACGACGCGCTGGTCCCAGTCGTCACCACCGAGGTTGTTGTCACCGTTGGTGGCCTTCACCTCGACGACGCCGTCGCCGATCTCCAGCAGCGAGACGTCGAACGTACCGCCACCGAGGTCGAAGACCAGGATGACCTGCTCGTCCTTGTCCAGGCCGTACGCCAGCGCGGCGGCGGTCGGCTCGTTGACGATGCGCAGGACGTTGAGGCCCGCGATCTCACCGGCCTCCTTGGTGGCCTGGCGCTCGGCGTCGTTGAAGTACGCCGGGACGGTGATGACCGCGTCGGTCACCTTCTCGCCCAGGTAGGACTCGGCGTCCCGCTTCAGCTTCTGCAGCACGAAGGCGCTGATCTGCTGCGGGTTGAAGTCCTTGCCGTCCAGGTTGACCTTCCAGTCGGTGCCCATGTGGCGCTTGACCGAGCGGATGGTCCTGTCGACGTTCGTGACCGCCTGGCGCTTGGCCACCTCGCCGACCAGCACCTCACCGTTCTTGGCGAAGGCGACGACGGACGGCGTGGTCCTGGCGCCCTCGGCGTTGGTGATGACGGTGGGCTCGCCGCCCTCCAGAACGCTGACGACGGAGTTAGTCGTGCCCAGGTCGATGCCGACCGCACGTGCCATGGTGAATAACCTCCAGCTGACTTGAGTGGAACAGGCTCAAGTGTGCACGACACCCCCCGCCGGGTCAACAGAGGTGAGTCGAGCTCACTCAACTCTTATCCGTTCCTTACGCGCAACGACGCGCTGACCTGGGCTTTCTCGGCGCGCCTGGCCTGCCGAACCGGGAAAATCGACGCCCGGGAGGGCGTACGGGCCGGGGTACCGGTCACCTCGGAGAGCCCCTGAGGCTCCACCCACCGCTGCGGCCGGAGCTGCGCCCGGGACTGCCCCGGCGCCTTCGCCCGCGCCCGGGGGCGCTCCTGCGGCTGCGCCTGGATCCGAGCCCGGGGCCGCGCTTGGTCCGGCGCTTGGCCCTGCGCCTGGTCCTGCGCCTGGTTTTGCGCCTGGTTTTGCACCCGGTCCTGTACCCGGGACGGCGTCTGCCCCTGCGCCCGGGCCGGCACCTGGGCCGACGCCTGGCCCTGCGCCTGATCCCGCACCCGGACCTGCGTCTGCCCTTGCGCCTGATCTCGCACCCGGACCTGCGCCTGGCCTCGCACCCGGACCTGCGCCTGGCCTCGCACCCGGACCTGCGCCTGGCCTCGCACCCGGACCTGCGCCTGGCCTCGCACCCGGGCCCACCCCCGCGCCCCGGGCCGCGCCTGCGCCC
Organism: Streptomyces sp. NPDC037271; assembly: GCF_055603605.1. NCBI lineage: Bacteria > Bacillati > Actinomycetota > Actinomycetes > Kitasatosporales > Streptomycetaceae > Streptomyces > Streptomyces sp. NPDC037271. The sequence continues at coordinate 289,552 of NZ_JBVJVN010000006.1, forward strand.
GTGCCCGTGCCCGTGCCCGCCCCCGCGCATACCCAGGAAACTCCGCGCGAGTCCCGTACGGCGACGTGCGGGCGACCCGGGTGTCCGCCCCCGCGCGCCGCTTCGGCGGCTCGTACACCCGCACCCGCAGCAGCGCCGCCACCCCGGCGACCGCTCCGCCCGCCAGCCACAGCACCACCGTCTCCTCCACCCAGCGGGTGTGCACGAGCACGCCCACGAGTACCCCGCAGAACGCGGCCGCACCGAGGACCACCACCGCGCCCTGCGGAGTGAGTCCGAGCCGCCGCAGCCGGTGCGCGAGGTGGTCGGGCCCGCCGCGCAGCAGGGGGCGCCCGGCCAGCCGGCGCGAGAGGAGTACGAGGACGGCGTCGGCGGTCGCCAGAGCGGTCAGCGCGAACAGCACCGCCACGCCGGCCCCGGGCGCGTGCCCCGCCCGGGTGAACACGGCCGCCCCGGCGAGCAGGAAACCCGCGAACAGCGACCCGCACGCCCCGAGCGCGATCCGCGCGGGATGCCGGTTGTGCAGCAGGAACCCGGCCAGAGCGGCGGCCAGCGCGCTCAGCAGCACCGCCAGCCCGTCCATCAGCTCCGCGGCGGCACAGGCACCGATACCGAAGGCGGTCACCACACCCACCGTGCCGGCCACCCCGTCGGCGTGGTCGAGCCCCCGGAAGGCGGCGGTGACCAGCGCCATCCAGCCCACGGCAAGCGCCCCCAGTACCGGACCGGTCTCGCCGTACGGCACCACGCACGCCGCCGCGACAGCCGTACCGGCGACCAGCCACCGCAGCCGCAGCCGCCAGACGTCGGCGGCCAGGCCGAGCGCGCCGACGGCGGCCCCGGCCACGAGCAGCCGGCCGACCCCGGTCCCGAGCGGTACGGCGCCGGCCCGGTCCCCGGCCCACGCGACCAGCCCGGTGACGAGGACCACGGCCACACCGCCGAGCAGGGGGACGGGCCGCTGCCGTCGCCGGTCGACGAGGGAGAGGCGCAGGGCGGGCCCCCTCAGCAGCGCGGTGAGCAGGGCGGCGAGGAGGAAGGAGGCGGTGGCTGCAGCGATCCCGTAGAGCACGGGCACAACCTATGCCCGAATCAGGCTGAATATCATGATTTGCGACGAATGGCGCGTCCGACTCAGCGAGACCACCGGTCCCGGCGGACGGACCCCGCGACCAGGGTTGCCGCCGTCGGGTCGGCCGACCGGGGAACGCCACCCGCCGACCCGGGGGAGGCCGCACCGGTCGGCCGCAGACGGCATCGGCCCGGTCAGGGTTGCCTCAGCGACGCAGATCACCGCACGTCCGGCTACAGTGCGGCAGAGGATGGGGGTAGTCTCAGACGGACTGAATAAGTTACCGCTTAGTAATACGACCCTCGCAACCTCGCAGGCCCGAGGAGCCCCCAAATGCAACTCGCCGCGATCATCGTGTCGCTGGTCCTGATCGTGGTCGGCGTCGCACTGTTCGGCCGCGCCGTCCTGCAGATCTACAACTCGATGCGGCTGGGCCAGCCGGTGCCGGCCGGCACGCGGACCAATGACCCCGCGCAGCGCACCCTCACCGTGGTCAGGGAGTTCCTCGGCCACACCCGGATGAACCGCTGGGGCGTCGTCGGGGTGGCGCACTGGTTCGTGGCGGTGGGCTTCTTCTCCCTGCTGTTGACGATCGTCAACGCGATCGGCCAGCTGTTCCAGGCCGACTGGATCCTGCCGGTCATCGGCGACTGGGCGCCGTACAACGTCTTCGTCGAGTTCATCGGCACGATGACGGTGCTCGGCATCCTGGCCCTGATCGCGATCCGCCAGGTGAGCAAGCCGAACAAGCCGGGCCGCAAGTCCCGCTTCGCCGGTTCCAACTTCGGCCAGGCGTACTTCGTCGAGGCCGTCATCCTCGTCGTCGGCGTCTGCATCTTCATGCTGCACGCCCTGGAGGGCGCCCTCCACCACGTGGACGGCTACGAGGCGTCGTTCTTCATCTCGTACCCGGTCGTCTCCGCGCTCCAGGACCTGGACGTCTCCACGCTCCAGAACCTCGTCTACCTCTTCGCCGGCCTGAAGATCGCGACCTCCTTCATCTGGATGATCACGGTCGCCCTGAAGACCGACATGGGCGTGGCCTGGCACCGCTTCCTCGCCTTCCCCAACATCTGGTTCAAGCGCGACGCGAAGGGCGGCACCGCGCTGGGCGAGCTGCTGCCGATGACGTCGGGCGGCAAGCCGATCGACTTCACCGACCCCGGCGACGACGACGTCTTCGGCGTCTCCCAGGTCGAGCACTTCTCCTGGAAGGGCCTGCTCGACTTCTCCACCTGCACCGAGTGCGGCCGCTGCCAGTCGCAGTGCCCCGCCTGGAACACGGGCAAGCCCCTCTCCCCCAAGCTCCTGATCATGTCCCTGCGCGACCACGCGCACGCCAAGGCCCCCTACCTGCTGGCCGGCGGCGGCAAGACCATGGAGGGCGAGGAGAAGGCGTCCGAGGAGCAGCGCAAGGACGTCCCCGCCACGGCCCTGGCCGAGGCCGAGCGCCCGCTGGTCGGCACCCTCGAAGAGAACGGCGTCATCGACCCGGACGTCCTGTGGTCCTGCACCACCTGCGGCGCCTGCGTCGAGCAGTGCCCCGTCGACATCGAGCACGTCGACCACATCGTCGACATGCGCCGCTACCAGGTCATGATCGAGTCGGCGTTCCCGTCCGAGGCGGGCACGATGCTCAAGAACCTGGAGAAGAAGGGCAACCCCTGGGGCCTGGCGAAGAAGCAGCGCCTGGAGTGGCTCAAGGAGCTGGACTTCGAGGTCCCGGTCGTCGGCAAGGACATCGAGGACCTCACCGAGGTCGAGTACCTCTACTGGGTCGGCTGCGCCGGCGCCCTGGAGGACCGCGCCAAGAAGACCACCAAGGCCTTCGCCGAACTCCTCCACATCGCGGGCGTCAAGTTCGCGATCATGGGCGGTGACGAGAAGTGCACCGGCGACTCCGCCCGCCGCCTCGGCAACGAGCCCCTGTTCCAGGAGCTCGGCATGGAGAACGTCATGTCCCTCAACGCCGCCTTCGGCGAGGAGATGGACGACGACGGCAAGGTCACCGAGGAGTCGCGCAAGCCGAAGTCGGCGAAGAAGATCGTCGCCACCTGCCCGCACTGCCTCAACACCCTCGGCAACGAGTACCCGCAGCTCGGCGGCGACTACGAGGTCATCCACCACACCCAGCTGCTCCAGCACCTCGTCGACGAGGGCAGGCTGCTCCCGGTGACCCCGGTCGAGGGCATCATCACGTACCACGACCCGTGCTACCTGGGCCGCCACAACAAGATCTACACGCCGCCGCGCGAGATCATCGCCGCCGTCCCGGGCGTCCGCAACGAGGAGATGCACCGCCACAAGGAACGCGGCTTCTGCTGCGGCGCCGGCGGCGCGCGGATGTGGATGGAGGAGCGGATCGGCAAGCGCATCAACAACGAGCGCGTCGACGAGGCCCTGTCGGTCAACCCCGACATCGTCTCGACCGCCTGCCCGTTCTGCCTCGTCATGCTCACCGACTCGGTCAACGGCAAGAAGAACGATGGCAAGGCCAAGGAGTCCATCCAGGTCGTCGACGTCGCCCAGCTCCTGCTGGACTCCGTCAGGACCCCGGCCGACCCGGCGGACGAGCCGGAGGCCGAGAGCGAGCCGACGCCCGAGCCGGTGAAGTAACCGGCCCGCGCCTCTCCCTCGCAGACACCCCCAGGTCCCGTCCGGACCTGGGGGTGTCGCCGTACGCCGGACACGCGCGTCATCGCCCGTACGCGCCCGCCACCACCGAGCCGCCGCCGAGCCACCGGGGAACCCGCGGGGGAGCCCGCCGGGGTCCCCGCCGGGGTCCCCGCCGAGGTCCCCGCCGAGGGACCCGCCGGGGGACCCGCCGGGGGAACCGCGGGGGAACCCTCCGAAAGTCCTCGGGGAGCCCTCCGGGAAACACCCGGGGAGCCCTCGGGGAACACCCGTAGGGGATGTCACAGCTCGGCCGCAAAGGCCGCCCCGGAAGGCCGGGTCCGGCACGTCACTCTCCGGGACCAGGTACGTTCGAGGGCGTGGCTGGATTCAGGATCGGACGCGGCCGGGACAACGGCGCTCCTCACGCGCGACCGCAGAACCCTCCGTACGGACAGCAGGCGCCCCAGGGACCGTCGTACGGCGGTCCCGCGACGCCTCGGCAGCCGTACCCACAGCAGCCGTACGGGGGTGGCGGCCCCGCCCCCGGCGGCCCGTGGCCCCAGCCGCACGGCGGAGGACACGGCGAGCCGGAGTACTTCGGCGACGGCGGCGGCTATCCCCAGGGCGGCCCGCACCACCCGCAGGGGGGCCAGGCCCCGTACGACCCGTACGCGGCCAACAACCCGGGCCACACCCAGGCGTTCACGGTCGGCGACGACCCCTACAACCAGGGCGAGACCTACCGCGCCGGCGCCGCGCCGCCGCCCGGCCCGGTCGGCCCCCGCCTCCACTGGAAGGCCCTGCTGAAGGGTGTAGTCCTCGCCCCGAACCAGACCTTCCTCCAGATGCGGGACTACGCGATGTGGGTCCCGGCGCTCATCGTGACGTTCCTCTACGGCCTGCTGGCGGTCTTCGGCTTCGACGGCGCCCGCGAGGAGGCGATCAACGCCACCCTCTCGAGCGCGATCCCGATCGTCCTGACCACGGCCGTGGCGATGGTGCTGAGCGCGTTCATCCTCGGCGTGGTCACCCACACCATGGCCCGCCAGCTCGGCGGCGACGGCGCGTGGCAGCCCACGGTCGGCCTCTCCATGCTGATCATGTCGATCACGGACGCGCCGCGCCTGGTCGTCGCGATGTTCGCCGGCGGCGACGCGCCCTTCGTCCAGATCCTCGGCTGGGCCACCTGGGTCGCGGCCGGCGCCCTGCTGACCCTGATGGTCAGCCGCTCCCACGACCTGCCCTGGCCGAAGGCCATCGGCGCTGCCGCGATCCAGCTGATCGCGCTGCTGTCGATCGTGAAGCTGGGCACCTTCTGACGAGCCGGCCGACACGCGGAAACCGCACGCGTAGGGCCCCCGGCGTGACGCCGGGGGCCCTACGCACGTCTTCCGGCCTTCCGGAAACCAGGCACCTTCCGGAGAGCAGGCGTCTCCCGAAGACCAGGCGTCTCCCGAAGACCAGGCGTCTCCCGAAGACCAGGCGTCTCCCGAAGACCAGGCGTCTCCCGAAGACCAGGCGTCTTCCGGAGACCAGGCGTCTTCCGGAGATCAGGCGTCGAGCACCTGCCCGGCCCGCCGCACGACAGGTTCCTGAACCGACCACGGGAAGTTGATCCACTCGTCGGTCCGCTTCCACACGTACTCGCACTGGACGAGCGAGTGGGACTTCTCATAGATCACGGCGCTGCGGACCTCGGCGACGGTGTCCAGGCAGAAGTCCCGCACCAGCTTGAGCGTCTTGCCGGTGTCGGCGACGTCGTCGGTGATGAGGACCTTCTTCCGGGAGAAGTCGATGACGTTGGGCACGGGAGCCAGCATGACCGGCATCTCGAGCGTGGTGCCGACCCCTGTGTAGAACTCCACGTTCACGAGGTGGATGTTCTTGCAGTCGAGGGCGTAGGCCAGTCCACCCGCCACGAAGACCCCGCCACGCGCGATGGAGAGCACTATGTCGGGCTCGTACCCGTCGTCGGCGACGGCCTGCGCGAGCTCACGCACGGCGACGCCGAACTGCTCGTAGGTCAGATTCTCCCGAACATCACTCATGCGCGTGTCCCGCCTGCGTTCTCGCTGCTCATACCTGGGTCCGATGGAAGTTGAGGAAGGACCGCGAGGCCGTCGGCCCCCGCTGCCCCTGGTAACGGGACCCGTACCGCTCGCTCCCGTACGGGTGCTCGGCCGGCGACGTGAGCCGGAACATGCACAGCTGCCCGATCTTCATACCCGGCCACAGCTTGATGGGCAGGGTCGCGAGATTGCTGAGCTCGAGCGTCACGTGTCCGGAGAAACCCGGGTCGATGAACCCCGCGGTGGAGTGCGTGACGAGCCCGAGCCGCCCGAGCGAGCTCTTCCCCTCCAGCCGCGAGGCGAGATCGTCGGGCAGTGAGACGACCTCGTACGTACTGGCCAGCACGAACTCACCGGGGTGCAGGATGAACGGCTCGTCCCCCTCCGGCTCCACGAGCCGGGTCAGGTCCGCCTGCTCCACGGAGGGGTCGATGTGCGGGTACCGGTGATTCTCGAACACCCGGAAGTAGCGGTCGAGGCGCACGTCGATACTCGACGGCTGCACCATGGAGTCGTCGAAAGGATCGATGCGGACCCGCCCGGAATCGATCTCGGCCCGGATGTCCTTGTCTGAGAGAAGCACGCACCGAGGATACGCAAGGCGCGCGGAGCAGCGACAATCGCCGCCGCGCCGCGCGCCCGGTCCTACTGGAGTCCTGCTGGGGGTCCCCCCGGCGGGAGGCCGGCTACCGCTTTCCGGAACCCACCGGCACGGCACTCCGCAGCCGCGCACACCGCGGACATCGGACGAGCCGGCCGGGGCCGAGTCGCTCGGCCTGCTGCATCGGGAACGAGGCGGCGGTGAACACGTGCCCATCGGCACAGCGGAGGACGGTGCGATCCATCAAGTCCTTCAAGTCCCTTCCCCAAGAGCCGCGTCTGGCTTACTACCCTGACGACAAAAGCCACAGTACGGGATCAAAGAGACGTCTCTCCAGGCGGCACTCCGACCCCTCCCGGACCGCCCCGAGGCCCCCCACCGTACGCCCCAACTCCGGCCCCCCGCAGCCGCATCACCCCGCCGAAACGCCCGCCGGCCCCACGGCGTGAACACCGGGGGCCGGAGATGAGGTAGAGTGAGCAAGCGTCCAGGCACCGACCATGATCGGCGTCTTACGCGGGTGTAGTTTAGTGGTAGAACATCAGCTTCCCAAGCTGAGAGTGCGAGTTCGATTCTCGTCACCCGCTCCACACAAAACCCCCAGGTCATCGACCCGGGGGTTCTTTGTTGTCTGGACCAGTGGGCGGGCTGCGCACCACAACCGCACCATAGGGACGCGCTACCCGGTGGCGGGCCGGTCCTTGTGGTGCGTGCCGTCGTCGCCGGTGTGGTTCTTCGCACGCTCGGCGCGCACCATGTCGTCGAGCCCCGAAGCCACGTCGCGCTGCCGCTCCTCGTCGGAGTGCTGATAGATCAGCGCGGCCTTTTCGGACGACTGGCCGGCGCGGACCATCGTGTCCTTGAGGGTGGCCCCCGAACGGGTCGAGAGCGTGTGCCCGGTGTGCCGGAGATCGTAGAAGCGGAAGCCCTCCGGGAGACCGGCGACCGTACGGGCACGTCGCCACTTCCGCCCGAACGAGGTGCGCCGGAAAGGTGCGCCCTTCTCACCGACGAAGACCAGACCGTCCGGCCCTTTCTCGGCGAACCACGCGAGGTGCTGCCTCACCTCCTTGTGCAGGAAGGCAGGGAGTACGACGGCCCGGACACCGGCATCGGACTTGGTCTCACCGGCAGCGCGTTTGCCGTTGGTCCGCTCCGGCTCGGCGACACGGACGCGGATCACCATGTGGTCGAGGTCGACGTCCCGGCGGCGGAGGCCGGCCAGCTCCTCGGGGCGCATCGGGCCGTACGCGCCGAGGTAGACCATCAGGCGCCAGCGGATGCCGATCGCGTCGGCGAGGCCGTCCACCTGGGCGACGGTGGCGATGCGCCGTTCAGCGGCGGATTCCTTGCCCGCGCCCTTGATGCGGCACGGGTTGCGGCTGATCAGGTCGTCGTCGACAGCCGTCTCAAGGATGCCCTTGAGGAGGCGGTACGACTTGGCGACGGTCGTCTTGGCGGCGGTGGTACGGAGCCGCTCAGCGCGCCACTCGCGCACGCGGGGTGCCGTGATCCCGTCCAGGTCGAGCGGGCCGAAGGTCGGGAGGATGTGCAGGCGGAGGAGGTGGCGGTACAGATCCTCGGTCCGAACGGCCAGCTCTCTCTCCTCGACCCACTTCTCGGCGTAGACGCCGAAGTTGACGGCCCCGGCATCAGGAGCGCGCCAGTCCCCGCGGCTGAGGTCTGCCTCGACCTGGGACAGCCAGATCTCGGCGTCCTTCTTGGTCTCGAAGGTCTCTTCCGCACGGTTGCGCTCCCCGTCGGGCCCGAGGTACGAAGCCGTCCACCGGCCGGACCGGTACTGCCGCACCGCACCGAAGCGCCGACGCCTTCCCTTCCTATTGGCCATCAGGCAGCTCTCCACAGTCCGGCACGTCGGAGCCTCACCGGTTCCACGGTGTGGGCGTCCACGTACGCCTCTACGGCACTCTCGGGGATGCGGACGTGCCGGCCGACCTTCACGAAGGTGATACGGCGTTCCTCGATGAGGCGGCGGGGGAAGCGGACACCCGTACCGAGGCGATCGGCGACCTGGTCCACGGTGAGGAGGCGGTCCACGGTCACCACTCCTTCTCGTCGGCAGACAGCGCGGCCAGAGCCTCACGGGCGGTCTCCCGGTTGAGTCGGATGTCCCGAGCAATGGTGGCGGCGAGAGCGGACTCACCCGGAGTGTGGCCGTGCCCGGCGTACTGCCAGTCGGTAAGTACGAGGACGGTGTCCGGCTCGCGGTCGTCCAGGCCGATACCCCCGGCGTCTTGTGCGGCGCGGTAGTCGGCGCGTGCCTGGCGGAGGGTGCCGAGGGTGGTGGAGTAGTGGCGGGACTTGGAGGAGAAGTGACCACGGAAGCCGAGCATGTGCGCCCAGGCCCAGAGGCGCCGGTCCGGGTACAGGCCGTCCAGGTCACGGCACGCGGTGATCAGTCGGCGGGTGTGGTCCGGGACCCGGTGGCGGTCGAGTTCGGAGAGTTCCCCGATGCGGCGGTCAAGGGTGCCGGTGTTCTCCGCGGCTTTCGTGGAGTACTTGGCGACGTACGAGGCGACGGCCTGTTCGGTGATGTCGGAGCCGTCCCCGAACGCCCTCACCGGCCGGACGTCGAGCTGTGTGCCCCAGCGGAACGACCGGGCCGGCTGGTCCCCGGCGGCCGGTACGGAGACCGAGGTGTAGGAGTGGGCCGCAGCCGCACCGATCGCATCGGCGAGGACACCGACCGTGGCCCACGCGGGCGGCGGCGTTCCGGGACCCTCCGGTCCGTCGAGCCGGATCACCGCATGGAAGTGCAGGGCACCACGCTTCTGGAACTCAGCGACCTTGCCGTACGAGAGGCGGACGTGGTCGGCGAGTTCCCGGCGGGGAAGGCCACCGCGGGCGGCGAGTTCGCGGCGGAGCCGGGTGGTGAAGCGCTGCCAGAGCTGCCCGGCGTGGTTGTTGAACAGCACTGCGCCCGCATAGTCGTACGTCGCCGGGTCGAGGGCGGAGCCCAGTTCAGGCGCGTCGGGAGCGTGGCCGGTGCCGCAGCGGCAGACGCCATGGTCGGGACGGTTGTGGACCGGGCCGAACGAGGGCGCGGTGAGTGTGGCGAAGACGCGCGGGTGATCGCGGACCGTGGCGGGGATATCGCGGCGGTCGTCACCGGCGAGGCCGGCGCGGATGAGGTGGTAGGTGTCGCCCGCGTAGGTCCAGGCGCAGGCCGGGCAGCGGGAGGCGCGGCGGTTGCCACAGGCGAGGCGGAGGCGTCCGCCGGGCTCGTCGGCGGTGGTGTAGTGGTGCAGGGTCTCGCCGGTGCTCTTGTCTTTGTGGAGGGTCCAGCCGGTGAGGTGGATGGGGTCGGAGCAGCCGCCGGTGCGGCGGATCTGGTCTTCCCAGCGGGTGTAGTCGGAGGACGAGGCGACACGGAGGAGGTCGCCGAGGGTGATCGGGTCGAGCAGAGGCTCAGGCGCGGACAGGGCGCGATGCGCCATGCTGGGTGCTTCCTTCCGGTTGTGAGATCGGTTGGGGACGGCGCCCGGGCGGCGGATGCTTGGCGGTATCGAGGCCGCCCGGGGGCCGGTCAGCGTCGTTTGGCGTCGGCGTGGACGAGGGAGCGGATCACCAGGGCGCAGACGGCGACCGAGGCGCCCGTGATGGCGACTGCCAGGAGCATGGAGACCAGGACAGCGCCGACGACCAGGACGACGGCCGTTCCGCCGCCGACGAGGGCGAGGGCGGTGCCGGGGGTGAGCTGCACCGTGGGCCGGGACGGCGCGGGAGCGGCGACCGGAGCAGGCGGCGGAACCTGCCCGCTCGGCACGACGGTGGTCGGCTCCACGACCACAGGCGGCGTGAGGTGGCCGGCGGGCATGGGGTTGGTCGGGATCTTGGGGTGGAGCATCGGTGTTCTCCCTTCGGGTCGTGTTACTTGACGAAGCCGTTGACGACGGGGGCCAGCACGCTGTCGGCGATGAGGAAGCCGCCGAGGAGGAGTACGGCGATGAGCCACCAGGGCGGGCGGATGAGCTTGACGCCGAGGTAGCCGACGGTGAGCAGCGCGAGCCAGAGCGGGACGTCCATCGGTCGGCCTCCTAGCTGACGCGGCAGCGGTGGGTGCGGGCGGCGAGCTGGGCGGCGGACTGGCTGGAGTAGTCGGCGCACCAGCCGCAGCGGTCGTTGGTGCACACGGCGGCGTGTTTGGTCTGGCCTCGGCGGTCGCGGTGGGTGCCGATCTGCACGGGGCCGATCCGCATGACGGAGTGGAAGAAGTCGCGGGCGGGCATGTCAGCCGGTCTCCTCTCGGGTTGCGGTCGGGTCGGGGAAGGTGGCGCGGATGCCGGCGGCGGTGGCCGGGTCGGTGGTGCGCTGGGCGGCTTCCTCGGCGAGCAGGTGGGCGAGGTAGGGCCGGTCGGCGGCGCTCATCTCGCGAGCACTGTCGAGGTAGTCGGCTGCGGTCAGATCGGCCGGGTCACGGAGCACGGCATGTCTGCCTTCCGGGTCAGGTGAGTTGGGCGGCGATAGCGTCGGCAAGGTGCGAAGGGACGCCGAGGCGGGCGCGGAGGGTGTCGGTGTCGATCCGGGCACCGGTGCGGGCGTGATGGTCGTCGGCGACTTTGCGGGCGTGGTCGACCAGCGCGGCCGGGACCGGCACGGCGGAAGGCAGGGCCGGGGTTTCCTCGGTCTCCGGGAGAGTGACGGGTTTCGGGATCCTGGGCCGGCTCAGCAACGGAGGCCGGTCCGGGCCCCATCTCGGGTGCGGAGTCCGGGGCCGGGGCGGTAGGTGCCGGCGGGGCCGAGGAGGGGTCCGCGGGTGAGTGGGCGAGGAGGGTGCCGCCCATGAAGGCGAGGGCGGGCCAGGCGGCGACGAGGATGCGCAGCCAGGCCGGGACGTCGTCGAGGTCGAGGAGTCCGGCGGTGGCGACGTTGGCGCCGAGGGAGGCGACGAGGGCGATGAGGAACCAGCACCAGGCCAGCCGGGACGGCCCGTCGGCCCGCAGCCGTCGCCAGGCGGCGACCAGGAGCAGGTCGACCGAGACGGGATAGGCCCAGGCTTTCCAGCCGGTCTGTCCGGCAGCGGCGGCGAGGTCGTGCAGGTGGGCGAAGGACAGCGCCCCGGCGATGACGGCCTGAACGAGTACGGCGACGATACGGAGAGCGGGGCGGGCCATCACGGCTCCTTCCTGTGATCAGGCATGGCGGGGGTAAGGACTCGGCGCGAAGGACGGTCGCGCCGACCGTGGGAGGGGAGGGATGGATCAGGCGGTGGCCGGGGCTGTCTTGGACAGCGGCACGCGGGCCGAGGGCAGCGCAGCGACCGCGGGCCGGAAGGGCGCCAAGGCGGGCAGCTCGGGGGTGCGATCGGCGTGCTTGTTGCAGACGTTCACGGCCTGGCGCAGCGTGGTGTGCGGGGCGCGGATGCGGTGCCAGCCGCCGGTGGAGTCCCCGGCGATGGCGATTCCGCGTGTCTCGGCGGGAATCTGGATGGCGGCGAGGACGGCGTCCGGGGCGATGTCGCCGAAGGCCATGTTCGCGGACGTCTCGTCGTTGACGCGGTGGGCGGTGCGGCCGGTGAGCTGGGCGCGGAGCATGGTGATGCCCTTGCCTAGTTCGGAGCCGAAGCGCTGCCCGCAGATCTCCAAGTAGACGCCGGCCGCGCGGCCGAGCTGGGCGAGGCGGACGAGGGCGGTGATGATCCGGTCCCGGCGCTTCTCTTCCTCCTTGCTGGCGAAGAGCGCGAGTTCGGCAACCTCGTCGACCAGGACGACGACCGGCACCGGCCGAAGGTCCTCGGGCAGGCTCCAGATGTCGGCGGCGATCTCCGCATCCGGTACGGCCACGCTGATCCGCTGCTCGGCGCGGATGAGCTGATACACGTCCTGCATGTGGGACACCAGCGCCTCCAGCAGCTCCAGCGCGGTATCCGGGTTGTCGGCGAGCGCGGAGAACCGGCGGGCCAGCGGGAACAGCTCGACCCCTTGCTTGCAGTCGATGCCGACCAGCGCGACGTGATGCGGGGCGAGCCCAGCGACGAGGTTGCGCTGATAGACGGACTTGCCGGACTCTGTGGCCCCGAGGGTCAGACCGTGCGGGACGGCGCGGTAGTCGCGGTAGTGCACCGAGCCGTCCTCCCGCAGCGCGACCGGGACGTGCATCGGTCGGGTGTCGGTCTTGGCCGGCATCTGCACCCGCTTGAGCACGTCATAGCCGGTCATCCGGATCTCGACCACGCCGGAGCGCAGCTCACGGGAGGTGACGCCGTACATCCCGAAGGAGTGGCGCAGCCGGTCCGAGGCGGCGGCGACGTCGAAGGCGTCCTGTCCCGGACGGAGTTTGAGCCGGAGGACCAGGCCGGTGTGGGTGGGCCGCAGCCGCAGGATGCGCGGCGCGCGGGACTCCGGCGATGGGCGGTTGGTCATCCGGGCCAGCATGAGGCGCCAGCGCGAGGGCGGGACCGTCAGCCCGCAGGCCTCCATGACGGAGGCGTAGCGGACCAGGACGCGCACGACAGCGAAGGTGACCCCGAAGGTCATCCAGTACCAGGCGGGACGCCGCCACCGCAGGAGACCCGCAGCGGTGACGACCACCAGCAGTAAGACCGTCGGCCACGTCATGGCTCAGGCCGCCTTCGAGCCCGTGCTCGTGGTGGCCAACGAGGTGACGGCGACCGCGCGGAAGGCGATGCCGTGCCGCTTCTGGCCGTTGAACTCGTTCTCCCACGGCCGGGCGACCAGCCCCGTGAGCGCGACCGGGGTGCCCATGGTCAGCTCACCGGAGATTCCGGTCTCCGGAACGGTGACGGACAGGATCTCGACTTCGTCGTTGGCCGCGAACATCACGTTCACGGTCATCAGCTTGGTACCGGTCTCGGCGTCGAGGGCCAGTTCGCCGGTCCGGCGGTCCTTCACCTTGAACTCCGGAGTCTTGGCGACCATCACGACCGCAGCGGAGGTGTCGACGGGGATCTGACGCACAGCGGATAACTCCTCTATAGGTGCTAAACTCCGTCACTCATGTACATGAGTGACATGAAGAAGAGTGCACCACTCCTGTACATGAGTCAACCCGCCGCGACATCGAAGTCACGACGGGTTGCGAGAAGTTGAGCGAGCGTCAGTCGGCCGCAGGGATCCGGTACTCGAAAACGAACTGGTCAGCAGCCATGAGCGTGTCGCAGACCTCCACCACGACTCCGGCGGTCGTACGGGCCTCCCGGATCAGGTGAACCACCGGCGCACCCGGACTCAGCGCCAGCTCGGAAGCTTCCGCCTTGGAGGCCGGCCGCGCTTGCAGCGTCTCGACGAACTCCGCGAACTCATGCCCGTGGTCTTCGAGTCGGGCGTAGATGCCACCGCCGCCGGGGTTCTCGGCGAACAACTCAGGGATGTCCTTGACGACGTCCCACGGGAGGTAGGAGGAGGCGGTCTCGACCGGGGTGCCGTTGCGGAAGTAGAGACGCCGCCGGGCAAGCACCTGAGTGCCGGCGGGGACACCGAGCCGCTGGGCAGTATCCGCGGGGGCCTCCATGGGACCGATGTAGAGGACGCTCACCTTGGCCGTGGCGCCGGACTGCGCGGACTCCGCGAGGTAAGCGGCCTTGCCGCCCTGTCGGAGCGAACGCCGGAAGCGGTCGGAGGAACGGTGCCGCACCGGCGGCCGGTCCTTCACGATCGAGCCCTTGCCGTGCCGGGTCTCGACGAGCCCGCTCGCCCGCACCTCGACCATGGCCTTGCGGATCGTGCCGCCGGACACGCCGTAGCGGTCCACCAGCTCCGATTCACTGGGCACCATGTCGCCGGGCTTGAGTACACCCGCCCGGATCTGCTGCACGATCTCGTCCGCGATCTGCACGTACCGAGGCCCGGACCTGCCCCCCTCTACCGCAGTTCCCATAGTCCTTCTCTGCCTCCTATGCTCCTGTACATGAGTCAACCACAGGAAGCAACGTCGACGCCCCTGCACTCCGTGTCCGTAGCCGGGGTAGTGGTGCGCGAAGACGGCCGCCTCCTGGCGATCCGCCGAGCCGACAACGGCACCTGGGAACTCCCCGGCGGTGTGCTCGAACTGGACGAGACCCCGGAAGCCGGCGTCGCCCGCGAGGTCCTGGAAGAGACAGGCATCCAGGTCGAGGTCGACGAACTCACCGGTGTCTACAAGAACACCACCCGAGGCATCGTCGCCCTGGTCTTCCGGTGTAAGCCCTCCGGCGGCGTCGAGCGTACGTCCAGCGAGTCGACAGCCGTCTCCTGGCTCACGCCCGACGAGGTGAGTAAGTACATGGCCGAGGTCTACGCAGTCAGGCTCTTGGATGCCCTGGACGGCAACGGTCCCCACGTACGAAGCCATGACGGCAAGCACCTCATCCCAGCGGGATAAGACTTTCCCTACTTCATCAAGGCCCGCGCACGGCGCGGGCGCGCGCCGCCTCTACGACGCGGCCCGCCTCCTGTCTTCGCCCCGGCTGGCCGCGCCCGGCGGCGCGCTCGGCGGCTGCGGGCATGAAGTGGGAGACACCCTCTGTGGCTGGGGCGGTCGGCTCTACGGCTTTAGGCAGCCACTTTGGGGCGAGCCTCTAAGATCTTGGCCCCAACGTCGTGCTTTAACGGGCAGGTCCACAGACTGCCCGACTCGCCATCAGCTTACGGGGCCAAGATCACTCGCCCCAAAGCAGCTCCAGCCCAAAGCCGCTCCACCGACCTATCTGCCCAGCGGTCAGGGGCGTATCTGGCGCACCCTTTCCGTGATTGCCTGAACTCGATCTGTGGCCTCGGCCAGGTAGCTAAAGGGCGGGACATCCCTTCCGTGCACTACATTGTTACGCACCCTCCGCAGCGAATCGATTTCATTACGAATCTCCCCGTCCAAAGCCGGTAGACGGTTGATTAGCCGACTGATTGGTAGTGGCATTCGCGTTCGCTCGTCGCCTTCCGCCGGGAAAAGGTTCCGCAACGACTCTTCCAGCTCTACCCAGCTCGTGAGGAAATGGCCGATCTGTTGATGCATTCGTGCGCTTTGAGAACCAGGGTCAAGTGAAGCAGTGTCTGCGTCGATCTGAACCGAATTGAAATTCTCGTATCGCGAAGCATCTTCAGCGAGAAGGGCATCAATGACCTGCTCCGCGAGCGGGCGCATCTCGACGTTGTCGTGCAGTAATTCCAGATACGGAGTGAGGTCGGCAGGTGTCTCCTTGCTCAGGTGCCTCAAGAAGTTGAACAGCAGGTCTACCCTGCCTAGGCCTGAGTCCCCGACCGGCTCATCTAGTATCTTGCCCGCCTGGCTCAGTAGAAATGCTGCGAGTTCGTAGTGATTGAGGAATCGGCCGTTCTTGGCAACTCGATTCTCGCTAGCCTCTTGCAGCATCTTGAGCGACATTTCGCCAGCGATAACCAATCCATTCAACTGGTCTAGGATTACCTTTTCCTCCTCCGACAAGTCACCCGATAGCGGCTTGTAGGCGAGGTCATGCTCCACCTCTGACCAAGCGTGCATAAGCACTGAGGCGACCTGAACCTCAACACGCGCCTTGGCGTACCGCTTGTCCAGGTCGATTAGCTCGCGCTCCTTGAGTCGAACTCGATAGTGAATTGCCGAATATCCGGAAAATTCCTTCCCAGGTGACCTCTTGTTGGATTCGGGGAAAATTTTCTTCTCTGTCAGGTCGAGCAAGCGATTGACGGCCTTTTCTACTTGGTTTTGCTCGCCCGGGAAATAAAGTGCAATGCGGACGCCCGCCAGGTCGACAATGTCGTCATAGATGTCCTCTACTGTCTTGTACTTCTTTCTTGGTCCGCGCTGGCGACACTTCTCTTCTAGGCGCGTGATGTCCTTTGCGCGGTACGTGACGATGCACCGGACACCTGATTCTTTGAGATCCCTTTCCAGTGCCTGGGCGACTAGATGCGCCGCCCTGCTGTAAAAGTCGTACTCCTTCGCATAGCGTGCGATGAAGTGATCAACGATTTCCATAGTCCCCCCAAGAAAGTACTGGGCCTTTCCGGTACTGCGTCTACGCGCATACGTAGGATGCCGCAGGGAGAGGCTGGCGCGGGGGCGAACGGCCCATCAGGTGCCTTCGGCCCGGCTACCTACGTCAATCCAAGTCGGATCTGCCCGGGGTGCGTCGGGCGAAGAGCCACGTGCCGCAGTCGTGCCGAAAACGCTCATCGCAACGGCCGGGCCAGACTCCTGGGCCGTCCCTGGGCCGTCCGGAGCCACCCAACGCCGACAGTCGACACTCACGGGTGACCACCCCCACCCCGCGCTGGCCTGGGCCCTGGAGTCGATCTGCGACACTGGTACAGCCATGCCTAAGCCCGGAGAACTGAGCTCAGACTCCTGATCCCATGCTCCGGTGAGTGTCTAACTGCGTGACAACGCCAGCGAACAGCGGCGGACAACCGCGGACGTCTACAGACCGTCAGCGCGGGTGAGCGCCGCACCGGCCCAAGGCGGCGCCCCCGCCCAAGTTGCTTCGGGACGAAGAGGTCGTGTCCTTTTGGCTGACGGAACCCGAGGGCGGATCCTGGGCCGTCCCGGCCGTCCATGGTCACCCGACACCGATCGACAACAACAGAAGCCCACGGCATCTGAACTGGTCAGATGCCGTGGGCTTCTTCAGTCCCGCTGGTCAGCGGAGTCGGTGATCAGTAGACGGGCCTGTGAGTGTCGCCGCAGGCAGCGCCCGTGACGACGGCTCCCTTAGGATTGGGGTTCGCTCACCACCAGGAGGTGACCGCGGCTGGTTGCTACGCGGAGCACGTCTCCTAGGGCTCCGCGCAGTTCGGTCAGCATGAGCCGCAGCTCATTGAGGCCAGCGTCCTGGTCGCTGAGGACTTCCAACGCCCGTTCCAGAAGATCGGTTGCCGTCCCGAGCTGTGCCGCTTCGATGTTGTCCGCCAGGCGGGACATGTAGCCGCCGTTGTCATCGGTGCTCAGGTAGCAGGGCTTGCCGTCCGGTCCCGACCACGGGAGGAGTCGCAGTTCGCTCTGCGGCGTCATCTTTGCGCCTGCCTTTCGTCGATCACGTGGTGGGTGCTGAAGACGGCGTCGACGCGATCCCCCGGGAACACGAGCAGCGCCGCTTCAACGACTCGCCCGATGTTGTCTGCCGCAACACGGGTGATCGCGAGGACAGCCACGGCTGTGCTGATCCGCAGGGTTGACGCCTCATCCGGTGTGGGGAGCCGAGCGGACACCGTCTCGCGGACTTCGGCCGGCGGCGGGTCCGGCACAGAGAGGCCGGCCTCCACCCACGTTCCTGAGGCCCGGTCGCCGAACGCCGTGGTCGGCGTCAGATCTTGCGGTACGTAGATGCGGGCCAGGCTGTGCGGGGACGCCCCCTCGTAGCTGAGGTGGAGGAACTCGGTCAGTGGGCTTCCGTCAGCGACCCTCAGCAGCGCTGTCAGGTGCCCTCGTGCGTTGATCGGGGTGGTCCGAACCGTGACGCGCAGATTCGCGTCTGCGGCGGTCCGAGGATCCAGCGTTCCCCATCCGCCGACGTACATGATCTTGCGCAGTGGGCGGCGGACGAAGTTCCCCTTACCGTGGATCTTCTCGACGAGGCCTTCTCCCTGGAGAACCGCAAGAGCACTCCGGAGTGTCGCCGTACTGACCTTGTACCGGTCGGCCAGAGCAGTCTCAGACGGAAGCCGATCGCCGGGTCCGAGACGCCCAGTCGTGATCTGGCGCCTCAAATCGTCGGCGACGACGAGGCGACGCGACGTCATGGGTTCCGTCACCGCCTTCTCACCATTCGCACAGCCAGGAGCCGGGTCCGCCCGTTGATGGTCAGCAGGTCTCCCGACTCGAAGAGGAGTTGCTTGGCGCCCTGGGGGAGTTGGAAGAGGTCGCTCACTCGGCATGCCTGTCCGCCGACTTGGATGATGTCGCCCCGCAGAACGGTGGCGGCGGTGATCTCGATGTTGGACGCGAGCGCGCCCCCTGGGACCCAGTTGCTCACCGCTTCACCGCCGGCCGCGAGGAGTGGTCCGGCGCCGAGTGGCAGGGGCAGTCGCACGTCTCGTAGATCACCGGCAGGTCAGTCGGCGCCAAGGCCGGTGAGGCGTCCGCACAGGTGGCGTGGGTGCCAATCCGGCATGCGATCGACCGGTAGGCAGTAGCCGAGGTTTCCGAGATGCGGGGGCAGTGGCGAGGAGGCATCAGCGGACCCCCGCCAGGGCCGACCACACCTCAGGCGACAGGCGCGGCGTTACGATCACCGAACGCTGCCGTGCATGCTCTTCCCAGGCCAGCACGTACGGGCGGACGAGCGCGTTTTCCTCGCCCAGGAGCAGGTTAAGACGCCATCTCATTTGGGCGACTCGGTATTCTGTGAGTCATGGTGGGGATCGTTGAGCGGCTGGTGCCGGATGAGTTGTGGGAGTTGTTCCAGC
>NZ_JBVJVN010000007.1:0-65981 GCF_055603605.1 Streptomyces sp. NPDC037271
TACCGGCAGCTCGCCGCCCAGTGCGACTACCCGCTGCACCTGGGTGTCACCGAGGCCGGCCCGGCCTTCCAGGGGACCATCAAGTCGGCCGTCGCCTTCGGCGCGCTGCTCTCCCAGGGCATCGGCGACACCATCCGCGTCTCCCTGTCGGCGCCGCCGGTCGAGGAGATCAAGGTCGGCATCCAGATCCTGGAGTCGCTGAACCTGCGGCAGCGCGGTCTGGAGATCGTCTCCTGCCCGTCCTGCGGCCGCGCCCAGGTCGATGTCTACAAGCTGGCCGAGGAGGTCACGGCCGGTCTGGAGGGCATGGAGGTGCCGCTGCGCGTCGCGGTCATGGGCTGTGTCGTCAACGGGCCCGGCGAGGCCCGCGAGGCGGACCTCGGCGTCGCCTCCGGCAACGGCAAGGGGCAGATCTTCGTCAAGGGCGAGGTCATCAAGACCGTCCCCGAGTCCAGGATCGTGGAGACCCTCATCGAGGAGGCCATGAAGATCGCCGAGCAGATGGAGAAGGACGGCGCGTCGGGGGAGCCGGCCGTCACCGTGAGCTGAACAGCACGGACCGAAGGGGGCCCGAGCGTGACGATTCTGGAGAGCATCAGGGGACCACGCGACCTGAAGGCGCTGTCCGAGGCGGAACTCGGTGAACTGTCCGACGAGATACGTGACTTCCTGGTGCACGCGGTCGCCCGCACCGGCGGCCACCTCGGCCCCAACCTGGGCGTGGTGGAACTGACCGTCGCCCTGCACCGGGTCTTCGAGTCACCGGCCGACCGCATCCTGTGGGACACCGGCCACCAGAGCTACGTACACAAACTCCTGACGGGGCGTCAGGACTTCTCCAAGCTGCGCGGCAAGGGCGGGCTGTCCGGCTACCCCTCCCGCGAGGAGTCCGAGCACGACGTCATCGAGAACAGTCACGCCTCCACCGTGCTCGGCTGGGCCGACGGCCTCGCCAAAGCCCGTCAGGTGCAGGGCGGGCGGGGCCACGTCGCCGCCGTCATCGGCGACGGCGCGCTCACCGGCGGCATGGCCTGGGAGGCCCTGAACAACATCGCGGCGTCCAGGGACCGGCCGCTGATCATCGTCGTCAACGACAACGAACGCTCGTACGCGCCGACCATCGGCGGCCTCGCCAACCACCTCGCGACGCTCCGCACGACCGACGGCTACGAGCGGATGCTCGCCTGGGGCAAGGACGTGCTCCAGCGCACACCCGTGGTGGGCAACACCCTGTACGAGGCGATGCACGGTGCGAAGAAGGGCTTCAAGGACGCCTTCGCCCCGCAGGGACTCTTCGAGGACCTGGGGCTGAAGTACGTGGGTCCGATCGACGGGCACGACATCGGGGCCGTCGAGTCGGCGCTGCGTCGCGCGAAACGCTTCCACGGGCCCGTACTGGTGCACTGCCTCACGGAGAAGGGCCGCGGCTACGAACCGGCCCTGCGCGACGAGGCGGACCACTTCCACACCGTCGGCGTGATGGACCCGCTCACCTGCGCGCCGCTCAGCCCCTCCGACGCGCCGTCCTGGACCTCCGTGTTCGGCGAGGAGATCGTCCGGATCGGTGAGGAGCGCGACGACGTCGTGGCGATCACCGCGGCGATGCTGCACCCGGTCGGTCTCGGCCGCTTCGCCGAGCGGTTCCCCGACCGGGTCTGGGACGTCGGCATCGCCGAGCAGCACGCCGCCGTGTCCGCGGCCGGCCTCGCCACCGGCGGCCTGCATCCGGTCGTCGCCGTGTACGCCACCTTCCTCAACCGCGCCTTCGACCAGGTGCTCATGGACGTGGCCCTGCACCGTTGCGGGGTCACCTTCGTCCTGGACCGGGCCGGGGTCACCGGCGCCGACGGGCCCTCGCACAACGGCATGTGGGACATGTCCGTCCTCCAGGTCGTCCCGGGCCTGCGGATCGCCGCCCCGCGCGACGCCGACCAACTGCGAGCCCAGCTGCGCGAGGCGGTCGCCGTCGACGACGCGCCGACGCTGGTGCGCTTCCCGAAGGAGTCCGTCGGGCCGGTGGTCCCGGCCGTCGACCGGGTCGGCGGCATGGACGTCCTGCACGCGGCCGACCGGCCCGAGGTGCTGCTGGTGGCGGTCGGCGTGATGGCGTCCGTCTGCCTCCGCGCCGCCGAGCTGCTCGAGGCCCGCGGCGTCGGATGCACCGTCGTCGATCCGCGCTGGGTCAAACCCGTCGACCCGGCGCTCGCACCCCTGGCCGCCCGGCACCGCCTGGTGGCCGTCGTGGAGGACAACAGCCGTGCGGCCGGGGTCGGTTCGGCGGTGGCCCTGGCGCTGGGCGACGCGGAGGTCGATGTTCCCGTACGCCGGTTCGGCATCCCCGAGCAGTTCCTCGCACACGCCAAGCGCGCCGAGGTGCTCGCCGACATCGGTCTCACCCCGGTCGAGATCGCCGGCCGGATCAGCGCGAGTCTGGCCGTCGCGGCACCGACCGCGGCGCAGACCGTAGCGCAGGCCGGGCAGAAGGCCGGAGACCGGACCGAGGGCGGACGGATCGTCATGCCAGTGCAAGGAGAGAACTGAATGACCGAGGAGTTCGACCTCGCCGCCCTCCTGGCCGACCGCGGAGCCGAGCGGTACGAGCTGCACGCCAGGCACCTCAACCACCAGCTGCCGCGCATGCTGCGCACCATCGGGTTCGACAAGGTCTACGAGCGGGCCGAGGGCGCGCACTTCTGGGACGCGGACGGCAACGACTACCTGGACATGCTCGCCGGGTTCGCGGTGATGGGCCTGGGACGCCACCACCCCGTCGTGCGCAAGGCGCTGCACGACGTCCTCGACGCCTCGCTGGCCGACCTGACCCGCTTCGACTGTCCGCCGCTGCCCGGGCTGCTGGCCGAGAAGCTGCTCTCCTACAGCCCGCACCTGGACCGGGTCTTCTTCGGCAACAGCGGCACGGAGTCGGTCGAGACCGCGCTGAAGTTCGCCCGGTACGCGACCGGCAGGCCGAGGATCCTGTACTGCACGCACGCCTTCCACGGGCTGACCACCGGCTCGCTGTCCGTCAACGGCGAGAGCGGTTTCCGTGACGGCTTCGCCCCGCTGCTGCCCGACACCGCCGTACCGCTCGGCGACCTGGACGCACTGGCGCGGGAGCTGAAGCAGGGCGACGTGGCCGCGCTGATCGTGGAGCCGGTCCAGGGCAAGGGCGTGCACGAGGCCCCGCCCGGCTATCTGCGCGCCGCGCAGGACCTGCTGCACCGGCACAAGGCGCTGCTGATCGCCGACGAGGTGCAGACGGGCCTCGGCCGGACCGGGAAGTTCTACGCCTTCCAGCACGAGGACGGCGTCGAGCCCGACCTGGTGTGCGTGGCCAAGGCGCTGTCCGGCGGGTATGTACCGGTGGGGGCCACGCTGGGCAGGGACTGGATCTTCCGGAAGGTGTACTCCTCGATGGACCGGGTGCTGGTCCACTCGGCGAGCTTCGGGTCCAACGCGCAGGCCATGGCGGCCGGGCTCGCGGTGCTCTCGGTGATGGAGAACGAGGAGATCGTGGCGAACGCGGCCGCGGTGGGGGAGCGGCTGAAGTCCCGGCTGACGGAGCTGGTGGACCGCTACGAGCTGCTCGCCGACGTCCGGGGCCGGGGGCTGATGATCGGCATCGAGTTCGGCCGGCCGAGATCGCTGAAGCTGCGCAGCCGGTGGACGATGCTGCAGGCCACGCGGAAGGGACTGTTCGCGCAGATGGTGGTGGTGCCGCTGCTGCAACGGCACCGGATCCTCACCCAGGTCTCCGGCGACCACCTGGAGGTGATCAAGCTGATCCCGCCGCTGATCATCGACGTGGCGGACGCGGACCGGTTCGTCGACGCCTTCACCGAGGTGATGGACGACGCGCACAACGGAGGCGGCCTGATGTGGGACTTCGGCAAGACCCTGGTCAGGCAGGCGGTGGCCAACCGCTAGCGGGACGGAGCCACCGAGGACCGCTCCCCCACGTCTTGGAGGACCGCTCCCGGCCGTCTTGGAGGACCGCTCCCGGCCGTCAGGAGGACTGCCAGGGCCGCCTGCCCGGGTCGCCTTTGCCTGTCAGGCAAAAAAATTGCCTGACAGGCAATTCTCGGACTGAATGGAGGCATGACCTCCCACGAGTTCGGACCACCGGCGCCGGACGCGCCGGCGGACGCGGTGTCCGTCGTGGCACCGCAGCTGCGTGCCCTGCGGCGCAGGGCCGCCCTCACCCTCGAGGCGGCGGCCCGCGCCGCCGGGCTGTCGCCCGCCCATCTCTCCCGCCTGGAGACCGGGCAGCGTCAGCCCTCGCTGCCGATGCTGCTCTCCCTCGCCCGCATCTACGGTACGACCGTGTCGGAGCTGCTCGGTGAGACGGCGGTGGACCGGGACGCCGTCGTGCGCGCGGACGCCATGGAACCGACGTTCGCGGGCGGCTGGACGTACTGGCAGGCCGGCGGGGCCGGCCGCGGTATGCAGGCCCTGCGCGTCCATGTGCCGCACGGCTCGCAGGGCGACATCGTGCGGGTGCACCCCGGCGAGGAGTGGCTCCACGTCCTGCGGGGCCGGCTGCGACTGCGCCTCGGGGACACCGTGCACCGGCTCGCTCCGGGCGACAGCGCGCACTTCGACTCGCTGACCCCGCACCGGATCGCCGCCCAGGACGCCGACGGGGTCGAACTGCTTTTCGTCCACACCCTGCTGCAGAGCCCGACGGCGGCGCTGTGCCTGGGACCGGCCACCACCGCGATCCACCCGACCCTAGGAGAGATGCCATGAATCTGCAGGAGAAGTTCCCGCGCGCCCTGTGGGTGCGGCTCTTCATCTACCTCATCGTGGGCCACGTCTTCGCGGCCTTCATCTACCTGCTCTTCGAGGTCGGCGCCAAGTAGCGGGTGAGCGGATGCCTCAGTCCAGCATCCGCTCGCGCAGCCGCTCCCGGGTCTCCGGGGTGATCCGCAGGCCCTTCTCCAGGTACGCGTCGACGCCGCCCCAGGTCTCCTCGACGGTCTCGAAGGCCGCCGCAAGGTACTCGGCCCGCGCGTCGAACAGGGGGCTGAGCAGCTCCATGACCTCGGGGGAGTAGGCCGAGGCGGCGGAGCTGCTGCGGCGTACCTTGTAGCGGCGGTGCGCGGCGTTGGACTTCAGGTAGTCGTCGACGACGGCCTCGCGCTCGACGCCCAGAGCGAGCAGGGTGACGGCGATCGACAGGCCCGCGCGGTCCTTGCCGGCCGCGCAGTGCATCAGGGCGGGGACGCTGTCCTCGGCGAGCGCGTGCAGCACCCGGGAGTGCTCCGCCGTGCGCTCCTTGATGATCATGCGGTAGGAGTCGATCATCCGGTTGGCGCCCTTGCCGTCCGCCAGGATCTCGCGCAGCTGGTCGAGGTCCCCGTCGCGGACCATCTTCCAGAACTCGGCGCCGTCGGCCGGATCGCTCAGCGGCAGGTTCACATTGCGCACGCCCGGAAGCTCGACGTCCGGGCCTTCGAGTTTCTGGTCGGCCGCGTTGCGGAAGTCGAAGATGGTGTGCAGGCCCAGCGAGGCGAGGAACGCGGCGTCCTCACCGGTGGCGTGCGCCAGGTGACCGCTGCGGAACAGCACCCCCTGCCGCACTCGCCGCCCGTCCACGGTCGGCAGTCCGCCCACGTCACGGAAGTTGCGCACACCGGCCAGTTCGGGTTCGGTCGACGGGACCTGCTGCGTCACGGGGACTCCTCCCACTCCGCCCCGTCGACGCCGCTCGCCGACAGGCACCACTCGACGATACGGCACGGTCCTGGAGCCTCGGCGTTTCAGCCGTCCGACTACGCCATTCCTAAGCCTTCTGTCCGAATTAGCGCTTTCATTCCAACTAGCGCTGAAATGAGAGAGGGTGGCGAGGCGCCGCGTGAGCAGCGTCATATCCGTGACCGTGCGTTGCTCGTCATGCTCACGTAATCAGGCCGGTTTTCAAGGCGGTTTACGTGAGACGGCGCTCCGCGAATCGACGGAGGGTGACCGGTGATTCCCGTAAAGGATCAATCGGAACACCTGTCAATGGAACCCCTCGCTTGTCCCTGCGCGTCCTGGTCCCTTACGTTCACCACCGATCCGGACGGACGCCTAATCCTGCCGCCGACCGGAGCCCGCACCCACCCACCACCCGTACACGGCAGGAGCGGGGGACCCACAGGTACGACTGCCTGTTCCGGTTCCCGGAACGGCTCGGGGTAAAGCCGCGTCTCGGCGCGGCCGGGCATCTCCAGCCCGCACCCGACAGCTCACCTCGCAGGCGCCGGAGAGGAATTCGTCATGCCCGCGAAGGGTAAGCACCGCCGTACCAGGACCATGCGCCTGACCCGCACCATCGCCGTCGCCGGAACCGGGGGCGCCGCGCTCGCGCTCCCGCTGATGGGCGCCGCCGCTGCCCACGCCGCTCCCGCGCAGTCCGTTTCCGGGCAGGCCGTGCAGTCCGTCCCGACGACGGCGAAGAAGGCCGCCGGAGGCAGCGCCGAGAAGAACGCGGACGCGCGGACGTACACGGTGAAGAGCGGTGACTACCTCTCGAGGATCGCCGACGAGCAGGACGTCGACGGCGGCTGGAAGAAGCTGTACTCGGACAACCGCGAGGCCGTCGGTTCGGACCCCTCGCTGATCCACCCCGGCCTGAAGCTCTCGATCAGCGGGCAGGCCGCCAAGGCGTCGGCCCCGTCGTCCTCCGCCGAGTCGGAGAAGCCGGCGGCCGAGAAGCCCGCCGCGCCGCAGAAGTCGTCGGCAGGGAAGTCCGAGTCGTCCGAGAAGTCGTCGGACGCCGCGCAGACCTCGTCCTCGGACTCCTCGGACACGAGCGGCCAGTCCGCCGGCGCCACCAGCGGCTTCACCTCGCCCGTCCCCGGCGGCAGCGTCGGCACCCCGTACCACCAGACCGGCAGCATGTGGTCCAGCGGCTACCACACCGGCACGGACTTCGTCGTCCCGACCGGCACCTCGCTCAAGGCCGTCGGCGCGGGCACCGTCGTCTCCGCCGGCTGGGGCGGAGCGTACGGCAACCAGGTCGTCATCCAGCTCGCCGACGGCCACTACGCCCAGTACGCCCACCTGTCCTCGCTCTCCGTCTCCGCCGGGCAGTCCGTGACGGCGGGTCAGCAGGTCGGTCTCTCGGGTGCCACCGGCAACGTGACCGGCCCGCACCTGCACTTCGAGATCCGCACCACGCCGGACTACGGCTCGGACGTGGACCCGATCGCGTACCTGCGCTCGCACGGCGTCTCCCTCTGACGACGGTTTCGGGCACAGCCCCCGCGCGACCGAAGGCCGGACCCCGATCCCCGGGTCCGGCCTTCGGTGTATTCCTGAATTGGTGAACACTTTAGGAGTGGTCTTTCTCACCGCCCGTCAACCCTTTCTACGGTCGCGTAGGTCACATTCCGAGGTGAATCATGGGCCGACGTGGCAGACGATTCGAAGAGTGACAGCAGAGAAGTGATCGGGTCGTACGTGGCGGTGGGGGACAGCTTCACCGAGGGCGTCGGCGACCCCGGACCCGACGGGGCGTTCGTCGGCTGGGCCGACCGGTTCGCCGTACTGCTCGCCGACCGACGCCCCGAGGGCGACTTCAGGTACACCAACCTCGCCGTGCGCGGCAGGCTGCTCGACCAGATCGTGGCGGAACAGGTCCCGCGCGTCGCCGAACTCGCGCCGGACCTGGTCTCCTTCGCGGCGGGCGGCAACGACATCATCCGGCCCGGCACCGATCCCGACGAGGTGGCGGAGCGGTTCGAGCGGGCGGTGGCCGCGCTGACCGCCGTGGCCGGCACCGTCCTCGTGACGACCGGCTTCGACACCCGTGGGGTGCCCGTCCTCAAGCATCTGCGCGGCAAGATCGCCACGTACAACGGACACGTCCGTGCCGTCGCCGACCGCTACGGCTGTCCCGTCCTCGACCTGTGGTCGCTGCGGAGCGTCCAGGACCGCAGGGCGTGGGACGCCGACCGGCTGCACCTGTCACCCGAGGGGCACACGCGCGTGGCGCTGCGCGCGGGTCAGGCCCTCGGCCTGCGGGTGCCGGCCGACCCGGAGCAGCCCTGGCCGCAGCTGCCGCCCCGCGGCACCCTCCACGTACGACGGGACGACGTGCACTGGGCACGCGAGTACCTGGTGCCGTGGATCGGACGCCGGCTGCGCGGGGAGTCGTCGGGGGACCACGTGACGGCCAAGGGGACGCTGTCGCCGGACGACATCAAGATGCGGATCTCGGCGGTTGCCTGACAGCGGGGCGTGGGTGGGCGGGCGGTCCGGACCAGCGGCGCGGTGTCGTCGACGCCGCGCGGTCCGGACCCGGTTCCCGGGCGAGCGCCCGGTCCGTCCACTCCCGCGCCCGGGCCCGTGACACCGCGCCCCCGTACGACGTCAGCTGCGCGGCCGGTCCGTCGTGCTGCGCGGCCGGTCCGTCGAGCTGCGCGGTCAGACGCAGGGCGGCGCCGTCGGGTTCCGCGCAGGAGAACTCTCCGGCGGCCACGCCCGCGGCGACGACCTCGGCGATCGCAGCCTTCCACGGGCGGTCCGGTTCCTGCGGACCTCTCGGAGCGCGGGCTCGCGCAGCGTCCCCGCGCAGCCCTCGATCCCCGGCCACCACCCCTTGGCCTGCCCGGTCGGGGCCTACCACCGCACGCCCGCGCGCAGCCGGAGAGCAGCACCGTCGTACGGCGGCCGATCCGCCCGGACCCGCGGTGACGGCCGCTTCCGGTCCCGGTGGCTCAGTCCGCCGGCGCGGCGGTCGCCGCCGCGGGGCCGGCGTCGGGCAGGTCGCAGGAGTCCTTGAAGCCCTGGCTGGTGAGGTCGAGCGCCGCGTTGATACGGGAACGCAGGTTCTCGACCGCGACCATGGCCGTCAGCTCCACGAACGCGGGCTCGCCCAGCCGGATCCGCAGCCGCTCGGCGAGGTCGTCGCCGACGGTGGGCGGCGTCGCCGTCACCGCCTCGGCGTACTCCATGACGTCCCGCTCCAGTGGCGTGTAGGCGTCGCTCTCCCGCCACACCGGCACGTCGTGGAGCTTGCGCCGGTCCATGCCGCGCTCGGCGTTCTCCCAGTAGCCGAAGTCCATGCACCAGGAGCAGCCGATCGAGGCCGCCGAGGCCATCACGGCGAGCGCCTTCAGATCGGAGTCCAGCCTGTTCCACTTGGCCACGGACTGCTCGAACCGCAGGTCGCCCCAGAGCACGCGCGGGTTGTGGGCGAGCGCCTTGCCGGGGTCGAGAACCTTGCCGTAGGTGCGCCGGGAGTACCACTCCATGACGCGGAGGAGGAGCGTCCGGGGCGGGGTGAGGGATACGCGGGCCATGAGGGCCACCTTCCTGTCCGTCGGTCGTGCCGTTGCCTTCCGGGCGCTCCTGCGGGGGCGCCCTCACCGGTACGACGGTCGGCGGGAACTCGGATGTGACATCGGGCGTTCGAGTGACGTCGGACGAGGCGACAATGAGAGCCTGACCTACTCCACCTGGAGGTACCGTGGCCGGTTTCCGTTCCCCGAGCCCCGGGCTCCGCGTGCCGCGGCCCGCGGCCTTCGGCGCGGACCCCAGCGGTGAGCGCATGGCGCGTATCCGCAGATCGCCGCACTTCGCTGACGGCGTCTTCCAGAACCCCGGGGGCACCGCCCGGACCCGGCCCTCGGGATCGGCCCGCGAGTTCGCCAAGATCTACCTCGACAGGCAGGCGCGGCTCCGCCGTGCGCCGCGCGGCACGGTCCCGGTGCACGCCACCACGCTCGCCGACCTCGCCCGGCCGCCCGCCACCGGACTGCGGCTGACCTGGATGGGGCACTCCAGTGTGCTCGCCGAGATCGACGGACAGCGGGTGCTCTTCGACCCGGTGTGGGGCGAGCGCTGCTCCCCGTTCCCCTTCGCCGGCCCCAAGCGGCTGCATCCGGTCCCGGTGCCCCTGGCCGCGCTGGGCCCGGTCGACGTCGTCGTCATCTCCCACGACCACTACGACCACCTGGACATGCCCACGATCTCGGCGCTGGCCGGCACGGACACCCTGTTCGCGGTGCCCCTCGGCGTCGGCGCCCACCTCGAACACTGGGGCGTCTCCGCCGACCGGCTGCGCGAGCTGGACTGGCACGAGTCGACGCGCGTCGGCGACCTCACCCTGACCGCCACCCCGGCCCGGCACTTCTGCGGGCGCGGCCTGCGCAACACCCAGCACACCCTCTGGGCGTCCTGGGTCGTGGCCGGTGGGGAACACCGCGTCTTCCACAGCGGGGACACGGGCTACTTCGAGGGATTCCGGGACATCGGTGCCGCCCACGGCCCGTTCGACGCCACGATGATCCAGCTCGGGGCGTACGCCGAGTTCTGGCCCAAGAACCACACGGACTATACGCCGCTGCCCGGCATGTGGCCAGACATTCACATGACGCCTGCGCAGGGGGTGCAGGCCCACCTTGACCTGCAGGGAGGCACTCCGGGAGGGGTGCTGCTGCCAATCCACTGGGGAACGTTCAACCTGGCTCCGCATCCGTGGGCGGAGCCCGGGGAGTGGACCAAGGACGCGGCCGAGGAGGTCAGCCAGGCGGTGGCGTTCCCGCGGCCGGGGGAGCCGTTCGAGCCGGCGGGGAAGGTGCCGGTGGAGGCGTGGTGGCGGGCGGTGTCGGGTCCGATCGGGCACCCGTGGCGGCCTCCCCGGATCGTCGAAGGCGTGGCTGGGACGAGCAGGGGTGATCTTGACCTGGCGGGGGAGCGGTGAGGCCGGTCGGGGACAAGATGGGGGAGATGGCCCAGATGCTGGAGCGTCTCCCTGCTGACGAACGGCATCGGCTGCTGCGAGCCTTGGACGGAGCGCCCCGCGTGGAGCGCGAAGCCATAGCTCAGCGCTTCAGGCCCTTGCCGTCCCTGGAGAGCCCGTCTCGGGTGGTCGTCCGAACGCGCTTCGTGCGGCGCTGAGCTTGCAGGAAGGGGCGGCTGGGCAGCGCTCGGCCACACTCCCGGCCGGTGTCGGTGGCGGGTCTAGTGCCGCATCAGGCAACGTTCGCCCTGGCGACCACGGCACGTAGGCGTTGGTCGTCGGCGTGGCGGTTTCGCCAGATGATGTAGCGGCGGATCACGCTGCCCTGCTCCTTGTGGCTGGCGTGGTCGGTGCCATCGAGGGTGAAGTAACGCAGTGCCGTGAACTGGGCCTCGATGCGGTTCAGCCACGAGGAGTTGGTCGGGGTGTAGGCGATCTCGACGTTGTTCGCCTCTGCCCAGTCCGCCACCCGGCGGCACCGCTTGGTGGTCAGGTGCGGGGAGTAGTTGTCACACACGATCGCCAGGCGGACTGTCGGCGGGTAGAGGGTGCGCAGGTAGCGGCAGAACTCCAGGAACTTCGACCGGTTCTTGGTCTTCTTGATGTGGCCGTAGAGCTTGTCCTTGCCCAGGTCGTAGGCGGCGAACAGGTGGCGCACCCCGTGCGGGCGGGTGTAGGTCGCCCGCCGCCTTGGCCTGGGCTCGCGATCGGGGTCTTTATGCCTGCCGCCGCGTTCGGCCCACTGCCGTCCCGGGTGCGGCTGCAGGTTCAGTGGTCCGAACTCGTCCAGGCAGAACACCGCGTCCGGCTCGCCGTCCTCGGGGACGACCTCGCCGTCGGCGATCGCGTACAAGTGCTCCACTCGGGCCTTCTTGATGGCGTAGTCCGGATCGCGGGAGGTCTTCCAGGTCTTTATGCGTTGAAAGGAGACGCCCTCCTGGCGGAGCAGGATGCGCAGGCCCTCGTGGCTGATGTCGTCGACCACCCCCTCGGCAACCAGAAAGTCGGCCAGCTTGGTCAGGCTCCAGGTCGAGAACGGCAGGCCGTGCTCGGCCGGCTTGGACTTCGCGACCTTCTTGATCTCGCACCGCTCGGGCAGTGTGAAGGTCTTCGGCCGCCCGCCCTTGTACTTCGGATACAGGGAGTCGAAGCCGTCGGCGTTGAAGTTGTGGATCACGTCGCGGACCCGGTCGGCGCTGGTGAACGTGACCTCGGCGATCTTCGCCACGCTCATGCCCTGCGCGGACAGCAGCACCATCTGCGCGCGTCGCCAGGTCACCACCGATCCCGTGCCCCTGCGGATGATTTGCAGCAGGCGCTGCCCTTCATCGTCATCGATCTCGCGGACGCGCACATGTTCAGCCACGCGCACAGCTTGACGGAGATCGTTGCCCGGCACGCGCACGCCTCAGTACGGCCATAAACCGATCGTCTACCCGTCGGCGATGGCCTTCCCAAGGAGCAACGTGAGAATCGGCTCGGCATGTGTCCACAGGAGGGCGCCGCCAGTCTCCGACACTACATGGTGACGAGCACCGGGCACACGGGCAGCGAGCAGTGCTCCGTTGTCGGGCGAGTGGCTGGTGTCCCGCTCGCCGTACCAGATGTCGACCGGGACGGTGATCGCGTCGAGGGCGAACGGCCACCGCCCCATTGCCAGGACCGTGTCGCGAGCGTAACCAGCAGCACCTTGAGCAAATGCCTCGTTCAAGGCCCTGCGGTAACCAGCCGCGAAATCAGGATCCTGGTACACGGCCAGGTCGCACCCCGGGCTCCCGGCCATGACCATGTCCCACATCGCATCCGCAGTGAAGCCGGTGAAAAACTCCTCGGCGCCAGCCGGATCGCACTCAATCCGCTCGACGAGACCACGCAGGTCCGCGTTCAGAACTGAAGCGAACTCCGGCCTGGCGACCTCGTCCGCACCGGAGACGACAGCCAGTGCCGAAGCGGCCCCCTCCGCAGCGCAGGCAAGAGCAAATGGTGCACCTTGCGAATTCCCGACCACAACAGGTTGCCCCAGCCCCCGCTGCACACAGAGTTGACGCATATCTCCAGCGAAGTCAGAGAAGGTCCGCCCAGGAGCGGGCGTCGAGACACCAAGACCCGGACGATCCACAGAGACAAGCCGCACTCCGAGTGCTTCAACAACGCCTGCGCCGAATCCGAGCCACCGGCTCGTAGCCGCGCCTGGACACAACAGAACGGGCACTCCGTCCAACGGCCCCCACTCGGCCCAGCCAAGCAACCGTCCATCAGAGAGAGCACTTTCGCCCAACCGGGTAGGAATATCGATATATCCAGCCATGATCAACATCATGGTCATGGACAGGTCGTCCCGCAACTGAAATTCACCTTGACCCTGAACAGGGCAAACGTTGCCTGATGCGGCACTAGAGTGCGGCGCATGTCTGCCGCGTCCCCTTGGCTCGATGCCAAGACTCCCCGGTCGCCGGTGTACTCCTTGAACGTGCCAGGGGAGCCGATGGTGCAGGCGTGGCGTACGCGGCCTCCCAGGGTGCCAGCATCGCGGCGTGGTACCTGGTTGTCCCGCTGAATGCCACCAAAGAAAACCCCGTTGCCTGGTTCTATACGCTCACCGGGGACTCCGACTACCCCTGCGGGTGGATGGGCCTGGCTCAACTCAACGGCCTGGCGGCCAAGTATCAGAACGTCACGGTGGGCGTAGATGTACATGCCTTCCGCGCTGGGATGCTGGCCGACCGGACCGGATTGCCGACGGCGCCCTGACGTTACGCGCGCGGCCCCCTCACCGTGGTGGCGAGGGGGCCGCGCTGTGTCCGACGGGGAGGGCTACTGGTGGTTGTCGGCCGGCCAGCGGACGGGCGCAGCGCAGGACCAAGAGGGCCACGGCGGCGGCGATCACCTCGTGGACTTGCGGCTGAGTGTGGAGCAGATACCAGACGGCGCCGGCGACCGCGACGCCGGGGCGACGCCATTCGAGGCCCAGATTCGTCCAGGGCTGTGGTTCCATGGGGCCGTCCATTCCCTACTGCTTGCGGCTGTGAGGGAGTACGGACAGGAGGAGGTCGCCCTTGCCCGGGGCGGCCTCTGTCCGTTGCGGTAGACGCTAAGCGACGGAAAGCCCCCGAACGTCGTGAAGGTTTTCCGCCAGCCAGATTGATCCTTGGGCGGCGTGACGCATCCTCAGTTCGCACATGATCACGGACAGAACCCGCAGGTTATGGGCCTATAGCCTGGGTTCTTAGAGTACGTGCGTTGTCCAGAAATTGCAGGTGAGGGACCTGGCATGGGCACGCGGTTGGATATGGCTCGATATCGACCGTGAGGCCGAGTACTCGCGTCACATCTTCCGAAGTGTTGCGTTGATTAGCCGGTGGCTTACAGCCACCCCCAGACGCGCTCATGACACATTCCCTCGGAGTCGAGCCGCCTTCCACCCGCGTCCAGCGAGCGCCAGAAGGTGAGGGTTCACATGCTCTGCCTGCTCGTCGACCTGTCCCACATGAGGGCCCGCCTACACACTCGGAGGGTCGGGAAGGTCGGGTCCGCCGTACGCCCGGCTCATTTGCTGCAACCACCCCTGAATCCGCTGCACCGACTTTTCAACATGCGGCAACTGCATCCACAAAGCCAAGAAGAAAGCCACTCCAAGAAAAGCAGCCTCTCGACTGCGACGTTCATTCTCCGAAACGGTCCGCTCCACCCAGCCATCCTCGACATCTCGGAACATATTAGAAATCAGGGCGCCAGGCGCTGCATGGACTTCTTCCGACCACACCCGGTAAAGAATGTTGTACTGATTTACCCGCATCGAATCCGATGACGCTTTCGCCAAGTCGAGGGCCGTCTGTCGGCACCAGCTTGACACCCACTTCACCGAGTCGTTCTTCGTCTTCGCGCGGAAGTCCGTGAACTCGTTTTCCAACCACCAGCCAAGCTGCGCAAAAAGTTCCTCATCCACCTGCCGGCCCGTGTCCTTTTCATACGTCAGCCGGCGATGGTGCGCCTGAATCATCTGAAGCATGCCGTACCGCGCAAACAGTAGAGCCCCCGCCTCACGGTCCTCCTGCTGTGCCAGATGCTCCATATTCACCAGCAACTCGAACAACTGGCGGACGATCGCGACGGCATGCTCCCAATATCCCTGCTCCAGGAGCACCATCATGGCCTTCAGGCTGTTCGACCCACGCATCAATATTTCAAGATCAAACCGAACCAGCCGGTCAGAGGCATCGGGAGTCACCCGGATCGCTCCCTCAGCCGCAACCGCGACCTCGCGCAGAAGCGCGAGCTCCGCCCGCAAGGACTTCTTCGGGGAGCGCACGGCCAGCGCCTGCGAGTTGCGTGCCGTCGGCCCCGACCGCTTCCTCTTACTGCTCGACTTCCGATTCCTCTGCGTCATGCGTTGACGGTAGCGAAGCAGGACACCCCACGCGGACTCATTTACGGCTGTCCTGTGCCACAGAACCCTGATCGTGTGCCATCGAAGTGGCCGATGAGGAAGGGGTGACCGGACCCTTTTGTTGTGAGTTTGGCCCACGACGGCGGTGGCCAGAGGCCGAGCGACGCGGCGTACTTGATTCCGCGTCGCCAGGGGCGACAGATGACGCTAGTCCGTTGCCTTTAGTGTCGCCCGTTCTACGGTGCGTTCGGTGGGACCGCGGGAAACGGCCTCCATCGGACAGTGCACCCGGAAAATGATCCGGCATGCGCAGACGGTGAGAATGCCCAGGTGGTTGGCTTTACCGGGCCGCGAGCCACCCGCGGGCGCTGGCGGTGCGTCTGCCGGGGGTCGGGTCGCGCTGTCGCAGCGGCTCGGTCCGCTGGTGGCTGCACAGGTCGCGGAGATTCTGATCGACCTGTCCCCGGCCGGCCAGGGACAGGCGGCCGGGGGCGAGTTCTACAGCGTCGTGGCCACGGGGCTGCTCGTTGAGGTGCTGGCCGGGACGACGCGGTATGCGGTTGTGACGGCACCGCGAGTGCGGTGACACGCCACCGGTGGGTCAGGTGGTGTAGCCGCCTTTCCAGTCAGCCAGGGATCGCGGGTGCAGGCGCGTGGTCAGAAGCCTGCCCGCGAGGGGGAACCATTCGCAGTGGACGCCGTCCCACTGGTCGTGGAAGTGCTGCGGTCCCCAGTAGTCGCTAGTGTTGTGGGCGGGCTGGCCGCAGCTGGCGCACACGTAGACGGTGCCGGTGAAGTGGCCGAACTCCCGGCCCATGGTGGGCGTGCGATGCGCCGGTCCGGTCGTCGGCCAGGGGTAGAACTCCCGGATGGTGTCGAGGCCCAGGGAGAGGCTCCAGTCCATGCGCAGGAGGTTGGCGGCCATCGGGAAAGTGGGGCAGTAGACGCCGCCACCCTGCTCGGTGAAGTGGCAGGGGCCGGTTGCGCTGGGGTAGGCGGGCTGTCCGCAGGTGCCGCAGAGGTAGAGCTCCCCGGGGTGGTCGGCGATGCTCAGTCCAGCCGACGGAAGGGCCCGGCGGCGGGCGTGGGTGTACCTGCCGCGCGCGGTGGAGCGAATGTCCATCTTGCGGCGCCGGTCACGGGTCATCACGGTTCCTTGCTGGCGTGCCCACGCCCACGCCGAAGCGAGGAGTTCGAAGCTGATAGGGGCGCGATTCGGGGAACCTTGTCCGCCTGCGGGGCGTGGGTGCTGGTCCGCGGGGAGTCCGGCGGGCGCGGCCGCCTCGGGACGGGAGCCTACAGGAAGCTTTGCGTTGCGGGTGCGCGTTTTTGGGGCCGGGCTGATGCTGGAGGCATGGGGCGTCGCCCGATAGTCGTGGGACAGCCGTCGCCGACAGGCGGCAGGCGGGTCCGCATGAACGGAGAGATCCTCGGCCTGGCGTACGGGACGCGAGACGTCGAGAAGTTCTTGCGGAGGGCTGGCCTGGACGACGTCCACCTGGAGACGTCGGAACTGATCGAGTGGCGCGGGGTGGCCCCCGGGTGGGGGAGCCGGTCGGGTAAGGGGATCCGGTCTGGTGGTCGAGCGCCCCCCGTGGGGGTGATCGCGCATGGCGGCGGGCGCGAGGGCTCCGCTACGTTCTGCTCCCTTGCTACGAATGGGAGGAACGGGAGCAATGCGCAGGTTGGGACTGGCGGCAGCCGCTGTGCTCATGGCCGGGGCGCTGGTGTCGTGCGGCGGTACGGAGGACACCGCGAGCGG
Source organism: Streptomyces sp. NPDC037271 (assembly GCF_055603605.1). Taxonomy (NCBI): domain Bacteria; kingdom Bacillati; phylum Actinomycetota; class Actinomycetes; order Kitasatosporales; family Streptomycetaceae; genus Streptomyces; species Streptomyces sp. NPDC037271. Next base: position 16,882 of record NZ_JBVJVN010000007.1, read on the forward strand.
GGACGGCAAGAGCGACAGCACTTCCGAGAGCGCACCGGCGGCGGAGTCGTCGAAGGCGCCGGCGGCGTCCGGCGACGTCAAGATCACCAAGGCGGGGGTGGAGGACCACCAGGTGTGGGGAGACGGCGCGTACGTCGTCCACTACGAGATCACCAACACCGGTGCCGACGCAGCGAACTATTTTGCGGAGATCCGCCTGGTGGACAAGGACGGCGATCACCTCGGGCAGACCGGGGTAACGGCGGACCGGTTGGGGCCGGGCAAGTCCAGCACTGGCGACATCGGCGTCCTGGAGGCGGAGATCCAGAACGGGAAGCTGAGTGACATCGTGGCGGCGAAGGTCGGGACGGTGGATCGTACGAAGCCTGAGTGATCTCGCGGTGCGGTGAGCGCAGGACCCCGGTCGCCGTGGTGGTGACCGGGGCCCTGCGCGTTCAAGGTCAGATGCGGCCAGCCCCGGAAGGCCGGCGGCCACGGCGATGCACCCTCGTGGAGGGCCTGGCCCAGCGGGGCAGCGGCGCTGGGGGCGCGCTGGAGCAGTATGCCCTTGCCGAGCTTGTGGGCGGCGCGGACGAGGGCGGGGCGCCCGGTGGGCCCTCTCTCCGACCGGGACGACCACGGAGTCTGCCTGGATTCGCATGCCGACCGCCGCTGGGCCGGGCGGTCATCCACCACGTGAGTACGGCATCCAATACCGTGCCGCACAACGTGCTCGCCGCGGCTTTGATCAGTTCTGGTTCCACGGATCGAAGCATCATTCCAAGATGGTCTCTGTCACCGGGCTGTTGCCTTTCGCGGCAGAACATGAAACGTCCCGTGGTATCAGGGCCGTGCCAGCCCCCGACACACGACTGCTCGGGGCCGGACGCCCCGGGCAGTCTCCGCCACAGCCGGTGGCAGGTGGCCTGTCAGATCTCCTTGAACGTCCCGTTTATGCCGAGTTCTTCAAGGCGCTGCTGGATTTCCTCTGCCGCGTCAGCCTGCATCACCAACTGGAGGGTGCCCTGCAGGTAACTGATCTGCCTTTCGTCCAGGGTCATGTAGAACGCCCGGAAGAGCGCGGCGAAGCCGTCGGCGCTGTCAGCGTTGGCCAGAAGATTCTTGGTGAAGGAGAAGGCAACCTGCCGCTCCTTGACGGGTGCCGGCTTCGGTGATCTATTCGGCTCCTCGCCGCCAGCCGGCTGCGGAGGGGTCTCGGCCGCATCACCCACCAGCTCCCCGGACGCGAGCGACGAGGCACCACCCGCGGTGTCGCCGACACCGCCTGCGCACGGGCCTTCGTGGGCCGACTGGTCGCACGTGGAGCATGCCTTGGTCTGCGGTTTGGCGAGGCGCAGGCCCGTGCTCGCGAGGTTGACCTGGCTGGGAGCCGTGACTGCCACCTCGGTTCCCGTTCCGTCGACGATGCTCAGCAGCCCTTGGCCTACGGCGTCGAAGATCGCCTGCTGAAGATCGCGGTCGCCGCCGTACAGCAGCGGCAGCCGGGGAGCACTGTAGAAGGCGGCCCGGATGTCGGAGAGGGTCTTGCCGTAGTCGTTGTCGCGGAGGTTGTGCAGGAGGGCCTTGGCGCTGAACTGGCCGGTGTCGAAGACCTTGTCCCGGTCGGCGAGGCCCTTCCAGACGAGTAAGCCGTCGAGGGCCGTGATGTTGTCCTTGTCGAACGTGAGCTGGTCCAGGTACCGCTCTCGATCCGGGTCGGGCTGGGCCAGGAAGGCGACATGCTGGTAAGCCCGCTTGATCTGCCTCTCCAGCTGGGTCTTGGCCTCGCTGAGCTCCTTCGCCCCGATGGTCTTGAGCTCGTCGTCGTTCTGGATCTCGGGTGCCTGCAGAGCCTTTTGCCTGGCCAGGTACTCCACCGCCAGGTTGCGTGCCAGGGCTCGCTGCTGCGTGTTCACTACGGCGTAGACCGCGCTGCTGGCCCATTGGACGGGAAGTTGCTGAGAACCTTGCCCGAGTCCCATGGCGACGTTGAGCGCCTCGAGGGTCGGCTTCTCCATGCCGTTGCGCAGACTGAACTGCGCGGGGTCGAGCACGATGAGCCGGATGGTGTGGGCGGTGTCCAGCCCGGCCGTGGCGAGGACGTCGGCGGCGCTGCGCTGGAGGTCCGCCGAGACGTATTTCACCTCACGGAACGGTCCGCTGCTGGTCAGCCTCTTCGCGAAGTCGAAGAGGACCTGGTCGCGCTCCGTGTCGGTGATGGTCCGCCGGATGTTTTTGACCAGCATGCGGTGGGTGAGCCGGGTGGACAGGAAGTAGCGGGCCGGCTTGTTGTTGCCCTGTCCAGGCGTGATGTCGAGTGCGCTCATCCCTCGGTTCGGGTTGACCAGCTCGTCCACCACGCCGTCGGCGTCAGTGATCGTGTAGGTAGTCTCCGGGACGCTGGTGGCCGCCTTGACCTCGGGAGCACTGGCCCCGCGGCCTCGCCCCGGCCGCAGGGTGCCGACGACGCTGGCCAGGAGGATGAAGGTGGCCGCTCGTTCGGCCGCGCGGGGGTTGTGCGAGGACCAGGTGCTCGACGGGCGATCGAGGTCCTGGCGGCGCGCGGCCCCGGACGAGGCGTCGTGGTTGACGACTTCGATCTCGGCCAGGCTTCGGTAATTGGCGATGGTCCGGTCGTCCTCCACCAGACCGCTGCCCAGGAGCGCCTCTCGGACGGTGTTGTCCGACAGCGGCAGGTCTCCGGGGCCTATGAGGGCTGGCACCCACTCGCCGGCCTTGCCGCGTTGCTGGAGAGCGTAGACCGTGGCAGCGAAGATGCGGATCGTGGACCGTACCCGCTGGAATCCGGTGATCTTGCCCCATTCATCCTGCGCCAGCTTGATGAGCATAGGGTGAAACGGGTAGCACGTCGCCATCTCCGTGCGCCAGTTGCGACGCCAGTTGGCATTGATCGGGTCCCAGACCTGCTTCGCCCAAGACTTGTCCGTCAGCACTTTCTCGTGCAGTGCGGCAGTCGCAGCAAGGACCTCCCCGGCGGGCTCGGCGTCGAACAACCGCCGGCGGAGGATGTCGGCGAAGTCGCCCACGCCGGTCACAGTGGTCGGCAGGCCGTTGCGGTCGAGCTGGCTGTTCAAGTCATCACGGCGACCCTGCGCAGCGGCGGACAGTGAGGTCTTGTCGACGTCGGGGGCGATCATCACGACCAGCATCGCGACGTGAGGGACATCGTTGACGACATCGAGCACTGCCCGCAGGAACGCCATGTCCTGCGCCGCCAGGTCGGTCTTGTTCGCGCCGTCCAGTCCGTTGCCGATGTAATCGAGCACTTCATCGACGATGATCAGCACGGGTCGGTTCACCGCACTGATGGCCTCAGCGATCTTGTGCTTGTCGCTCCAGAAAGGCCGATAGCGTGCGTAGAGGGTGTAGTCCTTGGAGAACAGGCGCCACAGGAAACGCTCGTAGAGGGTGACGGCGGGGCCGTCGAGCTCCTGCACGCCGGCGCCCGGGGTCATGTTGTCGCAGGGCAGTACGACGACGTGCGGACGCCCGAGGTCGTCGGTCAGCGGGTGCCCGATCCTGGCCTGTGCCCGCTCAGCGACCTTTTGGCCGAGTTCGGTACCCAGCAGTGCCGCTGGATTGGCGGCCAGGTGGTAGGCGCCTATGCAAGCGTGCGACTTGCCGCCGCCCATGCCCTGGGCAAGTCGGGTTACCGCTCGGGCCTTCAAGTAGTCGTCACCGCCACCGATACGCACCGCGACCTCGGTGAGCAGGTCGACGAGCAGTTCGGTCGGGTGCGTGATGTCCCCGTAGTAGCCCGCGTCGGCGTAGGGCGGGCGATCGGCTCCGGTCGCGTGAACGGCCCGGAACAGCGACATCTGTACGTCGTCGATCTGCCCAGAGGCGTTGAGGATTTCTTGGCGGAGCTTGAGTGCCTTCCACCAAGGCGTCACGCTGGTCGTCACTGCTGCTCTCCTGGGCTGGTGGAATCAAGGGGCGTGGGGATGCTGCGGAGCCTCATCGCGAAGGCCTCAACTGGGAGTCTTCGATCAGTTCGAGCTGCGGATTCTCGTAAGGGTTCGCAGCGACGGCGGCCTCGGCGGCCCCGATGACGCCCGGTCGGTTGCGCAGCACTCGGGTGAAACGGACGGAATCCGGGTCGTTGTCGGGCAGCCGGTCCGCGAGGAACTGGATGGCTGACCAAAGGAAGGTGTCGTCGGCCGTGTGTTCCGCGGCCGCGAGCACCTCACCCATGGCCTGCAGGCCCTCCTCCGAGGCGGCTGCAAGCGCGAGGGCGATATCGATGACGGCCGATTCTCCGCTGATCTTGCACTTGAAGTCGCGGGAGGCGATAAACCGGACACCGCCGTCCGCGTCGGGCACCAGATCACGAATCGCAGCCAACTCGAGCGTGGCTGCCAGAGCCTGCCAGCGTAGTTCGGACTTTGCCCGGACCTGTCGGTTGTAGAGCGTGATCCACCACAACGCGAAACGGGTGCGCGCGTCGAAGGTCTCCAGCGGCTGGTGGTCGATCTCGACCGCCATCGCCTCCTGGACGGCAGCTCGCGCGAGCGGAAGAAACGTGTAGATGTCGACCGACTCGCCCTTGGCATCGAGGATTTCGCTGTAACGGCCGACAACTTCCATCGCCGGTCCGGCAGCCGCCATGAGCATGTCGGCCGGGGCCAAGCCCCACCGCTCCCAGTCCGGATAGCGCTGCTTGATCTCAGCTTTGATCTCGGCCTCGACTGCCCCCTTTCGGCCGGGCGGCCGGCCGGTGGGTGCGGGGCGGCATGCCATCGTCAGGGTCGTCTCGATGTTGGCCTTGCCCTGTTGGCCACCGGACTCGGTGTTAGCTGGCCAGGAACCGGTCATTACCAGCCCAGCTCGCTCGATCGAGTGGAGCAGCCGCTGCCACACTTCGGGTTCCCCGTGGCCGAAGACGATGGTGACGACGCCATCGTCCCGGACTACCTGCCGCATCTGCGTGAAGGCCTCGGTGATGAGGGTGTCGTAGTGCTCGCGCGTGCGGTGCTCGTCTGGGGCTTCACCGCGTACCCGCTTCACAATGATTTCTTGGCTCTTGTCCTGACAACCGTGAGGATCGGTTGTGACTACGAGTTCCGGCCAAGTGCCGTGGAGGCATCGCTTGACCCATGCGTAGAAGAGATCCGAAGCGTCCGCGTACGCGATCATCTGGTCGTACGGTGGGTCAGTAACGACTGCGGCGAACGTGCGGGGCGGGAAGGCCAGGGTTGTGGCGCTTCCCCGTTGCACTGAAGCTGGCTTGCCGCGAAGATCGGAGAACAGGTTGCGGCAGGCGGCCAGGACGTTGTCTGCGATCGACTTCCAGGTTCCCGGGCCATGGCCGATGCCTGCCTCGAAGAAGTCGTGGGAGAAGGTGATCGACCCTTCGTTGACGAATAGATCCCCAACCTGCGCGCCGCCCTTGCTCTGGAACCGGGCACCGCGGGTGGAGCGCCGCAGTTTCTTCACCACGACCGCGGTCGCGTACCCGGTCAGTGCCCGCACGTACTCCGCGGACAGCCCGCCGGCGGCCAATTCCTCGCCGACCTCATTGATGACGCGGGCAAGCCGCACGTACGACAGGGTCTGGCGGTCGACCATCAAGTCGCCGTACGTCTTGGCCCCGTAGATGCTTGGACCGATAATGTTGTTATTGCCTGGCGCGATGCCTTCATCCGGAACTGCTGGCAGAAACGGGCTGAACGCGGCCTCTGCGACCAACGCTCGTGCGGCTTCTGCGGCAGCCTCGCGCTCTGCATCTGTAGGCCTGCGGAAGGTCTTCTGGCCCTTAGGGCCGATGTCTGCAGCGAGGACCAATGCGTCCAGGCCGTGCCCCTCCTGCATTTGTCGACGGTGCACGGCAAGTGGGTGAACGTGGTTGCAGAACACGCAGATCGCACTCTTTCCCGCGATCTTCTTGCCGGCTGCAACAGTGTTGGTCAACGACGGCGTTCGGGTGGCCTTCCCTGGCGTCACGACGGCTTCCCACTTGCCAGAGGCCCTGTCCGCCTCGATGTGGAACGACATAGCCTCTCTGTCCCCACGGGCTGGCATCAGCTCGTAGGAACCGATGAGCGGAAACCGGTGGTGGCATTCCTGGCAAGGGATGGTTACGGACCACAGGTACCCCCAGGGGAGGGAACCCTTGTGCCGGGGATAGAAATCGCTCATCGCTTCAGCGTGGCGAGTCTGTATCTCCGCAAAGAGTGACTCGATGTCGCCCAGCAGTCGGTCGGTTCGAGACATCAACAGATGATCTCGGCTGTTCCCGAAGGGGAGCTCGGGCTCCTCGCTCCAGTCCCTGAACGCCGCGGACGTGAGCAGGTTGCTGGCGAGTACGGCTACCGGGCTGTAGTCGACGGCGAAGGCGCGGACGCCCAGGCGGGCCGCCTCCAATGGAATCATGCCGCGTCCCGAGAACGGGTCCAGCGTGGTCGCTTCATCAGGATTGGCCTTGGTGATCTCGGTCTGAAGTTCACCCCAGGCTGCGTAGCGCCCCTTCATGGCCTCGCGGACAAGGTTCTGCAGTCGCGTCCGCTCTTCGGGGTCGTCTGGCCACGGCAGGAGCGAGCATATTGTGGCGGCCTTCGCCTGTGCGGTGGGTCGCTTGGCAAACCACATGAACAGGGAGATCTCGCTGTTGCCAGAGCCCCATCCCTTGTCGCTGTTGGCCGACACCTCCGCGCTGGGAAACCATCGTTCGATCATTCGGGTCATGCGTTGCTCCCGGGGGCGTTCTTGAGGCTGCTGCCGGGAACGCGGAACACCGCGTTCCCGGTCATGACGTTCGCGAAGAGGGTGGCGGGGTCTTGGTAGGCGCCGAAGAAGCGGCCTTTGCCGTCGGCGCAGTGGTCGATGACGTAGAGCCAGTACTCCTTGCGGTGCTGGGTCGCGATGAGGACTTCGTTGCCGGTCATGCGGATGCCGTCGCTCGCCGCGCTGCCGAGCACGCCCTTGACCTCGACATGGCGGACCTGGCTGTTGCGGCGGGCCTCCAGGTCGTATCCGCGGCCCTCTGTGTGAGTGTCGGCCACTGTCCAGCTGTCGTCCTCGAGAAGCTGCTGGACGTGTCGCATGGAGACCAGTTCGGCATCGATCTCGGCCTGTACGCGGGTGTCCGCCGTGGCCAGAACGCGGATCCGACCTATCTGCTTCGGTTCGGTCAGATGCACGTCCGCGAGCCGCTGCAGTTCCTGGAGCCGCTGGGCGGTCTGGGCCTGAAGCCGACGCCGCAGCTCAAGGCGGGCAGCTCGGTCCTCAATCCGGTCCGTCAGACTCAGGGGCAGGTTGTTCAGGTCGCGGCGGGCCTGGGCGAACCAGTCGGCGCGCACCTTCCGGTGCTCTGCGACGGTCGCGGCGGCAACATCGCGGGCCGCTGTGAGCGCGTGGCCCTCCCGGGCAGGGTGTGGTTCACCGCCGTACTGTTCGGCGGGGACAAGATTGGCCAGGGACTCCCACCGGACCGGCCGTGCGTTGCCGCTGTCGTCCACCTTGATCAGGGTGGCCCACACGCTGGCGCGGTTGCCGTTGCTCTCCGTCATCGTCGCCTCGTACGCGTACAGGTCGTACGGCGTAAGGCTGGTGGGATCGGCTGAGGCACCGGACTGATACAGGTCTTCGGCCAGGGCATGCTCAGCCATGTGGATCAGGTCGCTGAAGCCGGGCTCGCCAGGGCCGAGGGTAACGGTGCCTCCGACGTCGATGCTCTCGGACGCGTTGCGTACGGCGTCGCCGCTGGTCGCGACGTGAACTTCGTGCTGTCCGCCCAGGGTGACAGGAAAACTTGTATTGCCGTTCACAGTGAGCCGCCGGAACCCGGGGCCGGCCGCAGTCGGTGCGGACTCCAGCACGTCGGCGGCTGCGAGCCGGTCGAGGTATGCCTCAACGATGGCAGGGTTGATGCGTGCGAACAGGTCACGCTGGAGCAGCGTCAGTGCGGCGACCGCGTCCACCTGGCTGGCAAGGCGGCGCTCGTTGTCCCGTACCTTCCGGGCCGCCCGGGTGAGTTCCTGGGCCTGGACTGCCTGGGCTGCGTCGATGGCCTGCTGCTTCTTCACCTCGTCATTGCCGTAGAGGTCCGACAGCCACTTGTCGTAGTCGACGCCCGTGATCTCTGCGACGGCCGACAGGCTGTCGAACATCTGGCCGCGCAGCTCGTTCGCGGCCGTAACGAAGTTGTCCAGGAGACGGAGCAGGGTCGCGCCCTCCCGGGTGTCCGCGGCGACCAGGTTGTACAGGTAGACATCACGCTGCTGACCGACGCGGTGAATGCGTCCCATCCGCTGTTCGAGGCGCACCAGGGACCAAGGGATGTCGTAATTCACTAGCACATGCGCGGCCTGCAGGTCGATGCCCTCGTTGCCGGCGTCCGTGGTGACGATCACCTGGAACTCGGCACGCATGAAGGACTTGCGGGTCTCGTCGCGCTCGACCTTGCTCTGGCGGCCGGAGTACAGCTCGGCGGAGTACCCCTGGGCCTGGAGCCGCCGGGCAATCCACTCAGCCGAGTCCGCGTACTCGGTGAAGATGACGGCCTGCTCACTGTTTCCCGGCAGGATGCCGTGGGCGGCCAAACAGTCGTCGGTGAGCCGCTTCCACTTCGACGGTTGCCAGCGGGGATCAGTGATCGTTGCCTCGATCTGCTGCAGGAGGCCGTTGATCGCGGTCCGCTCAGCCCTGGTCGAGGCCGAGACCGTGTGAATCACCTTCGCCTCATCGACCTCGGTCTCGTCACCGTGGTCCTCGCGATCGGCGATGAGCGCCGCCTCCGCCTCGCTCATCGCCCCCATGTGCTCGTGACGCCGCCGCAGGGTCTCGGCGAGCGCGTAGAGGCTGGAGGCTGCTCGCTTGCCGTAGACCATGCGGGCAAGCGGCTGCGCCACCGGAGGGAAGAACCGGTCGACCATGTCGAGCGCAGCCTGATAGAAGCCGTACTCGGTCTGCGACAGCGGGACACGGTGGTTGTGCGCGGTGCGCCCCTTGAACAACCGGGTCGTGCCGTCGTAGTCGACCAGGTCCTCCTTCATCCGCCGCAGGAAGTGGATGGGCCCGGGACGCAGTGCATTGAGCTCGACGTTGGGGTCGCTGCCCGGATCCGGGTAGATCTCGGGGTCGACTAAGTGGAGCAGGTGTCGGAATAGCCACTCCTTGCCCCGGTGCGGTGTTGCCGTCATTAGCAGTGCCCGCGGGGTGTTCTTGGCCAGAAGCCGTCCAACCTGGTGGAAGCCGGCAGCAGTCGGAGTCAGCCGGTGGGCCTCGTCGAAGACGACTAGATCCCAGCCGGCCTTGTCCGGGCGTATCGCGTCCTGCACTGCCGGGTTCACCGCTGCGAGCTCGAGAGAGACCACCCACAGGTCGTTGGAGTTCACGGCGTCCTCACGCACCGTGGCCGAGGTGAGCTGACGCAGTCCGCCGCCCAGGAGCCTCTGGAAGTCGTCCACCCACTTGGTGGCGAGGTTCGCTGGGCAGACGATGATCGCCCGCTTGATCAAGCCGAGTCGCTGCATCTCACGGAGGTACAGGCCCGCCATGATCGTCTTTCCGGTGCCCGGCTCGTCGGCCAGGAGGAAGCGCAGCAGGGGCTGCGGAAGCATCGCTCCGTAGACAGCGGTGGTCTGGTGCGCGTACGGCTTCAGCGGCGTTGCCGCCATTGCACTGGACTCGGCGTTCGTAGCCGCCGCGTTCATCCACTGGGTCCACATGGCGGCCAACACGCGGGCCGAGTTGGCCTTGCCGTCGCTGACGAGAGGCCGCACGGTCTCGGTGTCTCCAGGCGCCAGATTCACCTCGTGGCGTCGGTCGTCGTCGTCGACGAGGATGAGGTCCCATGAACTGGGCTCGTCTCCGGGCAGCGCGAAGCGGATCGTGGCGAACTCAGGCACGCCGGCGGCTCGGACTTTTACTCTCTGGCCGCGCTCGAATAAGCCTTCGGGCTGCATGCTTACGTGTCTGCCCGGAGGCTTACCGGTACCCAGCTGCCGGAAATGCTCACATGACGACTCACTGGACGTGGACAAGACATGTCCCGGCCCCCTCCCCCTCGACCACCTACGGTTCCCCAACCCGGTCGACTAACGAACCGTCAAGTTATCGCATGACCTGCGGGTTTCCAATACGAAGGTCGCGTAAGCATGTCAGGTGCAGCTCCTGTCGCTGGTGCCTTGCATAGTCCAGGGGCCTTGTCACGACCAAGTTGAGCCAGATTACGGGGAGGTGACAGGGGTCGATCATCGATCCTGGACACACCCGGCACTGGATCATGAGGATCTGAGAACGGACATCTTGTGGTCATGAAGACTCATCCGCTGCCGCAGTTCAAGGCCGACTCGGTCGCGTACCAGCACTCGGTTCCAAGTGGACCGGTTCACGAGCTGCTGCAGCATTCTGTTTGGTGCCGTCCGGCAGCATTGAGGCATGGCCTGGAACGACTTGCGGCAGCCGTCCCGCAGCAAGGCGTTTACAGTAGCCCCGCATAACGCCACCTTCCTTCGTCCGGAGCCTCGGCCCTGAGCGTTGCACACGCAGGTACTGAATCTGCTTGGTTCGGAGGAACCAAGAAGACTGTCGATGGCGATGAACGACTGCGAGGTGTACGGCGACTCTGGGAGCGCCCACGGCTGCCCACGAGTGTCCGCCGGGCTCTGCGCGAACGGCTTGCGGGGCAACGAGAAGCGAGCCAACGGCATCATGCGGACGTTGTCCATCGCTGGCATCCACCTGTGCGGACGCGTCCGCGCCACCGCCCCGGGTCCGGCAGGATCACAGGTATTGGACCTGCTCCAGAAGCTCAACTCGGTTGATGCAATGCAGCAGGGGGTCGCGGCCCTGAAGCCTGATAGAGCGTCATGTGGCCCAAGAACCACACGGACTTTACGCCGCTGCCTGGCATGTGGCCAGACATTCATATGACGCCTGCGCAGGGGGTGCAGGCCCACCTTGACCTGCAGGGAGGCACTCCGGGAGGGGTGCTGCTGCCGATCCACTGGGGCACGTTCAACCTGGCTCCGCATCCGTGGGCGGAACCCGGGGAGTGGACCAAGGACGCGGCCGAGGAGGTCAGCCAGGCGGTGGCGTTCCCGCGGCCGGGGGAGCCGTTCGAGCCGGCGGGGGAGCTGCCGGTGGAGGCGTGGTGGCGGGCGGTCTCCGGTCCGATCGCGCACCCTTGGCGGCTTCCTCGGATCGCTGAGGGGGCGACCGAGACGTTCAAGGGTGATCTCGACCTCGCCGGTGAGCGATGACGTCGGTCGGGGACGAGCTCGGCGAGGTGGCTCGGATGATGGAACGTCTCACGGTTGAGGAGCAGGACCGTGTGCTGGGAGCCTTGGACGGGACGCCCCGCGTGGAGCGTGAAGCCACTGCCCAGCGATTCATACCCTTGCCGTCCCTAGACGGCTCATCTCGGGTTGCCGTCCGAACACACATCTTGGGGCGCTGAACTAGCCAGATGGAGCCCAGGCTGGGCAGCGCTCGGCCGCACTGCTCGGAGAATGTCGGAGGCAGCGTCTTGGTGCGGCGCATGACGTGTGAAGCGCCCATATGCCCGCATCGTATGCAGCACAATGGCCTTCAGCCGGGGGACAACAGTACATCCGCGGCTTGCAGGCAGGCACACGGTGGAGCGGGGCGAGCCAAGGCGTGGAGACAGTACAGGTCGTCGGTGTACACGGAATCGGGCAGTCGAAGACCTCTGGGCATCGACTGACCGCCGACTGGAGTCGAGCGCTCCAGCGCGGCATTGACTCGCTGCCCGACATAGCAGCCTGCGCGGTGTCCCTCGTGGTGCCGCATTGGACGGCACTCCTGGCGAGGGGAACAGACCGTTTGGGTCCCGAGGACGACCTCTTCAGCCAGTCAGTGCCGATGGAGGCAGCCGAAGAGGACTTCGTTGCCGAGGCCTTCACCGACCTTGTACGGTCCGAGGACGTAGCCTTTGCCGAAACCCGGCCCCTGGCCACGTTGGGGCTTCCCAAGCTGTGGTCGCCGCGTCTGACCCGGCTGGCGATGGCCTATGACCACCGTTTCCCGGGAGGCGGCGTGCAGTTCCTCGTCCGGCGCTTGCGGGAGGTGCGCTACTACCTCACCAGGCCAGCCCTGGCCGCCGAGGTACGGGCGTTCGTTCGGGACGGATTCACGCTGGATACTGCCGTGGTCATCGGTCATTCGCTCGGCAGTGTCATCGCCTACGATCTGCTCCGCCGCAAGGAGCTCGGTGCTGCGGGCATGCCCGGCTCTGACCTGCACACGCTGGTGACCTGTGGCTCGCCGCTGGGCATACCCGCCGTGCGGCGGCTCATGGGACTCACCGATGGCGCACCCCTCCAGCTCGACTCGCGCATCAGGTGGGTCAACGTCTTTGACCCCGACGACTTCATCACCGGGGGCGCGAGCCTGTCCGCCGTCGCGCGGGAACTCACCGAAGCTCCGGTGAACAATGGCACTGGCGATCCGCATAGTGCCCTGCGCTATCTCCGCAGCGTGCCCGTGGCTCGCGCCGTGGTGGGCGGCCGACCGTGACACGCGCGCCAGCCCCGGATACCTTCGCCCGCCGCCTCGTTGTCATCGCGGTCTCGGAGTACGACGACGGATCTGCAGCCGAGCAGGAGGCGTTCGGAAAGGCGATCACCGCGCAGGTGACGGCGGTGAAGGACTGGTGGGCACATCCCTCTCTCGATGACGAGCGCCGTTTCGAGCCTTCCGAGGCCAAGCAGCTTCACGACTTGCGCGACCTGCGCACCTTCCTCCTGGAGGAGGACCTAGGGAACGCGGATGACGACGAAGCCCTTGTCGTCTATATCACCGGGCACGGGCTGGCTCCGACGAACTCTCCTCAGCACTTCTTGCAACTGCGGGACACGTACGTGGACAGGCCGTACGCGACCGCGTTCCCGACTGCTGAGATCATCACCACCGTGCTTGACTCCCATGCCACGCACGTTTTGGTGATAGTGGACTCCTGCTTTTCGGGTCGGCTTGAGGCTGAGCTCAAGACCACGCTGAGGGGTCTGCGGCAGGAGCGCCGCGCCCTTGCCTCGCTGGTGGTCCTCGTCGCAGGGAATGAGCAGAGCACGCCCAGCCTGAATGCCTTCGCCAACGTCCTGCGGGCAGTGCGGGCACACTGCAAGGACAAGACCAATGGCTTCGCCGAGTCGCACCTAAGTTGGCAAGAATGGAAGAGCATCGTTATAGAGGTGTTCGAGGAGAGCACCATGACCGACCTCGTGTACGCCTGGCCCACGCCCTCGGCCTCTACAGAGAGGGCGCAAGCACAGCTGAGCCCCTGCCTGCCCAACCCCGGCCAGACAGGGAACGAACCAGTCTTGAAGGCTTCCGCCCACCAGGTCGGGTGGACACGCGCCCAGCTCGACACATTCTGGCTCTCCCGCGCCGCAGGTACCTCCGAACCGGACAATCCGGGCTGGTATTTCACCGGCCGTACCGAGCTCGTCAAGCGCATCCTCGCCTTCCTGACCGGCACAGAAGGCGTATTGATTGTCACCGGCGTGGCCGGTTCCGGGAAGTCTGCCCTCCTTGCCCGCACCGTGACCCTGAGCGACACCCGCTTCCGGGCCGACGAGATGTACCGCGCGCTGGTCACTCAGATCCCGGTAGAACTTCAGGTACCGGAAGGGGCCGTGGATGCTGCCGTCCTCGCCCGCAACACCGGCCCGGACGAGCTCGCCCAGGCGCTCTGCGAGGCCCTCGACGCCGACCTGGGGCAAGGAATCCCGTCCAGGGCCGGCGGCCCCGTGAGCGGACACCTCACTCGACTGCGGAACCTGTTGCAGAGCGAGGCGCGACACCGGGGCGAGCCGCTCACCCTGGTAATCGACGGCATCGACGAAGCCAAGAACCCAACACGCGTCATCACAGACCTGCTGCGTCCCTTGGCAGATCTCCGGATGCCGGACGAGCGCCCTGCCGTCCGGCTGCTGCTCGGCATCCGCAGTACCCGTCCCGACACCTCAGCCGCTGTTGAGGCTCCCGCCTTGCGTGCCCAGACCCCAGACCTCCTCGACCTGCTGGTCCGGGCCACTGCCACCAGTGCCCCCATCCGCACAGACGGCCCCGACACCGCGCAGGACATCGCCCCGTACGTCCACGCGCTGTTGGGAGCACCGTATGCGGGCCAGGAGGACGGGGAAGTGCCGTCGGCTCCGCCGCTCGGCCGCCACGCGAAACTGGCGGAGGCGGTGGCCCGGGAAGTGACCCCTTCATTCCTGGACGCCCGTATAGCGGCGGAACGCCTGCGCGCACGATGCATCCTGCCGGATCCGGAGGACCCCGAGTGGCTCAAGACCCTGCGTGAGGGCACCGAAGCCCTCCTGCGGGAAGACCTCCGTGACGTCGCCGATACGCACTCCACGGCCGCTGAGCAACTCATGTCCGCATTGCGCGCCACAGCGCTCGCGTACGGGGCCGGCCTGCCATGGGCCGACATCTGGCCAGCCGCCGTGGGCTGCCTTTCACCGACCTCCGTCGCCGACCCGGATGACGTCATCCGGAAAGTGTGGGATAGCCGCCTCTCCGGCTATCTCACCAACGCGGTCGAGGACGGCCGGACCGTATACCGGCCGGTGCATGAGCGGATCAGCGAGACACTCCGCTACGCACCGCGCACACTCCTTGGGGCCTCGGAAAACGGCGTGCGTGAAAGGCTCTCGGACGAGGAGATCTCGGACAGCCACCGGGCACTAGTCAGGGCATTTGAGCGGCTCATTCCCCGTGCGGGCGACCAGATCGCCCCGCACCCCTATCTGCGGCGCCACCTGGTGGCTCACGCCGCAGCCGCCAAGGTCCTCGACAGCAGCCACGTTCCAGCGCACTTCCTTCCCTGGGAGACCAGCGGCACCGTACGGGGCGCTCTCGGGCTCCCGGCCAACCCCACGCGCCGTACCCTGCACTTGGCCTCGTGGGCACGCATCGAGCCCTTCCTCGCCGATGCCCCACCCTCGGCACGCGCCGACAGCCTGGCCCTAGCTGCTCTCGGCATGGTCCGCGAATACGACGGCACCGCACTTAATACGCAGGATCCGACGGAGGGCGAAGCCACGCCGACCGCGCGCAGCGAGAACGACGTGGCACCAGCACATCGGCGTGTCGTCCCGCGGTGGAACGAGCTGCGAGTGCCTGGAAACCTGCTGGGTCGCACCCAGGCAGAGGTTTCCTCGCTCGTTTCCTTCACCCTGCCCGACGGCACTGTCCTCGTGGCGGCAGGGGACAGCGGCGGCGAGGTCCGCCTGTGGGATCCGCTCACCGGAACCGACTTCGGGCTGCCCGTACGACGCGGTCCGTATGCGCGAGCTCTGGCCGTGCTGGCCGGCCGCCGGGGAGAGCCACTGCTTGCGGTCGGCTGCGCAAAAGGGGCCTGGCTTTACGATCCGCAGAGCGGCCACGTCGACCATCTCCCAGTGTCGGCCCCCGTGTACGCGCTAGCCATATTCTCCGCGGCGGGCGGCGGCACCAGGTTGGCGCTGGGCACGGCCGAGGGCCTGGTGATCTGTGACCCCCTCGCACGCGAAGTGCTGTCCAGAACACCCCGCGCAACGATGTGGGGTGACTCCATCAAGGCCCTTGCCGCGCTGCAGCTCCCTACCGGCCAGACTCTGATCGCTCTCGGCGGAGAAGGGAGCACGGTCGAAGTACTCGATGCCGAGTCGCTCACGCTGGTCAGCGAGGTGGGGGGCCAGGGCAGGGGAGTTTCGGCTCTTGCCCTGTACGTCGGCAGTGATGGTCGTCCGCGGCTGGCCGCAGCCTCACGTTCCACGGGGCGCGTGCGCAACTACGACGCGTGGACGGGCAAGGAGAACGCTACAGCTGTCATTCGCGAGTCTGCTGTGACCATCTGCCTGTACCCTGTCGGACGCAATTCCCGCACGGAAACACTGCTCGCTCTGGGACCCAGCCGGGGCGGGAGCGTCCGCCTCTGGGATCCGGAAACCGGTTTGGCAGTGCGCGACTTCGCCGCCAACCACGACAAGAGGGTCAAGGGCCTGACCGTCCTTGATGCGGGGGAAGTGGCCCCGAGGCTGGTGTCTGGGTCCGACGATCACGCTGTCCGGGTTTGGGATCCTTCCACCCCCCTATTACAGCGAAGCAACCGCCAAGAAGAGCCGCGTGACGGGTCGATCATGGTGCCGTTCCCCGCGCGGGGAGATACGGCCCTCCTCCTAAGATCGAAGTCGCTGCGTTCTCTGAACGTCACCTCAGTCGTGACTGGGGAAGTGCGGCAGCAGATCCACTTGCCCGAAGAGGTGGCCTTCCAAGGACTGACAGCTGTCACCAGCCACCTGTGGCCCGATGGATCGGTATCCGTGATCGCGGGCACGTATGGCGGCGGCATCGTCCGTTGGGACCAAGAGAATGGATGGTTCCGCATGCCTGATCCGACCCGCACGTTTTTGTCGAGGCCAGTACACGATCTGACACCGATACGTGCGCTGACAACCTTTGGCGTGGATGGCAGGGACCAGGTGTTCGTAGTCAGCGGCACGAGTTCTGGCACCGTGTCCTTCCACGATCTGGCCACCGGAGAGCCGTGGCCCGTCGTCCGCGCCTCACATGCGATCCGCGCCCTGGTGGCCCTGCCGAGTGCGGAAGGCACGATCGTGGCCTACTCATCCGCTGCGGCCGTACGGTTCTGCCGTCCCGGGCAGCCTTCCGAGGGGCGCCTTCCTTCCCGCATCGGCATCGTAGGTTGCTTGACCACTTGGACGGCGGAGGACGGCACTGTGCTCCTCGCCACCGGCGGCTCCGACGGCATAGTTCGGTTTTGGTCTCCAGATGCACTGAGACAGGAGGCGCTTCCCGGATTGCGCGGCCATCAGGGCCCGGTGACTGCCATTACGAGCTTCCGGGCCTCGCCCACCGCCCCACCCCTCCTCGCCACGGTGGGTCAACGGGATACCACTGTGCGGGTGTGGGAGCCCCGTACGGGGGAGGAGTTGACGCGAATCGTTACTGGTGCTGCTCTGACATCGCTCTGCGCCCCGCCCGCGTGGGACGATCCAAAGCTCGCCGAGCCGGTGCTCGTCTTCGGTGGAACGGCGGGCGCTGCCGTGGTCTCGGTCCGGCTGTAAATCAAGCGCGCTGGAAATGCCCCGCGCGGCCGGGCTGCCTTCACTGGTCTCGATGTCGTGGTGAGTGTAGGGAAGCCGGGGCGGGCGGGGCACCAAGTTCTTCCTGCAGCTCCAACGCACCCTGCAATACCTGGCGCAGGCTCCTGACCGCGCGTTCCAGGCGGTTGGCCGTGGTCCTCACCGTCGCGCTCGATGCCTGTGCCTGGAGCTGTCCGGTCAGGTCGTGTGCCTGCGACTCGGCGTCGGACAGCAGGGTGGACAGCTGCGCCAGCAGATCGGTCGCGCCCCCGGTGCGCAATAAGGCTGCCTGTTTGCGCAGTTGCACGTTTGTCTGGTGCAGGTCGACGAATACGGTCACTTTGGCGCGCAGCACCCAGGGCTCGTACGGCCGCGATACATAGTCCACGGCACCCGCCGCATACCCTCGGAAGGTGGCGTGGGTACCCATTTCGTACGCGCTGATGAAGATGATCGGGGTGTCACGAGTCCGCAATCGGCGCTTGATGTGTGTGGCGGTCTCGTGGCCGTCCATTCCCGACATCTGGGTGGCGAGTAGGACGAGGGCGAATTGGTCCTCGTCCAGCGCCTTGAGGGCTTCCTCGCCCGACGAGGCGCGGACGAGTGTCTGGTCGAGCGCGGACAGGGCGGTCTCCAGGGCCAGCAAGTTCTCCGGCTGGTCATCGACCAAAAGGATCTTGACCTTCGTGTCCGCCGCGGAGGACGGTGCGGGGAGCCTGGTAGCCGTCCGGTAAGCCGCAGGTGACTGCGGTCCCTCCTGTTCCCGGGGTTCCGGGAGCCGCGGGGTCGGGGGAGGCCGGTCGGTGGTCGGGGTGTCGATGTGCGTGGCGACGCCAAGGCGTTTCAGTAGCCGCTCTTCCAGATGGGCGAACGATCGTTCGGGTGCGCCGACGGCGGCGGCTCCTCCCGGATGCGCCACCCAGGCGGTGAAGCTCGGTGAGTGCCGGACCCACGCTGCCAGGCGGTCGGCGATGAGACGCGTGGTGCGCAGCAGCTCGCGGGCGGGGAGCGTGCCGAGGAGGATGCTCCGTGCGTCGGCGGAAAAGTCGAAGAACTCTGGCTGCGGCGACCTGCCGGTGGGGTCAGCAGCGGCGTTGTGCATGAGGCCGCCCAGAAAGACTTCCACGAGGTGCCCGGTGTCCGTCGGAGGGCCCAGGGCCTCCTGCACCATGCGCATGACTGAGGGCGTGACGGGCGCCACGGCTGCGAGGTGGGCTGCGAGCCGGTATGCCTCCGGGCTGGCCGCGTCGCGGAAGCGCAGGACGGCTTCAGCGTCCGTAACCTGCCGGGTTCCGGCGCGCCAGGATTGGGTGACGTACCGCCCGATGTCCCACAGCGGCAGCACCGCGGTCGCGCTCGGTGAGGCGACCAGCCGGGCCCAGTCACCGACGGAGGCCCGTGTGGGTTCAAGCACCGGAACGGGGACAGAGTCGAACGCGACCAGATCCGCCGGCAGTCTCAGGTCGGTGACGTGCCAAGCGGTGGTGGGGCCGCCCCTGCGGACACTGGTGACGTGCCACGGCCGAGTCATGACGCCCGAGTTAGCCCAGAGCCGGGCGGGCAGCGCCTGCACAATCGCGGTGGGTTGCCGGCGGGCCCACATGGCCGCCACCTCACTCATCCGGCCGTCCCACCAGGCGTCGCCGACGCCGTCGCTGACCATGAGGACAAGGGTGGCGCCGGTGGGGTCGCAGAGCGCGGCCGGCGGAAGGTAGGGACCTTGCTGGTGGTAGGGACGGTTGCTCAGCAACGGAGCGTGGGAACCACGGGTATTGAGTCCGAAGACGCGGACGTCGCGGAAAGCCCCGGCCCGTTCCATCAGTGTGCGGATCTCGGAGGCCAGACGCTTCCACAGGACCATGGACACGCCGTCGTCGATCAGCAGGGCGAGAGACAGCCAGCGGCTACGAGCTGCACCCGTCACGGTCTCGGGCAGGCCCGTCTCGGCCATGGCATCAACCGTCCGTGCCACGTCCAGTTCCTGACGGCGTCGATCGGGGAGCCGCTGCCGCAGCGGCCGTAACGCCTTGCCGAGCGTGAGATGACGGCTGGGCAGGACATGAGGGCCCGGCGTGCGTACGGCGTGTGCCCGGTGCAGGGTCGGCTCCGGCCTGCCGCTCCCCTTCCCTCGCGGGGCCGCGTACAGCGGGAACAGGCGGTGCGAGGCGACGTCCGGCGGCGGGTGCGCACCTGATTGCACGGCATCGTCCGCGTCGGGGGCCCGGGGCTCGCCATGCTCGGCGACCTGCCGTGAGGGGGCGGCCGGGGCCGGACGTCGCGCCAACGGATCGACGTCGCCCGGCAGGTTCCTGGCGAGCCACAGGACGTCGAGGAGTTCCTCGTCGGCGAGGTCGACGCCGCTCCTGGCCAGGATCTCTCTCAGACGTCCGAGCATGCCCTCATACCGCCCCGCCTAGTTGGTGCAGAACGGCGTCGAGCAGTCGGCCGGCGTCCAGATCGATGCCCCCCTTGCGTAGGAAGACCGCGTTGAGGAGCTGATCGGTCGCGAGTTCTCCGGGTGCGCGGCGGCCGAGGAACTCCTCCAGCAGGCCGTCGATGTCGTGAAGTGCCTCGTGGCCGAGGTGCGCGGCGACGATGTCCCGCAGCCGTTCCTCGTCGGGCTCGGGCAGGTCGAGACGGACGCACCGTCGGAGGAAAGCGGGAGGGAATTCGCGTTCACCGTTGCTGGTGATGACCACGACGGGGAACTCAGGGCAGCGGACGCGGCCTCGAACAATTGGGGCTGGCGCGTCAGGGTCGTCGGTCTGGACGTGGACCGTGGAGTGTTCCTCGGGGAGGCGGCTGAGCTCCGGAATCTCGAACTCGCCCTCCTCGAACACGGTGAGCAGGTCGTTGGGTAGATCGACGTCCCCCTTGTCCAGTTCGTCGATGAGTAGGACCCTGGGCCGGTCCCGGGCCAGCAACGCAGTGCCCAGGGGGCCGAGCCGGACGTACTGGCCGATGCCGGGGTCGGAGCTGTCCGTGTCCCGGCGGAGGTTGGCTTCCCGCAGTCGGCCGATCGCGTCGTAGTGGTAGAGGGAGTCCTGCAGGGTGGAGCGGCTGTTGATTGGCCAGTGCAGGATACGGCCGAGGGCGAGTTCGTGAGCGATTGCGTGGGCCAGGGAGGACTTTCCGGTACCGGGGTGTCCCGTGACCAGCAGAGGCCGGCGCAGGTGGAGGGCGGCGTTGACGATGTCCGCGTCGTCGGGGTCGATCAGGTACGGGTGGGGGCGTGCGGTCCGCGAGCCGTCGGGCTCCTCTGTGCGGAGCCGGCGCCATGGTGGTGCGGGCGGGAAGGTGACCGCGCGGGCCGTTCCGTCGCCCCGAAAGAGCCGCCAGTTCCCGTCGCCGGATGGGGTGGGGTGGCCGGTGGCAGCGGATTCTGCGACGGTCATGACGCGTGGGCTCCTTCTGGGGGATCCTGCAGGGTCAGTAATTCGGGCCGCGGTCGCCGACCGTGTTCCTCCCATACGAGTGCGGGGCGCGCCGGGAACGTTTCCGGCTCGTCGAAGGCCGTCCCGCGGAAGAGTCGGACTCGCTCGGGCAGATCGGCGAGGGAGCCGGTGGGGTCCAGTTGTTGCAGCCCGGCCGCGTCCGCAGGGCAGTCGGCCCTCCTGTCCCAAAGGACGACCGGGACGCCGAGCGCCAGGCAGAGTTCGAGTAGTGCGTCCCGCTGGTCCGGGGAACCGTGGAGCACGACCTGAGTGGCATCACGGTGAGTGGTCTGCAGCAGGCGCCTAAGCCGTGGGCGAGTGACACATTCGTCGTCGACCACTAACGCGGCCGCGTGTCCGCTCTCCCAGCGCCGCCGGTGCTCACGTTCTCTGCCCCGCACCAGGTCGCTCATCTCCGGGCAGCTCAGGGTGAGGCAGAACTCGGCGCCGATCGGCTGGTCAGGCACGAACTCGTTGGGCGCCCCGGGGTTCCATTCGTCGATGGGTAGCTGGAGGCTGTCGCGGTCCACCAGAACCGTCGCGTGGGGCACGGCCGTCGGGCCGAGCTCGTCCGCGACGACCTCGACGGCGTCGCGCACCCGCTGGGCCACTCCCTCGGGTGTCCGCGGCGCGCTTTCCGCCTCGTTGAGGGGGGTCTGCGTGCCGTCGGCGCGGGCGAGCAGGATGCGGCAGTAGTAGCTCTCACGCGGTTCGGTCCGCGCGCGGGATATTTCGACGACGACGCGAGAGAAGGGGGAGGATTGCCGGGCGGCCCAGCGGCCGGCGTCGGTGCGGCGCTCGGCAAGCGCCGCCGGATGGATGCCGGTCCGGGCGGCCACCTGATCGGACCAGCTGCGCAGCTCCGCGCCCGCTCCCCTTCCCAGGGCGGCGGCTACAACCTCGACTAGGCGGAGCAGGGCTGGTACGGGCGGTGTGCCGTCTGGTACGCGCTCGCTGTCGGAGACGGACTCCAGGTGCTCGATAACGTGTTCGAGATCGTCGACGCAGAGATGCGTGCGGTTCAGCGGGTCGGGCAGCCAGGCAAAGCGCAGGGCCTCGCGGGCGGCGCGAGGTATCAGCGCGGGCTGCTCCTTGCAGATGCCGCAGAGCAGTTCCAGTAAGTGCTCGTACTCGTCCGGGGACAGGAGCAGGCACAGTCCGCCGGCGCGGGCGCGGGTGAGGACGTCCGTCAGACGGGTGCGCTCGTCCTCGCCCGTGAGGGCCGGGGTCAGGGTGCTGCTCAGGGCGGGCAGGGCGCGGGGATGGGCTGCCACGAGTGCCGCGAGGTCGGGCATGGTCGGTTCGTGGCTGTCGGAGACGTTATATCCGAGCCGCCGTGCGAGGTCGCGGGCATGTGCCGCGTACGTCCTCCGGCCGCCGAGCACCGACCACAGGAGCCGTTCGGTCTCCTGCTCGGCCGGGCTGCGTTCCGCCGCGGGTTGAGCCGTCGGGAGGGCGGCGCCAATCTCGGTCAGGCGGGGTGGGCCGTCGGCGTACCGCCGCAGGAGTGCTTCGAAGCCGGCGTCTTGGACGAAGCAATGCGCCGGGAGGGCCCGCAGGCGGCGGTTGCCGTAGGACCGGTCGTCGCGAATCACCACGCCCGCCAGGTAGTCCTCGCAGAACACTGCGGTTCCCGAGGCGCCTCCCCAGGCCTTGCGGCCGTCGTCGCGAAGGTCGGGTGCGGACTCCTGGTCGAGCACGTAGAGGCCACGAGCCCCGGAGGACAGCGGAGGCAGGACACCTCGAAGGTGTTCGGCGTCACGACCGTCTTCTGCGGATGCCAGCGGAAAGCCCAGTCCCTCGTAACGCAGCGGGGTCGTGCCCACGGGGTGGCCCCATCGGACCGACCCCGGTACGTCGATCTTGTCGTGTGTGAGCAGCAGGGCGACGTCCAGGTCCTGCGGATGGGTCCAGATCAGCTCCGCGCCGGTGCGTAGCGTTTCACCGCGGCCCGGGTGTCCCACTCTGACCTGGATCTCCTCCCAGTAGGCGCCGCTTTCGCGGTCCTGGAGGATGTGTCCGGCGGTGAGCACCAGGCGCGGCGCGACAAGATAGCCGGACCCGACGCGATGGCGCAGCCGCGTGGTCCCGCTGCGGATCAGCACCAGTCTGTGCGGGTCCATCACTCCTCATCCCAGGAGCCGGGTTCGGTGTCGCTGATCTCTGGACTGGAGCCGCCGCGGGCCCGGTCCCGGACCGAAAGTTTCAGCGTCAGTCTGTGGGCGCGGACGCTGGAGTGCTCGCCGCCCGCGCCGACGGTCGCCACACCGAAGCTGACCTTGCCGTCCCCCTTGCCGCTGTTGCGCAGCTCCAGCTGCAGTTCCAGTTCGGCCTCCTCGATGCCAAACGCGAATTGCTGGTCTGCCCCCAGGTCCTGTGCCCGATAAAGCTCTTGCCGCAGTTCCTCGATCGCTGCGGTAAGACCGATCCCCGTCATCCGTACCCCCAACGCGCACTGTGCCTGCGGAGTAGTCTGCCAAGGGTATGGGGCCGAGCGCCCCGGCTTCGGGGGAACGGACGCGTCGGGATGCGTGTCTGGCGGGTAGGAACGGGTCCGCGCTCCGACGTCGCCTGACGTTCCCGTGCAACGACACGAGCTCCAACAGGGGCGGAACTCTCGATCGCATGCCAAGCCGAGGCCGGACCAAGTAGTGGATGTCGTACTGCTCGCACCTGGCGCCGAGCGGGACGCGGCTGTCGATGCCGGCGCCTCACGTGCCATCGAGTCACTGTGGGCTGAAAGAACCAAGAACGACTTCTGGCCCAAGAACCACACGGACTATACGCCGCTGCCCGGCATGTGGCCAGACATTCACATGACGCCTGCGCAGGGGGTTCAGGCCCACCTTGACCTGCAGGGAGGCGCTCCGGGTGGGGTGCTGCTGCCGATCCACTGGGGGACGTTCAATCTGGCTCCGCATCCGTGGGCGGAGCCGGGGGAGTGGACGAGGGACGCGGCCGAGGAGGTCGGGCAGGCGGTGGCGTTCCCGCGGCCGGGGGAGCCGTTCGAGCCGGCGGGGGAGCTTCCGGTGGAGGCGTGGTGGCGGGCGGTGTCCGGTCCGATTGCCCATCCGTGGCGTCGTCCCCGGATCACTGAGGGTATGGCCGAGAGGAGCAGGGGTGATCTCGACCTCGCGGGGGAGCGGTGAGGCCGGTCGGGGACGAGCTTGGGGAGATGGTCCGGATGCTGGAGTGTCTCCCTGCTGACGAGCGAGATCGTTTGCTGCGAGCCTTGGACGGAGCGCCTCGCGTGGACCGTGAAGCCACTGCTCAGCACTTCAGGCCCTTGCCGTCCGTTGAAGGCCCGTCCCGGGTTGTTGTCCGAACGCGCAATATGGAGCGCTGAGCTTGCGGGAGGGGCCTGGCTGGGCAGCGTTCGGCCGCACTGCTCGGCCAGTGTCGGTGGCAGCGTCTAGGGTGCGGCGCATGCCTGCCTCGTCACCTTGGCCCGAAGCCGAGACTCCCGTGTCGCCGGCGTACCCCTCAACGCGCCAGGGGAGGCGATAACCCTCTATGACGGGCCGGTTGTCGGACCGGCCGGGATCGAGTGGCCCCGGTCCTCTGTGCGCCCGGAGATACCGTTCCGCCCGGGCGGGTACGAGAGGCCGCCGGAGACCCCACGGGAGGCCGGGACGATTGATGCCTGGTGCCGCGCGCTGGCCGTCCGGTGGTCCGGCTGTCGGGTCGGCGGCCTCCGGATTAGGCCACGCCTTCGCCAGGCGGTCTGCAGCCGGTCCTCGGCCAGGTGCGTGTCGCAGGCCAGCAGTCACGCGGTACGCAGCAACCGCGAGCCGCCCCCTTCGGCGAACTCCTCCAAGTCCGGTGCGCTGCTGCTGTTGTCCATCGCGTGGCTCATGCTCCCGCCGTCGCGCCCGTGCCATCGCCTTGGCTCTCACACCCGGTGAACCGTGTGACCCGCGGATCGGGTTGCCCAACGAGGCCCATGACCTGGGCATGTCTGTTTCTCGGAGGCAAGAGCGTTACAGGAGGCGGCCGGGCGGACAATGCTCCTCACCCCTTGGCCGTCTGCGGCTCGGA
The DNA here is from genome assembly GCF_055603605.1 of Streptomyces sp. NPDC037271. Lineage (NCBI taxonomy): Bacteria > Bacillati > Actinomycetota > Actinomycetes > Kitasatosporales > Streptomycetaceae > Streptomyces > Streptomyces sp. NPDC037271. The sequence goes on from NZ_JBVJVN010000007.1 coordinate 41,414, forward strand.
CGGTCTCACGGCCGTGCTGGACAGGGCATGACCTGCGAATACCACCGAAGTCATTGCAATATAAAGTACCTCGGGAGGAACGGCTCCACCGGGAGCCGTAACCATGGTCCGTCCGGGGAGAACCGAGTGGCGAGAAAACGCAGGACCCCCGTGTCGGTGCGCGGCCACAAGCGCCGCCTACCCAACGGCCGAACGACGTACGTACGTCGGCACACCCGAACCTACTGGACCGGGCGGAACCCCTCAGCCGCCGTGCGCAGGCCGGAACGCTCCACAGGATCGGCGCGACGCATCCCGACTCGATCGACGTCGGACAGTACGCGATTCCCCTCACCGGAGGCTTCGACGATCATATCGGCCAAGCCGACGGAGGCAAGCGCGGCCTGTGGCGCGTGGGGATGCTTCGGTCTTCTGTCTACCGTCATAATTCTCGCCTCGCTGATATCGGAGGACGGTGAGCGGCCGTACCTGTCCATCATCGTTCCGTGTTTCCTCGCGGCGGTGGTCGCGGGCTGGCTGTGCGGCTGCGCCTTCTCGCCCAGCACGGCCCGGGGACAGAGGCGCTTGACGACAGCCAGGCGGATCGCGCTGACCTCGGGCATCTCCATCGCAGTAGTGCCGATGCTCATTTGGGAGGCGATGTCCAACACCGAGGAGCTGGCGCCCCTGTGGCTCAACGTCACCCGAAATATCGGCATGGGCTTCCTCCTGTCCTGGGCAGCCGGCACTCGAAGGGGAGTCAGCCGCACCGCTTCGGCGCAGAGCACGTCGCCCGAGTCATGCCCGCCACAGCATGAGGCTGCTCGGAATGACCGGATCGCCGACCAGGAGGTGGCCACACCATCCCATCCCACCAGGTATTGGAATGAGACTGCTCGGTCGGGAAGCTCTCATTCTGAAACGATCAGCTAGTCTCCCGGCGTGCGAGAGTCAGCCAGGGGGCTGTAGAGGCGGCGACCAGGAGGTCAGCCAGTGACTGGCTGCCACTCTCCGCAGCGCTCGCTGTTGAAGGCGTAGTCGCTGCTGCTGATCGTCACTTGTACCCGCTTCGCGGCAGTGGTGAAATGATTATCGATCACCTCGCCGTTGGCATCCTGTCGCTCCCAGTAACAGTCCTCCACATCCGTTGTGTAGTAGGTGCCCGGCTTGATTTCCGAACCCACGCGATACACACCGGGTCCGAAGACCCGTCCTTCCGCCTCCAAGTCGTTGCGATTCTCCGCACCGCCGATCAGCTTCTCGATTGCGCCCTTCTGGGGGTGGTTCGGGCATAGTTGCAGGGCCCCACGAACTTCGCTCAGCTGCTCGTCCGAGCCGGCCGTTGCGAGGCGAGGTAGTCCCAGGATTCGGCGCCGTTTTGGGCACACATCCCGTAAAGGACGGCGAGTTGGTCAAGGCTGGCGCCTTCGCCGTAGGCAGTCGTCACCGCCGTCTTCTCGACCTCGCTCAGTTCAGCACCAGCAAGCGTGGCTTCACAAAGATCGTGCTCACCGGCCCATGACGCTTCCAAGGTGCTGTAGTACTCGCTCGGTTCGTCGCCGCCGTAGCAGTAGAGCTCGCTGACCGTCACGGACGTCGGCGCCTCGTCGACCGTCACTGGTGACGGCGCTTCATCGGGCGGCGCCTCGCTCGACCCGCTTCTCGAGTCCGCAGAGGTCTGCTGCGACTTCCCGCCTGGCTCATCCTCAGTCGAGCTGGAACACCCGACGAGCAGCAGACCAACTGCTGTCGCGATCACGATTCTCTTCACGTTCCCCCCCATATATGTCACGAGGGCTACACGCGTGTCCCTGCGTTGCAGGATAGACGGCACCCAACAACGAGGAATCAACGCGTCGACTGGGCCCGTCGAGCGCGCTGAAGGTCGTTGATCGGATCAACCGCGTGGGCAGTGTTCTGCATGGCAGTGCCGTGCAGGGATCGCTCCCGGTAGATGATCTAGCGATCCCTGTCGCAGCTGCGACATGAAGCATGCACATAGCATTTATCATCTTCACGCAGCCCTCACAACGACGGGTGCCTGAACCGCCCTTGGAGGGACCATGCACACCAGAACCATCACGCTCGCCACCGCAGCCGTCCTCGCTGCCGCGCTCACCGCATGCAGCAGCGACCACGACCCGGCACCGAAGGAAACGAGCGCCGCACAGGTCGATCAGCCTGCCACCGTGGAGCCCGTGGCCGTCGCACCTACCGTGAGCCTGGCCTGGAGCCACAACGCCACCTCGTGGGACGAGCCCCAGGTCTGGTACGTGACCCGGGTCAAGAACACCGGGGCCTCCGAAGCTTCCGTCGCTGTCGACGTCCGCGCGCTCGACAAGACCGGCACGATCGTCGGCTCCGCCCAGGACACCTTGCCTAACATTCCGGCCGGCGCGACCTTCGACTACTTCGGCACCATCGGCGGCAGTATCGGCACCGAGTTGACCGGCACCCCGGACAAGATCGAAGTATCTCGAGCGGAGAACGCTTTCGGCCGGGCCGGCTCCATCGAAGCGCCCATGCTCAAGACCAGCGAGGTCAAGCTCACCGCGAGCACAGACGATACGTACACGGACGCCTCGAACTCCTACGACCTGTCGGCGAAGGTCACCAACAGCACCACGGACGCCGTGTCGTCGGGAGTGACGCAACAGGTCATCCTCTACAACGCCCAGGGCCAGGTCGTGGGCGGCGAAAGCGGCTTCTCCGACAACATCCCGCAGACCCTGCCCACGGGCATGAGCTACCGCGAGCAGTGGACCGGCATCCCGGCCATCGGCGAGGCCACCCGAGCTGTTTACACCGTGTGGGTCGGCTGATGCCCCAGCCGTCCCGAACCGACCCGGCCGACGACTGATCAGCAACCGCACACTGCCCCCGCATGTCCACCACCATCACGGAATGGGTGGATCCAGAGGGGGGGGACCTTGGGGCTCTGGCAAGTCGGGCGTGGCCAACCTCCTGAAGGGGCTGCTCGACAGGCCCTCACGTCGTGGTCTCCGCTGATGCTCGTCACGGCACCATCATCCACGCCGACGCAGCAGAGCCGGAGGCCATCCCCACCAGCGCCTTTTGTTCCCGCCGCAGAACGCGAAGCCCGGACGTTCAACGGGCTCCACGGCCGCTCACTCGAACTGGCTGAGAGGCTGAAGGCCCTCCACGAATGCCCGGAAGTCGGCCGCGAGCGGCAGTTCTGCGCCCGGAGTCGGTGTCGAACCAGGTCACCGACGGTTCCCCCAACGCGCCGTAGGCCCGGTAGTCGAGACCGATCCAGTAGTGACCGTCACCGGACAGCAGCACGACTGGAGACGGCAGTCCCCACTCATCCACCAGGTACGGCGTGTCCAACAGCGACAAGCCGTGCCCGCCGGTGCCGATCCCCATCAACTCGGTGAACGGGATGTGGTCCTCGCTCCACGAGGTTGGCTGATTGGTCGGAAAGGCATCCAGGCCGGCCGTGACACCGCCGCCGTTTTGCACACGCAGAAGGTCGAGCAGCGATTCGGGGAGTCGCAGCCCGAGGGCTTGCTCCGCGTCGGCGACGGTCGCCTGGGTCAAGGCGGGCTGAACACCGTAGGTGTGTCCGCTCCAGAAGGACGCCTTGATTTCATCGAACTTCATCGGCTCCTCCGCTCGGGCCGTCGTGGCGAACCAACTGATCAAGCTCTTCAGCGGAGTCGGCGGCGAGGCGGTAGATGCCCTGGAGGCTCACCGAGCGGATCAGCCGCCCGCCCTCGACGTACTTGAGCAGGCGCTCGCCACGACGAGATGTGAACGTCAGCCGCTCCAGAAGGTCCCCGGGGACGACCGTGTCGAAGGTGAGCGGGGCACCTGGCGGTCCGACAAGCACTTCAGTGACACATCCAGCCTTGAGCGGGCGCCAGTCCAGCAACTTCACGTAGTCATCATCGGGAAGCACCGAGCCGACGTTCTCGTAGGGGACGATTCGGGCTACCTCCAGCATTCCCAGCACATGGAGGCGGGTGCGGTGCACACGCACCGGGTAGATGCGGTCGCCAGGCTGCACCCCCGCGCGCTGGAAGCTCGGCAGCGACTGGTGTGGCCCGCCGAACAGCATCGTCAGCCGCTGACCGGTATAGCCGGACCGTTCGAGCTCTCGGCACAAGTGGTTCGTCCACAACGTCGTATATGAGTTCGGCACGCCAGCACGCCAGCACGGTAGCCGTGCCCTCCGACAATCACCGTGCCGGGAGCCGATGTCAGTGCGTGGTGGCATGCTCGCGGCCATGAACAAGGAGCAGTTCTGGACGTTGATCGAGAAAGCCCGTGAACACGTACCTGACACCAGGGACGGTTCCGATATCGCCGACTGTGCCTCCGCTTTGCTTGCTCGCTGCTCAGTCCAAGAGATCACCGCGGCACAGCAGACCCTGTGGGATCTCATGGCCGACTCCTACCAGAACCGGCTGTGGGCTGCCGCCTATGTCGTCAACGGCGGCTGCTCGGACGACGGCTTCGACTACTTCCGAGGCTGGCTGATCGCACAAGGACGTACGACATTCGAGGGCGTCCTTGCAGCCCCCGACACACTTGCCGAACTCTCCCACGTCCGCACTGCCGCGGCTGAGGGCACCGACCTCGACTGCGAAGACATGCTGAGCATCGTCTGGAACGCACACCAGAAGGCCACTGGCCAGGAACTCCCCGCCGATGCCTTCACCATCCGGTACCCGGACCTGGGCCCTGCCTGGGACTTCAATTTTGACGACCGTGAAGAGATGGCTCGCAGGCTCCCCGCCTTGACCGCGCTGTATTCGTACTGACAGCAGTGGGCACCTTCCCGTGATGCCGATAGAGCCCAGCCTGAACTTCCCCACCGCAACCGCTACTCGAGTCCTATCCGGAAGGCCATCATGAGCTGGGACGTGATCCTCCTTCGCTTGCCCGACGACGTCACCTCGGTGCAGGAGTTTCCCGCCAACTACACCCCAGACCCGCTCGGCCGGCGACACGACGTACTCGCGGCTGTCACCCAGGCCGTTCCCGATGTCGATCTCTTGGACCCCGCGTGGGGCGAACTTTCCGGCCCTACATGGTCCATCGAGCTCAACATCGGCTCAGAAGACCCGGTGGACTCCGTCATGCTCCACATCCGGGGCTCCGGCGACGACGTGCTGACACCCGTCCTCCGTCTCGCCGAGGCTCTGCGGTGCAAGGCGCTCGACTGCGCCGAAGGGGACCTGATCACTCCGGGGCAGACGTCCGGGCTGGCACGCTTTCCAGCAGTTCCGCGATCGAGTGGTGGGACCCTCCCAGTGATACTTCCTGGTCACAGCGCCAGCGTCCGCCCCATGCACCATGAAACCCGATCGGGCTGTGAAAGCATGCTTCCGCCCGGTCGGATGGTCACGTCCGATGAGGGCGACGGAGAGGTACAACCCCTCTGGCTCAGTGACGGACCGGCCACGGCCGAGCTGTGGACACGGGTGCACGCCGAGCACGTGCGTTCCGGCCCGTGGCCGCTGCTGCTCGACTCGCTGGATCCGAACGACAGCGAATTCCGCCCATGGGGATCCGGGGAGATCTTCCCCGAGCAGATGTCCTCCCCGGCAAGCCACGACCCTGCCGACCTCCTCGCCCAGTGGTGGACGACCTACACAGCCGTCGACGAAGACGACGACATGCTCGAAGCCGACAAGCGCCTCGCTGTCACGGCCCCCTTCGGGCAGACCTGGCCCGGTCTCGTGCCCGGTCGGGAGACGACAGCGAACCCCGATCAACCGGCCGCCGAGTTCGCGCAGGCGTTCCTCGCTGACCGCCCTCAGACGCGCCTGGGGCTTGTCGCCGCGGCGTCCGGTGCCGAGGCGCTGACGGCCGCGGGCTGGGCCGGCCCCTGCAACTACGACAATGACACCGCGAAGTTTTCCGCGGTCGTCCGGGATTGGGAGCGCCGGTTCGGTGCTCGTGTCGTAGCGGTCGGCTTCTCCACGCTGCACCTCAGCGTCGCCTCGCCTCCCGTGGACGAGCACGAGGCTCTCCTGGTCGCCGCCGAGCACTTCGCCTTCTGCCCGGACAACATCTGGCAGGGCAGTAGGCCGTACACACTGACCGCATACGCTCAGCGGATCACCGGTGCCCACCACTGGGACTTCTGGTGGGACTGATCCGCTACCCGGAAGGCGTTCGACTGGGATGTGGCCTTCAGAGTGCGGTGCTGGGCTGTCAGGCCACGGACAGTCTGTGCCACCAATGACTGCAGTCGCCGGAGCAGAAGCGCTCGCGGCGCCGTCCGTCGGCGATCGCGAGCACCGCGATCAGGAGCCGGAACGCTTTGCGGCGCTCGTCGAGAGGCGCGAGACCGGCGATCTTTCCCAATTGCTCGTCTATCCGGCCTCGTGAGATCAACACTGCGGGCGTATGCGTCGGGCGCAGCCCCGCACGGCGGATGCTCTCCGGCGCGTCCTCGGCGACGGCGCGTGCCTGAACGCAGTGATGGCGCAGGAACAGCAGCACCTCGGACTGCTCTTCCTGGCCGAGGCCGTCGAACCATTCGATGCCCTCTGACATCGGGCGCATCCCCTGTGCGAGCTTGTTGAGCAGGACATCGCGTGCGTTCACGACTGCCTCCCGTGGGACAGACGCCGCTCCGCAGCGGTGATCAGGATTCCGAGCAGCACCGCCAGATCGGCCGCGCCTTCTGCGTCATCGGCCCAGCGGGTGGTCTGCAGTGGGTGAACCTGGTCGAGGAGGACGCCTTCGCGGGCCAGGACGAAGGCCAACGCCAGCATGGCCGCGCGGGCGTTGCCGTCCTCGAACGGATGGAAGAAGAGGATGTCGAGGTAGGTCCGGGCAGCGCGTGACGGGAGGCTCAGATCAGGTTGAGAGCGATCGGACAGACAGCGCTCGAACAGCGCCTGCGCATCGGGTGTAAGACCGTAGCGCTCCCGTCCGCCCTTCGCGAAGGCTGGCATCGTGCGGAAACCGACCAGGTCGTGGCCCAGCACAGCCCGCTGCCACTTCGCCATGAGGGCGAAGGTCAGCGGCCTGTCCTGCTCAGCGTCGGCGAAGGCCACCTCAAGGGCGTTCAGGACCCGTGCGGTACCCTCGCTGTCACGTCCGTCTCGCGTTGCCATGAAGAAATTCCGAAAGCCGTCGCGGGCCGGCGCCTCCGAGACGAGGCGTGCGCCGCGCCAGGACGGCCAGGGGATTTTCGGCCGGATGAGCAGCCAGTCGACAAGGCTGTCCTTCGGTTGGCCGGTCCCGGAAGTCATCTGATGCCACCCACGCTTCTGGCGAACCGCGAACTCACTGCGTCGACCACCGGTACATCAGGTGCGATCCAACTGCCGAACCGGCCGCCGACCGCGTTCTTGACGATCTCCTCGGCCTGGTCCTCGTCGATGCCGTTGTAGGCGAGGAACCATCGGAGGACTTGCATGCAGTGCCCGTACCAGCCACTCTCGGTCTGGGTGCGGTCAGCCACCACGGTGACCAAACGCGTGCACGCCCGCTCCCAGTACCAGAGGTCCACCGAAGAAGCCGCGGTGTTCTCCGGCGGGGTCAGGGCCGCGAACCGCTCCGCCAGGTCCTCCAGCCAGCCACGCCATTCCCGAAGAGCCTCGACGACCAGCGGGGCAGTCGCATCCGGGGTCGTCACGGAGTCGGATGAACAGCACCAGACCTCGACAACGCCTCCGTCGACGTCACCCTCGCCGACCGACCAGTTCCATCCGCAGGCCCATCGGCCGTACCGGCCCGCCAGGACCTCGGTGACGGGATCCAGCGAACGCCAGCGATCCTCGCGAGCGACGTCAGCGCTGGGCAACAAGGGCGCGACAAGGCTCGCCAGCTCCTCCGCCGCATCGTCGTCCATCGCGAACGGATGTCGAGCCGGATCCACATCTGCCCACGTCAGGGTGTGTGCCCACAGTTCACTCACCGTCCCACTCTGCCTGCGTAGCCGCCCTGACTCCACTCCATATCGAGTGCCTGCCTCATCAACGGGAAACGATCTCCGGCTAGCTGGGAAGCGATCTTCAACCGCTTCTGTCCCGCCTGGTCAGACCCACTCGTGAAAACCCCGAAGTCGCGCGTCGTCCTGGCGACGATGGAAAGCGTGACAGCTCCCTGGAAGCGGCGAGGGAGTCTCTCAACGAGTCGTTGCGGCCCCCTCCTCCCTCTCTCCTCCTTGCCGATCCGGAGTGAAAGCAGGCCCTGCGAAGCTGCGGATGACAGAACCTGCGGAGTGTCGTCAGGTGAGTTGGCTCATCGGCCTCTGTAGACGTCTTCGTCCACTGGCGGTTCGTGCCCGAGGTAGTCGTAGGGGTCGTCGTCCAGGGCGATGTCCTCATTGAGGTCCCCCAAGTGAGGGAGCAGCTTGCTGTCCACTTCGAGGTCACATGCTGAGCAGTGGAACCCGTAAGGGATGAGGTAAACCACTTCCTGGCCAGCGATGCCTTGGACGTTCACCTCACCAGCCACCCAGCCCTGAGCTCCGCAAGCTGGGCACGTTTTCGGTGCTTCCCGACTCATCATGATCATCGGTTTGCTGGTGATTGTGGCCAGAACCACGTCGCGCTCTTTGTGTGGCATGTGCCCGAATCGTTGCTCGAACAGGGAGCGGGCCTTGACCAGCAGGGCTTCTGTCGCGACGCGTTCCTGCCGTACTTGCTCATCGACCAGCTTGTCGTGCAGGACCCCGTAAGGGCCCCAGTAGCTGATCGGATCGACCTTCAGCTCTTCGAGGATGGGGTCGGCCAAGCGCAGGCAGACTGTGAACACCGCTTCGGCTTGTGTCGAGTCGTGTATCGCACTGTGGGCGACGCCATTTCGGGCGTCCGCCAGTGGTTCGAGAGCCTTCTTGTCGATCGGGACCTTCCTGGGGAGGAGCTTGAGTACCCGCTCGTGAGCGTCGACCAGGCCGATGGTCTTCACCTTGGTCAGCGGAGCCGCATGGGAGCCTAGGCCCGTGGCATGAAGCAACGAGTCGAAGTGCCGACCATCGATGATCAGAGTTGGATGGATTCCGGCGAGGTATGCCTTGAGCAGGTGCTCTGTAGCGACTCCAGCGTGGTGGACGGCGAAGTCGTAGCTCTCGGGCCCCTCGGCAAAGGCCGCAAGTGCGGCGTTCATCCATCGTTGAGATGAGCTTTTCAACTGCTCTGATTCCATGACCGAGACGATAGAACCCCTGGGCCATCAAGCGCCCGGGGTTTCGCTCTCATCCGCTGGGCGGTGAAGCCTGGGGAGAGGATGGTCCTTGAGCTCTGCAGCGTATCGGACCCAGTTGCCTCCCGACTGAATCCATGCGGTGGCCCTCTCGAGACTGAGGCCCAGAAGCTTCGAGAGGACCGCCGCCGCCAGTTGAGTGGACAGCCCCATCAAAGCGGACGTCCGGCCTGGACGGGAGTAGATGCCGAGACGCTTCAGCCACTCTCCCAGGTGGTACTGACTTCGGCTCGTCAGGGTGAATCTTTGCGAAGCCTCTGATGGGTGTGGGTGGGCGGCTGTATCCGTGTGGTGTGAGATATGCGGATGGGGGCGGGCTGCCCCCTGCGGGACGTCGGCGCCGTGAGTCAGTACGGATGCAGGCGGCCGAGTGGTTTGAGCAGGAGATCAAGCCGTCGGAGGTCGCACGGCGGCTGCGGGTGAGCGTGAAGTCGGCTTACCACTGGCACCAGTTGTGGCGGGATGGCGGTCGTGAAGCTCTTGCTTCCCGCGGCCCGAGCGGATCCCGTTGTCGGCTGTCCCCGCGCTGCCTGGAGAAACTGGCTGCGTACCTCGATGAGGGCCCGGCTGCCCACGGCTGGGTGGAGGACCAGGTGTGGACCGCATCGAGGGTGGCCACGCTGATCGGCAGGAAGTTCCACGTCTCCTACAGCGTCTCCGGCGCCACGAGGCTGATGCACCGGCTCGGCTTCAGCCCGCAGGTCCCCGCACGCAGGGTCGCCGAGCGTGACGAGCAGGCCGTGACCGCGTGGAAGGAGGGGACCTGGGCGGAGGTAAAAGGGCCCGGGCGGCCTGCGGGGGCTACATCTGCTTCGAGGACGAAGCAGGGTTCACCCGGAAGCCGCCCCGGGGACGAACCTGGGGCCGGCGAGGGCGCACCCCGGTCGTGACCGTCAGCGGGCGCCGCTCGGGGCGTCTGTCGGTGGCCGGGCTGATCGCGATACGGCCGGGCTCGCGCACCCGGCTGTGCCGCCGTCTGCGCACTCACCGAGCGGGCAGCAGCGCACGCCGCAGCATGGGCGAGCGGGACTTCGTCGCGCTCGTGGACGGCGTCCACCAGCTCGTCAAGGCACCGATCGTGCTGGTCTGGGACCGGCTGAACACCCATGTCTCCCACGCCATGCGCGAGCTGATCGCCGAGCGTGAGTGGCTGACGGTGTTCCTGCTGCCCGCCTATTCGCCCGACCTCAACCCCGTCGAGTGGGTATGGGCACACGTCAAGCGCAGCCTGGCCAACCTCGCCGTAGTCGCGCTCGACCGGCTCGAAGCCCTCGTCCGTAACCGGCTCAAGCGCCTTCAGTACCGGCCCGGCACCCTTGACGGCTTCATAGCCGGCACCGGCCTGAGACTCGACGAACCCACGTCACCTTGACCAGCCGAAGTCAGTAACTGCTGAGGTGCTGGCCCGCGTAAGCGCGCGGGAAGAGCCAGGTCGAGTCGGACGTAAAGCCGATCGTCGTGTGCCCGCGGCGTCGAGCGAGAAGCCGCCGTGCCAGTTCGTCCAGAGGACCTGGCAGCAGGTTGACTCGCTGAGGGCTGAAAGAATCAAGAACGACTTGTGGCCGGACATCCACATGACTCCCGAGGAAGGCGTACGCGCCCACCTCGACCTGCAGGGAGGCCGGCCGGGCGGCGCCCTGCTGCCGATCCACTGGGGGACGTTCAACCTGGCTCCGCACGCGTGGGCGGAGCCGGGGGAGTGGACGAAGGACGCGGCCGAGGAAGTCGGGCAGGCGGTGGCGTTCCCGCGGCCGGGTGAACCGTTCGAGCCTGCGGGGAAGCTGCCGGTCGAGGCGTGGTGGCGGGCGGTGTCGGGTCCGATCGCGCACCCCTGGCGGCGTCCCCGGATCGCTGAGGGTACGGCCGGGACGAGCAGGGGTGATCTCGACCTCGCGGGGGAGCGGTGAGCGCTTCAGGCCCTTGCCGTCCCAAGAAGACCCGGTTCATGTTGCAGTCCGGACACGCGCACCACGGGATCCAGCCCGTGCTGAGACTTTGATCGGTACTTGGCCACGTTGATTTCCGGTTGGCCAGTAACTGTGACCGAGGGTTTGGTTCGCGGACGAGAGCCACTGCCTCCGCCCATCACCCCGGCGAACCATGCCGGCCACAGCAGTGGCTACAGCGGGTTGCCGATGCAATCCGCGCAGCTCGGGTCAACGGCTGGACACCCCGGAAACCCGGACACCCCTTCGTGCTCGACCAGTCGCCGGGGTTCACCCCTGCCGGCAGACCGGCGAGTCCGTGTGCCGCGTCTTGAAGTCTGCCGAGTCTCACGCCGGACCTGCCGTCGGTTCGAGCGCCTTGCCCAGGAGACTCACCAGCTTGAGCAGGTCGTCGGCGTCCAGTCGGGCGAACGGGCTCAGGGCCAGTGTTGCCTCGATCAGCGCAGACCGTACCCGTCGGCCGTCCTCCGTCAGCGCTGCGACGCGTGAACGGCGGTCGGCGGGGTCGGCGGAACGTTCGACGAGTCCCCGGCCGGTGAGCTGATTCATGACGAAGCTGAGGTTGGGCGCGTTGCAGTACAGCCGGCCGGCCAGTTCCTTCATCGAGGGCGGCGCCTCGGCCGGGTCGATCGCCCAGAGTGCCTGAGCGGTTGCCTGCGTCAGACCGTGTTCGGCCAGGACGGTCTCGATCCGGGCGCTGGTCCGCATGAAGATCTCATGGTTTGCCACCACCGCTGCCTCAAGGGTGCTTCGCGTCATGGCCTCATCCTAGCCTTTTTACTTCGAGTCTCGAAGTGTTATGTTTCTTCGAGGCTCGAAGTAACCGGTCCTCGTTCCCGCTGTGGACACGAGGCCGTCCCCAGAGCGGGACGCTTCCCGCGTCCCGTCCTTCCCGAGGCCCGTCCACTCCGACGCGGCCCGGCGCCCAGCCGAACAGGAAGCACTCACTCATGCACGACTACACGAACACCACAGCCGTGGTCACCGGCGCTTCGAAGGGACTGGGCGAGGCTTTCGCACGGGAACTCGCCTCCCGAGGCGCACACCTCGTCCTTGTCGCACGCTCGGCCGACGCACTCAACACCCTTGCCGGGCAGATCCGGAAGGCCCATTCCGTCCGAGTCGACGTGATCGCCGCAGACCTCTCGGACCGGCGGTCCCCGCAGACGGTGGTCGACGCCATCGAGGAACTCGGCCTGGACGTGGACCTCCTGGTCAACAACGCCGGGATGGGGTCGGTGGGGCCCTTCCTCGGCCGTCCCCTCGAACCCAACCTCCAGTCCGTCGACGTGAACGTCACCGCGCTGATCGGCCTGGTCCACCTCCTGGGCGCCGGCATGGTCGAACGCGGCCGCGGCGGCATCGTCAACATCGCCTCCACCGCCGCCTTCCAGCCCATGCCGTACCAGGCCAGTTACGCCGCCACCAAAGCATTCGTGCTCTCGTTCACCGAGGCGCTCGCCGAGGAGGTCCGAGGTACCGGCGTGCGCGTGATGGCGGCCCACCCGGGAGCCACCGACACCGGATTCTTCGACCGTACGACCGCGTCCATGGACCCGAAGACCACGGACACCCCCGCCGACGTCGCTGCCGGAACACTCGACGACTTCGCACGCGGCCGGTCCGTCTCCTTCCCCGGACGCGCCTCCAACCGCGCGGGAACCTGGGCGTCGCGCCTGCTTCCCCGGACCACGGTCGCCCGCATCACCGGCAACCTCAACCGCAAGGCCGGATTCGAAGACGTGAGCGACCTCGACCCCGCCACCGCGTGACGCCACAACCTGCGGCGCGAAGACGGACAACGGCGCCGACAGCCCACCGAGGCCGCCCAGAGCCGACGTCACGGGAGAAGAGATGACCACGCTGAATGAGCCGCTGCACCTGAGCAACGGCGCTCCGCTGCCCAACAGGATCGCGAAGGCCGCGATGGAAGAGTTGCTCGCCGCGCCAGGCCAGCTGCCCGGTGACGAACTCCTCACGCTCTACCGCCGTTGGGCCGCGGGAGGCGCCGGGCTGCTGATCACCGGACACGTCATGATCGACGGCAGAGCAGTTGCCCAGCCTGGCGACGTCGTCCTGGAACAGGGCACGCCGCTGGAGCCGTTCCAGCGCTGGGCGGCTGCCGGCAAATCGGCAGGCGGACAGATCTGGATGCAGATCAACCACCCCGGGCGCGTCATCCCCAAAGACCTCGCCGGCACCACCTGGGCGCCCTCCGCAGTGCCGATCGACGCCGGCGGCTTCTCCAGCATGTACCCGACACCCCAGCCGATGACCGCCCAGCAGATCGACGAGACGGTGGAACGCTTCGCCGTGACCGCGCAGCGGGCCCAACAGGCCGGCTTCGACGGAGTCGAGATCCACGCCGCCCACGGCTACCTCCTCTCCCAGTTCCTCTCTCCCCTGGCGAACCGGCGTGACGACCGCTGGGGCGGCAGCCTGCACAACCGGGCCCGCCTGCTGCTCGATGTCATGGGCGCGGTCCGCGAGCGCGTCGGCACGGGCTTCGCAGTGGGAGTGAAACTGAACTCGGCGGACTTCCAGCGCGGCGGATTCGACACCGACGACGCACGTGACGTGATCAAGATGCTCGCCGATGTGGGGGCTGACCTGGTCGAGCTGTCCGGCGGCAGCATCGAGAGCCTGGCCACGGCAGGCTTCCCCGCGGACGGCCGCACCCTTGCCCGCGAGGCGTACTTCCTCGAACTCGCCGAGCGGCTCGTCGCCACCTCGCCGCTGCCACTGCTGCTGACCGGAGGGATCCGGCGACGCGCGGTCGCCCAACAGGTGATCGACTCCGGAGTCGCCATGGCCGGCCTGGCCACGGCGCTGGCAATCGACCCCACTCTGCCGGGACAGTGGCTTGCCGGCGGTGATGCGCAGGCCCGCCCGCCCCGCACCCGCTTCCGGCACAAAACGCTGGCAGCCGCGGCCGTCCAGGCCGTCACGTCGCGGCAGCTGGCCCGCCTCGGTGCAGGCAAGCCGTCGAAGACGCCCTACCCTCCGGCCGTCGCTCTCCTCCTCGAACGACTCGTCCGCGCCCGGCGCCGGCGCGCCTATCTGAAATGGCATACGGCCGTCTGAGGGCGGACGGGATTGGGTCGGCACCGCGTACGCATTCAGTCAGCGAACGTGCGTGGAAGTACCGCACCTGTTCGCCCTGGCGGGACCTGCCGGGGGAACGCGGCCTCCTTCCAGACGGCCACAAACGCCTCATCAGGTGGGCCGTCGACGGCACCTGGGCACGGATCCTGGCCGCCGTCCTGGCCTTGTCCACGTGCACGACCAGGACGTCATGGCCATCGATGACCTTGGAGATGCCCCGTGTCTCGATCGGCCTACCTCGCCGGTCAACCACCAGTTCCGACTGAATCCTCTTGGCCATCACGCCAGAGTGATCGGCCCTCTTCCAGGGCGTCAGAGCTCCAAAGAGACAGGGCCTGGCCCTCCAGCCCAAGCTCCACTGTCCCGTCGGCACCCCGGACGGCCTACACCACTGGATGAGACACCATCCTGGGCCGCTTGCTGAACCCAGCGTGCCAGGACCGTGGGGAGCTGAGGTCAGTGGATGAGGTCGCACAGCCAGTCCAGGAGTGCGCGGATGGTGCCGGAGACGGCTCCGCTGATGGTGGCGTTGCGCAGGTCGTCGCGGGACTGGTAACGCCGTCGCTGGGAGCGCTTTCGAAGCATGGTGTGTCCTGACCTTGTGTTGGCTGCGTCTGCCGGTCGGCATGAAATCCACTCTCAAGGTCTTTGGATGTCACTCACCGAGTTGCGATGGATTCTCGGTCTGGACCGGGCCTTGTCCTGTTCAGTGACGGTGTTTTGGGTAGTGCGGGCATGATGGTGCGATGAGTCGCGATAGGACGGGGGCCAGGTCGGGTGCGCGTGTCAAAGCGTCGGGGACGTCGCGTCCGATCGCGCGGCCTGCGGTGGCTCCAGGACCGTTGAGGGACCTGAAGCACCTGATCTATTTGGCGTACGTTTCAGCCGGGGCGCCCACCCTTGACGAGATGGCGGATGAGGTAGCGGCCAGCGATCTCGACGCATGCCCGTCCCGCGACACCATCGGGCGCTTGATCGGTGATTCGACCAGTGTGGGGAAGCAGGCTGATGCCATCGCCTTGGTCAGGGTGTTGACACGGATGGCAGCCGGCGATGTGGCTACGGCTGCCAAGGACACCGCCCGGCTGTGGACGCAAGTACAGCTCGCTGACCCTTTGGGCCAGCCCATCACCAGCCTTGATCCCTATGCGCTTGAGGTCCACCATGCGATCGCCGTGGACGGGGCAACGGGCCTGCCCAAGTACGTCGAGCGCGAGCACGATGCACGGCTACGTTCCATCGTGACCGAGGCCGCGAGCGGTGCCACTCGTCTGGTGATGCTGGTCGGAACCTCCTCAACGGGCAAAACACGCGCGTGCTGGGAGGCGATCCAGCAGCTGCCGCCGACATGGCGGCTGTGGCACCCGATTGCCCCGGAGCGGCCGCAGGCCATGCTCGCAGACCTCGCCCGGGTCGGACCGCGGACGGTGATCTGGTTGAACGAAGCCCACCACTACCTGCTCCACCAGCAGCACGGGGAAGCTATCGCCGCTGGTCTGCGCAGCATCCTGGGGGATACCTCATGCAGCCCGGTCCTCATTCTGGGCACGATCTGGCCCGGTGCCGACTACTTCGACAAGCTCACCACCCAGCCGCCGGCGGGAGAGCCCGATCCGTTCAATCAGGCCCGCGTACTGCTGTCCGGCCGCGAGATCCACCTCCCCAACGCGTTTACGCCGTCCGTCATCGACGCGCTGAAGAACTCCGAAGACCCTCGCTTGGCGGAGGCGGCCGCCCTAGCTAAGGACGGCATGCTCACCCAGTACCTGGCCGGGGCCCCGGAACTCATGAAGATCTACAACAGCGCGACCGAGGGCGCACGGAGTCTGCTGGAAGCCGCCATGGACGCCCGCCGGCTGGGACACCCACTCGACCTGCCCCGGTCGTTCCTCCAGGCCGCGGCCGAGGGCTACCTCAGCGACACCGAATGGGACCTGCTCCCGGACAACTGGCTGGGCCCTTCGCTGAAGTTACTGGCCAACCCCGTCAAGGGAGCCTGCGGCCCACTCCACCCCCAAAAACGCGCCCGTGGCGCAACTCATCCGTCAGCATCCGCGAGCGAGCAGACGTATCGACTGGCTGACTTTCTCGACCAGCACGGCCGCACCACCCGCCATATCGCGCGGATACCCGCACTTTTCTGGCAGGCGGCCATCCAGCACTGCAGTGGCGAAGGTGCCAGGAACCTGGCCGAGGCGGCTGTTCGCCGCGGGCTGACGCAGATCGCATGCGCTCTGTGGGCGAAATCCGGAGACTATGCCGCAATCGGCTGGGCCCTTGCCGAGGCGGGTCGGCCTCAGGAAGCGCACGCTGCATTTGAGCACGCGGTCGCCACCGGCGACGCTGAAGGTCTCATGGGTACTGCTCAACTCCTGTGGAGCGCTGACCGGAGGGACGAAGCGCTGGCCTATTTCACGCGTGCCGCCGCGACAGGCGACCGCAAGGGTTTCCAAGTAGCGGCCCACCTCCTGGCATGTGAGGACCAGCTGGATGAGGCCATGCAGTGGTTCGAACGGGCCGCCGCTGCCGGCGACCACGACGCTCTCCGCTCGGCAGCCCTCTACCTCGCAAATGCTGACCAGCCGGATAGGGCCCTGACCTGGTACGAACGGGCCGCCGCAGCCGGCGACCCCCACGCCCTCCGCTCCGCCGCGGACCTGCTGGCAGGCACTGACCAGCTGGACGAGGCCCTGGAATGGTACGAACGCGCTGCCACGGCGGGTGACCCTGAAGCCGTCCGCTCCGCAGCGGACCACCTCGCGGAGGCAGGCCGATGGGACAAGGTCCTGGCCTGGTACGAACGAACCGCTCAAGCAGGCGACCACGAAGTCATCCGCTTGGCAGCAGAGCACCTTGCGCAGGTTGGCCGGTGGGATGAGGCGTTGGCCTGGTACGAACGTGCTGCCACGGCTGGTGGCCCTGAAGCCATGCGCTCCGCAGCAGAGCACCTTGCGCGGGTTGGCCGGTGGGATGAGGCGTTGGCCTGGTACGAACGCGCCGCCACGGCTGGTGGCCCTGAAGCCATGCGCTCCGCAGCAGAGCACCTTGCGCAGGTTGGCCGGTGGGATGAGGCGTTGGCCTGGTACGAACGCGCCGCCGCTGCCGGCGACCCTGAAGCCATCCGCTCGGCAGCAAGCAATCTGGCAGAGGCTGATCGGTGGGACGAGGCCCTCGACTGGTATGAACGCGCCGCCACGGCTGGCGATCGTGAAGCCATCCGCTGGAAGGCACACGACCTAGGGAAGGTTGGCCGGTGGGATGAGGCATTGGCCTGGTACGAACGCGCCGCCGCTGCCGGCGACCACGAAGCCATCCGATGGGCGGCCTACCAATTGGGGAACGCTGACCGGTGGCACGAGGCGTTGGCCTGGTACGAACGCGCCACTGCAGAAGCTGGTATGCCATCGACACGCCGAGCTGTCGATGCCTTGCGCAAGGTCCATCGTGTGGAAGACGCGCAGGCGTTGGAGCGTTACGGGTGGGACCCCAGTGGAAGCATCGCAGCCCCGTGGCACCTGAGCTCCCTGGTGATCGCCGACCAGTAGGGCCGTATCGAGCACGGGTGAATCGTGACCCCCTGACGGCGAATTACTCCGACAGCCGGGGACGGACCGGCGGGGCGATGCCGCGGTGAGTGGTGGAGGAGCGGTGGCGCGGTGGATGTTCCCCAACAGGCACCGCTGCAGGCGGCGTGTTCTCCTGCTGCTGTACTGACGTTCGTCAGGAGGCTGGTGGAGGTGGAGAGTCTCCTCGGGTCGGGCTGGGTGTCGGTGGTCAACACGACTGGCAACGTGGTCTTCCTCGGAGCTGCCAGAGGACAAGAGGTTGTGACACGTCGCGGCCACGGCTCGGGGTCGTAGAAGGTGCCGTCGCGGAGCATCGCGAACAGTACGTCGACTCTGCGTCTGGCCATGCGGGGGAGGGCCTGGGTGTGCCGCTTGCTCTGGCTGATCTTCTTATCGCAGTAGGCGTATGAGGCCGGGGCGCCGAATGAGGCGAAGGCGGCCAGGAGGAGCACTCGTCTGCATCGGTTCCTGTGGTCATCGGTGATGGTTACCGAGTGTCGCGATCAGGGGCCACGCGCCGCTCGACGTCAGACCTCGGCGATCACGCAACGTGATGGCCTGGAAGCTGATGGAGCGTCACATTTCCCAAGAACCATACGGACTGTACGCCGCTGCCTGGCATGTGGCCGGACCTTCACATGCCCCCTGCGCAGGGGGTTCTGGCCCACCTTGACCTGCAGGCAGGCGCCAGGGCGCGGTGCCGCTGCCGATCCACTTGGGGAGGTTCAACCTGGCGCCGCGCGCGTGGGCGGAGCCGGGGGAGTGGACGAAGGGCGCGGCCGAGGAGGCGGGGCAGGCGGTGGGGTTCCCGCGCCCGGGGCAGCCGTTCGAGCCGGCGGGGGAGTTACCGGTGGAGGCGTGGTGGCGGGCGGTGTCCGGTCCGATGTGCCGGTGTCAGCAGGCGTCGCGGCGAGCCTCGTACTGGTCGAGGGAGTAGGTGAGCTCGCCGGGGACGGAGGCGCTGCGGTGGTCCATCACCCAGTGGTGATGGGTGGGCGGGTCGCCACCGGGGGCGAGGGTGGCGGGCCGTTCGGCCGCGAGCACCGACGCAGCCACTACCCGGCACGGAGCATCCCCAGGCGCCGACCGCAGGACGGCGCCAGGTTCTGATTGTTCTTCGACGGAGCCGGAAACCGGGGCGCGGTGGGCTTCCCTGTCATGTGATGATCCTTCCGGTGTGCAGGGGTTCCCGTCGCACCGGTCACTTCACCATACCCTTGGGGGGTAGTAATGGGCCTGATATCCGCTGGACGCCCGGTACGTCTCAGATCCGGCGCCGCCGTGGCGGTGGCGGCCGGACTGCTGATGGCCGGCCTCGCCGCGCCCGCGTTCGCCGCCGACGAACTGCCGCAGACCGACCAGCTGTGGATCAACACGCCGTACGAGCAGATGCTGCCGACCGGTACCGACGGCGGTCAGCCGCAGTCACGCACCCTCGGCGTCGGCATCTACCACGACAACGACAACTTCACGGTGACCGAGGGCAGGCTCACCATCGACGTCTCCGACCTCGCCGGGGTGGCCGAGGTGACCTGGCCCGACAACTGCACGCCGAGCGGTACCGGCGCGGTGTGCGACATCCCCGTGGTCCCCGTGATCGGGGGCGACTACGAGGACCAGGTGTTCCTGACGGTGCGCGCGGCCGACGGCGCCGAAGTCGGCGCGCAGGGCAGGATCACCTACGGGGCTACGGCCACCGGCGGCCCCGACGGGACGCTCACCGCGCCGCTCGAGAGCTTCGACACCACACTCACCGTCGGTGCCGGACCCGACCTCGCCATAGACCCCGTTGCCGAGATCGAGGACGGTCTGCCCGGCGACGAGCGGACGATCCCGTTCAAGGTCACCAACAACGGCAACGAGAGCGCGAACGGGTTCACCGTCAAGCTGTACGCCTCGTACGGCCTGACGGACATGACCCGGTACGACGCCTGTACCTACACCACGACGGACGGCAACGACTACGCGCCGTCGGGCCAGGCGATCTGCACGTTCGGCCAGGTGCTGGCGCCGGGCGACTCCTTCGAGCTGCCCGAGCCGCTGACGGTGCGACTCGCCCCGCACGCACTGAACGAGCGGCTCGACATCGGCGTCGAGCCGGGCGGCGGCGTTCAGGACATCGACTCCCAGAACGACTACGTGGCCCTCCAGCTCGGTGCGGAAAACACCGCGGACTTCTCCGTGACCGGTGACGCCGTCTCCGGCACGGCGGGCGAGACGGCCACGGCCGAGCTCACGTTCAAGAACAACGGCCCGGCATGGCTCGGCAACCTCGGCTCCGGTGACCCCGTCGCGGAGGTCCGGCTGGTCGTGCCCGAGGGCACCGAGGTCACCGGCGTGCCGTCCGGCTGCTCCCCGCGCACCCTCGACGGCGGCTACCACCCGAAGCAGACGGGCGCCCCGCGCTACGACTGCACCCTGCCGTACTGGGTGCTGGAGGACACCCAGCACACGTTCGCGTTTCCCGTGCGCGTCGACACCGTGGTGCCCGGCGCGACCGGTGCCGTGAGCATCCACCCTCCGTACGGTGAGTTCGGCGAGTACCCCTTCGGCTTCGACCCGGACCTCACGAACAACACGGCGGCCCTGACCGTCAACTGACCGGCCCGCGGGTTCGGAGCAGCCGTTCGGGAGGGCTGCTCCGAACCCGCGCTTCACAGGGCGGCCTCAGCCGGCCGGCTCCCGGAAGCCGGACGGCGGCACCGTGCTGCCTCCCGTCCCCGAGCACCCCGCCAACGGGAAGTTCTGGTGGCACGGGCACGACTACGTGGAGCAGGCACGGCACGCCTGCCGCAGCGGGTGAGGGAAGCCGCGCGTGCGTCGGGTTCCCCGCGCGTCATCCTCCGGCACGTCGAGTTGGCTGTTCCGACCGGACTTCGGTGTTCTGGCCGACGTGCAACAACCAGGTACCGTCATCCTGCTTGGTCATGACGTAGAGCGGGGAGCCCTCTGTGTCACCCTCTGCCGAGTGGTAGACCTGCCGGACCTTGACGGCCGCCACGTCCGGCCGCAGGAACCGCGTGTGCATCGCCTCGTACGTGACCTCGCCGTCCCAGCCGGCGTGGGGCAGCACCGCACGCGTGAACTCGGCGATCGCGTCGAATCCCACCAGAACCCTGCCGTGGGCGGTCGTCCAGAGGGCCTCGGGATGGAAGAGCGCGAGGAATCCCTCGGCGTCCTTGGCGCGTTGGGTGCGTTCGACGGTGGCCACGACCTCTTGGATGGCCTTGACATCTGCGGGTTCGGTTCTCATGCGGATCACTCTGCGGCCTCGAGTGGAGTTGAGGTCAAGGCCGCCATCGAGATCGCACGGACAGGTCTTGGCCGGCGGGTGACGTTTGCGGCCCCGGTGCTCCCTGGTCACGGGGCATCGGGGCCGAGAACCGGGTGGGGGTGCGCGGGCTTCAGTCGTCGTACGACAGGCCGTGCCCGGAGCGGAAGAGGACCTTGGCGGGGTCGTCGGCCCGTTGGACGGGTACGGGCAGTTTGCCGCGCGGTTCGACCCGGCCGGCGATCACCCGGGCGGCGGCGCGCAGTTCGACCTCGGTCCAGCAGTAGGAGGCCAGTGAGGCCGGGACGTCGCCGAGGTGGGCGATGTCGTAGGGGTTGCGCACCGCGAGGTGGACGACGGGGACGCCCGTCGCGAGCAGCCGGGACACCAGGGTGCGCTGGGCGCTGGTGGCGCCGACGTTGTCGGTGGTGACCACCACCGCGTCCCGTCCCCGTGCGGCGGCCACGGCCTCGTCGATCTTCGCCGCGTCGGGTGCCCGGCCGGTGGCGAGGCGGGTGGTGCTGTAGCCCAGTTCGTCGAACGCCTTGGCCAGTTCGGGCACCGTGGTGCGGGTGTCGTCGGTCGGGAAGGCCGGGCTGGCGCCGACCACGAGCAGCTTCTTCTGCCCGCGGCGCAGCGGGAGCGTCTCGTCCTCGTTGACCAGCAGGGTGGTGGTGCGCTCGGCGATCCGGGCGGCGGCGAGCCGGTGCCTGCGGGCGCCGACGACCCGGTCGACCTCCTTCGGGGAGACGTAGGGGCTGCCGCTGAGCAGGCCGGCCTTGTCCTTGATCCGCAGGATGCGCAGGACCGATGCGTCGAGTCGGTCCTCGGTGATCTCTCCGCTGCGGACGGCGGCCAGGACGCCGTTGTAGGCGACGTCGATGTCCGGCGGGAACAGCAGTTGGTCGGCGCCGGCCTTGAGGGCGAGGACGGGCACGCGGTCGTCGCCGTACTTGGTGCGCACGCCCTGCATGTTGAGGGCGTCGGTGACGATCACGCCGTCGAAGCCGAGTTCGTCGCGCAGTACGCCCTGGAGGATCGTGGGTGACAGGGTGGCCGGTTCGTTGCTGGGATCGAGCGCGGGGACTCGGAGGTGCGCGGTCATGATCGAGTCGACGCCGGCGGCGATCGCGGCCTTGAAGGGCGGGGCGTCGATGCGGTCCCACTCCTCGCGGGTGTGGGTGATCACGGGCAGTCCGGTGTGGCTGTCCTCCCCGGTGTCCCCGTGGCCCGGGAAGTGCTTGGCGCACGCCACGACGCCGGCGTGCTGGTAGCCGGTCACCTGCGCCGCGACCATGCGGGCGACCTCGCGGGCGTCGGCGCCGAAGGAGCGGACGTTGATGACGGGGTTGGCCGGATCGACGTTGACGTCGGCGACCGGAGCGAAGTTCTGGTGGATGCCCAGGGCGGCGAGTTCGGTGCCCGATATCCGTCCGGCGGTGCGCGCGTCGGAGGGCGAGCGGCCCGCGCCGAGCGCCATCGCGCCCGGCAGCTGGGTGGCGCCGCTGCCGATACGGACGTTGGCCCCGTGCTCCTGGTCGATGGAGATCAGGGACGGGACGGGGGTGGGCAGGGCGAGCGAGGCCCGCTGCACACCGTTGGACAGGTCCGCGATCTGGCGGGGGTCCTGGATGTTGTTCGTCCAGCCGGAGAAGTAGATGACACCGCCGATGTGGTACTTGGCGATGAGCTCGGCCACGGTGCGGACGCCGAGTTCCCTGAGGTTGCGGTCCTGGTCGAACTGGCTGGGGGAAGTCGCCGACGTGCCGTAGAAGTACGGCACGAACAGCTGGCCGATCTTCGCCTCGATGCTCATCCTGGAGATGATCTTCTTGAGGCGGTGGTCGCGTCTGTGCGCGACGGCGGGGGTGGCCGTCACGCCCACGACGCCCGTTGCGGTCGCGGCGACCACGGTCGCGGAGGCGAGAACGGTTCGTCTGGACAGACTCCGGTCCTGCATGCGGACATGCTCCTTCCAGCCTTGCCCATCAAGGGAATTGAAGGAAACGTGCAGTACTCCGAACAGCGGGAAACGTAGCCCGCAGGTGATGGCAGGGCAAGAGGTCTAGACAAAATAGGTCTAGACAAAATGGGGGAGCTCTCCTGGCGTATGTGTGAGTGCTTGAGCTGGGCCGATAATCCAACATGGCGCTTCCCGTGCTCCTGGGTGCGCCTGGTAGGACTCCGGCAGCTCTCTCTGTTCCCCGGCGCCCGGACAGGTGGTCCGTTCGCCGGCGGTGAACACCGCCCCCGTCAGGCCGGTGCGAGGCGGTGAGGCGTTCGCTCGGCGGTGGATGGGGGCGATGCTCGTGCCCGGAGCCTTCTTCCTGCGGTGGCCGGTGGCCGGTGGCCGGTGTACGGGTCAGGCCGGGGTGGTCGGCAGGCCGGCGATCAGCGCACGGAGCTCGTCGAGCTCGACCGGGGTCAGGTCGGTGAGCGGGGGACGGACGGGGCCCGCGCCGTGACCGGTGGCGGTCATGCCCGCCTTGACGATGCTGACCGCGTAGCCGGCCCGGCGGTCGCGGATCTCCGTGTAGGGCAGTACGAAGTCCGACAGCATCCGCGTGACGTCCTGCTGCCGGCGCTCGCGGACGGCGGCGTAGAAGCCGAGGGCGAACTCGGGCGCGAAGTTGAAGATCGCCGAGGAGTAGGTGGTCACTCCCAACTGGAGGTAGGGCAGGGCGAACGTCTCGGCGGTGGGCAGACCGCCGATGTAGGTGAGGCGTTCGCCGAGACGGGCATGGATGCGGGTGATGGTGTCGATGTCGCCGACGCCGTCCTTGTAGCCCACCAGGTTGGGGCAGGTGTCGGCGAGACGGGCGACGGTGTCGGCGGAGTAGACGGCGTTGGCGCGGCTGTAGATGACGACACCGAGGGAGGTGGACCGGCAGACGGCTTCGACGTGCCGGGCCAGACCCTCCTGTCCGGCTTCGGTGAGGTAGGGCGGGAAGAGCAGGATGCCGTCGGCGCCGGCGCGTTCGGCGGCCGCGGCGAACTCGAGCGCGGTGGCGGTTCCGTAGCCGGCCGGGGCCAGGATCGGGGTGCCCTCGGGAGCCGTGCCGGTGGCGGCGGCCACGACCCGTTCGACCTCGGTGGGGGTGAGGGAGAAGAACTCGCCCGTGCCGCCGGCGGCGAAGAGGCCGCCGACGTCGTACTTGGACAGCCGGGAGATGTTCTCCCGGTAGGCGTCCTCGTCGAAGGACAGGTCGTCGTGGAAGTGGGTCACGGGGAAGGACAGCAGCCCGGAGCCGATCCGGCGGCCGAGTTCTTCCGGGGTGTAGGACGTCATGGAATGCTCCTGGAGTGGTGAGGGTGAACGTGAGGGCGAAGGGGTGGTGTACGCGGGGGCGGTCTGCCGGCGGATTTTCGCTCGGAGCCCCCCGCACGGCTGGTGCTGGGGCCGGGGGGGGGGGGGGGGGGGGGGGGGGGGGTGGGGGGGAGGGCGGAGGGGGGGGGGGGGGGGGGGGGGGGGGAGGGGGGGGGGGGGGGGGGGGGGGGGGAGGGGAGTA
>NZ_JBVJVN010000007.1:65988-199609 GCF_055603605.1 Streptomyces sp. NPDC037271
TCGACCTCCCCCCCCCCCACCACCTCCCCCCCCCCCCCCCCCCCCTCCCCCACCCCCCCCCCCCCCCCCCCCCCCCCCCTCCCCCCCCCCCCCCCCCCCCGGGGTCGGGAGGCCGGGTACCACGCGGCCGCCGTACGACGGGGCCGCCCGGCCGGGCGACGGGCATCCGCCTGTCGCCGTCGACGACATACGGGTGGACGGACGTCGTGGTGGATGCGGCGGACGCCGGGCCCGGGTGGCCCCGCCTCACCCGTGTGCGAGGACCGGCGGGCCGGGAGAGGCACTACCGTGACGACGCCGTGTCCGCACCATGGTCGCGCGCTCCCCATGACGACCCTGCCGGTCGCGGGCCGCGACCGAGGCACTCGCAGGGTCGCCGTCTGTCCACGTCCGACGCTACGGTCGCGATTGATTCACGTCCAACATAGATTTTGGATCTCGCGATACCTGGAGAGCATCAGTGTTCACCCTCGCCCA
Organism: Streptomyces sp. NPDC037271; assembly: GCF_055603605.1. NCBI lineage: Bacteria > Bacillati > Actinomycetota > Actinomycetes > Kitasatosporales > Streptomycetaceae > Streptomyces > Streptomyces sp. NPDC037271. The sequence goes on from NZ_JBVJVN010000007.1 coordinate 66,466, forward strand.
GCTGACGAGCTTCGTCGCCGTCGCCGAAGAACTGCACTTCACCCGTGCCGCGGAGCGGCTGAACATGACCCAGCCGCCGTTGAGCCGGCAGATCCAGCTGCTGGAGAGCGAGCTGAGCGTGCAGTTGCTGGACCGCACGAACCGGAGCGTGCGGCTCACCCCGGCCGGCCGCGCTTTCCTGGGGGAGGCCCGCCGCATCCTGCGGCAGTCGGAGCAGGCGGCCCTCGCCGTCCGCCGGGTGTCCACCGGTGAGGCAGGGGTCATCGCCGTCGGGTTCACGGCCGCCAGTGCCCACTCCGCGCTCGGCGGCCTGCTGGAGACCGCCAGAACGGTGCTGCCCGGAGTGGAGCTCCTGCTGCAGGAACTCGTCACGCGCGACCAGCTGAAGGCCCTCGGCGAGGGGTCGCTCGACCTCGGGCTGATGCGGCCGACGACCACGGGAGCCGGTCTGTCCGCCCGCACGGCACTGCGAGAGGGGTTGCTGGCCGCACTTCCCGCCGGTCACCCGCTGGCCGCCGAGGACGGGCCGATGCGGATCGAGGACTTCGACGGCGAGGACTTCCTGATGTACTCGCCCATCGAGGCCCGTTACTTCCACGAACTGCTGATCAGCATCTTCCGGTCCGCACGGACCCGCCCCGTGTTCACCCAGTACCTCACGCAGGTGCACAGCATCCTTGCCCTCGTCGACGGCGGCTGGGGCATCGCCCTCGTGCCCGAGGCCGCGGCCCGGATGCGCTATGGCGGCGTCGTCTTCCGGCAGGTGGCCCTGCCGGACCCGAAGCCGGTCGAACTGAGCCTCGTATGGCGTCCCGACAACGACAATCCGGCGCTCGAAGCCTTGCTGCGACGCCTGTGACATCGGCCCGACATGCCGGTTTCACGGAACTGTCATGAACCGCAATACAAGAAAGGTATGGCAACCAACAAAATTCGACATGGACGTGAATCAGAACCAACTCTACGGTCAACTCAGCCACCGGCTCCGTGGCCAGGACCGTAGGCGGCACCCGCTGTCGCTCTCCTTCCATGTCTAGGAGATTTGTCCATGCTCGATCTCGTCCGGCAGGGCGAGCCGGCGGCGACAGCCGCCCTCGGAACCACCACTGCTGCGCAACGCCGACGACGGCAGCGAAGGCCCGCACCCGGTAGCCGTCGCCGTCGAGCACCACGGTCGCGCCTGAGGTGAGACGCGGGGCGGCCCTCCGGTGCGAGACCGGCCGGCTGCGCGGAACGTGAACCGCCGAACCGTCACCCCCTACGTGGCGGTCCCGGAAAGCCGCCTTTCGTGCGCGGAGCCGTCCGTAGCCGGCCGCCTCCCCCGATCCTCCGCCGCCGCCCGGCCCCTCCGCCGGACGCGCCTTCCGCGTCCGCGCATCCCGCTCCGCCCCTGACCGGAGTCGTGCCGTACCCCCCCGCGGCGTTCGGGCCCGGCTACCCCCAACCACAGTTCAAAGAGGAACTGACATGCCACTTCTCGTAGTGGGAATCAGTGTTCTGGTTCTGCTGCTTCTCATGACCAGGCTGAAGCTGAACGGCTTCGCGGCCCTCCTCCTGGTCGCCGTCGGTGTCGCCGTGGTCCAGGGCATCCCGGTGAAGGACATCCCGGACGTCCTCTCCGAAGGCATCGGAGGCCAGATCGGTGACACGATGCTCACCATCGGACTCGGTGCCATGGTCGGCCGCGTCATGGGCGACTCCGGTGCCGCCCAGCGCATAGCCGGCAAACTGCTCGACGCCTTCGGGCCGCGCTGGGTGCAGGTCGCCATGGTCGTCACCTCCATGCTCATCGGCGTGACGATGTTCTACGAGGTCGCCTTCATCATCGTCGTGCCCATCGCGTTCACCCTGGTCAGGGTCACCGGCGCGAACCTGCTCTGGGTCGGGCTGCCGATGTCGATCGCCCTGTCCACGATGCACAGCTTCCTGCCCCCGCACCCCGGTCCCACCGCCGTCGCGGCCACCTTCGACGCCTCCGTCGGACTGACGCTCTTCTACGGCCTGTTCATCGCGGTACCGGTCGGCGCGTTCATCGCGCTGCTCTGGCCGCGGCTGCCGTTCATCAGGGCGATGAACCCCGCCATCCCCAAGGACCTGGTCAGTGAGCGCCAGTTCACCGACGAGGAGATGCCCGGACTCGGATGGTCGCTGTGCGTGGCGCTCTTCCCCGTCGTGCTGATCGCCGGGGCCGCCGTGACCGACATGGCCGCGACCGGCGAGAGCCCGCTGCTCAACACCGTGGCGTTCATCGGATCCGCGCCGATCGCGCTCCTGCTGGCCCTCCTCCTGGCCGTCTGGGCCTTCGGACCGCGCATCGGGCGGAGCCTGTCGGAGGTCAGTGACTCCTGCTCCTCCGCGGTCAAGGCCATGGCGATGATCCTGCTGGTCATCGGAGCCGGCGGTGCCTTCAAGAACGTCCTGGTCGAAGGTGGTATCTCCGACTACATCAAGGACATCACCGACTCGTGGTCCATATCCGCCATCGTCCTGGCGTGGCTCATCGCCGCCATCCTCCGTGTGGCCCTCGGGTCGGCCACGGTCGCCGTCGTCACGGCCTCGGGCGTGGTGCTGCCGCTGCTCGCCGACAGCGGTGCGCATCCCGAGATGATGGTGCTCGCCGTCTCCTGCGGATCGATCGCCTTCTCACACGTCAACGACCCCGGCTTCTGGTTGTTCAAGGAGTACTTCAACCTTTCCGTCATCCAAGCGATCAAGGTCCGCACCACCTACACCACGGTGCTGGCGATCCTCGGCCTGGGCGGCGTCCTGGTGGCCGAGTGGGCCCTCGACGTCCTCAGCCTGTGACCACCGGCCGCCGCACCCCCTGATTCAAGGAGTCCGAAGAAGACATGACCAAGAACCAGCCGACCGTCACCGCGTTCTCCGTCTATCCCGTGGCGGGCCGCGACTGCATGGAACTGAACCTCTCCGGTGCCCACGGCCCCTATTTCACCCGCAACGTCGTCGTCCTGACGGACTCCGAGGGGCGCACCGGCCTCGGTGAGGTACCCGGCGGTGAGAAGATCACGCAGACCCTCGAGGACGCCGAGTCCCTCGTGGTCGGTGCCAAGGTCGGCGACTACAAGCGTGTGCTGCGCGAGATCGCGGACCGCTTCGCCGACCGTGACTCCGGCGGACGCGGTGCCCAGACCTTCGACCTGCGGACCACGGTCCACGCCGTCACCGCCGTCGAGTCCGCACTCCTCGACCTGCTGGGCCAGCATCTCGACGTGCCGGTCGCGGCCCTCCTCGGAGACGGACAGCAGCGGGACTCCGTGCGGGTGCTCGGCTACCTCTTCTACGTCGGCGACCCCGACCGCACCGACCTGGAGTACGTCCGCGGCCACGACGCCGACGTCGACTGGTACCGCATCCGTCACGAGGAGGCCCTCACTCCCGAGGCGATCGTCCGACAGGCCGAAGCCACCTTCGACCTCTACGGTTTCCGCGACTTCAAACTCAAGGGCGGCGTCCTCGAAGGCGCCGAGGAGGTCAAGGCCGTACGCGCCCTCAAGGACCGCTTCCCCGAGGCCCGGATCACCCTCGACCCCAACGGCGCCTGGTCGCTGAAGGAAGCCGTCGAACTGTGCGCGCCCCTGGTCGGCACGCTCGCCTACGCCGAGGACCCCTGCGGGGCGGAAGGCGGCTACTCCGGGCGCGAGGTGCTCGCCGAGTTCCGTCGCGCGACCGGCCTGCCCACCGCGACCAACATGATTGCGACCGACTGGCGGCAGATGACCCACGCCCTCGCCCTGCAGTCGGTCTCCATCCCGCTGGCCGATCCCCACTTCTGGACCATGCAGGGTTCCGTCCGCGTGGCGCAGTTGTGCAACGCGATGGGCCTGACCTGGGGCTGTCACTCCAACAATCACTTCGACATCTCCCTCGCGATGGTCACGCACTGCGGTGCCGCGGCCCCCGGCGCGTACAACGCCCTCGACACGCACTGGATATGGCAGGAGGGACTGGAGCGCCTCACCACCGCACCGCCCCGCATCATCGACGGCGAGATCGCCGTGCCCGACGCCCCCGGGCTGGGCGTGCAGCTCGACATGGACCGGCTCCTGGCGGCTCATGAGCTCTACCGGGCGAAGGCCCTCGGGGCCCGGGACGACGCCGTGGGCATGCAGTACCTGGTTCCCGGCTGGGAGTTCGACGCCAAGCGGCCCTGCCTCGTGCGGTAAGCACCGGCGGCGCGGTGGTGGCGGCGCAGTGAAGCGCTCGCGCACCCGTGTCCACGCACCCGTGTCCGCTCGCCCGGGCCCGGCGAGCGCCGGGCCCGGGCCGGGACCGGTCTGGACGCCCGAGGCGTGGCACGGAACCTGATGGTATGTCACCTGCCTGGACATCCACCCACACGACTCCCGAGGAGGGCGGACCCGGTCGCGCCGTACCGGACGACCGCCCCCGACGCACAGCCTCCGCGACTCGGCGCCGAACGCAACCCCCGGCTACAGGAGGACGAGCAGCTTGGTACCGGGGACCAGTTTCCGATTGACCGAGGTCGACTGGACGAACACGGTGTATGCCGCGTTGCTCCCAGGGGCCACCGTCGCCTCCGCGTCCGGCAGGCCCAGGAGCTGCCGGGCGGCGGGGCCGGTGAACACCTTCCCGGTCATGCGGCCGGTGGTGGGATCCTTCTCCGCCACGGCGATCTTCTTCTTGGCCTGGATCTTCTCGCGCTTGGAGAGCTCGTAGAAGGCGCAGCCGGTCTTGTACGGATGCCCGGCGCCGGTGACGAAATCGCGGATCGACATCTGCTGGTCCACGGGGATCAGTACGTACTTGCCGGCGTCGAGGGACTGAAGGCTGGACTTCACGTCGGCCGTGCTGAGGTCCTGACCCACCGAGAAGAGGTTCCTGGTCCCGCGCACCCCCTGCTCGCGATCCCGCAGGAACCTCGTGGCGGCCGACTTGACGGTGCCGATCGCCTCTTCGACGCCCTGCGCCGAGTCGGCGTCCCAGATCGAGATGTTGCCCGTCGGGAACCCGTACTGCTGAGCGGTGCGCTTGGCCAGCGAGTTCGGCACCATGATGGCCGAGGTCCAGTGATCCGGAAGACTGTTCAACTTGTCCCCGATCCTGCCCCGCCACGAGTCCAGGACGGCGCGGCCGTCGGGAAGGTGATCGTGGCGCGAGCCCGTCTCGTCCGCGCCGGAGGCGTTCTCCTCGCCGTCCGTGACGACGACCTGGAGGAAGCTGTGCTCGCCGTACTCCTCCCATATGTGGCCGAGGTCGTCGAGCGCCTTCACCGACGCCTGGATCAGCGCGGTCGCGCCGTTCTCGACGGTGTACAGGCCCCGCATGGACGGCAGGTGCTTCACGTCCATGTCCCACACCAGGTTCTCGACCAGGTGGTCGAAGGCGTAGAGGCTGATCCGGGTCTCATGGCCGAGTCTGTCGGACTCCTCCTTCAGTCCCTTCACGAACTCGTCCACGACACGGATGAGCTGCTCCGAATGCCCCCTCATCGAACCGGACTTGTCGATGACGAGAGCGACGTGGTTCACGAAGTGCTTCTTGAGGCGGTCCTTTACCGTTGCGCTCATCGCGCCAATCCCCTTCCGTTCGTTTCCCCGTGGGACCGCGACGGTGCCCTGCGGAGACGCGGCTTCCCCGATGAAGGCGAGCCAGTCGGTGTTCCAGCCTGTCCAAGCCGTCGAGCGTCGGTGTGAAGCGGGGGGCGAACGGTCGCCGCACGCGTCACGGAACGCCCTCTTCCGTCGGCAGACGTCTCAGCCGGGCAGCGCGCGACCCCGCATGGAATCCGGTCCGTTCGGAAGATGGCTTCACTGTATGGGGCAGCACTGACAACGCATGGGACGGTCCGGCCCGCGGCCGTCCTCCCGACACGGCGCGCGAGACAGCGCGATGCCGGGTACTGAACCCCAGGGGCCGGGCGCCGGCGGCCGGCGTCAGCTTCGAGGAGTCCGGGGAGACCAACCGCGGTCGTGAGCTGCGGCCCGTACCGTGCCCGGGCGGGCGGCGGCAGTGGGCGGTTCGCGATCGGGACGCGCGGCCGCCGCGGCGAACGCGTCGCCGGAACCCCGCCAACGCCCTCCCCCTCCGCCCGCCGCGACCGATGTCGGCGACGGACCCTCGGTCATCCCCATTGCCGACGGTGACACGGCTCGCTATGTTAACGAGAAATCACATTCCTCGGTGGGACTCGAAGCGTGGTGGTCGCTCAACTGACATGTCGGGAGAAAGACGCAGAGCACCGTCTGGCCCTCAGGGAAGAAGCGGGTAAGTCAATGGAGAATCTCAGCAGGCGAGGAGTGCTGTCGCTCGGTGTCGCGCTCGGCCTCGTGAGCGTGGCGGACAGCGCCAAGGCGTGGGCGTGGCCGTCGGCCGACTCGGTGGCCGGCACGGGCACGGGTGCCGATCCGGAGTACGTCTGGGACAGCGCGACGGACCCCTTGATGGCTTCGTTGCTCAAGAGGGGTCTGGTTCCGTCGGTCAACACCGCGATGGAGAGGTGGGTGGACAACGGTGACCCGCTGCCCAGCGGTTTTCCGGCCGAACTCACCGCGCACCTGAGGCAGGTCAACAGGCTGCCCTCCTGGGCCGACCGCGCCAAACTGGCCCGCGCGGCCGACTTCAACCGGCGCAGGGACACCTACCTGTTCATGCTGTACGGCCTCGGCAGCGGCATCATGAGCACCGTGATCCCGCGCGAGGCCAGGAGTGTCTACTGGTCGGCGGGCGGTGCCGACATGAAGGACCGCGCGGCCAAGACGTTCACGTTCGGCTACGACCTGTCCCAGTTGGGAGCCTTCGAGCCGACCGGGCAGTTCGTCGTCACCGCCAACAAGACCCGGCTGGTGCATGCCGCGGTGCGCCACCTGCTGCCGCAGTCGCCGCACTGGAAGTCGGGCGCCGACCAGGACATCCCGATCAGCGCCGCCGACATCCTGGTCACCTTCCACAGTCTGGGAACCTACGTACGCAGCAAGCTGATCGACTGGAAGGTCCCGTTCCCCGCGGAGGACCAGGAGGCGTTCCTGCATTCCTGGCAGGTCGCGCTTCACCTGCTCGGTGTGCCGGACGAGTACATCCCCAGGACCTGGGCGGCCGCGGAAGCGCAGTCGGCGCAGGTGCTCACGCCGATCCTCGCGCCGACGACCGAGGGCATCAAGCTGGCCGAGGAACTGCTCGGCCTGACCGCGCAGATCGATTTCGGCGTCACCCGTGGGTTCCTGAACGAGTTCGTGCGCTACGTCCTCAGCGACGAGGTCGGTGACTGGCTGGGACTGCGACGCGACTACGCGGCGGCGGCCCTGGTCCGCACCGCGTGGCCGACGTACATCAGGTTCCGTGAGGGGCTGTCGCCCGTCATGCCCGGCACCTTCTACATGGTCGACCAGTTCGTGCGCGCCCTGGCCATGCTGTTTCTCAACAAGGGCTCCTCCACGACCACCACCCCCATCACGATCCCCACCGGGAACAGGCCGGCCGGCTGAGCCGCCGGCCCCGTCCCGCGGGTGCCCGTCCCACGGCAGTCACGTCGAGGGACCGGCACCCCGGTGACGTCCCCCCGACGCGCCGCACGGGACGGTGTCTCGTCGCGCGCCGGGTTCCGGCACCCGTTCACAGGCCCAGGGCACCCACGACCAGGGCGGTCACGGCGTCACGGTGGTCGAGACCGTCCTGCCAGCGCAGTGTGCGTCCGGCCTCGAACACCACGCCGAACCCCGCGTGCACCAGCACCCGGGCCTGACGCGGGTCCAGCTCCGGACGGGCCAGCCGCAACTGCTGTTCCCAGACGGCGATGTGCTCCCGCTGCGCGAGGACCAGGGGCCGCCGCAGATCCGTCGGCAGACCGGCCAACTCGGCTTCGGCGACGCTGTTGAGCGCGGTGTACTCGAAGCTGTAGGCCACGTACGTCGCCGCCAGCGCGACGACGGCCTCGTGCGGGCCGGCCGCCTCGTGAAGGCTCTGCTCCACCCACTGGGCCAGCAGACCCGCGGCCTGGAGGCACGCCGCCGCCAGGATGTCGACCTTGCCGGGATAGTGACGGTAGAGCGCGGACGGGGCCAGTCCCACCGCCCGCGCGATCTGTCCGTTCGTGACGTTGGCGAACCCGTTCCGTGCGAACAGCGGGACGGCGGCCGCGAGGATCTCCGCGCGCCGGGTGCGCGGCACCGGCTGGGCGGGCAACTCGACCGGGCGTGCGCCCTCGTGGGCCGCCGCGGGGTCGGTGGCGGCCACGCGCAGCGCCGATGCCGACAGCAGGTTCTCGGCCCGGCGCCCGGCGATCGAGGTGTGGTGCATCGTGATGGAGCCGATCGCACCGAGGGCCGCCACCGCCCGCAGCCGCTCGTCGGGCAGGGGGTACTCACGCTGCACCGCCTCGTCGACCCGCCCGACGACGTGCCCGAACTTCGCCTTGAGATGCCGCCGGTCCTCACGATTGAGGTACCGGGCCTCCCACCGGTACACGCCGCCCGAAGCGCGGTGCGCGACGGTGACCCGGGTGACTGCGGTGAGCACGTCCGTCAGGGGCGCCCCGGGAGGCACCTCGTCGAGCGCGGCGACCAGTCGTTCCGCCGTGACGTCGGCGCACTCGGCGAAGAGCGCGTACTTGTTCGGGAAGTGCCGGTACAGGGCCGCCGCCGTGATGCCCACACCGGCGGCGATCTCCTCCATGGAGGCCCTGTGGTAGCCGCGCTCGCTGAAGACCCGGCCTGCCGCCTCGACGATGAGCTGCTTGCGGTTGCGGGGCCGGGTGGCCGCGGTCGGATCGGCGGTCACGGCCGAACGGGCGGAGGCGGAGGCGGGACCATGCGGATCAGTCAATCACACGTCGCCCGGAGGGCCCGGGCTTTCGCGACGGACCGCACGGGACGTGAATCCCGCATCACTTCCCACCGGGCCCGGTGCGCACGACCCGGCGGGTGTGGTGAGGTCAGGTGAAGGTGAGGACCGGCTTGACCGCGCTTCCGTCACGCATGGCGGCCACGGCGGCGTCGATCTCCTCGAAGGGGAACGTGGTGATCAGCCGGTCCACCGGGAAGAGGCCGCGCCGGTGCAGGCCGATCAGCTCGGGGATGAAGCGGGCCGGGTCGGAGTCGCCCTCCATCACCCCGTGCACGCGAACGCCCTTGGCCATCAGGCGCATCATGTCGAACGTGACCTCACCGCCGAGGGCGACGAAGGCGAGTTCGCCGCGCGGACGCAGTGCCCCGACGGCACGGTGGAGCATCTCCGGCCGGCCCGTGGTGTCCACGACACGGTGCGCCCCGCCCCCGGTGAGGTCGCGCAGCGCCGCCACCAGACCGTCACCCGGGGGCAGGGCCGCCCGGGCGCCGAGTCCGACGGCCAGGGCCCGCCGGGAGGCCACCGGGTCGACGGCCACCACCGGGTCGCAGCCCACGGCCACCGCGGCCATCAGCGCACTCAGCCCGACCCCGCCGGCCCCGAACACCACGAGTGAGGTCCCCGGCTCGGGTCGCAACCGGTTGAGCACGGTCCCCGCCCCCGTCTGCCCTCCGCAACCGAGCGGCGCGGTGACCGTGTCCGGCAGACCGGAGGGCACCTTGACCACTCCGCGTTCGTGGACGACGGCGTACGTGGCGAAGCTGGACTGCCCGAAGAAGCCGCCGTGCAGGGGGGCGCCGTCGAGACGGAGCGCGGTGGTGCCGTCGCCGCGCCCGCCGGACAGGTTGAGGTCCCGCGCGAAGTGGCAGTACGCCGGATGGCCCGCCACGCACTGCGGACACGTGCCGCAGCTGGCGAACGTCAGGCAGACGGGGTCCCCCGGCACGACGCCGGTCACTTCCGCGCCCACCGCCTCGACCCGGCCGGCGCCCTCGTGACCGAAGACCACGGGCGTGAGCCGCCGGGGCCAGCCGGCCTGGATTCCCAGGTCCGTGTGACACACCCCGACCGCGGTCAGCCTGACCAGCACCTCACGCGCGCGCGGGTCCTCCAGCTCCACGTCCCGGAGGGCGAACGGTGCGCCCGGCTCCGGGGTGACCGCGGCGCGGGCGCGTCTCACGCGCCGTCTCCCGGGCGCCGGTCCCCGGGGGCGGACCCGGCGACGCGTTCGAGGAAGAAGTAGTAGAAGGGGCCGTCGGCGGGGACACCCTTGGCGTTCATGATGCCCATGAGGGTGCTGTCGTCCACCCGTTTGAAGTGGTCGAGGACCGGCCGGCCGTCGTAGACCATCGTCGCCGTCGACTCGCCGCGGAACTCGACGGTCCACAGACTGGCCTCGCCCTTGCCGAGCTCGCGGTCGGAATACAGCCTGCCCTCCGGGTCCCGGCAGATCAGCGGCTTGGCGTCGTGCACGGCGGTGAACGTCTTGCCGTACCAGCCGGCCTTCGCCAGCTCGCCGTTGAGGGGGTGGCCGGTGTCGAACTCACCGCCCTTCCACTCGCCGAGGATCTCCTCGGGCCGGACGACCTCCAACGCGGCCCAGACGGCGTCCAGTTCGGTGGCTTCGACGGGTCCCTTCGTCTCGCGGAGCGTCCGGAAGCGGGTGCGGGCTTCGAGCGGGTCCATACGGTGTCCTCTCGTCGATGCCGAGAATCGTGGAGGCGGTGCGCAAGCGCGGAAGGGACGCGGAGCCCTCGCCCCGGCCGTGTCACCGGGAGGGGTGCGGGGCGGGGCTCCGGGAGGCGGACCGCGCGGGTGTCGGGTGCCGGAGGGGAGTCCGCCGGTGGAACGGAAGCGTCGCTTCGCCGGTGACCACGTCGGGGTACCCCACGGTGCCGAGGCTCAGCAGGACGTGGCGTTCGGCGACCTCTTCCGCGGTGAGCGGGCCGTCGGGGCGGAACCAGTTGGCGACGCCCTGGCACATGATGAGGACCGAGCGGACGGCGTCGGCCGGTATCGGTGTGGTGAACACCCCCTCGGCGCGGCCCGCTTCGACCGTGTCCAGCAGCATGTGCTGGAGGTAGTCGCGCAGGGCCACGTAGCGGGCCCGGTTCCTGGGCTCCAGGCTGCGGATCTCGGTGTCCAGGAAGGCCAGGGACCTGCGGTGGGCCATGTACAGCACGATCGACTCGACCATGCCGCAGAACCTCGCCAGCGGAGTGGTCCCGGCCTCCGCGGCCGCCGCCCGGCAGCGGTCCAGGACGTCCTTGATGGACGTCTCCAGCAGGGTGGCGAGCAGCGCCTGCTTGTTCTCGTAGTGGTAGTACAGCGCCGGCACGGTGACACCGACCCGGCCGGCGATGTTCCGGACCGAAGTGCCGTGGTAGCCCTGCTCGTTGAAGGCCTCCATGGCGTGCACCAGGATCGGGTGCAGGTCGAGCTGCCCGTAGGTGCGCCAGTGCTGCGCCGGCGTCGCGGTGTCCTGGCTCGGCTCGGTGTTCAACGACTCTCCTCGCAACATGCGTCGACGGGCGACATGGCACGGCCGTGAGTCCGGATTCCCTCCCCTCGCATGCTTAGCGATCGATCAGGAAGAGCGGCCGACGGCGTCCGACTTCGACTTCCTTCCCCGGTAAGTGGCTCCAAAACTACTGGTATCCAGGCGTTGACCGATCGGCCGCACGCTTCTACGTTCTTAGCGAACGCTCAGTAAGGGCCCGGTAGTGCGGCGGCGAGCCCGCCGCGCCCCGAGAGAGGAACCCATGAGCCACCACCCCCCTGACGTCCAGGGCCGCGGCAGTGCCGGGCCGCTGGACGGCGTGCGCGTGGTCGAGCTGGCGGGCATCGGCCCCGGCCCGTTCGCCGCGATGCTGCTCGGAGACCTGGGCGCCGACGTGGTGCGCGTCGACCGCCCGGGACCCGCACCGCTCGCCGGCGACCCGGCCCACGACGTGACCAACCGCAACAAGCGTTCGGTCCTGGTCGACCTCAAGTCGCCCGAAGGACCGCGGACCGTGCGGGCGTTGGCGGCGCGCGCGGAGATCCTGGTGGAGGGGTACCGCCCGGGTGTCGCGGAGCGGCTCGGGGTCGGCCCCGAGGAGTGCATGGCCGTCAACCCCGCCCTGGTGTACGGCCGGATGACCGGCTGGGGCCAGCGGGGGCCGCTCGCGCACCTGGCCGGTCACGACGTCGGCTACATCGCCACGGCCGGCGCCCTCTCCCTGATCGGCGCGCCGGACGGGCCGCCCGCCGTCCCCGCCAACCTGCTCGGTGACTACGCCGGCGGTTCGCTCTACCTGACCACCGGCGTCCTGGCCGCGCTGCTCACCGCCCGCGCCACCGGCCGCGGCCAGGTGGTGGACGCCGCGATCGTCGACGGCACGGCCCACCTCACCGCACTCTTCTGGGGCATGCTCGCCGCGGGCACCTGGCGGGATGCGCGCGGACACAATCTGCTCGACGGCGGCTGCCCGTACTACGGCGTCTACGAGACCGGCGACGGCGGCTGGATGGCGGTCGGCGCGCTGGAACCGCAGTTCTACACCGTGTTCGTCGCCCTGCTGGGCCTGGCCGGCGACGTGCTGCCGGACCGCGCGGACCCGGGCAACTGGCCGGAGCTGCGGGCCCGGTTCACCGCCCGGTTCAAGACCGCGACCCGCGAGGAGTGGACGGCCGTCTTCGAAGGCACCGACGCCTGTGTCGCGCCCGTTCTCTCGCTGCGCGAGGCGTCCGGCCACCCGCACCTGACCGGGCGCGGCACCTACACCGAGGCGCACGGGATCACCCAGCCCGCCCCCGCGCCCCGCTTCTCCGCCACCCCCGGCACCCTCCGGCTGCCACCCGCCGTCCCGGGCGCGCACACCGCCGACGTGGCCCGTGACTGGGACATGCCCGAACTGCTGAAGGACCGCCGCTGATGGAACTGTCCTCCCCTCTCACGTACGCGGGCGACCCGCGCGACGCCGCGGACCGGGCCGCCGCCCTGGAGTCCGCGGGACTCGACGCCGTCTGGGTGGCCGAGGCCTACGGCTTCGACTCCCCGACGGTCTTGGGATACCTGGCCGCGAAGACCGAGCGGATGCGGATCGGCTCGGCCATCCTGAACGTCTACTCGCGCACTCCCGCACTGATCGCCCAGACCGCCGCCGGACTCGACGCCCTCACCGGCGGCCGCGCCCTCCTCGGCGTCGGCGCCTCCGGTCCGCAGGTCGTCGAGGGCTGGCACGGCCGCCGCTACGACCGCCCGCTGGGCCGTACCCGCGAGGTGATCGAGCTGTCGCGGCGCATCTGGCGGCGCGAGGTGATCGAGCACCACGGCATCACCGACCTGCCCCTGCCGCCCGAGAAGGGCGGCACCCTCGGCAAACCCCTGAAACTGCTCACCCACCCGGTCCGCGACACCATCCCCGTGTACGTCGCCGCGCTCGGCCCGGCCAACGTCCGGATGACCGCCGGACTGGCCGACGGCTGGCTCCCGTTCCTCTACGCGCCGGAACACGCCGCCAAGGTGTGGGGCCCGGCCCTGGCCGAGGGCACCGCCGAGCGCGCTCCCGGGCTCGGACCGCTGTCGGTCGTGGCGGGCGGCCTGCTCGCCATGGGCGACGGCGCCGAAGCGGTCCGCGACCTGATGCGCCCCACCGTCGCCCTGTACGTCGGCGGCATGGGCGCCCCGGGCCGCAACTTCTACCACGACCTGGTCCGCGCCTACGGCTACGAGTCGGCCGCCGCCGCCATCCAGGAGCACTACCTCGCGGGACGCCGGAAGGACGCGGAGGCCGCGGTGCCGGCCGAACTGCTGGAACAGATCTGCCTGGCCGGCCCGGAGGGCTACGTCCGGGACCGCGTCGAGGTCTTCCGCGAGGCCGGCGTGACGATGCTCAACGTCACCCCCGTGGGTCCCGATCCCGCCCGGCTGATCGAGCGCGTGAGGAGCTGGCTGTGACACCGAAGGCCGTGACACCCAAGACTGAGACGGCGAAGGCCGTGACACCCAAGACTGAGACGGCGAAGGCCGTGACGTCGAGGGCCGTGACTTTGCGGCGAGACCTGTACGGCCCCGACCACGAGGCGTTCCGCGAGACCGTGCGGACCTTCCTCGCCAAGGACGTGGCCCCGCACCACGAACGGTGGGAGAGGAACGGCGTCGTCGACCGGGAGGTGTGGTGTTCGGCGGGCCGCCAGGGCCTGCTGGGACTGGCCGTCGGCGAGGAGTACGGCGGCGGTGGGACCGAGGACTTCCGCTACAGCGCCGTGCTCATCGAGGAGTTCGCCCGCGCCGGCGCCTCCGGGCTGGCACTGAGCCTGCACAACGACATCGTCGGCCCGTACTGACCCGGCTCGCCACCGACGAGCAGAAGCGGCGCTGGCTGCCCGGGTTCGTCTCCGGCGACATCGTCACCGCCATCGCCATGACGGAACCCGGCGCCGGTTCCGACCTCCAGGGCATCCGCACCACCGCCACCGACCAGGGCGACCACTACCTGCTCAACGGCTCGAAGACCTTCATCTCCAACGGAATCCTCGCCGACCTCGTCGTCGTGGTGGCCCGTACCGCACCCGAGGGCGGCAGCAGGGGGCAGAGCCTGCTCGTCGTCGAGCGCGGCGCGGACGGCTTCGAACGCGGCCGCAACCTCGAGAAGATCGGCCAGAAGGCCCAGGACACCGCGGAGCTCTTCTTCAACGACGTGCGGGTCCCCAAGGAGAACCTGCTGGGGGAGGAGAACCGCGCCTTCACCTATCTGATGGGCAACCTCGCCCAGGAGCGGCTGGCCATCGCGGTCGGCGCCGCCGCCGCGGCCGAGGAGCTCCTCGACCTCACCACGCGGTACGTGAAGGAGCGCGAGGCGTTCGGACGGCCGCTGGCGAAGCTCCAGCACATCCGCTTCGAGATCGCCGAGATGGCCACCGAGGCAGCGGTCACCCGCACCTTCCTGGACCGCTGCGTCGCCGAGCACAGTAGGGGCCGGCTCGACGCCGTGCACGCCTCGATGGCCAAGTGGTGGGCCACCGAACTGCAGAAGCGGGTCGCCGACCGCTGTCTGCAACTCCACGGCGGCTACGGCTACATGAGCGAGTACCGGGTGGCGCGAGCGTTCCTCGACGGACGGGTCCAGACCCTCTACGGCGGCACCACCGAGATCATGAAGGACATCATCGGCCGCTCCCTCCTCGACTGAGCCGGCGCCAGGCGCCCACGCCGAACCCGTGCCGCGTGCGCGGCCTGTCGTGAACCCGCAGGGAGGGCACCCGAGGTGAGCACCGAAGCGTACGTGTACGACGCGATCCGCACCCCGCGCGGACGCGGCGAGGCGAACGGCGTCCTGCACGGCGCCAAGCCGATCGACCTGGTCGTCGGGCTGATCCACGTGACCCTCCGCCGTTTCCCGGACCTCGACCCGGCGGCGATCGACGACATCGTGCTCGGCGTGGTCGGCCCCGTCGGCGGCCAGGGCGCCGACATCGCCCGCACCGCGGCCATCGCGGCCGGGCTGCCGGACACCGTGGCCGGCGTCCAGGAGAACCGCTTCCGCGCATCGGGCCCGGAAGCCGTCAACATGGCAGTCATGAAGGTCCGTTCGGGATGGCACGACCTGGTACTGGCAGGCGGCGTGGAGTCCATGTCCCGCGTCCCCATGGGCAGCGACGGCGGAGCCTGGGCGCTGGACCCGCGCACCAACCACGACACCGGCTTCGTCCCGCAGGGCATCGGCTTCCCCGGCTGGGCCGGCGGCGTCCTCCAGTACATCAACGGCTACGACGACTACGCCGGGGCAGATGCCGGCCTGCCCGGCTTCGTGGCACGCGCCCGCGAGCTCGCCGACCGCTACGGCGAGCGCTTCGCACCGCCCGCGCTGCTGCTGCGCAAGGCCGAGCAGGGCGAGACCTCCACCGACTCCTGAGCCCTCTCCCGATCACAGGCGGCCCTCCGCACCCCGCCGCGCTCCTCCCGGCACGCCTGCCGGGGCGCCCCACCGCCCCGGTCTCCCGGACGTTCCCATCCGACCCGCAAGGAGGCCCCGATGACATCAGCGCCCCGTACGACCGGCGAACCGCCCGACGCCCCGGCCGACCGTACCCTGCCGCGGCTGCTGGCCCGCAACGCCCGTGAGTACCCCGGACTGCCCGGCCTCTCCTGGCAGCAGGCGGACGGGGACGGCGCCTGGACGACGCTCAGCTGGGCGCAGATCCACGAGCACACCGGACGCCTGGCCGCCGGCTACGCGGCGCTCGGCGTCGGCCGCGGCGACCACGTGCTGATGATGATGGCCAACCGTCCCGAGCACTGGCTGTCCGACCTGGCGCTCGGCCGCCTCGGTGCCGTCCCGGTCAGCGTGTACGGCACCGCGGCCCCCGAGCAGGTCACCCATATCGCCCGCAACTGCCGGGCCCGTCTCGCGGTGGTCGAGGGGACGGCGCAGGTGGCGGTGTGGGAACCGCTGCTGACCGACGCCGGCACCCCGCTGGCCCGGCTGGTGGTGGCCGAGGCGGGCGCCGAGGGCGGCCACGTCCCGTACGCCGCCCTGCTCCGGGACCCCGCGCCGGAGCGGTTCGCGAAGGAGCTGGACGCCGCGAGCCCCGACGACCCGCTGACCGTCGTCTACACCTCCGGAACCACCGGGGAGCCGAAGGGCGTCGTCCTGACCCACCGCCAGGTGATGGCCAACGCCCTGGCGCTGGACGCCGTGGTGGAGCTGCCGCCGCACGTCGAGCACATCTGCTACCTGCCGTTCGCCCACATCGCCGAACGGATGCTGGGCATCTACCTGCCCTGCCACCGCGCCTCGCACGTCTACCTCTGCGCCGACCCCGCGGGCGTGGGCACGGTCGTGCGCAAGGTGCGCCCCGCGCAGTTCTTCGGTGTGCCGCGGATCTGGGAGAAGCTGTGCGCCGCCGTGCGGGCCGTCCTGTCCCTGATGCCGGCCGAGCAGCGGGAGGCCATCGACGCGGCGTCCGCGGTGGCCCGCGAGCACGTCGGGTACCGCGAGCGGGGCAAGACGCCGCCCGCCGAACTGGAGGAGCGCTACGCCCGTGCCCGCCAGGACGTCCTGTTGCCGCTGCTGGCCGCGGGCGGCCTGGACCGGGTGACCTGGGCGGCCAGTGCCTCGGCGCCCATGCCGGTCGACGTGGTGGACTTCTGGGCCGGGTTCGGCATCGTGATCATGGATGCCTGGGGGCTGACCGAGACCACCGGCGTGGCCACCACCAACAGCCCGCGAACCGGCTTCCGGATCGGTTCGGTGGGACGCCCCGTGGAGTCCGTGGAGGTCAGGATCGCCGCGGACGGCGAGATCGAGGTGCGCGGCGAGTCCGTCTTCTCCGGCTACCTCCAGCCGGACGGTTCGGTGCGGCCCGCCGTGGACGCCGACGGCTGGCTGGCCACCGGCGACATCGGCCGGACGGACCAGGACGGCTATCTCTGGCTCACCGACCGGAAGAAGGAGATGATCATCACCTCGTCGGGCAAGAACGTCTCGCCCGCCCTGGTGGAGAACGCGCTCAAGGAGCACCCGCTGATCGGTCAGGCGCTGGTCCACGGCGACCGCCGCTCCTACCTCGTCGCGCTGCTGGTGCTCGACGCGGAGGCCGCCCCCGCCTGGGCCGCCGCCCACGGTGTCGAGGCGGACGGCGGACTCGCCGGCCTCGTCCGGCATCCCGCCGTCCGGGCCGAGGTGCAGCGCGCCGTGGCGGCCGCCAACTCCCGGCTCAACCGCACCGAGCAGGTGAAGCGGTACGAGCTGCTGTCCGAGGAGTGGGGCCCGGCGACCGGCGAGCTGACGCCCTCGCTGAAGCTGCGGCGCCGGGTGATCCGGGACAAGTACGCCGACGCGCTGTCCGGGCTCTACCGGGACTGAGCCCGGTCTCTCGGCGCGACCGGCTGCCGCCCGCCCCCGGCCGGGGGCGGGCGGCAGCCCGCACGGGGGCCGGTTCAGAGGCCGTAGGTCTTGCCGATCACGTCCCGCTGGATCTCGCTGGTCCCGCCGTAGACCGTCGAGACGACCGCGGCCCGCAGGTGGCGCTCCATGTCGAACTCGGTGGTGTAGCCGTAGCCGCCCATCATCTGCATGCCCTCCAGGGCGGCCCGCTTGGCGGTCTCGGTGGCCTTCAGCTTGGCCATGGACGCCTCCCGCGGGAACAGCCTGTCCGGCTGCGCGTCGCAGTCCAGGGCTACTTCGCGCACCAGCAGCCGGGTGCACTCGATCTCGGTGGCGAGGTCGGCCACCCGGTGCCGCAGCGCCTGGAAGGATCCGACGGGCCGCCCGAACTGCTCGCGTTCACGGACGTAGGCGAGGGCGTCGTCGAAGACGCGGCGCGCCAGGCCCAGCATGTTCGCGGCCAGGAAGAGCCGCTCGTGGTTCAGCCCGGCCATCAACTGCCGCCAGCCGTCGTCCACCCGGCCCACCACCGCGTCGGCGGGCAGCCGGACGCCGGTGAGGAACACGTCGTTGACCTCCCGGCCGCCCATGGTCTCGATGCCCCGCACCTCCACGCCCGGGGCGTCGGCGGGCAGATGGAACATCGTCAGACCGCCGTGCTTGTCCTCGCCGGTGCGGGCCACCAGCAGAATGCTCTTCGCCAAGTGTGCGTTGGAGATCCAGGTCTTCTGCCCGTCGATCTCCCAGGTGCCGTCCGACGCCTGCCGGGCCCGGCAGCGCAGCGCGCCGACGTCCGAACCGGCGCCCGGCTCCGACATGGCGATCGACAGGACGTCGCCGCGCACGGCGCCGGACAGCACCTCGTGCCGCTGCCGCTCGGTGCCGAACCGTTCGTACGCCTTCGCGGCGATGACGGTGGTGACGAAACCGCCGGCCGGGACCATCCCGTAGGAGGTCTCCTCCAGGAACAGGCAGGCGTCGGCCAGCCCCCCGCCGGAGCCGCCGTACTCCTCCGGCAGGCACACCCCGAGCCAGCCCAGGCCGGCGAGCCTGCC
The DNA here is from genome assembly GCF_055603605.1 of Streptomyces sp. NPDC037271. Classification (NCBI taxonomy): domain Bacteria; kingdom Bacillati; phylum Actinomycetota; class Actinomycetes; order Kitasatosporales; family Streptomycetaceae; genus Streptomyces; species Streptomyces sp. NPDC037271. The sequence continues at coordinate 85,214 of NZ_JBVJVN010000007.1, forward strand.
GTACAGCCCCGGATGGTGCGCCTCGCGACCGCCCGCGGTCAGCGCGTCCCGCTGCTCCCGGGTACCGCACTCGCGCTTGGCGAAATCTCTGACGGCCGCGGCGAACGCGGACTGCTCTGCGGTGAGACGACTGCCCATCAGGCCCTCCAGAGTTCGTGTTACAAAGTGTTGAGAGTTGTTACTTGTTTCCCGGGACGGGGGTGTCGGTTTCGTGAGCACGGTCTGGAAGACCGAGACGGAGGACCCGACCGCACGGCGCATCCTCGACGCCGCGCTGGAGCAGTTCACCGCCTTCGGCCTGCGCCGTTCCTCCGTCGACGACGTCGCCAAACGGGCCGGTGTCTCCCGGGTCACCGTCTACCGGCGCTTCCAGAACAAGGACAGGCTGGTCGAGCAGACCCTGCTGCGCGAGAACAGCCGGTTCTTCCAGCGGCTGGACTCGGCGGTGGCCGCGCTGCCGACCATGGAGGAACGGGTCGTCGAGGGATTCGTCGTCGCCTTGCGCCACACCCGCGCACATCCGCTCTTCGGCGGCCTGCTGCGCCTGGAACCCGAGGTGGTACTGCCCTACCTGACCGTGCACGGCGGCTCCTCGCTCTCCGCCACCGTCGAGTACCTGACGGGACATCTGCGCCGTGCGCAGCAGGCCGAGGGCCGCCCCGACGCGGACCCGCGGCCGGTCGCCGAGCTCATGGTGCGCGTGGCCGTCTCCTTCCTGCTCAACCCCGCCAGCTGCATCGAGATGGAGGACGAGGACCAGGCCCGGGCCTTCGCCCGTCGCTATCTGGCCCCCCTCCTGAACGCCTGACCGGCCGTCAGGGCGCGGTCCGGCGGGTCAGCGCCGCAGGTGCAGAGCCCGGGCCAGCCGCACCGCGCGCTCCCGTGCGGCGGCCGGTACGTCGAAGGAGGTCAGCGCGACCGGCGGGGCGAACCGCTGCACGGTCGTCGACTGCACGGCGGTGAAGGCCCGCAGCCCCTCCGCGCCGTGTATCCGCCCGAAGCCGGAATCCTGCGAACCGCCGAACGGCAGCGCCGGTACGGCCGCGAAGCCCAGCACCGAGTTCACCGACACCGCTCCCGCGCGCAGCCGTGCCGCGATCGCGGCTCCGGCACGCCGGTTCCCGCAGAACACGGCGGCTCCCAGGGCGTACCGGGAGTCGTCGGCGCGGGCCACCGCCTCGTCCACGTCGGCCACCGCGTTGAGCGCGACGACCGGTCCGAACGTCTCCTCCGTCATGGCCGCCGCGTCCTGGGGCACATCGGCCAGGACGACGGGCGCGACGTACGGCGCCCGGACGGACTCCGGTCCGCCCAGCAGGAGTCGCGCTCCCGACGACACCGCCGTGGTCACGTGCCGCTCCACGGTCCCGATCTGGCCCGGCAGGGTCATCGGACCGTAGGCCGCGTCGCCGCCGGCGCCCGGGCGCAGCGCACCGGCGCGCTTCACCACCCGTTCGCACAGAGCCGCATGGATCTCGCGCACGGCGTAGACGCGTTCCACGCCCGCACAGGTCTGTCCGGCGTTGCTCAGCGCGCCCCACACGATCGCGTCGGCGGCTGCGTCCAGATCCGCGTCCGCGGTGACGATCACGGCGTCCTTCCCGCCGCACTCGGCGAGGAACGGCGTCAGCGTCTCGGCGCACACCGCCATCACCTTGCGCGCCGTCCCGGGCGAGCCGGTGAACGCCAGCCTGTCGACCCCGGAGCGGGCCAGCGCCTCTCCGGCGGCCGCGGCGCCCGTGACGGTGGTGAGCAGCCCGGCGTGCGCGGGCACGGCCGCGTCGAACAGTTCGGCGAGCAGCACGCCGGTGCCCGGGGTCAGCTCGGACGGCTTGAGGACCACGGCGTTCCCGGCCGCCAGGGCGTACCCGACGGAGCCCATCGGGGTGTAGCAGGGGTAGTTCCACGGGCCGATCACGCCCACCACGCCCAGCGGCCGGTGCACCAGCGAGGCCCGCTGGTGGGCGGTGAACAGTCCGGTGCGCACCCGCCGTCGGCGCAGCACGCGGTCGGCGTTGCGCGCGGCCCAGCCCAGGTGCTCCAGAGTGAGGACGACCTCCAGCGCGGCGTCGCCGGCCGGCTTGCCGGTCTCCTCGGCGATGGTCCGGGCGACGGTGGCCAGGTCGGAGGCGAGGGCCCGCTTCCAGCGCAGCAGATGGTCACGGCGCCGGGCCGCGGGCAGCGCGGTCCACTCCGCCTGCGCCTTCCGGGCCCGGGTCACGGCACGGGCGATCTGCTCGGGACCGTCCACCGGATACTCGGCGAGCGGCTCGCCGGTCGCCGGGGAGCGGGTGGTGAACGTCGCGGTGCGGGGGGCGGCGTCCGGGGCGGTGTCGGTCATCGGGCTCCCTGCGAGTCGAAGATACAAAAACTATTAACTTGTTTCATGGGGGCGTCAATACTCCGGTCGCGAGGGAGGGGTGCCGCGCGCCGTGGCCGCTCCCGCGCGTCCGCCCGGACGTACGTCGCCGCCCGTCACTCACGGCGACCGAACCTGATCGAGTCGGACCGCTCTGCAGCGTTTCGGGAGCGGAAGCTTCGCCGACTTATCGGGCTGTCGTACGAGGGCTCATACCAGAGCAGGACGTTGTCCGGGGGACTTTGCCAACTGCCCATCGCGCAGGATGCGCAGGCGACTACTGTCAGTGTCCGTCGGGCGGCGTAGGGCCGGTTCACCACCCTCGGTCCGTTCGGCCGACACCGCGATGACGCGTGCCCGCGTGGCGTCACGTGGCCGCGTGGCACTCCGCCACCACGCGCGAGCACCAGGGTCCGATCCGGGCCCGACGGACCAACGGACCAGTACGAGGACCCCGATGTCTCACCTCCGCGCCCCGGCCGCGCGAGCAGACCGCCGTGAGGGCGGGCGGCACGGCCGGCCGGCCTCACGGACAGCACCCGCGCTGCCCGAGACCCACATACGGCCCCAACTCCTGCGTCTCGCCGTGCTGCCGCCCGTCGCGGTCGCCCTCAGCGCCAGCGCGGTCGTCCTGTTCACCGTGCGGTCCACCGGCGCGCGGCCCGGCCCCGTGCTGTGGGTCGTGCTCGCCGGCGCGGTCTCGGTGACCCTCGCCGCCGTGGTCATCGCCGCCGTCGCGGCCGACCGCGCCGCGCGGTCCGTGTACCAGCGCGTCGGCGCACTGCGCCGCAGCACCGCGCGTGGAGAGGGCGAACTGCGGGCCGTGGTCGAGGCTCTGCGCCGCGGCGAGACCCCGCCCCGGCGCAGGCCGCGCAGCGGACCGCCGGACGACGCCGACGACTTCGAACTGCTCGCCGCCGACCTGTCCCGCGCCCACGACGGCGCCGTCACCGCCGTCGTCCGGGCCGCCCAGCTCTCCAGCCAGGCGGGCAGTGAACAGAAACTGGAGGTCTTCGTCAACCTCGCCCGGCGCCTGCAGTCGCTGGTGCACCGGGAGATCTCCATCCTGGACGAGCTGGAGAACGAGATCGAGGACCCCGACCTCCTCAAGGGCCTCTTCCACGTCGACCACCTCGCCACCCGCATCCGCCGCCACGCCGAGAACCTCGCCGTGCTCGGCGGCGCCGTCTCACGCCGCCAGTGGAGCAACCCCGTCGACATGACCGAGGTGCTCCGCTCGGCCATCGCCGAGGTCGAGCAGTACTCGCGGGTCCGGCTGGTCCCCCCGATCGACGGCACCCTGCGCGGCCACGCCGTCGCCGACGTCATCCACCTGCTGGCCGAACTCGTCGAGAACGCCACCCTGTTCTCCGCCCCGCAGACCCAGGTGCTGATGCGCGCCAGCCTCGTCACCTCGGGCCTCGCCGTCGAGGTCGAGGACCGCGGACTCGGCATGCCCGTGGGCGAGCAGAGCCGGATGAACACCCTGCTCGCCGACCCCGACCAGGTCAACGTCGCCCGCCTGCTCGCGGACGGCCGCATCGGGCTGTACGTCGTCTCGCAGCTCGCCAAGCGGCACGGCATCACCGTCCGCCTGCAGAGCAACATCTACGGCGGTGTCCAGGCCGTACTGGTCGTTCCGCAGGCCCTGCTGGGTACGGAGCCGGACGCCCTCCCCGGGGGCGTGACCCGGCCGGCGGAGGTCACGGGGGCCGAGCCTGAGCCCGTACCGCCGCTCCCGCGGCAGCCGAGCCCCGCGGTCACCTTGGTACCGCCGGTTCCCGTCGCGCCGGTTCCAGCGGCGGCGGCCCCCGATCCCGCTCCCGCCGCTCCCGTCCCCGCCCCAGTCGTCCCAGCGGCGCCCGCGCCGGCCGTGCTCCGGGAGGTGGACAGCGGCGAACCCGTGCCGCTGCCCGTCCGTGAAACCCACCAGGAACGGCCCACCCCGGCCGCCGCCGTACCCGGTGTCCGGGCCGAGGACCGCGGCGTCCTCGCCGAGCACGCCGCCACCCCGCCCGTCCCGCGCCACGGCGTGGTGCGCGGCACCATGGGCAAGCCCCAACTGCCCCGCCGCCGCGCCCAGGAGCACATCGCACCCCAGCTGCGCGGCGGTCCCGCACCCCGCCAGGAGCCCGAGCAGCACGTCGGCCACGACCCCGGACTGATGGCGGCCTTCCAACGCGGCATCGGCCTTGCGGAGGCGCGGCAACGCAGGGAGTCGACCTCCATCGAGCCGCGCCGTGCGGAGCCGGCCCTTGTGGAGCGGGCCCCTGGGGAGTCGGCCCATGTGGAACCGACCCATGGGGAGGGGGGCCACACAGCGCCGACCCACACAGCGCCGACCCACACAGCGCCGACCCACACAGCGCCGACCCACACAGCGCCGACCTACACAGGCCCGGCCCACACAGGCCCGACCCACATGGTGTCACCGCACATGGAGCCGACCCACAGAGACCCGGCCGGATGACCACTCCCGCAACCACCCCCAGTTCCCTCCCCACCACCACGACCAGCGCTCCCGCACACCTTCGTACCCCAAGGAGTCGATCCACCATGGCGAGCGACGCGCCGACCGGCCATGTATCCGATCTCGACTGGCTGATGAGCGGCCTCGTGCAGCGCGTACCGCACACCTCCAGCGCGGTGCTCCTGTCCTGCGACGGACTGGTGAAGTCCGTCCACGGCCTCGACGCGGACAGCGCCGACCACATGGCGGCCCTGGCCTCCGGCCTCTACTCCCTCGGCCGCAGCGCCGGTGTCCGCTTCGGCGACGGCGGCGACGTACGGCAGGTCGTCGTCGAACTCGACTCGACCCTGCTGTTCGTCACCACCGCCGGTTCCGGCACCTGCCTCGCCGTGCTGGCCGGCCGCGAGGCCGACGCGGCCGTACTCGGCTACGAGATGGCGATGCTGGTCAAGAGCGTCCGGCCCTACCTGGTCACCGCGCCCCGGCAGCACGCAGTCGAACCCCCGGCGATGAGGCCTTGAAGGTGGCCGCGGCCGGCGACGGGCCCTGGCTCGACGACGCGGCCGGACGGCTGGTGCGCCCCTTCACCGTGAGCAACGGCCGTACCCGGCCCACCGTCGCGCTCGACCTGATGTCCCAGGTGATGGCCACCGGAGCGACTCCCCTCGGCTACCTCGGTCCCGAGCACGCGCAGGCGCTCGACCTGTGCCGGGCGCCCCTCCCGGTCGCCGAGCTCGCCGCTCATCTGAGGCTTCCGGTGGCAGTCACCAAGGTGCTGCTGTCGGACCTCGTGGACTGCGGCGCGCTGACCACGAAACCCCCCGCCGCGTTCCACCACGACCCCACGGACCGGGCCCTTCTGGAGGCAGTGCTCGATGGACTACGACGACAGCTCTGACTACGACCACGGATCCGGCCCAGGATCCGGCCACGACACCGACCCCTTCCCCACCGCGCTCAAGATCCTCGTGGCGGGCGGGTTCGGAGTGGGCAAGACGACCTTCGTCGGCGCGGTCAGCGAGATCGCACCGCTGAGCACGGAGGAACTGCTCACCACCGTCAGCGCCGCGACCGACAACCTCGACGGAATCGAGAACAAACTCGAAACAACCGTGGCCATGGACTTCGGCCGCCTCACCCTCGACCCGGAACACGTGCTGTACCTGTTCGGGACACCCGGCCAGGAACGGTTCTGGTTCATGTGGGACGAACTGTGCGAGGGCGCCCTCGGTGCGGTGATCATCGCCGATACCCGCCGCCTCGAGGAGTCCTTCGCCGCCGTCGACTTCTTCGAGGAGCGCGGACTCGGCTTCGTCGTCGCCATCAACGAGTTCGACGGCTCGTACCGCTACGACCCCGAGGAGGTGCGCGCCGCCATGGACCTCCATCCCGAGATCCCGATCGTCCGCTGCGACGCCCGGATCTCCAGTTCCGGCATCCAGACCCTGCTCACCCTCGTACGCCACCTCATCGCCCACACACCGGCCCCCACGACGGGGTACGGCGCCCGCAGGTGATACCCAGGCATACCCAGGTGATCCCCGCCCATACCGCCACGGAGCCGCACATGACGCACGCCCACAGCGACGGAGCCCGCCCATGAGCTATGACCCGCCGCGCCCGGTCGGACGTCTGCTGCTCACCCCCGAGGACCGGGAGGCCCCCGCCCGGGTGCGACGACTGCGCCGGCTCGGTCTGGCGGAACGTCCGGACCCGGCCCTCGACGCCTTCGCGGGCCATCTCGCCCATCTCGCCGAGGCGCCGTACGCGATGGTCAACTTCCTGGTCGAGGGCGGGCAGTTCTTCGCGGGCCTCAGAGTGCCCGACATCCCGCCGGTGACGCGCGGGGACGGCACCAGTCCGGAGTTCGGCCGCGTCCAGCCCCGGGACCACGGCTTCTGCCCGCACGTGGTGGTCCGGCGCAGGGCACTGGTCCTGGAGGACGTGTGCGACTATCCACGCTTCGCGGGCAACCCGGTCGTCGACGAGTTCGGCATCCGCTCCTACCTCGGCGCCCCGCTCATCGACAGCACGGGGACGGTACTGGGCACCCTGTCCGCGGCCGACGTGCGGCCCCGGGCCTGGGGGAAGGCGGGCCTCGCGACGATCAAGTCGACCGCGGCCGACCTGGTACGCCGCATCGAACGCAGTGCGGAGGACGGACTCCCGCTGTGAACCGCCGGGCGACGGCACAGCGGGCGCGAGGCGTGCGAAGGGCACCAGGGCGGTATGGGCGCTACGTGCGCGAGGGCGTGAAGGAAAGCTGCGACCGGGCTTAAGAAAGCCTCGATGGACCGGGAACGGCACCGTACGGCAGATTGTCGTGCGATTCCCTCCCCTCCCCGGACGCGGGCTGCCTCGGCATGCCCGGCGCCGGGACCTCACCCGTCAGGAGCCGTAGCGTTGAAGGCGCTGGTCAAGGAGAAGGCGGAGCCCGGGCTGCGCCTCGCGGACGTCCCCGAGCCCGTCATGGGACCCGGTGACGTGCTGATCAAGGTGCTGCGCACCGGCATCTGCGGCACCGACCTGCACATCCGGGCCTGGGACGGCTGGGCGCAGCAGGCCATCCGCACCCCGCTCGTCGTCGGGCACGAGTTCGTCGGCGAGGTCGTCGACACCGGGCGGGACGTCACCGACATCAAGGCCGGTGACCGGGTCAGCGGCGAGGGCCACCTCGTCTGCGGCAAATGCCGCAACTGCCTGGCCGGACGGCGCCACCTGTGCCGCGCCACGGTCGGTCTCGGCGTCGGCCGGGACGGGGCGTTCGCCGAGTACGTCGCCCTGCCCGCCGCCAACGTCTGGGTGCACCGCGTCCCCGTCGACCTCGACATCGCCGCGATCTTCGACCCGTTCGGCAACGCCGTGCACACCGCCCTCTCCTTCCCGCTGGTCGGCGAGGACGTCCTCATCACGGGCGCCGGACCGATCGGCCTGATGGCCGCCGCCGTGGCCCGGCACGCCGGGGCGCGCAACGTCGTGATCACCGACGTGAGCGAGGAACGCCTGGACCTCGCGCTCAAGGTCGGTGTGAGCCTCGCCCTCGACGTCTCGAAGGCGACCATCGCCGACGGACAGCGCGAACTCGGCCTGCGCGAGGGCTTCGACATCGGCCTGGAGATGTCCGGCCGCCCCGAGGCCATGCGCGACATGATCGCCAACATGACGCACGGCGGCCGGATCGCGATGCTCGGCCTGCCCGCCGAGGAGTTCCCGGTCGACTGGGCCCGCATCGTCACCTCGATGATCACCGTCAAGGGCATCTACGGCCGCGAGATGTTCGAGACCTGGTACGCCATGTCGGTGCTGCTCGAAGGCGGCCTCGACCTCGCCCCCGTCATCACCGGCCGCTACAGCCACCGCGACCACGAGGCCGCCTTCGCCGACGCCGCCAGCGGCAAGGGTGGCAAGGTCATCCTCGACTGGACCGCGTAGGACGTCCGCGCAAGACGACCGCCCAAGACGTACGTACTCCTAGGAGCTTCACGATGTTCGACTCCGTGCGCGACGACCTGCGCGCCACCCTCGACGAGATCCGCGCCGCCGGCCTGCACAAGCCCGAGCGCGTCATCGGCACCCCGCAGTCCGCGACCGTCAACGTCACCGCCGGCGGCCGCCCCGGCGAGGTCCTCAACTTCTGCGCCAACAACTACCTCGGCCTCGCCGACCACCCCGAGGTCGTCGCCGCCGCCCACGAGGCGCTGGACCGCTGGGGCTACGGCATGGCCTCCGTGCGCTTCATCTGCGGCACCCAGGAGGTCCACAAGGAACTGGAGGCCCGGCTCTCCGCGTTCCTCGGCCAGGAGGACACGATCCTCTACTCCTCCTGCTTCGACGCCAACGGCGGCGTCTTCGAGACCCTCCTCGGCTCCGAGGACGCGGTGATCTCCGACGCCCTCAACCACGCCTCCATCATCGACGGCATCCGCCTCAGCAAGGCCAAGCGCCTCCGCTACGCCAACCGCGACCTGGCCGACCTGGAGACCCAGCTCAAGGCCGCCGGCGACGCCCGCCGCAAGCTGATCGTCACCGACGGCGTCTTCTCCATGGACGGCTACGTCGCCCCGCTCGCCGAGATCTGCGACCTCGCCGACCGCTACGACGCCATGGTGATGGTCGACGACTCGCACGCCGTCGGCTTCGTCGGCCCCGGCGGACGCGGCACCCCCGAACTGCACGGCGTCATGGACCGCGTCGACATCATCACCGGCACCCTCGGCAAGGCCCTCGGCGGCGCCTCCGGCGGCTACGTCGCCGCCCGCGCCGAGATCGTCGCCCTGCTGCGCCAGCGCTCGCGGCCCTACCTCTTCTCCAACACCCTCGCCCCGGTGATCGCCGCCGCCTCCCTCAAGGTGATCGACCTGTTGGAGTCGGCCGGCGACCTGCGCGTGCGGCTCGCCGAGAACACCGCCCTGTTCCGCCGCCGGATGACCGAGGAGGGCTTCAATATCCTCCCCGGCGACCACGCCATCGCGCCGGTGATGATCGGCGACGCGTCGAGGGCGGGCCGCATGGCGGAGCTGCTCCTGGAGCGCGGCGTCTACGTGATCGGCTTCTCCTACCCGGTCGTGCCGCAGGGCCAGGCCCGCATCCGCGTGCAGCTGTCCGCCGCCCACTCCACCGAGGACGTGAACCGCGCGGTGGACGCCTTCGTGGCGGCACGTGCGGAGCTCGACGCCTGACACGTGCGTGACCTGCGCACATCGATGAGAGAATCGATGCCGTGATCGAAGCGCGGCGGCTGCACATCCTCCGGGCGGTGGCGGACCACCGCACCGTGACGGCGGCCGCCGCCGCGCTGTACCTCACCCCCTCGGCGGTCTCCCAGCAGCTGACCGCCCTGGAGCAGGAGACCGGGCACCGCCTGGTCGAGCGCGGCGCCAAGGGCGTACGGCTGACCCCGGCCGGCGAGATCCTGCTCGACCACACCAACGCCGTCCTCGCCCAGCTGGAGCGGGCCGAGGCCGAGCTCGCCGCGTACAGCTCGGGCGAGGCCGGCACGGTCACGGTCGCGTCCTTCGCGACCGGCATCGCCCTGGTCGTCGCGCCCGCGCTGGCCCGCCTCGCCGAGTCGGCGCCCGGCATCCGCATCCGCGTCCAGGACGCCGAGGGCGACGCCAGCCTGCCGATGGTGCTGGACCGGCAGGTCGACGTGGCCGTCGCCGTCGAGTACCGCGGGGCGCCGCCCGCCGACGACCCGCGTCTGACGCACGTCCCCCTGTACGCCGAGCCCTTCGACGCGGTCGTTCCGGTCGCCCACCGCCTCGCCGACGCCGACGAGGTGCCGTTGGCGGAGCTGGCCAAGGACCCGTGGATCGGCCCCTACCCCGGCAACCCGTGCCACGACGTCGTGGTCCTGGCCTGCGAGAACGCAGGCTTCCAGCCCCGCATGGAGCACTCCTCGGACGACTTCCGCGCGGTGGTGTCCCTCGCCGCGGCCGACGTCGGCGTGGCGCTCGTCCCGCGTTCGGCGCTGCACGGCACGGACCTCACGGGCGTGGTCGTCCGTCCCGTCGACGGGGTCGCGCCCACCCGCCGGGTCTTCGCGGCGGTACGCCGGGGTGCCGAGGAGCACCCCTTGATCCGTCCGGTCCTGGACGCACTCGACGAGGCGGCCCGGGCGTGAGGCTTCGGTAACACGGCTGTCTCGTACGCGGGATAGCGTCCCGGATATGAGAGACGCCGATGACGCGCCCGATCCCGTGGACGCCCGGCTCGCCACCCGGCTGGCCGGGCTGCGCGCCGAACGAGGCTGGTCACTGAGTGAGTTGGCGGAGCGCAGTGGAGTGAGCCGGTCCACGCTCTCCCGGGCCGAACGCGCGGAGACCAGCCCCACCGCCTCCGTCCTGAACCGCCTCTGCGCGGTGTACGGACGCACCATGTCCCGGCTGCTCAGCGAGGTCGAGGCGGAACCCACGCCGGTGGTCCGGGCCGCCGAGCAGCCGCTGTGGGAGGACCGGTCCGCCGGCTTCGTACGCCGCTCGGTGTCCCCGCCGCACGCCGGGCTGCGCGCCGAACTCGTCGAGGGACGGCTCGCCGCGGGCGCCGACATCGCCTACGACCGGCCGCCCGTGCCCGGCCTGGAGCAGCACATCTGGGTCCTGGAAGGGGCCCTGCAGGTGACGGCACAGGATGTCGAGCACCACATCGGTACCGGGGACTGCCTGCGCACGCGGGTGTGGGGGCCGACGAGGTTCCGGTGCGCCGGCCCCGACGACGTCCGCTACGTGCTGGCGGTGGTGCTGCCGTGACGGTGAGCCGCGTGGACGAACACCGACTGACCGGCCTGCTGGAGGAGTTGGCGGACCTGCTCACCGAAACCGTCGACGGCGGCGCTTCGGTCGGCTTCCTCGCGCCGCTCGACCGGGCCGAGGCCGTCGCCTGGTGGCGGGGCCGGGCCGCCGCCGTGGCCGCCGGGAGGCTCGCCGTCTGGGTGGCGTGCGAGGGGGAGCGGGTGGCCGGGACCGTGAGCCTCGCCCTGCCCGACAAGCCCAACAGCCGCCACCGCGCCGAGCTGGTCAAACTGATGGTCTCCCGCACGGCCCGCGGCCGGGGCCTGGGCCGCGGGCTCCTGACCGCCGCCGAGGAGGCGGCCGTGGCGGCCGGCATCACCCTGCTCCACCTGGACACCGAGACCGGCAGCCCCGCCGAACGCCTCTACCGCTCCGCCGGGTGGACCCGGGCCGGGACGATCCCCGACTACGCGGCGGACCCGGGCGGGGAACTGAGGCCGACGACGCTCTACTTCAAGCAGCTCGGCACCCCGGCCGCCACCGGGTGATTGTCAGTGGCGGCGGCTACGGTGCCTGACATGCCGGACGCAGAAGACGTACGCCGTATCGCCCTGTCCCTGCCGGACACGACGGAGAAGATCGCCTGGAGCATGCCCACGTTCCGGGTCGCGGGCAAGATGTTCGCCACGCTGCCCGAGGACGAGACGTCCATTGCGGTGCGCTGTCCCAAGGAGGAGCGCGCCGAACTCGTGCTGGCCGAGCCGGAGAAGTTCTGGATCGCCGGCCACGAGGCCCAGTTCGCCTGGGTGCGGGCCCGCCTCGCGGCCCTCGACGGCGAGGAGGAGCTGCGTGACATCCTCGCCGACTCTTGGCGCCAGGCGGCCCCGCCCCGGCTGCTGGAGGCCCACCCCCGGCTGGGGCTGCCGGCCGGGGGCTGAAAACCCTTCGGGCGTTGTCAGTGCCCCGTGGCATGATCCGAAGGCTTGCGTCGCAGCCGGAGCCGGAGGGGGGCTCCGGCTGTCCGACGTACGACGTGAGCAGGGAATCGCGGCGGTGGTACGGGGGTGGTCGCCGCGGGCCGGCCGGGGGGAGGGGGAGCGCGGGATGACAGGGACGTCGTCGCAGTCCACGCACGCGGGTGAGGGGACGGGCGGGCCGCGGGCGGGACGAGCAGTGTGGTCGCGGGACTTCGCGTTGTTCTTCGCCGCGCGGGCCGTCGCCAGGCTGGGCGACACCATGCTGCCCGTCGCACTCGCGGCCGGTCTGCTCCAGCACGGGTACGGGGCGGGCGCGGTCGGTCTCGCCATGGCCGCGACGGCCGCCGCGTTCGCCGGCCTGGTGATCTTCGGCGGTGTCCTCGCCGACCGGTTCAGCACCCGCAAGCTGATGATCGGCGCCGATCTGGTGCGGCTGGGCACCCAGGCCCTGGCAGCCGTGCTCTTCTTCTCCGGACACGTCGTGCTGTGGCAGATCTGCGCGATCGGGTTCGTCAACGGTGTCGCGGGCGCCGTGTTCCAGCCCGGCGTCGCCAGCACCGTGCCCCGGCTCGCCTCCGACATACAGGGCGCGAACGGCGCGATACGCGTCGCCGAGTCCGCCGCCCAGCTCGCGGGCCCCGCCGTGGCCGGCCTCCTGGTCGGCTTCGCCTCACCCGGCGGGGTCTTCGCGGCCCACGCCACCACGTACGCGGTCAGCGCGCTGTGCCTGCTGCTGCTCCGGCTGCCCCCGCTCGCGCCGGGCAGCCGGGCGGCGGCCGGCCGTGGGGCGAAGGCCTTCCGCGCCGACCTGGTCGAGGGATGGCGGGAGTTCCGCTCCCGTCCGTGGCTGTGGGGCGTCATCGCCGTCTGGGGCGTCTACATGATCGCCGTCTGGGGGCCGACCGTTCCGCTGGTGGCCACCGAGGTGGTGCGGGAGCACGGCCCCCGCGACTACGGCCTGGTCAACTCCGCCCTGGGCGCCGGCACCGTCGTCGGCGGGCTCCTCGCGCTGCGGCTGCGGCCTCGCCGCATGCTGCGCGCCGGGGCGATCGCCCTCGTCGGCTTCGCCGCCTTCCCCGCGAGCGTCGGAGCCGGTCTCGGCGTACCGGCCATGGCGGCGGGCGCCGCCGTCGCCGGGGCCGGGATGTCCTTCTGGGGCGTGATGTGGGCGACCAGCGTGCAGACCCAGGTCCCGCCGGACGTCCTCAACCGCATCCACGCCTACGACGTGGCGGGCTCGCTCGCGATGATGCCCGTGGGCCAGGCCCTCGCCGGGCCGGCCGCCTCGGCCGTCGGCGCCGACCATGTGCTGCTCGTGGCCGGCGCGACGAGCCTCGCCGTCTGCGCCGCCCTGCTCCTGATACCGGCGGTACGCGACCTGGTGCGGGTCGACGCGGCAGCGGCCGACTCCGGCCGCACGGCGGCCCTGCCCCTGCGGTCCCGTAAGGAGAAGTGCTGACCGGCGGACGGCGCCCCCGGAAACGCGATGCGCGACCACGGGCCCGAGTGCGGTATGGTTTTCCTGCGCGTCCGGCCGGGGAAACCCCAGGTCAGACGGGAAACGGGACGTGGCGCAGCTTGGTAGCGCACTTGACTGGGGGTCAAGGGGTCGCAGGTTCAAATCCTGTCGTCCCGACTCGAGAGAGTCGCAGATCGAGGGGTGCTTCCGGAGAGATCCGGAAGCACCCCTCGATCAGTAGGTCACGGAAGCCGGGTCGGCCCGGGGCCGGTCCGGTGGCGTCGCGGACACTGCGGCGTGCCTGGGCGCCCAGACCGGGTGCCCGATATATCACTGTCGGGTGTCCTGTCCTTCCGCCGCCCCCGTGCCTTCGCGCGGACCCGCATGACCGCACTCGTCCTCTGCCACTTCGCGCTCGCGCTGTTCGCCGCGCCGCTGGTGAGGTGGTGCGGAACCCGTGCCTTCCTCGTGCTGGCCCTGCCGCCCGCGGCGGCGGCCGTCTGGGCGGCCACCCGGTGGAGCACGACGGCCGCGGGCGGTGCCGACACCGCCGAGTGGGCCTGGCTGCCCGCCTACCACGTGGACTGGGCGCTGCGCCTGGACGCCCTCGCCGAACTGATGGTGCTGCTCGCCGCGGGAGTGGGCACCCTCGTCCTGGTCTACTGCGCCTCGTACTTCGACGACCGGTCGCGGCAGCTGGGCAGGTTCGCCGGGAACCTCCTCGCCTTCACCGGGGCGATGCTCGGCCTGGTCCTCACCGACGATCTCATCCTGCTCTACATCTTCTGGGAACTGACGACCGTCTTCTCCTACCTGCTGATCGGCCAGACCAGCGACCACAAGCGGAACCGGCGCAGCGCCCTGCAGGCCCTGACGGTCACCACGCTCGGCGGACTGACCATGCTCGTCGGTTTCCTGATCCTGGGTCACGAGGCGGGCACCTACCGGATCTCGGCGATCCTCGCCGACCCGCCGCCCGTGTCGGCGGCGCTGTCCACGGCGGTCGTGCTGATCCTCGTCGGGGCCCTCGCCAAGTCCGCGATCTGGCCGTTCAGCCTCTGGCTGCCCAACGCCATGGCCGCCCCCACCCCGGTCAGCGCCTACCTGCACGCCGCCGCGATGGTCAAGGCAGGCGTCTACCTCATCGCCCGGCTCGCTCCCGCGTTCGCGGAGGTCACGCCCTGGCGGCCGCTGCTGCTCGTCCTGGGCTCCGCGACGATGCTGCTGGGCGGCTGGCGGTCGCTGCGCCTGCACGACCTGAAACTCGTCCTCGCCCACGGCACCGTCAGCCAGCTCGGCTTCCTCACCGTCCTCGCCGGGGCGGGCCGCCACGACACCGGCCTCGCCGCCACCGCCATGATCCTCGCCCACGCCCTGTTCAAGGCCCCGCTCTTCCTGGTCACCGGGATCATCGACCACGCCACCGGCACCCGCGACCTGCGCAGACTCTCCGGGCTCGGGCGCCGGCTGCCCGCCGTGTGCGCGGTCGCCGGGGCCGCCGGACTGTCCATGGCCGCCGTACCACCGCTGCTCGGCTTCACCGCCAAGGAGGCCGCCTTCCAGTCCCTCCTGGACGGGAGCACCGCCGACCGCTGGGCGCTCGCCGCGACCGTCGCCGGCTCGGCCCTGACCACCGCCTACACCCTGCGCTACCTGTGGGGCGCCTTCGCCCGCAAGCCCGGCGTCCCCGACACGGACGCGCACCCCGTCCCGCCGGCCTTCCTCGCCCCGCCCGCCGTGCTCGCCCTGGCCTGCCTCGTCCTCGGCCCCGGCGTGCCCTGGCTCCAAGGGCTCCTCGGCACCTACGCCGAGCAGTTCCCCGCACCCGCCCACCCGTACCACCTGGCGCTGTGGCACGGGCCGGGCCTCGCCCTCGGCCTGTCCTGCGCGGCCTGGGCGGGCGGTGTCCTGCTGTTCCTCGCCGCGGGCCCCGTCCGGCGGGCCGGACAGGCCCTCGCCTGGCGCTCCGCCGACCGGGTCTTCGGACGGCTGCTGCTCGCGCTGGAGCGCACCGCCCTGCAGTGCACCGGTTTCGTGCAGCGCGGCTCGCTGTCGGTGTACCTCGTGACGACCATGAGCGTGGTCCTCGCCGGGCAGATCGCCGTCCTCATCGCGGACGAACCCTGGACCTCGGTGCCCGCCCCACGGCTGTGGGACCACCCGGCCCAGGCCGGTGTCGCGCTGCTGACCTGTGCGGCCGCCCTGCTGTGCCTGGGGGTGCGGCGCCGGATGAAGGCCGTCGTGTTCGCCGGTCTCACCGGATACGGCACCGCGCTGCTCTTCGTGGCGCAGGGCGCGCCCGACCTCGCGCTGACCCAGTTCGGCGTGGAGACCGTCTCGATGATCGTCTTCGTACTCGTGCTGCGCCGGATGCCGGTGTACTTCGAGGAGAACTACAGCCGGTGGCGACGCGCACTGCGGATGCCGGTGGCGCTCGCGGGCGGCGCCGCCCTCGCCGTCGTCGTCTGGATCATGGCGGGCCACCGCCGGGCCGACAGCGCCGGAGCGGCGATGGTCGAGGAGACCGCGCACCACGGCCTCAAGGAAGTCGTCGCGACGATCCTCGTCGACCTGCGGGCCTGGGACACGATGGGGGAGTCCGCGGTGCTCGCCGCCGCCGCGATCGGCGTCACCAGCCTCATCTACCTGCACCGCCGCACCGACGACGCCGAGCAGCCCGTACTGCCGCTGCCCGGGGACCACCCCCACGCCGGCCTGCGCACCGCCTGGCGGGCGACCCCGTACGAACTGGCGGGCCTGCCCAGCGGCGACGAGGGCGCCCCGGAGCGGACCTGGCTCGCGGCCAGTTCCACCCTCGCACCCGAGCGCCGCTCCCTCGTCCTGGAAGTGGTCGCCCGCCTCATCTTCCATCCGATCCTCGTCCTCTCCGTCTACCTGCTCATGTGCGCGGAGAACCTGCCGGGCGGCGGCTTCGTCGCGGGCCTGACCGCCGGCGTCGCCTTCATCGCCCGCTATCTCGCGGGCGGGCGGCACGAGCTCGCCGACGCCGTGCCCTTCAAGGCGGGCCTGTTCACCGGCCTGGGCCTGTTCCTGTCCACCGGGGTCGCGCTGGGCGGCCTCGCCGAGGGCACCGTGCTGCACGGCTGGACCTGGCACGGCCACCTGCCCGTCTGGGGGGACGCCCACCTGTCCACCGCCGTCCTCTTCGACTGCGGGGTCTACCTCCTCGTGCTCGGCGTGGTCCTGGACATCGTGCGGGCCCTCGGCGCCCGCGTCGACCGGCAGATCGAACGAGCCGCCGGCCGGCGCGCCCCGCGCGCGGAGGCGGGCCCCGCATGACCGTGAGCCTCTCCCTCCTGGTGGCGGCCGCCGTCCTCAGCGCCGTCGGCGCCAGCCTGTTGCTGACCCGGTCGCTGACCCGGATCCTGCTCGGCGCGGTCGTCCTCGGCAACGGCGTCAACCTGCTGGTCCTCGCCTCGACGGGCAGGGCGGGCAACGCGCCGCTCCTCTACCCGCACGTCATCCGCAACCGGGTCACCGACCCGCTGCCCCAGGCCATCGCCCTCACCGCGATCGTCATCACCCTCGCCACCACCGCGTTCCTGCTCGCCATGGCCTACCGCAGCCACCAGGTCACCGGTTCCGACGAGATCAGCGACGACACCGAGGACCGGCTGGTCGCCCTGCGCGCCGAGTTCCTCGACCGGCGCGGCGAACTGCGCGACCGCTACCGCGAAGCCCGGGCCGAGCCCGGCACCGACCCCGAACTGGGCGCCCGCTACCGCGCCGCACGCAAACGGCTGCGCCGGCGGGTCCGCGAGGAACGCGCCTACCAGGCCCGCGCCAACGACGTCTCCGGGAACCTGTGGAACGACATCCTCGGCGCCGACCCCGAGGACTACCGGCAAGGCCGGGAGCTGGGCTCCACCGACGCGGCGGGCCGGCCCGGACCGGCACCGGCCCGCGTCGCCGGGCCCTCCAACGACCCCGAGGAGTCCGGCCGCGAGCCCGACTCCCACCCCGGCGAGGACTCCGGCCACCCGCCGCCCGACCAGCCCGACGACCCCGAGGGCGCCGGCACGGAAGGAACCAGGTGAACGCGCTCGTCCCCCTCCCCGTCCTGCTGCCCCTGTGCGTCACGGGCCTGAAGCTCGCCATCGGCCCCCGGCTCCAGCGGTTCCAGCGCTTCATCACCCTCGCCGTGCTCGGCGCGGTCCTCGTGCTCTCCGTGCTCCTCATGGTGGCCGCCGACCGCCACGGCCCGCTCAGCGTGCACCTCGGCGACTTCGCGCCGCCGATCGGCATCACCCTCGTCGCCGACCGGCTCGCGGGCCTGATGCTCACCGTGTCCAGCGCCGTCACCCTGCTCGTCAACCTGTACTCGCTCGGCCAGGGCATGGCCGACCGCGACGACCAGACGCCGGTCGGCGTCTTCCACCCCGCCTACCTGATCCTCGTGGCAGGCGTCTCCTGCACTTTCCTGGCCGGAGACCTCGTCAACCTCTACGTCGGCTTCGAGATCATGCTCGTCGCGAGTTTCGTCCTGCTCACCATCGGCGGCACCGCGACCCGTATCCGGGCCGGATCGACGTACGTGATCATCTCGCTGTTCTCCTCGGTGCTGTTCCTGGTCGCGATCGCCATGACGTACTCGGTCGCGGGGACCGTGAACTTCGCGCAGCTCGCGGGGCGGCTGCAGGAAGTCCCGGTCGGGGTGCGCACCCTGCTGGAGGCCATGCTGCTGACGGTCTTCGCGATCAAGGCGGCGGTGTTCCCGCTCGCGGCCTGGCTGCCCGACTCCTACCCGACCGCACCCGCACCGGTCACCGCGGTCTTCGCCGGTCTGCTGACCAAGGTCGGCGTGTACTCGATGCTGCGCACCCAGACCCTGCTCTTCCCCGGCCACCGCCTCGGTGACCTGCTGATGCTCGCCGCGCTCGCCTCCATGGTCATCGGCATCCTCGGCGCGGTCGCCCAGACCGACCTGAAGCGGGTGCTGTCCTTCACCCTCATCAGCCACATCGGCTACATGGTCTTCGGCATCGCGCTCGCCGGGCGCGGCTCGATCGCCGGTGCGATCGTGTACGTGGCCCACCACATCACCGTGCAGACCACCCTCTTCCTCGTCGCCGGGCTCGTCGAGCGGCGGGGCGGCACCACGGAACTCACCCGCCTCGGCGGCCTGGCGAAGACGGCGCCGCTGCTCGCCGTGCTGTTCTTCGTGCCCGCCATGAACCTCGCCGGCATCCCGCCGCTCTCCGGGTTCATCGGCAAGCTCGGCCTGATGCGGGCGGGCGTCGACAACGGCGGCGGCTGGGCCTGGGCGCTGGTCGCGGGGTCCGCCGCCACCAGCCTGCTCACCCTCTACGTCATGGCGAAGGTCTGGAACCTCGCGTTCTGGCGCGACGCGCCGCCGGGGGCCGAGGGCGAGGGCGTGGTCCTGGAGTCCGCCGGCGACGAGCCGGGCGACGATTCCGGCGACGACGAGGACGGGGAGGCGACCGGCTCCGGGAGCGGCCTGCCGGTACCGGCGGGCGCCGTGGTCTCCGCCGGCTTCCTGGGACAGTCCATCACCACCACCAAGCGGCTGCCCTGGCCGATGCTGGTGGCGACCGGCGCCGCCGTCGCCCTCGGCCTGCTCTACACCGTGCTCGGCGGCCCCCTCACCACCTTCACCGACGCGGCCGCCGCCGAACTCCTCGCCCGCACCCCCTACATCGAGGCGGTGCTCGGCCGATGAGCAACCTCTACCGCGACCGTTCCCCCTACAGCTGGTCGTTCCGTATCGGCGGCGGCAGACGCGTTCTCGACCTGCCGCTCATCGCCTGGCTCACGGTCATCTGGATCCTGCTGTGGGGCACCCCGTCCTGGGCCAACCTCGTCAACGGCGTCATCGTCGCGGTGTGCCTGTGCCTGGCCTTCCCGCTGCCCGCCGTAGACCTCGGCCTGCGGCTGCGCCCGCTGGGCATCCTGCGGCTCGCGGCCTACCTGCTGTACGACATGTTCTCCTCCAGCGTCGAGGTCACCCGGCAGATCTTCGCCAAGGGCCCCTACCACGCCGCGGTCGTCGCCGTCCCGCTGCGGGTGCGCAGCGACCTCATGCTCACGGCCACCGCAGTCGCCGTCTCCAACGTCCCCGGCGGCTCGGTGATCGAGGTGCGCCGGTCGACGGCCACCGTGTTCCTGCACGTCCTCGACGCCGACGACCCCGGCGAGATCGAGAGCGCCCAGCGGTCGGTGTGGCGCATGGAGGAACTCGTCGCCCGCGCCTTCGGCACCGCCGAGGACATCGCCCACGCCGCCCGGCCCGTACCGGAAGGGGACGCCTCCCCGTGACCACCCTGCACGCCGTCGAACAGGCCATGCTGGTCGCCTCGCTGGTGATGATCCTCGTCGCCGGCGCCCTGCTGCTGTACCGCGTCTGGTACGGGCCCTCGATGCTGGACCGCGCGGTCGCCCTGGACGTGGCGGCGGCGCTCATCATCGCCGGCATCGCCGTCAAGGCCGCCCACGACGGAGACTCCTTCTACTTCCCCGTGATGCTGGTGCTCGCCTTCCTCGGCTTCACGGGCTCCGTGGGCATCGCCCGGTTCATCGCCGTACGCGACCGGCCCCCGGTGCGGGCGGACGGCAAGGAGGACCACCGGTGAGCGGCTGGGCCGAGGCCGCCGACCTGGCCGGGGCGGCCCTGTTGTTCCTCGGCTGCCTGCAGTGCCTGCTCGGTGTGATCGGGATGCTCCGCTTCCCCGACGTGCTCTCCCGCAGCCACGCCGCCACCAAGCCGCAGACCCTCGGGACGCTCCTCGTCCTCGCCGGGGTGGCGCTGCATCTGCGTCACGGCATCGACCTGGGCACCCTCGCGCTCATCGTCTTCTTCCAGTTCCTCACCGGCCCGGTCGCCTCCCACCTGGTGGCCCGCTCCGCCTACCGCACCGGCCAGACGGGGTCCCGGGGGCTGCTCCGGGACGATCTGGACCCGCAGTTGAGCGACGGGGAGCGGCCCGAGGAGTAGCTCCGCGGGCCGCCTTCGGCCGGTCGGCGGTGTGGCGCCACCGGCGTCCGGCCGGCATCCGGCGAGCCACCGAGCGCTCAGACCACGCAGCCCACATGCGCCAGCGCCTGCTTCAGGAGCACCCCGTGCCCGCCCGGCATCTCGCTCTGCACCGCCGGTGACAGGGCCTCCTGCGGGCTGAACCAGACGAGGTCCAGCGCGTCCTGACGGGGCCTGCAGTCGCCGGTCACCGGGACGACGTAGGCGAGGGAGACCGCGTGCTGCCGGGGGTCGTGGTACGGCGTGACGCCGTGCGTGGGGAAGTACTCGGCCACGGTGAACGGCTGGAGCGAGGACGGCACCCGGGGCAGCGCCACCGGGCCGAGGTCCTTCTCCAGGTGACGCAGCAGGGCGTCCCGGACCCGCTCGTGGTGCAGCACCCGGCCGGAGACCAGCGTCCGGCTGACCGTTCCGTCGGGCCCGATGCGCAGGAGCAGGCCGACGCTGGTGACTTCGCCGCTGTCGTCGACGCGCACGGGCACCGCCTCGACGTACAGGATCGGCATGCGGGCGCGTGCCATCTCGAGGTCGTCGGTCGACAGCCAGCCCGGTGTGGTTTCGGTCGTGTCAGACATCGCTTGATCATACTTTCAGCCGCTCCCGCTTCCCGGGCGGCGCTCCAGGACTGTGACCCGTCCCACGCCCCTCAGCCGTCGTCCACCGGGGAGCCGGCGTCAGTCCGGGTCGGTGGGCTGCGGGGACGGGGTTCCGCCGTGCAGGACGGTTTTCAGGCGCTCGGTGCCCTGTCGCACCCCCTGTTCCACGTACGCGAGCTCGCCGCCGTCCAGGCCGCCGCCCGTGACGGTGAGGGCGGAGGTGCCGACGCGTACGGCTGCGATGTCGAGGGTGAGGGTGGCCGGGTTGTCGGCGGCGGTGCCCTGGACGGTCACGTGCAGGCCCTCGCGGGCGTCGCCCACGTCGGGCACCGAGGACTCGGTCACCTGGACCGTGCGCTTGTCCCCGTTGTCGTCGGTCGCGGTGAACTGGTCGCACTTCTGCGGCAGGGAGTCCAGCCACTTCAGGCGGTCGTCGAGCCCGGCGCGGTCGTAGCCGGCGACCTGCTCCAGCAGGCGGGAGTCGCCCTGCTCGAAACCGGTGAGCGCCGACGGACCCGACGGCTCGCCCAGCAGGTCGTCCCGGTAGAGCGAGTCCAGCAGTCTCTGGCAGTCGGCGGCGTCGGTCCTGGCCGTGAGGAAGTCGGACACGTCGACCTCGCCGACGAGCAGCCGGTCGCGCCACTTGTCCGCGTCCTGGACCTGGTTCCAGTCGCCCTCCAGGTCGGCCTCGGTGAGCAGGGCGGCCCTGGCGCCGGATTCGGTGAGGTCCGCGGCGGCGGTCGGGGAGGCCGTCGAGGAGCCGGTCGGGGACCCGGTGGGGGAGCCGGTCGGGGACGCGGTGGGAGCCTGTTTCGCCGCGGCCCGGGCGGACTCCCCGGCCGCGGTGTCGGGGGCGGCGCCCGGAGCGCCGTCGTCCGAGCAGGCCGCCGTGGCCAGCAGCGCCCCGGCCGCGAGCGCGGAGGCGAGGAGACGGACGGGGTGGGGCGGACGACGGCTCATCGCGGATGCCTCCTGAGGGACGTATCACTGTGCCCCAAGGGCATCACCGCGTCCTCGGGGCCACCAGTGCGCGGGGCCGACCGGGTGACGGCGCGACCACCGGTCGCGGTGCCCGGCCGGCCACGACAAGGGCCCTGTCCCCGCCGCCGGAAGGGTGGCGGGGACAGGGCCCTTGCCCTGGGCTGTGCGCCGAGGCGCTACATGTAGTAGCCGAACAGGTCGGCGATCACATGCACGCTGCCGGCGTTCGGACGGAAGTCGATCTTTCCGTTGACGACCGGTACGGTCACCAGGTTGGCCACGGTCTGCCCCTTGACCCAGTTGACGCTGGAGGCGTTGGGCAGCGCGGTCCCGTCGGGCCAGACGGTCAGGAAGCCGCTGGACGTCGGGGCGGTGACGGTGACGTTGAGGACCACGGCCTTGGCCTTCGCCAGGGTGTGGCCGTCGTCGACGTTCAGCACCAGCGTGGCGCCGCCGGGCACCGGGGTGTTGCGGGCGGTGCCGAGGGCGTAGCGGGTGTCGAGCAGTCTGCTCGGGCCCGCGGTGTGGAAGGACGAGCCCGTCGTGTCGGCCGTGAAGTAGCCGGCGACGTCCGCGACGAAGTGGACGGTGCCGTAACCGGCGTTGAACAGGTTCACCTTGCCGTCGGTGCCGATGGGCAGCACGACCATGTTCGGACGGGTCTGCCCCTTGAGCCAGTTGATGTTCGACGACTCCGTGCGGGTCGCGCCGTTCGGGTAGGCGATCAGGTGGCCGGTGGAGGCCGGTGCGGTGGCGGTGATGTTGAGGACCACGGCGGTCGCCCCCGCGGCCGGCACGCCGCCGGCGCCCGCGACCTTCAGGGAGACGGTGCCCCTGCCCGCGACGGGCGTCCTGGTGGACACGCCGATGGCGTTACGGGTGTCGAGGACGCGGGACGGACCCTTGGGCAGGTAGGTGCCGCCGCCGGCTTCGGTGGAGTAGTAGCCGGCGACGTCCGCGACGAAGTGGACGGTGCCGCTGGAGGCGTTGAACAGGCTGACCGAGCCGTCCTTGCCGACGGGGACGGTCACCAGGTTCGGGATGATCTCGCCCTTGAGCCAGTTCATGTTCGACGACTGGGGGCGGGTGGTGCCGCTCGGGTAGGCGATGAGGTGGCCGGTCGCGGTGGGCGAGGCGGCGGTGACGTTGACGACGACCGCGGTGACACCGGTGGCCGGGACGCCGCCGGCGCCGGTCACCTTCAGCCTGACCGTGCCGTTCGCGGCGACCGGGGAGGTGCCGGCGCGGCCGAGGCCGTAGCGGGTGTCCAGGACGCGGGTCGGGGTCAGCGCGTTGAACGTACTGGCCGCGGAGCGCGGGACGGCGGCGCACAGACCCTTGACGATCTCGCGGCCGTTGGGCGTGCCGAGCCCGGTGGCGAGGTCGTAGCCGGTGCCGGCCAGGTACTGGCCGCTGTGGTTGCCGGACTCGGTCAGGTTGTTGTTGCCGGTGGTGACGTCCCGGAACGCGGTGGCCGGCAGCCGGTACAGCGCGTTGTGCGCGTGGCCGACGGTGCCGTTGGCCTGGCAGGCGAGGTCCTGGTCGGCCTGCGCCATCAGCGCGGCCCACACCGGAGCGGCGCCGCTGGTGCCGCCGATGATGTGCCAGTACTGCCCGCCGGTGCTGGTGCGACCGAAGGCGACCGGGTAGCCGGTGGCCGGGTCGCCGACCGCGGACACGTCCGGGACCTGACGGCAGGTCTCGCCCGAGCCGGCGGCGCAGACGTTGGCGTAGCCGGTACCGGTTCGGTTCTGGAAGCTGCCGGAGGCGAGCCTGGCGCGCTGGGAGACGCCGCCGCCCGAGCCGGTCCAGGTGGTCTGGCCGGTGACGGCTCCGCGCATGGTGGTGCCGCCGACCCCGAGGACGTACGGCGAGCTCGACGGCCAGTCGGTGACCAGCCGGTCGGCGTTGGGCGCGTCGTAGTACGGGTTGTAGCAGCCCGTGGAGCCGCTGTCGCCGGAGGCGGCGACGACGGTCTGGCCCTGCGCGGCGGCCTGCTGGTAGAGCAGGTTCTCGGCGTCCATCACCTCGGTGGGCGTGTTCGCCTCGCACAGGCCCCAGCTGATCGAGACGACCTTGGCGCGGTTGTCGGTGACGATCCGGCGCAGCACGGCCGTGGCGTCGTCCCAGGTGTTCTCGCCCTGGTAGACGAGGACCTTGGCCTGCGGGACGAGACCGATGACGGTCTGCACGTCCAGCGCGGTCTCCATGCCGACACCGGTGTCGATGCCGGACGGCTCGGAGGGGCCGCCGTTGACCCGCACGGAGCTGACCGAGGCCTTGGTGCCGTGGCAGGCCTGGTAACTGTTGATGTCGCGCAGGTCGTAGTTCTCCAGCGAGTAGACGGCGACGGTGGTGCCTGTCTGCACGTTGGGCTGGTCCGCCATGTTGTACGCGGCCGCCAGCGACCGGGCGCTCCAGTAGTCCTGCTTGTCGTACGCGGCCGGGGAGCCGTCCGAGGCGGTCCCGTACAGGTTCTTGATGTCGGCGCACATCGTGCCGGTGGTGCCGGTCAGCCGGGGCTGGCGGGCGCCGTCCGGAACCGTCTGCAGCCGGGCCGGGCCCTTGGCGCCGGAGTTGCGCGGTACGTAGCCCGCGAGCGTGCTCAGGCCGACCACCGCCCGGACGTCACCGGCGATCTCGCCGGCGAACCGCGGGGCGCGGGTGTTGGTGAACCCGGTCCCGCCGTCCTTGAGCCGGTAGCCGTCGAAGTCGGTCGCGAAGGCCTCGGCGGCCTTGCCGACCGTCGCGTGCACGGGCAGGGTGAGACCGTCGGGCTCCAGCGTGCCGACCTCGAGCCCTCGGGCCGCGAGCTCCGCGCGGACCTGGGCGACAGTCTGCGGCGACGCGCCGAACCGGCCCGCGAACTCGCCCGTGCCGAGGTACTTGCGGTAGTTCGGGGATCCAGGGTCGGATACCTCGGCGAGGAATCGGTTCAGCGCCGCCGGGTCGCGCGGCTCCAGGACCACGCTGAGATCGAGCGCCTGACCCGCCGCCGGGTCCGCCGCGCGCACCGCTCCCGCCGGGATCTTCGGAGCGCCGCCGACCCGCTGCGGGGTCGGCTCGTCCGCCGCGCCGGCGTACGACATCGGTGCCATGGTGACGACCGTGGCCAGGGCGGCCGCGGTCGCCGTCCCCCATCTGAACGCCTTCTCGCGGGCGGTTCTGCCCATGCACACTCCCTCTTCGTCGGTTCCCCGCCGCCCGTGTGCGTGGAGGCAGGTGAAACCGCGGAAGGGCGCGCCGGTGCGAACACGGGCGGAAGCGTGAAGAGTCGCGTGCGAAAAGGTCCGGCATGACCGGACCTCGGAAAAGCCCCCCCGGCGATGTCACCGCTCCCACACGGTGGACGACGGCCAGACCCGAATCTCTATCAGGCTCAAGATCGGCTCGCCAAGCCGGAGGACTGGCGTGATCGTATCGTGACCATGACAAGTTGGGGTGTTTGTGATCAAAGCCGCCGTGCCGTCGGGGCGAAGGCGGTGTCGGTCATGTGGAGTGTGCTCGTGCAGGTGTCCGGGGGTGCGGCGCTGTTTCCGCCGACGGGGCCGGCGCCCGCGAGTGCGTCGCGGACGTCGGGGGGCCGGTCCTGTGGTGGGTGCGTTCAGCCGGCGCGGTCGAGGGTGTCCCGGCCGACCTCCTTGTCCACCGCCGCGCGTACCAGCGCGGCCGCGAGGACGGCGGGCTCCGTCGTCCCGGCCAGGGAGACGAGCCGGTCCGGGTCCGCGGGCAGGCCGAGGCGTTCCGCGCCTTGGAGGGCTTTGCGGTCCAGATAGGGGGCCACCTCCGGCCAGACGCCCTGGACCTCGCGCAGGAAGATGTCCGCGCCCGTCGGGCCCACTCCGGGGAACTCCTGGAGCAGACGGCGCACTTCGGGCACCTCGCCGTCCGCCTCCTCGCGCAGTCGCCGCAGGTCACCGCCCCATCGCTCGGTCAGCAGTTCGGCGGCCTCGCCGAGTTGGGCGGCCGTGCGCTCGTCGTAGCGCCGGTAGCCGCCCCGGCCCAGCGCGTCCACCCGCTCCTGCCAGTCGGCGTCGGCCATGCGGCGCGGGTCGCGCAGCCCCGCCTCGCTCAGGGCGCGGGCGGAGGCCACGGCGACCGAGCCGCGGATGCGGGCGCTCAGCAGATGGGCGAGGACCAGCAGCCGGTACAGCGGCTGCGGGGTGTCCTTCAGCCGGATGCCCGCCTCCTCGGCGTACGTCCGCCCGTGGGCGCCGACGAGTTCCCGTACGACGCTCCGCTGGTCACGGCTCACGGCTACGGTTTCAGCGGGTCGTGGCCGACCGTCATCAGCCGGTGCCGCAGCCGAGTGTCCTCGGCCCGGGGCTCGTTCTCCAGGTCGGTCTGCGACGTCACGAGGTCCACGACCTTGCGCATCGCCCGGAGGTCGTCCTCCGTCAGGTCCGTGCGCCGCTTCTGCAGGATCGCGAGGACGTGCTGACCGAGCGGCGAGCCGGCGTCGTCCGGCACCGGCTCGGTCAGTTCGCCGGAGTCGCGTACCCGGAGCCAGTCCGAGAGTTCCGCGGAGGTCATGTTCACGACGCGGTGGAAGTCCTCCCACAGCGCGTCGAGTTCGAGGGCGTCGGCCATGAGGTGCCCCTCTTTTCGTCGTGCGTATGTGCGTACTGCGCGGTCGTACGGAGCGGGGCGACGCGCTCGTCCGCGCCGGCGCCTTCCCGGATGCCCGACGTCTGCCCCGGACCGGGGCGGGCCCCGGCACCGGGTGCGCACCGGGCAACGGGCGCGGACGCTCGGTGGCCTCGGTGTCCCGCCGGGCCGGTCCTGCCGGCCCACCGGGAGGAACAGTCAGGGTTCCGCATCCACACGGGCGGCGCGGCGCAACCACTCCATGGGGGCGCGGGTGCCCATGGGGCACCGGGGGCAAACGCTCCGTCCGGGCGCCGGGGTGAACGCCCCGGCCGGTCAGCGGGCGAGCACGCCGTCCAGGAAGCGTGTGACGTCGGCGAACACCTCCGCGCGGTTCGTCTCGTTGAAGATCTCGTGCCGGGCTCCCGGATAGATCCGCTCGGTCAGGTCTCCGCCGCTGAGCCGCTCGACGCCGACGCGGCTGCCGGGCAGCGGTACCAGCCGGTCGTCGTCGCCGTGCGCCCACAGCAGCGGCAGCCGGCCGACGTCGCCTTCCTTGGTCACGGTGTCCAGGGTCCGTACGAACGCCTGGGCCGTCGGCCGTTTCATGGGGCCGTGCCACACCAGCGGGTCCGCCGCGTACGCCGCCCCGACCGCCGGGTCCCGGGAGAGCGAGGCCGGGCTGATCGGGGTGTCGGGGATCTCGTCCAGGGCGAGGAGCCGGCGCGGCAGCTCCCAGTCGCCGATGACCGGTCCGGACAGCACCAGCGCGGTCAGCGTGCCGGGGTGGCGCTGGGCGTAGCGGGAGGCGATCAGACCGCCCATGGAATGCCCGACCATGACCACCGGGAGGTCCGGGTGGGCCGTGCGGGCCCGCTCGACCACGGCGTGCACGTCGGTGACCACGTCCTCGAAGTCCTCGATCAGCACCCGTTCGCCGTCCGACCGCCCGTGCCCGGTGTGGTCGGCGCCGTACACGGCCGCACCGTGCTCCGTCAGGACGCCGGCCACCTCTTCGTAGCGGCCGACGTGCTCGCCGTAGCCGTGTACCAGCAGCGCCACGTACGTGGGCCGCTCGGCGGGCCACTCGCGGGTGGTGAGGCGTCCCCGGGTTCCGGTCAGGACGTGTTCGCGGGGCTCGGTCATGTCTCCTCCGGCTGCGTCGGTGAAGGTCACCGGGGGATCTTCCCAGGGAGCCGCCCGGAGGTCTATAGTCCAAAACTAGCAGTGCTAATTAAGTGTTCGCTCGCCGCCCGGCGACCGAGTGACGGTCAGGAGTCCCCCGTGCGTCCCGTCCACTTCGCGGCCGCCCGCCGCACCCCGATCGGCAAGCTCCGCGGCGCCCTGTCCACCGTGCGGCCCGACGACCTCGCCGCCACCGTGATCCGGGGCCTGGTCGCCGACGTGCCCGCGCTCGACCCCGCCCGCGTCGACGACGTCTACTGGGGCGCCGCCAACCAGGCGGGCGAGGACAACCGCAACGTCGCCCGCATGGCCGCCCTGCTCGCCGGCCTGCCCGAGTCCGTGCCCGGCGCCACGGTGAACCGGCTGTGCGCCTCCGGTCTGGAGGCCGTGACCACCGCCGCCCGCACCATCGCCGCCGGCGAGGCCGACATCGTCCTCGCGGGCGGCTCGGAGTCGATGAGCCGCGCCCCCTTCGTGCTGCCCCGCCCCGACGAGGCCCTGCCGCACCGCATCGAGACCGCCGACACCAGACTCGGCTGGCGCCTGGTCAATCCGGCGATGAAGGACCTGCACGGCCTGCTGGCCATGGGAGAGACGGCCGAGGAGGTCGCCGAGCGGTACGGCGTCCCGCGCGAACGCCAGGACGCGTTCGCCCTGCGCAGCCACCGGCTGGCCGCCGAGGCCCGCAAAAACGGGCATTTCACCGACGAGCTGCTCCCCGTCGAGCGTCCCGACGGCGTGGTCGTCGACACCGACGAGTGCGTCCGCGAGGACACGTCCCTGGAGAAGCTGGGCCGCCTGAAGCCCGTCTTCCGCCCCGGCGGCACGGTCACCGCGGGCAACGCCTCCCCGATGAACGACGGCGCCGCCGGACTCCTGCTGGTCAGCGAGGAGGCCCTCGACGACCTGGGCCTGGAGTCCCTCGGCCGCTACGTCGCCGGCGGCTCGGCGGGCGTCCACCCGGACGTCATGGGCATCGGCCCCGTCCCCGCGACCCGCAGGGTCCTCGCCCGGGCCGGCTGGAACGTCGGCGACCTCGCGGAGGCCGAGTTCAACGAGGCGTTCGCCGCCCAGGCCCTCGCCTGCGTGGACCAGCTGGGCATCGACCCGGACCTGGTCAACCCCAGCGGAGGTGCCATCGCGCTCGGCCACCCGCTCGGCTGCTCCGGCGCCCGCATCCTGACCACCCTGCTCCACCGCATGCGCCGCACGGGAGCGGCCCGCGGGCTCGCCACGATGTGCGTCGGCGTGGGGCAGGGCAGCGCGGTCCTCGTCGAACGGCACTAGGGACTGGCTGAACGGCACCAGGGACTGGCCGAACCGCACCAGGGACTGGCCGAACCGCAAGGGGGACCGGCCAGCCGCACACCACCCACCTCCGCAGAGCCGCAGCAAGGAAACGGAGCAACACCCCATGGCAACCCTCTCCGTCGCCGCCGTACTCGCCGAGAACGCCCGACGCCGTCCCGACAAGGAGGCGCTGGTCGAGGGCGACCTGCGGCTCACCTTCGCCGAGGTGTGGCAGCGGGCCCGGGCCCGGGCCGGCGCCCTCACCGGCCTGGGCGTCCGGCCGGGGGACCGGGTCGCGCTGATGGCGCCGAACACCGCCGACTTCCCCGTCGCCTACTACGCGATCGCCGCGACCGGTGGCGTCGTCGTACCGGTTCACCTGCTGCTGTCACCCGCCGAGGTCGAGCACGTCCTGCGCGACAGCGGCGCCACGCTGCTGCTGTGCCACCCGGCGCAGGCGGAGACCGGGGCGGCCGCGGCGCGGGAGGCGGGCGTACGGGTGATCACCCTCGGCGACGAGTTCGACAAGCTCGCGGCCGACGCCGAGCCGCTGCCCTCGTACGTCACCCGCGACGCCGACGACCCGGCCGTCGTCTTCTACACCAGCGGCACCACGGGCGTCCCCAAGGGCGCGGTGCTCAGCCACTTCAACCTGGTGATGAACGCGACCGTCAACGCCTTCGACGCCAACGACATCCGGCCCGACGACGTCGCGCTCGGCGCGCTCCCCCTGTTCCACGCCTTCGGCCAGACCGTCTCCCTGAACTCCACCTGGCGGGCGGGTGCCACCCTCGTCCTGCTGCCGCGCTTCGACGCGGCGCGCGCGATCGAACTGATGGTGAGGGAGAAGGTCAACACCTTCCACGGGGTGCCGACCATGTTCGTCGCACTCGCCGCCGCGGCGGCCGGGGCCGACGCCCTGCCCGGCCTGCGGGTGTGCGTCTCCGGCGGCGCCTCGCTGCCGGTCGCCGTGCTGGAGCGGTTCGAGGAGGCCTTCGGCGCCAAGATCTACGAGGGGTACGGGCTGTCGGAGACCTCCCCGGCGGCGGCCGTGAACCAGCCGGTGTTCGGTGCCAAACCCGGCACGATCGGCCACCCGCTGTGGGGCGTGGACGTCGAGATCGCCCGCGCGGAGGCCGAGGACGGCATCGAGCTGCTGCCGCCCGGTGAGCTGGGTGAGGTCGTCGTGCGCGGCCACAACGTCTTCTCCGGCTACCTGGGCCGGCCCGAGGCCACCGCCGAGGCGCTCGTCGACGGCTGGTTCCGCACCGGGGACCTCGGCACCAAGGAAGACGAGGGGTTCCTCAGGATCGTCGACCGGAAGAAGGACATCATCATCCGCGGCGGTTACAACGTCTATCCGCGCGAGGTCGAGGAGGTGCTGATGCGCCACCCCGCCGTCGCGCAGGTCGCCGTCATCGGCCTCCCGGACGAACTGCACGGCGAGGAGGTGTGCGCCGTCGTCGTCCCCGCCCCCGGTGCGACGCCGGACGCCGCCGAGGTCACCGAGTGGTCCAAGCGGTACCTCGGCAGGTACAAGTACCCGCGCCGCGTGGAGTTCACGGACGCGCTGCCGCTGGGCCCGAGCATGAAGGTGCTGAAGCGGGAGCTGCGGGTGCGGTACGCGGTCGGCTGAGGGGCCACTTGGCGAGACGGTGCTTACGGCGTCGGTCGGGTGCCGCATAGCATCAGTGCCCGCAATGGACATCATGACGCACTGGCACCTCACCGGCTGGGAGTTCGCCGCCCTCGCCCTCGCCGCCTTCCTCGTCGGCTTCTCCAAGACCGCCGTGAGCGGGGCCAACACGGTCAATCTCGCGATCTTCGCGGCGATCCTGCCCGCCCGTGCCTCCACCGGCATCCTGCTGCCGGTCCTGGTCGCGGGTGACGTCCTGGCCGTCCTCACGTACCGGCGCCACGCGCACTGGCCCACGCTGTGGCGGCTGTTTCCGGCCGTGGGGGCCGGCGTGGCCGCCGGCACCGTGTTCCTGGTGTGGGCGAACGACGCGCTCGTACGGACCTCGATCGGTGTGATCCTGCTGCTCATGGCCGCGGTGACGGTGTGGCGCCGACGGCAGGCCGACGCGGCCGGGCAGCCGGCCGAACAGCCGGACGGGACGATGTCGCGGGCCGGTCGCGTGAAGGCCCGCTCGTACGGCGTCCTCGGCGGTTTCACCACGATGGTCGCCAACGCGGGCGGCCCGGTGATGTCGATGTACCTGCTCTCCGCGGGCTTCCGGAAGCTGGGATTCCTGGGCACGTCGGCCTTCTTCTTCCTGATCGTCAACGTCTCCAAGCTGCCCTTCAGCGCCGGCCTCGGCCTGATCGACGGCCACTCGCTGGTCCTCGACGCCGCACTCGTGGTGTTCGTGGTGCCCGGTGCGTTCATCGGCAAATGGGCTGTGAACCGGATCAACCAGCGCCTGTTCGAGCGGTTGGTGATCGCGGCGACGGTGGTGGGGGGCCTTCAGCTCCTGGTGCACTGACGGCCCGTAGTCTCGACGCATGTCCTGTCCGGTCCCGTCGTCCAGCCCGCTGCCGTCCCCGTCCCGCCCGTCCCCGTCCCGCCCGTCCCGCCACGTGCTGATCCTCGGCGGCACCACCGAGGCCCGTCGGCTGGCCGGCGACCTGACCGCGTGTCCCGGTGTCCGCGTCACCACCTCCCTCGCGGGACGCGTGACCCGGCCGGGCCCCCTCGCCGGTGACGTGCGGACCGGCGGCTTCGGCGGACCGGAAGGACTGGCCGCCTGGCTGCGCGAGCAGCACGTGGACGCCCTCGTCGACGCGACCCACCCCTTCGCCGGTACCATCACGGCGAACGCGGTCCGCGCCGCGGCGGCCACCGGCGTCCCCGCGGTGATCCTGCGCCGCCCCGGCTGGCAGGCCGGCCCCGGTGACCACTGGCATCCGGTCGCCTCCCTCGCCGAGGCGGCCGACCGGCTCCCGAGCCTCGGCCGCCGCGTGTTCCTGACCACCGGCCGCCTGGGTCTGGCCGCCTTCGCGCACCTGACCGGCCTCCACTTCGTCGTTCGCTCGGTGGAGCCCCCCGAGCCGCCCCTCCCGCCGGACACCCGTGTCGTGCTGGCCCGCGGCCCGTTCACGGTGGCCGACGAGACGGCCCTCCTGCGCGATCACCGCATCGACGTCCTGGTGACCAAGGACAGCGGGGGAGCGGCCACCGCGGCCAAGCTCACGGCTGCCCGGGAACTGGTGCTGCCGGTGGTGATGGTTCGCAGGCCCCCGCTGCCGGAGGGTGTGCGGGTGGTGCCCGACGTGCCGGCGGTACTGGAGCGTCTGGGCCTCGGCGGACCGTGACCGTGACCGCTCGGAACCGGCGGACGGTGACCGGCCCGGGCCTCAGCGCACCATGACCGGGTCCGGGCCACACTGGGCCGTGACCGGGGTCCGGGCCACGGTGGACCGTGACCGGTCCGGGTCGCAGCGCGCACGAGAGCCGCGGGTGAGTGACCGGCCGGGTGTCAGCGGACCGTGACCGGCTGCCGCACGCGGCCCGGCAGGCCGTTGCCCAGGTCCTCGACCAGCAGGCGCTTCGCGATGGAGTCGAGCGCGGCGCGCAGTTCCGCGTCCGAGGGGCGGCCGACGTCCTGCTCCACCCGGTCCTCCAGCCAGGCGGTCCAGGCCCGTCCGATGACCAGCGCCTCGCGGGCGCCCGCGTCGGTGTGGGAGAGCAGGGAGCCGTGACGGGTCAGGAAGCCCTCCTCGACCATGCGGTCGAAGACCGGCAGCAGGACCTCCGGCGGCATCCGGCGGCGAGCGGCGATCAGGCCGAGGCTGGCGTGCCCGACCAGCCGGGTGAACAGCTCGACCTGCATGACGGCCCAGGCGCCGGCGATGTCGAGCCGGGTGTCGCTGTCCGCGATGATCCGGCGGGCGGTGTCCAGCTCCGTACTGCCGATGATCCTGCCGACGGCGGCCTCCAGCGCCCGTCTGCTGCTGGCGTCGTGCGGTGAGGCGAAGCCCTCGCCCATGTCGGTGGAGCCCATGCGGGCGCTGTCCCGCAGCTGGACCTGCTTGAGGAACAGGGCTACGAGGAAGCCGAGCGCCGCGACCGGCACCGTCCACAGGAACACGGTCTGGATGGTGTCCGCGTACGCGCCGATGACCGGCGCCGACGCGTCCGGCGGCAGCCGGTGCACGCCCTCCGGACTGGTCGCCGCGCCGCTGATCACGTCCGGGTCGGCGGCTCCGGTCTCCGCGGCGGTCGTGACGCCGTCCCGCAGGTTGGGGCCGAGCGCGTTGGCGTAGATCGTGCCGAAGACCGCGGTGCCGAAGGAACTGCCCAGCGTGCGGAAGAAGGTGACGCCGGAGGTCGCGGTGCCGAGGTCGGCGTAGTCGACGGTGTTCTGCACGGCGATGGTCAGCACCTGCATGGACAGGCCGATGCCCGTGCCGAGCACGAACATGTACAGCGACTCCAGCCAGGCGCCCGTGGACGGGTCCATGAGCGACATCAGATACAGGCCGACGCCCATCACCAGGGTGCCCACGATCGGGAACAGCCGGTACCGCCCCGTCCTGCTGACCACGCTGCCGCTGAAGACCGACGCGATCAGCAGTCCGGCCACCATCGGCAGTGTCCGGACGCCCGAGACGGTGGCCGAGTCGCCGTCGACGTACTGCAGGTAGGTCGGCAGATACGTCAGCGCGCCGAGCATCGCGAAGCCGACGATGAAGCTGAGGACCGAGCAGACCGTGAACACCGGGTCGCGGAACAGCCGCATCGGCAGCATCGGTTCGTCCGCCCGGGTCTCCACCCAGCAGAACAGCCCGAGTGCGATCAGCCCTCCGGCGAACAGGCCGATGATCACTGCCGAGCCCCACGCGTACTCGTTGCCGCCCCAGCTCGTCGCCAGGATCAGTGCGCTCGCGCCGACCGCGACCAGTGCGATGCCCAGATAGTCGACGACGGGCCGGGCGGCCGACTTCACCACCGGGATGGTGCGGGCGGCGGCGATGACGACGACGATCGCGATGGGCACGTTGACGTAGAACGCCCAGCGCCAGGACAGGTGGTCGGTGAACAGCCCGCCCAGCAACGGCCCGATGACGGTCGCCACCCCGAACACCGCGCCGATGGCGCCCTGGTACTTGCCGCGCTCCCGCAGCGGGATGACGTCCGCGATCAGTGCCATGGACGTGACCATCAGCCCGCCCGCGCCGATGCCCTGCATCGCCCGCCAGATGATCAGCAGCGGCATGGTCGTGGCCAGCCCGCACAGGAACGAGCCCGTGATGAACACGATCGCCGAGACCTGGAAGACGACCTTCCGGCCGAACATGTCGCCGAACTTGCCGACCAGCACCGTCGCCACGGTCTCCGCGAGCAGGTACGAGGTCACCACCCACGACATGTGCTCGCCGCCGCCCAGGTCCGACACGATCGTCGGCAGCGCGGTGCCGACGATGGTCTGGTCCAGGGCCGCCAGCAGCATGCCCAGCATGATCGTGACGAAGACGACGTTGCGGCGGCGCCTGTCCAGCACGGGCGGCTGGGCGGCGGCGGTCCGTGGCGTTTCCTCGGCGACTGTCACACGGTCACGATCACACCGGTGCACCGGCCACGCATGCGGGGGCGGTCCGCCCGGGTACAGCCGCCGGACCGGCTGGTCAGCCGGTTCGGTCAGCCGTCGCCGGGGTTGCGCCGCAGCAGATACGTGTCCATGATCCAGCCCTTGCGCTCCCGCGCCTGTGCGCGCAGCCGCTCGATGCGGGGCGCGGCCTCGGCGATCGGACCGGAGGCGAGGATCTCGTCGGGGGTGCCCAGGTAGGCGCCCCAGTAGATGTCGATGTCCTGATCCGCGTACTGCCGGAAGGCCTGGTGGGCGTCGAGCATCACCACGACGTCGTCCACGCCCTCCGGAAAGCCCTCCGAGAGCCGGCGCCCGGTGGTGATCTGCACCGGGCGCGCCACCCTGTTCAGCCCGGTGCGGTGCCGGGCGACGAGCGAGGAGACGCTGCTGATACCCGGCACGACGTCGTACTCGAACGCCACCGCGCCGCGCTCCGTGATCTCCTCCAGGATGCCCAGCGTGCTGTCGTAGAGCGCCGGGTCGCCCCACACCAGGAACGCGCCGCTCTGGTCCTCGCCGAGTTCCTCGGCGATCAGCCGCTCGTAGATGCCGGCACGGGCGCTGCGCCAGTCCTCGACGGCGGGGGAGTACGCCGTGCCGCCCGCGCTCCGGTCCCGCTCGGGGTCGCGTGCCTCGACGATCCGGTACGTCCCCTCCGGTACGTGCGTCTCCAGCATGTCGAGGCGCAGCCGCACCAGGTCGGACTTCACCTCGCCCTTGTCCAGGACGAAGAACACGTCCGTGCTCCGCAGCGCCCGGACCGCCTGCAGGGTCAGCTGGTCGGGGTCGCCCGCGCCGATACCGATCACATGAATCTTCCGCACGCCACGAGTCTGCCGTACGCCACTGACAACGCCCCGGCCGGGCTCTCCTCAGCCCTGTGGCCGGGCTCTCCCCGATCCTGTGGCCGGGCTCCCCCCAATCCTGTGGCCGGGTTCTCCCCAATCCCGGGGCCGGGCTCTCCCCGATCCCGCGGGCGGCGGATCTCAGCCCCGCAGCCGAGGCGCCCGCGCTCCCGCGTCCACGGGCGCGCCGCCCTCCACGTCCTGCGCCAGCTCCCGGGCCCACCCGGCGATCCGCCCCAGATCCATCCCGTGAGGGCGGTCCTGCCCGGACGCCGAAGCCGCCCACTCCGTCACCGCCCCGGCCCCGCGCCGCAGCAGCCTCGCCCCGCCGGTGACGTTGCCGCGGGCCGCGTGCGTGAGCCCCACGGCCAGCTGGGCCATCCCCCGCCACAGCTCCCGTTCCTCCTCGGGGCCCGACTTCCAGGCGTCCTCGAAGACCTCGTGCGCGTGGAACGGCCGCCCCGCGTCGAGCAGCCGCTGCGCCTCGGTGACCGTCTCCCCGGGGGCGCGCACGACGCCTTCCGGCTGGCGGGGGACGCCGTCCGCGCCGTACGGCAGGGGGCGTCCGAGCCCGTCCCGGGGCCGGGCGTTACGAGCGCGCCCCTCGCCGTCGCGGTCGCGCGCGTCCACCGGGCGGAGCGGGTCTGCGCTGTGTCGGGGGCTGTCGGCAGGGCTGTCCATGGGCCGATTGTGCCTCGTCCGTGCCCGCGTAGGAGTGGCCCGGCGGGTGGGGTAAAGTTCTCTACGCGTGATCGCGCGGTTCGCCGCGTGTGAGTACGCCGGGACGTGGCGCAGCTTGGTAGCGCACTTGACTGGGGGTCAAGGGGTCGCAGGTTCAAATCCTGTCGTCCCGACTGGAGACAGTCGCAGATCAGGGCCGGTTTCGGAAGCATCCGAAACCGGTCCTTGATCATTCTCGGGACCGGTCGGGGACCGGCGTGCTCGACCGGAGTCAGCGGGTCACGACGATCGGGCTCGGCAGCGAGCGCGGTGCGCGCACCGCGCTGAAGCGGGCGGAGAGCGCGGTGCCGGCGCCGTGATGCGCACGGCGGACACACGCGGACACACGCGGGTGTCCCGCCCGGATGGTGTATGCGTCAACCGACGGGACGGCAGGGCAGATCCATTTGCCGCCCTCCCCGGTCGGAGGGACGATGAAAGTGCACTGCGGCGCCCCACGGCCGGGCCTGCGTCCTCGGTCGCACTCGGTCGCGTCGGGCGGCCCGCACGCCTCACGTCCCGGCCCGTGACACAGCATCCGCGTTCCTGCGACGCCCACCTGGGGGGTCCGGATGGCGAGAGTTCCGCGTGGCGTGGCCGATGCGCGCGGCCGGCAGGCCGTCGTGCACGATCACGAAGGTGCGCTGATGGCGCTGGACCTGGAGACCGGCGCCCTGCTGTGGCGCCACGGGCCCAGCCTGCGACCGTGCGCACTGCTCGCCGGTTCCGTCGTGACCCTGCGGATCAGCCCGTCGCCGACGCTCGTGGTCGTGGTGCTCGACGCCGCGACCGGCGAGGACCGCTGGACCTCGGAGCCCGTCGGCCTGCCGCCGTGGGCGCGTTGCACCCTCGACGACACCCGCGCCTTCACCTTGCGGTCCGACGTGGCCGACGACGCCGTGGTGCTCCGCTGGGTCGCCCGGACCTGGTACCGCGGGGGTGCCGCACCGAGCGCACGCGTCTTGGAGGAGTCCCGGCGCGTGGCGCACGGAGCTGTGAGGGTCACTCTGGCCGGCACCCCTTCGCTGGAAGTGCTCCCCGAGGTGGAGGCCGGGGCCGAGGCGTGGGCGGAAGCCGGAGCGGGGGCCTGGGCGGAAGCCGGGGCGGAGGCAGAGGCGCTCCCGGAGACGGCCGACGCCGAGGTGCCGGCTCCCGCACCTCCGGCGGCTTCTTCCGACCGGCAGTCCGCCGTACTGGACCGGAGCCTGGTCGGCGACAGACGCATGGACCTCCTCCTCCGCCCCGACTCCGGCGCCGTCGTCCTCAGAGCCGTTGATCCCCGCACCGGCACGCTCGCTTGGGAGGTGGAACTGGACCGCGCGACCCCGAGGCGGGCGCCCAGGCTCCGGCCCTAGACGCCCTCTCGTCCCCACCGCACCATCCCACCCCGATCGGGGGTGCCATCATGGCCATCTCAACCGAAGAAGTCGCCCAGTCGAAGAACATCAGCGTCGCGCAGGTGCAGGCGCTGTGCCGTTTCCGGGGCACCACGAACGAGACGCTCGCGGCCCTGCCCGAGACCGCGGTACGACGGGCCCTGCTGCGCCTCGACTTCCCCGACCTGCCCACCGCCCGCGGGCTCTTCCGGGTCAAGCAGGAGCGCAGTGACGACGGGAACGTCCGGCCGCACGGTCTGGGCGAGGCCTACGTGCAGGTGGAGAGCCTGCTGGGTCGCGAGGCGCCGCCCATGACCGCCGGTGTGCCGACCGGTCTGAACGGCCGGACTCGCCGGGCCGGACCGGCCCCGACGGCCGGCATGCAACTGTCCAACTGGGTGTGGCTCGGCCCGGGGAACATCGGCGGACGGACCCGCGGCATCGTGATCGACCCGGCCGACCCGGACAGCATCTGGGCCGTGAGCGCCGGCGGCGGGGTGTGGCACACCGAGGACGGCGGTGCCCAATGGGCACCGGTCGACGACTTCCTGGAGAACCTCTCCTGCGGCTGCATCGCCGTGGACCCGTCCGACGCGGCCACGATGTACGTGGGGACGGGCGAGGCCTTCCACAACCTCGACGCGATCCGGGGCAACGGCATCTTCCGCACCACCGACGCGGTCGCCTGGGCCCCCATCACGGCCACCCAGACCCCGGACTTCCAGTTCGTGAGCCGGATCGCGGTGTCGCGGGACGGGGCGGTCGTCCTCGCGGCCACCTCCACCGGGCTCTTCCGCAGCGCCGACCCCGCGCGGGCCACCTGGACCAAGGTGCTCGGCCACCCGCTCGGTGACGTCCGATTCGATCCGCTGGACAGCGACAAGGCGGTCGCCGGGGCACTGGGCGCCGGCGCGGCCTGGTTCAGCCGGGACGGGGGTCTCACGTGGGACCTCGCGACCGGCGGCCCGTGGAGCGGCCGGGTCGAGCTCGCGTACGCGGCGAAGGACCCGGAGATCGTCTACGCGTCGGTCCAGATGACCACCGGCCAGATCTGGCGGTCGCAGGACGGCGGGGCGTCCTACACGCGGAGGCAGACGCTGACCCCGGACGGCCTGCCGTCGGACTACCTCGGCGGTCAGGGCTGGTACGACAACGCCGTCTGGGCCGGGGACCCGACCGACGCCGACCTGGTGGTCGTCGGCGGCATCGACCTGTACCGCAGCACCGACGGCGGCGACCATCTGGCCGAGATCAGCACCTGGTGGGAGCCCACCTCGGTCCACGCCGACCAGCACGCGATCGTCGCGCACCCCTCGTACGACGGGGTCACCAACCGCACGGTGTTCTTCGGCAACGACGGCGGTGTGTTCAGGGCGGACGACCTGGCGACGGTCGGAACCGAGCCGGAGCCCCCGTTCGTGAACGGGTGGACCGAGCTGGTGAACGACTACGGCGTGACGCAGTTCTACGCAGGGGCCGGCCACTCCGGCAGCGGGAAGATCATCGGCGGCGCGCAGGACAACGGCTCGCTCGTCTTCGACCCCGCCCTCGGCACCCAGGACTGGCGCGAGTTCTTCGGCGGTGACGGCGGCTGGTGCGCCTCCGACCCCACCGACCCCGACGTGTTCTACGGCGAGTACGTCTTCCTCAACATCCACCGCAACACCGACGGCGCCACCAGCGACGACACGCAGGGCGACCGCTACATCAGCGGCCAGTTCTTCAACTTCGCGACGCGCGACTGGTCCTGGAAGCAGGTGCCCTTCCGTATCCCGGACGCGAAGAACGAGAACGCGCTCTTCATCGCACCGTTCGTGCTCGATCCCAACGACGAGAACCGGATCCTGGCAGGCGGCGCGTCGCTGTGGCGGACCGACAACGCCAAGCAGCCCAACACTCCTGCCGACGGACCGGCCTGGCGGGCGATCAAGCCCGGCGCCGGCGCGTTGATCAGCGCGATCGCGGTGGCGCGCGGCAACTCGGACGTGGTGTGGGTGGGCCACGAGAACGGCATGGTCTTCCGCACCGCCAACGGCACCGCGCCGACGCCGGCCTGGGCACGCGTGGGCGCGACGGGGCCGAGTCCGCTGGCGCCACGGCGCTTCTGCACCGGCATCACCGTGCACCCGACGGACCCGGACACCGCCTACGTCACCTTCGGCGGATACGAGCGTGGCAACCTGTGGGTGACCACGGACGCCGGTGCCGCCTGGACCGACCTCGCCACCGCTCTGCCGCGCGCGCCGATCCGGGCCCTGGCAGTGCACCCGCGGCGGACGGACCTGCTCTA
Source organism: Streptomyces sp. NPDC037271 (assembly GCF_055603605.1). Lineage (NCBI taxonomy): Bacteria > Bacillati > Actinomycetota > Actinomycetes > Kitasatosporales > Streptomycetaceae > Streptomyces > Streptomyces sp. NPDC037271. The sequence continues at coordinate 125,182 of NZ_JBVJVN010000007.1, forward strand.
CTGCGGCACCGAGGTGGGCCTGTTCGCCAGCGAGAACGCCGGGGCGAACTGGTCGCCGACGAACGAGGGCCCGACCAACTGCTCGGTCGACGACCTGTTCTGGATGGACGAGGTGCTCGTCTGCGTGACCCACGGCCGAGGGATGTTCCAGATCGACCTGTCGACGATCCCGTAAGGCGAGACGCGATGGAGCCGCTTCTGATTCCGGTCGTGTTCCTCGCGGTGGCGGCCGCGTTCCTCCTGTCCGCCTCGGCCGGGTTCGGGGGCAGTCTGATCCTCGTCCCCACGCTGGCGCTGGTTCTCGGCACCAAGTCCGGGGTGGCGCTGGCGGCCCTCCTCCTCGCCGCCAACAACCTGGTGAAGGTCTTCGCCTACCGGACGACGCTTCCCTTCCGCAAGGCCGCGGTCGTGATCCTGCTGGTCGCCGCGGGGGCCTTCCTGGGGGCCAAGTTGCTCGTCTCCGCCCCGGAACGGGCCGTGACGCTCGCGGTCATCGCGAGCTTCGCCGCCGCGTTCCTGGCGGAGACGTTCGATCTGACCCGCTGGCGGCGGGCCGGCTCCCCGCTGCTGGCCTTCGCCTCGGGTGCGACGTCCGGATTCAGCGGTACGTCCGGCCCCCTGAAGGGCCTCGCGGTCCGCGGACTGGATCTGGACCGCCTCCACCTCGTCGGCGCGCTCTCCCTGGCCTCACTCGTCGGGGACGTCACGAAGACCGCCGTCTGGACGGATGCCGCACTGCTGACGGGTCGGGACTACCTTGTCGCCCTGATGTGCGTGCCGCTGATGTTCGTCGCGACGTTCCTCGGCAGACGCTTCAACACCGGCATCGGCGAGCGGGGCTACACGGGCCTGTTCTGGACCGTGATGGTCGGCTACACCGGGCGCCTGCTGGCCGGCCTGTGACCCTGACCGTCACCGCACCAGTCCGCGGGAGGTGACGGTCGGTCCGGTCTGGGACTGGTTCGACCCGCAATGGCTTGCGGAAACTTTCAGAAGGTCATTGCCGACCGGGCGGACGGCTGCTTGACTCACGACATCCTAGCGAGAGGAACGAGCCGACTCCCATGGCCATTGAGACCGACGTCCTCGTCCTGGGCGGCGCCGGCGTGGACACCATCGTCCACGTCCCGGAGCTGCCGCTCCCCTACGCCGACAGCTACATGATCCAGCCGGGCATCGTGACCCGGGCGGGCCAGAGCGGGGACTTCGTCGCGCTCGGCGTGAGCGCCCTGGGGCTGCGCGCCCACCACATCGACGTCGTCGGGGCCGACCCCGAGGGTGACCTGGTGCGCGCGCTGCACCGGGACCGGGGGATCCCCTTCACCGAGGTGCACTCCGCGGCGGGCACCAAGCGCGCGGTCAACCTGGTCGGTCCGGACGGGCGGCGGCTGTCCCTGTACGACAACACCCGCAGCCAGGAGACCGACCGGCTGCCCGAGGTCACGGTGCGTGCCCTCGCCGCCGTGAGCCGCCACGCCCACGTGGTGATCACGCACCCGTGCGCGTACGCCCTGCCGGCGCTGCGCGAGTGCGGGGTCACCCTCTCGACGGACCTGCACGACTGGGACGGCGTCAATCCGTACCACGAGCCGTTCGCGCTCGCCGCGGACCTGGTCTTCCTGTCCACCACCGCCCTGGCCGACCCGGAGCACACCATGCGGGACATCGCCGCGCGCGGCCGGGCCCGGATCGTCGTGGCCACCGCCGGGGCCGAGGGCGCGTACCTGCTCGTCGACGGCGACCTCAGCCACGTACCCGCCGTCGCTCCCCCCGCTCCGGTGGTGGACTCCAACGGGGCGGGCGACGCCTTCGCCTCCGGCTTCCTGCTCGGCTGGCTGGAGGGCGAGGACCCGCTGCGCTGCGCGCGCTACGGAGCCATCGCCGGCGCGCACGCCTGCACGGTGCCGTCGACCCGTGCCGACGCTCTCGCGCGTGACGGACTCATCGCCCGCGCGGCCGAGCCGGACGCCGTCGCAGAGGGCGCCGGGGTGCACGGATAGCAGGGGGCACGGATGAGCGGGTTGCACGGTTGAGCAGGACCGAGGCCACCGTCGCCGGGGTCCGGCCCGTCCGGGCCGGGCCCGACCACGGACCGGACCGGTGGCTCCGGCGGAGGGCGACGGCCACCCCGGGCGACCGGTTTCCGCGGGAGCCGCGTGAGGGCCGGACGCCGGAGCGGATCAGGGACGCCGAGCGGAACGGCCAGTGAGGTCCGCCGTGTCCGCCGTCTCCGGCGGACCTCACGGATCTGACCGACCTGACGCGCCTCAGCGGGGGCCGCGCGCCCCCGCGGCGGTCAGCAGGTCGACCGTCTCGGGATGCGGTCCCTTCATCGCCCACTCCAGCGGGGACCAGCCGGTGCCGTGGTCCTCGCGGAGGTTCGGGTCGGCGCCGTGTTCGAGGAGGGCGCGTACCGCCTCGGTGTGACCCCAGCAGGACGCCCCGCACAGGGGCGTGCCCTCGGAGCCGATCCCGCTCTCGGTGTCGGGGGAGGCGCCGGCCGCCAGCAGCAGGCGGACGATGTCGGCGGCTCCGCTCACGGAGGCCAGGTAGAGCGGCGTGGTGCCCGCGGTGTCGGCCGTCTCGGCCGGCGCTCCGGCCCGCAGCGCCGCTCTCACCCCCGCGATGTCGCCGACCAGCGCGGCGTCGACGAGACGGCGGGACAGCTTCTTGTGTCGTCGTCTGTTCACGGTGCCTCCACGACCGGCGGCTCGCCGCGCGGCAGGGTCAGGGCGGCGCGCAGTGCCGTGGCCGGCGCGGCGCCGATGCGGTCGGCAAGGACGTTCTCGATGACGTCGAGGGTGGCCTGGGCGCGCTGGTGGACGCGGGTGCCCTCCGCGGTGATGCGGATCAGGCGGTTGCGTGCCGAGGTGGGGTCCGGCACCTGTTCCAGCAGCCCCAGTCCCACCATGCCGTGCACGGCCTGGTGGGCGGTCTGACGGGTGACGCCGAGGCGGCGGGCGAGCTCGGCGACCGTGGTGCCCTCCGTGTCCAGGAGGGCGAGGACCTGGCCCTGGGCGCTGCTCAGCGGCTGCTCGCCCGCTGCCCGCATGCTCGCCATCAGCGCGTCGTCGAACCAGCGCTTGGCTCCGGCCAGCAGCAGGGGCATGTTCTGTGCGGTTTCCGTCATGTCTCCTCGGGTTCCTCCGGCTCCGAGCATACGGGCAGCTCCGGCAGGCGTTTTCCTCTTTTTCCCGGGCGGGAGCTTGCCGCCACCCCAAAATGTCAGGTAGCCTGACAGTCATATGAACGTCAGGTAGCCTGACGTTCTTTTTCGACCGGAGGCTCCCATGACCATCGAATTCGCCAGGCGCTCCCACTCACTCATCCCCGCCGAACCCGGCAAGCCGTACTTCATCGAGAAGGGCATGGGCGACCGCGCCCACCTCTTCGGAGACCTGTTCACGATCTACGCGGGCGGACCGCAGACCGAGAACACCTTCAACTTCTTCACCTGCGACGGTCCCAAGGGCGACGTCATCCCGGCCCACTCCCACCCCGACACCTACGAGGTCTTCTTCGTCACCCAGGGCGCCGTCCGGCTCTTCGTCGAGGACCTCGAGGGCGAGCAGCAGGAGAAGCTGCTCACCGTCGGCGACTTCGGCTTCGTACCGAAGAACTGCCCGCACGCCTACCGCATCGAGCGCCACCACAGCCAGATAGTCGGCGTCGCGGCCGGTCCCGGCGGCACCTTCGAGCGGTTCTTCGAGACCCTCGGCACCGAGACCGACGAACTCGGCCTGCCCAAGCGCCCGTTCGTGCCGGAGCCGCACAAGTTCGGCACCGTGCCGCAGCGGTACGACGTGACCTTCCTGCCCGACCACCAGTGGCGAACGGAAAGCTGAGAACACGATGGCGTACGTATGGGCGCTGCTGGCCGGCGCTCTCGTGGGCGCGCTCTACGCCGCCCTGAAGGTGAGGTCCCCGGCGCCTCCGCCGGTCGCCCTGTTCGGCCTGCTGGGCATGCTCGCGGGCCAGGCCCTGCTGGGGGCGCTGTGAGGTCCCTACTCGCCCGTGCGCGCGGCCCTGCTGTGAGCCTGCTGGCCGGGCTGCTGATGGGGGCCGTCTACTGGGCCCTCGGCCTCACCTCACCCGCCCCGCCCCTGATCGGCCTGACCGGACTGCTCGGCATCGTGCTGGGCGAGCGCGCCGTCACCCGGCTGCGCGACCGTACGGCCGCGTCGAGAAACCGCCCCCGGAAGGAAGAGCCCCATGACGGTCCCCGCTGAAGGACCCGGCCTCGTCGACGTCCACGCCCACTTCGTCACCGAGTCCTACGTACGCCGGGCGAAGGCCGCCGGCCACGAACTGCCCGACGGCGTGCCCGCCTGGCCCTCCTGGTCCGCCGAAGCGCACCTGGAGCTGATGGACCGCAACGGCATCCGCACCTCGATCCTCTCCGTCTCGTCGCCCGGCGTGCACTTCGGCGACGACACCGCCGCCCGCGGCCTCGCCCGCGAGGTCAACGAGGACGCCGCCCGCACCGCCGCCGAACACCCCGGCCGCTTCGGCTTCTTCGCCTCCCTGCCGCTGCCGGACGTGGACGGCGCCCTCGCGGAGATCACGTACGCCTTCGACGAACTCGGCGCCGACGGAGTGGTACTGGAGACCAACACCCACGGGGTGTACCTGGGCGACGCGCGGCTGGAGCCCGTCCTCGCCGAACTCGGCCGCCGCCGCGCGGTCGTCTTCCTGCACCCGACCTCCCCCGTGTGCTGGGAGAGGTCGGCGCTCGGACGGCCGCGCCCCATGGTCGAGTTCGTCTTCGACACCGCCCGTACCGTCACCGACCTGCTCATGGCCGGCACCCTGGAACGCCATCCAGGCCTCGAGGTGATCGTCCCGCACTGCGGTGGCGCGCTGCCCGCCCTCGCCGACCGCATCAACGGCTTCATGAAGCTCTTCCTGCCGTCCGGCGAGGACGGCGCCCCCGACGCCGTCCGGCAACTGCGCCGCCTGCACTACGACATGGCCGGCCCCGCCTTCCCGCGCCAGGTCCCCGCGCTGCTCGGGCTCGTCGAACCGGACCGGCTCCTGTACGGCAGCGACTACTGCTGGACCCCGGCGCACGCCGTGGACGCCCACATCGCCTCCGTCGAAGCGGCCCCGGTGCCGTCGGGCGCGGCCGGCTGGCGGGACCTGACGACGGCCAACGCACACCGACTGCTGCCCCACCTCGCCGGCCGCCCGCCCCGCACACCCGGGAAGTGACCTCGTGCACTGCGCACTCGCCCCGTTCCTCGCCCCGCCCGACCCCGCGGCGCTGCCCCTGCCGGCCGCGGCGCACCCCGCGGACGGCGTACGGCTCCTGCGCGCCGTCCCGTACGCCGTCCGCGACGGCAGCCGCCCCCTGCAACTCGACCTGTGGCTCCCCGAGGAGCCGGCCGCCGGCCCGCCGCCCGTGATCCTCTTCGTCCACGGCGGCGCATGGCGCACCGGACTGCGCGACGACCTCGGCCCACGCTTCCGCGACCGGCGGCCCGGCCCCTTCGCCCGCCTCGTGCGAGCCGGGTTCGCCGTCGCCTGCCCCGACTACCGGCTCAGCGGCGAAGCCGCCTTCCCGGCCCCGCTGGACGACCTGTCGGCGGCGCTGGCCTGGCTGCGCACCCGCGCCGCCGAACTCGGCGTCGACGCCGACCGCGTCGTCGCCTGGGGCGAGTCCGCGGGCGGCCATCTCGCCGCGCTCCTCGCCCTGACCGCCGCCCCGGCAGCCGTTTCCGGCTGCGTCGTCTGGTACGGCCCCACCGACCTCACCGCCGCGCCCCCGCACACGCCCGAGGCGGCACTCCTCGGCGCCCCCGCCGCCGACGCCCCGGACCGGGCCCGCGCCGCCAGCCCGCTCGCCCGGGTCGCGCCCGGCGCCCCGCCGTTCCTGATCCTCCACGGAGCCGAGGACACGTTCATCCCCGTCGCCCAGGGCGAGGCACTCGCCTCGGCACTGCGCGCGGTGGGCACGGAGGCCGCCTTCCGGGCCGTCCCCGGCGCCGACCACCTGTGGATCGGAGCGGCCGAACAGGACGTCGAGGACTGCTTCACCGCCTCCCTCGACTTCGTACGCGACCGGACCAGGTGATAGAAGCGGGCATGACCAACTTGCCCCACACCGTGCCCCCGGAGGGCCCCCGGCCGGACGGCCGCCGATGACCGCCGGCATCGACACCCCGGACCGCCGGGGCCGCACCGGACTCGACCGGGCGGGCCGGGACCTGACCGGCAACCCCCGGGTCAGGGTCCGGGACGTACGGCTCCTGTCCAGTCACTGGTACGTCGAACGCACCACGACCTTCGACATCCAGCGCGCCGACGGCACCTGGAGCACCCAGGAGCGCGAGACCCACGACCGCGGCAACGGCGCCACCGTGCTGCTCCACGACACGGAACGCGGAACCGTGCTGCTCACCTGCCAGTTCCGCCTCCCCGTCTACGTCAACGGCCACCCCGACGGCATGCTGATCGAGACACCCGGCGGGCTGCTCGACGACGAGGACGAGCACCCCGAGGTCGCCGTGCGGCGCGAGGTCGTCGAGGAGACCGGGCACACCGTCGGCGAGGTCCGGCACGTCTTCGACGTCTACATGAGCCCCGGCTCGGTCACCGAACGCGTCAGCTTCTACGCCGCCGCCTACGGCCCCGCCACCCGCACCCACGAGGGCGGCGGCCTGGACGAGGAGGGCGAGGACATCGAGACCCTCGAACTGCCCTTCGGCCGGGCCCTGGAGATGATCCGCACCGGCGAGATCGCCGACGCGAAGACGATCATGCTGCTCCAGTGGGCCGCGCTGGAGGGTCCCTTCGCCCGACCCCTTCGGGAAGACCCCCGGGATGACACCAGGGATGACACCCGGAACGACATCCGCGAAGACACTCGAGACGCTTGACTTGAAGCGCACTTCAAACTGAAGACTCCCCCTCGTGCCCGGACGACCGGGCGCGAAGGGGAGGACCACCATGAAGTACCGCACCATCGGCACCGATCCGGCCCACCGCCGTGAGGTGAGCGTGCTCGCGCTCGGCGCGATGCTGTTCGGCTCGCTGACCGACGAGAAGACCTCCTTCGCCGTTCTCGACCGCTATGTCGAGGCCGGCGGGAACTTCATCGACACGTCCGACAACTACGCCTTCTGGACCGATGGCGGCCAGGGCGGCCAGAGCGAGGAACTCCTCGGCCGCTGGCGGCGCAGCCGCGGCATCGGCGACGAGATCGTCATCGCCACCAAGGTCGGCGCCCGCCCGCTCGCCCCCGGCACCAGCTACACCGACAACGCGGAGGGCCTGTCGGCCAAGGTGATCCGCGAGGCCGCCGAGCGCAGCCGGGAAAGGCTCGGCGTCGACAAGCTCGACCTGCTGTACGCCCACATCGACGACCACACCGTGCCCCAGCGCGAGACCGTCGAGGGGTTCGGAGAACTGGTCGCGGAGGGCACGGTCGGACTGCTCGGCGTCAGCAACCAGGCGATGTGGCGCGTGGAGCGGGCCCGCGCGCTCGCCGCCGCGGCCGGACTGCCCGGCTACGAGGTGCTCCAGTACCAGCACAGCCACCTGCGGCCCCGCTTCGACGTGCCCAGTGACCTCTTCCCGGACGGCAGCCTCGGCCACGCCGGCCCCGAACTGCTCGGCTACCTGCGGGCCGAGCCCGCCCTGACCCTGGTCGCCTACTCGCCGCTGCTCACCGGGGCGTACGTCCGCGAGGACAAGCCCCTGCCCCCGGACTACGACCACCCGGGCACCCCGGTCCGGCTCGCGGTGCTCCGCGACATCGCCCGGGAGACCGGCGCGAGCGTCAACCAGGTCGTCCTCGCCTGGCAGATCGGCGCCGAACTGCCGATCGTCCCGCTGGCCGGGGCGTCGTCGGTGGCGCAGCTGGAGGAGAACCTGGCCGCCGTGGACCTGGACCTCACCCCGGAGCAGCGGGCCCGGCTGGACCGGGCCCACTGACCGGCGTCACGGCCTGACCAGCAACTGGAAGTCGAACGCGTACCGGGACGCGCGGTATATGTGCGTCCCGTACTCGACCGGCCGCCCGGTGTCGTCGTACGCCGTGCGCGTCATGGTCAGCAGTGCGGCACCCTCCTCCTCGTCCAGGCGGCCCGCCTCCTCGCGGGTGGCCGAGCGGGCGCCCACGGTCTGGCGGGCGCTGTGCAGGGTGATGCCGCAGGCGCGCATCATCCGGTACAGGCCGGTCGACTCCAGCCGGGCGTCGTCGAGCTCCAGCAGAGTCACCGGCAGGTAGTTGCACAGCAGTGCCACCGGCCGGCCGTGGGTGAGGCGCAGCCGCTCCAGGACGGTGACCTCGCCGCCCTCCGCGATGCCCAGGGCCGCCGCCACGTCGGCGGAGGCGGGCACGCCCTCGTTGCGCACCACCCGCGTGGTGGGTCCCTGCCCGGCCGCCTCCAGGTCGTCGTAGAGACTGCTCAGCTCCAGGGGGCGCCTGACCTGGCTGCGCACCACCTGCGTGCCGACCCCGCGCCGCCGGACCAGGAGGCCCTTGTCGACCAGGGACTGGATGGCCTGGCGGACGGTCGGCCGGGACAGGCCGAGACGGACGGAGAGGTCGACCTCGTTGCCCAGCAGATTGCCCGGGGCGAGGACGCCGTGCTCGATCGCCGCCTCCAGCTGCTGGGCGAGCTGGTAGTACAGCGGCACCGGACTGGCCCGGTCCAGGGCGAACTCCAGGGTGCTGAGCGCGGGGGCGGTCACGGCACGTGCGGGGTCGCCGGTCCTCGCCATGGACGTACCTCCTTGCGTGGGTGCCGAAGTGTCAGAGGTGGCGGCGGCGGTCGGCGACGGCGCGTTCGTACGCGGCCCGGGCGCCGGTGGCGGCCTCGCGGGCGGACACCTCGGCGACCGGCACGTCCCACCAGGCCTCGGCGGCGGGCGCGGTCGGCGCGGGGTCCGTCTCGACGTAGACGCAGGTCGGCCGGTCGGAGGCGCGGGCCGTCCGCAGGGCCTCGCGCAACTCCCCTACGGTCTTCGCGCGCAGCACCTCCACGCCGAGGCTGGCCGCGTTGGCGGCGAGGTCGACGGGGAGCGGGGCGCCGGTGAAGGCGCCGTCGGCCGCCCGGTGGCGGTACGCGGTGCCGAAGCGCTCGGCGCCCACCGACTCGGAGAGGCCGCCGATGGACGCGTAGCCGTGGTTCTGCACCAGGACCAGCTTGACCGGCAGGTTCTCCTGGACGGCGGTGACGATCTCCGTCGGGTTCATCAGATAGGTGCCGTCGCCGACCAGGGCCCACACCGGCGTGCCGGGCGCGGCCTGCTGGACGCCGAGCGCGGCCGGGATCTCGTAGCCCATGCAGGAGTAGCCGTACTCCACGTGGTACTGGCGCGGGGAGCGGGCCCGCCACAGCTTGTGCAGGTCGCCGGGGAGCGAGCCGGCCGCGTTGATCACCACGTCCTCGTCGCCGACGACGGCGTCCAGCGCGCCCAGCACCTGCGTCTGGGTCGGCACGGCACTGTCGTCGTCGGCGCCGAGCGCCGCCTCCACCGTCTCGTCCCAGCGGGCCCGGCCGGCGCGGTACCCGGTCTCGTACGACGCGTCCACCCGGTGGCCGGACAGCGCGTCCGCCAGCGCCGTGAGCCCCGCCCGCGCGTCGCAGACCAGGGTGCGGGCGGCGAGCTTGTGGGCGTCGAAGGCGGTGATGTTGAGGTTCAGGAAGCGGACGTCCGGGTGCTGGAAGAGGGTGCCGGAGGCCGTGGTGAAGTCCGTGTAGCGGGTGCCGACCCCGATCACCAGGTCCGCGGTGCGGGCGACGTCGTCGCCGACGGCGGTGCCGGTGTGGCCGACGGCGCCCAGGTCGGCCGGATGGTCGTGGCGCAGCGCGCCCTTGCCGGCCTGGGTGGAGGCGACGGGGATGCCGGTGGCGTCCACCAGCGCCTTCAGCGCGTCCTCGGCCTCGCTGTGGTGGACGCCGCCACCCGCCACGATCAGCGGCCGCCCGGCGGCGCGGATCGCCCGCACGGCCTCGACCAGCTCCTCCGGGTCGGGTGCGGGGCGCCGCACGCGCCAGACGCGGTCGGCGAAGAACTCCTCGGGCCAGTCGTGCGCCTCCGCCTGGACGTCCTGGGGGAGGGCGAGGGTGACGGCGCCGGTCTCGGCCGGGTCGGTGAGCACGCGCATCGCCTGGAGCGCGGAGGCGACGAGCGCCTCGGGGCGGGTGACGCGGTCGAAGTACCGGGAGACGGGGCGCAGGGTGTCGTTGACGGACACGTCCGCCTCGATCGGGTGCTCCAGCTGCTGGAGCAGCGGGTCGGCGGCGTGCGAGGCGAAGTAGTCGCCGGGGAGGAGGAGGACCGGCAGGCGGTTGATCGTGGCGAGTGCGGCGCCGGTGACGAGGTTGGTGGCGCCGGGGCCGATGGACGTCGTCACCGCCTGTGCGGACAGCCGGTTCAGGTGGCGGGCGTGGCCCACGGCCGCGTGCACCATGGCCTGTTCGTTGCGTCCCTGGTGGTACGGCATGACGTCGCCGTACTCGACGAGGGCCTGGCCGAGTCCGGCCACGTTGCCGTGGCCGAAGATGCCCCAGGTGCCGGCGATCAGGCGGCGCCGTACGCCGTCGCGTTCGGTGTACTGGGCGGCCAGGAAGCGCACCAGGGCCTGGGCGGTGGTCAGTCGGCGGGTGGCGGCGGCGCTCATGCGGACCTCTCCGGTGCGGTGTAGAGGGGGAGCCTGGGGTCGACGGGCCGGCCCGCCCAGGTGTCGCGGATCCAGGCGTGGTCGGGGTGGTCGCAGATCAGCCAGGCCCGTTCGGCCTCCGGGCCGGCCATGACGTTGAGGTAGTACATGTGGTGGCCGGGGACCGCCATGGACGGTCCGTGCCAGCCGTCGGGGATGAGGACCACGTCGCCGTCGCGCACCTCGGCCAGTACGTCCGTGCCCTGTCCGTGCCCGGACGGGGAGACCCGCTGGTAGCCGAGGCCGGGGGTGCCGTCGTGGTCCGCGAACTCGAAGTAGTAGATCTCCTCCAGCACCGACTCCTCGCCGGGCCGGTGCTCGTCGTGCTTGTGCGGGGGGAAGGAGGACCAGTTGCCGCCCGGGGTGATGACCTCGACCGCGATGAGCTTGTCGCACGCGAACGTCCCCGCCGCGCCGAAGTTGTTGACCTGTCGCGAGCAGTTCCCGGTGCCCCGCAGCTCCACGGGCACCGACGACGCCGGGCCGTAGCGGGCGGGCAGCCGGCGGGTGCAGCGGGCGCCGGTGAGGGCGAACCGGCCGCCGCCGGTGGACGTCACGGTCGTACGGGCGTCGCGCGCTACGTACGCGAAGTCGCTGACGCCGCTGAACACGCTGTCGCGTCCGGCGAGTTCGAAGGTGTCCTGGCCGAAGTCGTCGGCCGTGGCGACGGTGCAGCCGCCGCTGAGCGGGAGGACGATCCACTCGCTGTCGCCGCTGTCGAAGGTGTGGCTGCCGCCGGGGGGCAGGTGGAGCACGCGCAGGCTGGAGTGGCCCCAGCCGGCCTTCTCGGGCGTCACGTCGACGGCCAGAGCGCCGCCCGCGGTCGTGCCCGCCGGAAGGTGGTACGTCATCTCCTCGTCCCTCTCCTCGTGAGTCGCCTCGTCGGTCACAGCAGTCCGACGGCCGTGTCCACCGCCTGTTCCACGCTGCCCTCGGCCGGGTAGAGCAGTGAGCGGCCGACGACCATGCCCTGCACGGTGGGCAGCCTGAGCGCCTTGCGCCAGCGTTCGTAGGCGGCGGCCTGGTCCGCGGGGGAGCCCCCTATGTCACCGCCGAGCAGGACGGCGGGCAGTGTGGAGGTCTCCAGGACCTCGCCCATGTCGTCCGGGTCGTGGGTGACGGGCAGTTTCAGCCAGGTGTAGGCGGAGGTGCCGCCCAGGCCCGAGGCGATGGCCACGGACCGGGTGACGGCCTCGGCTGACAGGTCGTTGCGGACCCGGCCCTCGACGCGGCGCGAGATGAACGGCTCGACGAAGACGGGCAGTTCCCGCGCGGCCATGGCGTCGACCGCGCGGGCGGTGGACTCCATGGTCGCCAGCGAGCCGGGGTCGTCGTAGTCGATGCGCAGCAGCAGTTTGCCGGCGTCGAAGCGGAGGCGGGCGATGTCCTCGGCGCGGTGGCCCGTGAAACGGTCGTCCATCTCGAAGGCGGCGCCCGCGAGGCCGCCGCGGTTCATCGAGCCCATGACGACCTTGTTCTCCAGCACCCCGAGAAGCAGCAGGTCCTCCAGCACGTCGGCGGTGGCGAGCACCCCGTCGACGCCGGGCCGGGACAGCGCGGTGCACAGGCGTTCCAGCAGGTCGGCCCGGTTGGCCATGGCGAGCCGGCGGTCGCCGACGCCGAGCGCCCCGCGCGCGGGATGGTCGGCGGCGACGATCATCAGGCGGCCGGAGCCGCCGATCAGCGGGCGGCGTGCCCGGCGGGCGGCCGCCTCGGCGATCGCCTCCGGGTGCCGGGCTCTGACCGCGGTGAGGTCGGGGATGCTGAGGGACAAGGCGTTGCTCCGTTCAGGGAGTGGCTCGCGCGAGGAGGTCGTCGACCTCCGCCTCGGTGGGCATCGCGGAGGAGCAGGCGAGACGGGAGGCGACGAGGGCGCCGGCCGCGTTGGCGTACCGCATGGTCCGCTCCAGCGCCCAGCCGGAGAGCAGGCCGTGGCAGAGCGAGCCGCCGAACGCGTCGCCCGCGCCGAGGCCGTTGACCACCTCGACCGGCACCGGAGGCACCTCGGCGCTGCGGCCGTCGCGGTGCACGGCGAGGACGCCCTTCGGGCCCTGCTTGACGACGGCCAGCTCCACCCCGGCCGCCAGCAGTGCCTCGGCGCAGGCGCGCGGCTCGCGCACGCCCGTGGCGATCTCGCACTCGTCGACGTTGCCGACCGCGACGGTCGCGTGCCGCAGCGCCTCGGCGTAGTGGGGGCGGGCCCGGTCGGGGTCGGTCCAGAACATGGGGCGCCAGTCCAGGTCGAAGACCGTGGTACCGGACTTGGCGCGGTGGGCGAGGGCGGCCAGGGTCGCCGTACGGCTCGGCTCCTCGCTCAGCCCCGTGCCGGTGATCCAGAAGACGGAGGCGGCGCGGATCGCGTCGAGGTCCAGTTCCTCCGGATGGATTTCCAGGTCGGGGGCCTTGGGGCGCCGGTAGAAGTACAGAGGGAAGTCGTCCGGCGGGAAGAGCTCGCAGAAGGTGACGGGAGTCGGGTGGGCGGAGACCGGGGTCACCCAGCGGTCGTCGACGCCGAACTCCTTGAGCGCCTGGTGCAGATAGCCGCCGAACGGGTCGTCGCCCGTGCGGGTGACGACGGCCGTGGCGCGGCCGAGGCGGGCGGCGGCGACCGCCACGTTCGCGGCCGATCCGCCGAGGAATTTCCCGAAGGTCTCAACCTCCGCCAGGGATACACCCGTCTGCAGGGGATAGAGATCGACCCCGATGCGGCCCATCGTGATCAGATCGAAACGCGGGACTGACTCGGCCATGTGCGACGCTCCTCGGGCTGGGCGGGGGCCTGCCGCCTCCCAGGTGTATGACTCCGAGGCGACCGTGTCAATACTTTGTACTTACATTCGGACTAGCTCGTGAAATGATGTCTTAACAAAGTATTGACAGCGGGCGTCCCAAGGACTTGTATCCGGTCCCAGCGCAACAGCCGTTCTTCTCTGGTCTGGCACACGGCTTCCCCGTCGCACAGTCGCACAGTGAGGTGCAGGAAAGATGGACCGCTCTTCGCACGCCCGCTCCCGCGGATTCGCCCCCGCCGTGGCCCTCGCCGCCGCCGCGGCCCTCGCCCTGGCCGGCTGCTCCAGCAGTTCCGGGGGGAAGAAGGCCGACGAGGAGGGTGACTCGGGCGGCTCGGCGGGCAAGGCGAACACCCCCCGGATGACCGTCGCCCTGGTCACCCACCAGGCCCCCGGCGACACTTTCTGGGACATCGTCCGCAAGGGGGCGGAGGCGGCCGCGGCCAAGGACAACATCAAGCTCGTCTACTCCGCCGACCCGAACGCGGGCAACCAGGCCAACCTGGTGCAGAACGCGATCGACCAGAAGGTCGACGGCATCGCCGTCACCCTGGCCAAGCCGGACGCCCTGCGCAGCGTCATCGAGAAGGCCGAGAAGGCCGGCATACCCGTCGTCGGGCTCAACTCCGGTCTCGCGGACTGGAAGAAGCTCGGCCTGATGGAGTTCTTCGGCCAGGACGAGACCGTGGCCGGCGAGGCGCTCGGCAAGCGGCTCAACGAGGACGGCGCCAAGAACGCCGTCTGCGTGATCCACGAGCAGGGCAACGTCGGCCTCACCCAGCGCTGCGACGGCGTGAAGAAGACCTTCGAGGGCTCGATCGAGAACCTCTACGTCAACGGCACCGACATGCCCTCGGTGAAGTCGACCATCACCGCCAAGCTCAAGCAGGACGGCGACATCGACCACCTGGTCACCCTCGGCGCCCCGTTCGCCATGACCGCGGTGCAGTCGGTGGACGAGGGCGGCAGCAAGGCCAAGGTGGCCACCTTCGACCTCAACAAGGAACTGACCGGCGCCATCGAGAAGGGCGACATCGAGTTCGCCGTCGACCAGCAGCCCTACCTCCAGGGCTACCTCGCCGTCGACGGCCTGTGGCTCTACGAGAACAACGGCAACTACAGCGGCGGCGGTGAGCAGCCGGTGCTGACCGGCCCGGCCTTCGTCGACAAGACCAACGTGAAGGCCGTCGCCGAGTTCGCCGCGAAGGGCACCCGGTGATGAGCGCGACCCGACAGGCCGGGCCGGCGGTCACCACACCGCCGGCCCCCGGCCCCGGCCGGTCCGACGGGCGGACCCGGCAGCGCTCCCTGGCGCTGCGACTGCTCGCCCGGCCCGAGGTCGGGGTCTTCCTCGGTGCCGTCGCCGTGTTCGTCTTCTTCCTGATCGCCGCGCCCTCGGTGCGCGACGGCAGCTCCATGGCGACGGTCCTCTACCAGTCGTCCACCATCGGCATCATGGCCCTGCCGGTCGCCCTGCTGATGATCGGCGGCGAGTTCGACCTGTCGGCCGGTGTCGCCGTGGTCACCTCCGCGCTCACCGCGAGCATGCTCAGCTACCAGCTGACCATGAACGTCTGGATGGGCGTGATCGTCGCCCTCGTGGTATCCCTCGCGGTCGGCGCCTTCAACGGCTGGGTGCTGGTCAAGACCGGCCTGCCGAGCTTCCTGGTGACGCTCGGCACCTTCCTGATCCTCCAGGGCGTCAACCTGGCGGTCACCAAGCTGGTCACCGGCAACGTCGCCACCGACGACATCAGCGACATGGACGGCTTCGACCAGGCCAAGGCCCTCTTCGCCTCCTCCTTCGACGTCGGCGGCGTCCAGGTGAAGATCACGGTCGTGTGGTGGCTGGCCTTCGCGGCGCTGGCCACCTGGGTGCTGCTGCGTACCAAGTACGGCAACTGGGTCTTCGCGGTCGGCGGCAGCAAGGAGTCCGCCCGCGCGGTCGGCGTCCCGGTCACCTTCACCAAGATCACGCTGTTCATGCTGGTCGGCTTCGGCGCCTGGTTCGTCGGCATGCACCAGCTCTTCTCCTTCAACACCGTGCAGTCCGGCGAGGGCGTCGGCCAGGAGCTGATCTACATCGCCGCGGCGGTGATCGGCGGCTGTCTGCTCACCGGCGGCTACGGCTCCGCCATCGGCCCGGTCTTCGGCGCCTTCATGTTCGGCATGGTGAACCAGGGCATCGTCTACGCCGGCTGGAACCCCGACTGGTTCAAGGCCTTCCTCGGCGTGATGCTGCTCGGAGCCGTCCTCATCAACCTGTACGTCCGCCGCGCGGCGACCCGGAGGTGACAGCGATGACCAGCAAGACCACCGGCACCCACGGTGCCGTCCTCGCGGATCCCGCACCCGAGAAGGACGGCCGGCCGATCGTCGAACTGCGCGGCGCCGGCAAGGCCTACGGCAACATCCGCGCCCTGCACGGCGTCGACCTCGCCGTCCATCCCGGCCGGGTCACCTGCGTACTCGGTGACAACGGCGCCGGCAAGTCCACCCTCATCAAGATCATCTCCGGTCTGCACCAGCACACCGAGGGCGACTTCCTCGTCGACGGCGAACCGGTGCGCTTCAGCACGCCGCGCGACGCCCTCGCCCGCGGCATCGCCACCGTCTACCAGGACCTCGCCACCGTCCCGCTGATGCCGGTGTGGCGCAACTTCTTCCTCGGCGCCGAGCTGACCAAGGGCCCCTGGCCCGTCCGCCGCCTCGACATCGCCCGTATGAAGCGGACCGCCGACGAGGAACTGCGCAACATGGGCATCGTCCTGGACGACCTGGAACAGCCCATCGGCACCCTCTCCGGCGGCCAGCGCCAGTGCGTCGCCATCGCCCGCGCCGTCCACTTCGGCGCCCGCGTCCTCATCCTCGACGAGCCCACCGCCGCCCTCGGCGTCAAGCAGTCCGGCGTCGTCCTCAAGTACACCGCCGCCGCCCGGGAACGCGGACTCGGCGTCATCTTCATCACCCACAACCCCCACCACGCCTACCTGGTCGGCGACCACTTCAGCGTGCTGCGCCTGGGCACCCTCGAACTCAGCGCCGCCCGCGCCGACATCACCCTCGAGGAACTCACCAACCACATGGCGGGCGGTGCCGAACTCGCCGCCCTCAAGCACGAACTGGCGCAGGTCGGCGGGGTGGACGTGGCGGCGCTCCCGGAGGAGCCGGAGGTCCCCGCGGCCGGCGTACCCGACCCGGCCGGCGACACCCCCGCGTCCGACACCGCCGCACCCGCCGAAGGGAAGGCCTGACATGCCCGCTGCCCTGGACCGCATCCGCGTCGGCTCGGCCCCCGACTCCTGGGGCGTCTGGTTCCCCGACGACCCGAAGCAGGTCCCCTGGGAACGCTTCCTGGACGAGGTCACCGAGGCCGGCTACGAGTGGATCGAACTCGGCCCCTACGGCTACCTCCCCACCGACCCGGCCCGCCTCACCGACGAGGTGACCCGGCGCGGACTCAAGGTCTCGGCGGGCACCATCTTCTGCGGGCTGCACCGCGGCCCCTCCGAATGGGACGGCACCTGGGAGCAGGTCAGCCGCGTCGCCGCCCTCACGCAGGCGATGGACGCGAAGCACCTCGTCGTCATCCCGTCCTTCTGGCGCGACGACAAGACCGCCGAGATCCTGGAGCCGCCGGAGCTGACCGGCGAGCAGTGGGCATACCTGACCAAGGGCATGGAACGCCTCGGCCACGAGGTGAAGGAGACCTACGGCCTGGACATCGTCGTCCACCCGCACGCCGACACCCACATCGACACCGAGGAGCACGTCGAGCGCTTCCTCGACGCTACTGACTCCGACCTGGTGAGCCTCTGCCTGGACACCGGCCACTACGCCTACTGCGGCGGCGACAGCGTCAAGCTGATCGAGACCTACGGCGAGCGCATCGGCTACCTCCACCTCAAGCAGGTCGACCCGGAGATCCTCGCCGACGTGCGCGCGAACGGCGTCCCGTTCGGGCCGGCCGTGCAGCGCGGGGTGATGTGCGAGCCGCCCGCCGGAGTGCCCGACCTGGGCCCGGTGCTCACCGCGGCCCAGAATCTCGACGTGGACCTCTTCGCCATCGTCGAGCAGGACATGTACCCCTGCGAGCCCGACAAGCCGCTGCCCGTCGCCGTCCGCACCCGCAGGTTCCTGCGCTCCTGCGGCGCCTGACGGCGCACACGCGGCCACCCGGCCCGGCCCTCCCGCCACGAGCCACGAGGACCGGGCCACGAGGACCGGGCCGGCCGCGTGCGCCCCGCTCGGCGAGCCGTTGCCAGTACCGCGCGCTAGCGTGCAGGGCACAGACCGTTCATCCCGTTCCGGGAGGTTGACATGGCCTCGCGCCTCAACCCGTATCTCAGTTTCGACGGCGACGCCCGCCAGGCGATGGAGTTCTACGAGCAGGTCTTCGGCGGGACCCTCGCGCTCAACACCTTCGGAGCGTTCGGCGACGCCGACGCCCCGGAAGCCGACAAGATCATGCACGGCATGCTGGAGACGCCGAGCGGCTTCACCCTGATGGCCTCGGACACCCCGCCCGGCATGGAGTACACCCCGGGCACCAACTTCTCGGTGAGCCTCAGCGGCGACGACGAGACCGAGCTGCGCGGCTACTGGGAGAAGCTGTCCGCCGGCGGCACCGTCGCCGTACCGCTGGAGAAGCAGATGTGGGGGGACGTCTTCGGCATGTGCACGGACCGGTTCGGCGTCCCCTGGATGGTGAACATCAGCGAGCCGGCGGGCTGACCACTAGGCCCGCCGGCCCGCCGGTCCGCCTGGTCCGCTTCAGCCCCGCCGCACCTCCGCGACCGTCACGGGACGGTGCTCCCGCAGCGACAGCGTGCACGCCTCGGCGATCCAGCCCGCCTCCAGCGCGTCCTCGATCGTGCAGGGAGAGGGGCGGGCCCCTGCGACGACCTCGGTGAACGCGGTCAGCTCGGCGCGGTAGGCGGCGGCGAAGCGGTCCATGAAGAAGTCGTGCGGGGTGCCCGCCGGGAAGGTGGCGCCGGGCTCGACCGAGCGCAGCGGCAGCTTGTCCTCCAGGCCGACCGCGATGGAGTCCGCGAAGCCGTGGATCTCCATACGGACGTCGTAACCGCGCGCGTTGTGACGGCTGTTGGAGACCACGGCGATCGTGCCGTCGTCCAGGGTGAGGACCGCGCCGGTGGTGTCCGCGTCGCCCGCCTCCCGGATGAAGTCGGCACCCCGGTTGCCGCCGACGGCGTACACCTCGATGACCTCGCGGCCCGTCACCCAGCGGATGACGTCGAAGTCGTGCACCGAGCAGTCGCGGAAGATGCCGCCGGAAGCGGCGATGTACGCGGCCGGCGGCGGCGCCGGGTCCAGCGTGGTCGACCGCACGGTGTGCAGCTTGCCCAGCTCACCGGCCTGGACGGCCGCCCGTGCGGCGACGAAGGCGGCGTCGAAGCGGCGGTTGTAGCCGATCTGCACGGGCACGTCGTGACCCGCGACCGCCTTGAGCACCTCCACGCCCTCCGTCATGGTGCGGGCGACGGGCTTCTCGCAGAAGACGGGGACCCCGGCCTCCACGGCGGTGCGGATCAGGACCGGGTGGGCGTCGGTCGCCGCCGCGACCACCACGCCGTCCACCCCGGCGGCCAGCACCGCCTCGGGAGAGTCCGCGATCTCGGCGCCGAACCGCTCGGCGGCCGCTGTCGCGGCGTCCGAGAACGGGTCGGCGACGACGAGCGAGTCGACGGCGTCCAAGGCGGCGAGGGTCTCGGCGTGGAAGGCGCCGATGCGGCCGAGGCCGAGGATTCCGATGCGCATGGTTCTCGTTGCTCCTTGTGCGTGGTTGCCGTGTGGGGCCCGCGGTGCGTGGTAGGGGTGCCGGGCCGGCGATGCGTGGTTGCCGTGTCGGGCCCGCGGTGCGTGGTAGGGGTGCCGGGCCGGCGGTGCGTGGTTGCCGTGTCGGGCCCGCGGTGCGTGGTAGGGGTGCCGGGCCGGCGGTGCGTGGTGCCGTGTCGGGCCCGCGGTGCGCGGTAAGGGGTGCCGGGCACGCGGTGCGTGGTTGCCGTGCCGGGCACGCGTACTCAGTCCAGGCCGCCCAGGACGTTCTGGTCCCAGTCGATCACCGAGCCCGTGACCACCCCGGACCGGTCCGACAGCAGCAGGACCACGAAGTCGGCGATCTCCTCCGGCTGCCCGAGCTTCCCCATCGGCAGCCGAGAGGCGGCCTGCTCGCGCCAGTCGTCCCCGGCGCCGTGGAAGGCACGCTGGGTCGCGTCCTCGCCCTCGGTCGCCGTCCAGCCGATGTTCAGGCCGTTGATCCGCACCCGGTCGAAACGGTGCGCGTGGGCGGCGTTCCTGGTCAGGCCCACCAGGCCGGCCTTGGCGGCGACGTACGGCGCCAGGAAGGGCTGACCGCCGTGCGCCGACGACGTGATGATGTTGACGACGGTGCCGGGCGCGCCCCGGCCCACCATGTCCGCCACCGCCGCCTGCATCGCGAAGAACGGCGCCCTGAGGTTGACCGCGATGTGCTGGTCGAACAGCTCGGGCGTGGTGTCCAGCAGCGTCCCCCGGGAGGTCAGCCCCGCCGAGTTGACGAGGCAGTCGACACGGCCGTACACCTCCACCGCATGGCCCACGGAGGCCTTCGCCTGCCCGGCGTCCGCCAGGTCGGCCCGTACGAACAGTGCCTTGCCGCCGGCCGCCGTCAGTTCGGCAACCAGGGCCTCGCCGGGTTCCGGCCGCCGCCCGGTGACCGCCACGACCGCACCCTCACGGACGGCGGCCCGGGCGATCGCGGCGCCGACGCCCTGGCTTCCGCCGTTGACCAGGACGACCTTGCCGTCGAGAAGCGTCATCGCGTCCCCCGGCTCGTCCGGCGCCCGGAGCCGGCCCGCAACCGGGCGCCGAGCGCCTGCGGCGTCCATTCTTCACGCAGCGCCCGCCGCACCACGTCCGCCTGGGACGGAGGGGCCAGACCGTCCACGGGCGGATCGCTGTCGAGGTCGGTGGGGAAGGGGTAGCCCTCCGCGCTCGCGGCGACCACGTTCTCCAGCCACCGCTCGCCCACGCCCACGGCCTTGCGTTTGAGCAGCACCGGGTAGACCGCGTCGACCACCGCCTCCCGGTCCACGGTCTCCATCGCCCGGCCGAACGCGGAGGAGACCTGCAACAGGTTGGCCATGCGGCGGATGTCCGACGAGCGGTTGGTGCCTGCCGCGTGGAACAGCGCGGGGTTGAAGAACACCGCGTCGCCCTTGGCGAGGGGCAGCTGCACGTGGTGCGCCTCGAAGTAGGCCCGGAAGTCGGGGAGCCGCCAGGCCAGGTAGCCCGGCTCGTACTTCTGGGAGTGCGGCAGATACATCGTGGGGCCCGACTCCACCGGCATGTCGCAGTGCGCGACCGCGCCCTGGAGCGTGAGGACGGGGGAGAGGCGGTGCACGTGCGCCGGGTAGGCCGCCGCGGCCTCGTCCGAGAGGAAACCGAGGTGGTAGTCGCGGTGCGCCGTCTGGGCGGCGCCGCCCGGGTTGATCACGTTGATCTGCGAGGTGACCTGGTAGCCGGGGCCGAGCCAGGCCCGGCAGACGAGGGCGAGCGCGTGGTTGGCGTAGTAGTCGGCGAACGTGTCGGGGTCGTGCAGGGCGGCCTTCTCCAGCGCGTTCCACACCCGGTCGTTGGCCCCCGGTGCGGCGAAGTGGTCGCCGGCGGTGGCACCCGAGGCACGCTGCCCGGCGATCAGCGCCTCGAACACGGCGGTGGCCCGGTCGACGACCGCCGTGTCCGGGAAGGCGCCCTTGAGGACGATGATGCCGGGGCCGTCGGCGAGGGCGTGGACGAGTTCGGCCGCCGTCCCCGGGTCGTCGCGCAGCCGGCCCGCGTCGTACACGGGGACGTTCTGCTCCACGGCGGTGGCCCGCGGGTGCGCGGCGGGGTCGGTCGGCTGCTCGACGAGCGTACGGAAGGTGTCGAGGTCGCAGTCCTGCTGGGACAGCCAGGCACGGTGGGAGGGGGCGTGAGTGGCGGGCATCGGCGTCACCTTCGGTGAGGGAGCGGTGCGGGGAGGGGGAAGAGGAGGCGTTCAGTGCGGGGCGCGGTGCTTCGCCGGAGGTCCCGTCTCACATCTGGGGACACACCTCGACCCAGGCACCCCGCTCCGCCGACCGCGCCATCGCGTCCAGTACCTCCGCACTGCGCACGGCGTCCGGCAGGGTGGCGCCGTACGGGGTTCCCTCCGCGATGGAGCGCAGGAAACGGTGGGCCTCCACCACCTTGAGGTCGTCGTAGCCCATGGCGTTCGCGGCCCCCGGCTGGAAGGCGGCGAACTCGCCGTGCGCCGGGCCGACGTAGACCGTGCTGACCGGCTGGTCCTGATAGGCCGTGCCGCGGCTGACGCCCAGCTCGTTCATACGGCGGAAGTCCCAGAACACCGCGCCCGTGGTGCCGTGCACCTCGAAACCGTAGTTGTTCTGCTCGCCGACCGAGACCCGGCAGGCCTCCAGGACACCGCGGGCGCCGGAGGCGAAGCGCAGCAGGCAGCTGACGTAGTCCTCGTTCTCGACCGGGCCCGACTCGCCGCCCGAGGCCCGCGCGTGGCCGGCGGTCGCGGCGGTCGGGCGGGCCCGCTCCGGCAGGAAGACCGCCGTGTCCGCGGTCAGGGACGCGATGTCGCCGAGGAGGAACCGGGCCAGGTCCGCGCCGTGCGAGGCCAGGTCGCCGAGCACCCCGCTGCCACCGCGCGCCCGTTCGTAACGCCACGTCAACGCCCCCTCCGGATGAGCGGCGTAGTCGCTGAAGAGGCGGATGCGGGCATGGGTGACGGCGCCGATCTCCCCGGCGGCGATCAGGTCGCGGGCGGCCTCCACGGCGGGCGCGTTGCGGTAGTTGAAGCCGACCGCGCCCTGGACTCCGGCCTTGGCGACCGCGTCCGCCACCGCCCGGGCGTCCTCGGCGGTCAGGCCGACCGGCTTCTCGATCCAGATGTGCTTGCCGGCCTCGGCCATCGCGACGGCGATCTCGCGGTGCAGGAAGTTGGGGGCGGTGATGCTGACCGCCCCCACCCGCGGGTCGCCGGCCACGTCGCGCCAGTCCCGGGTCGTCGACGCGAACCCGAACTGCGCGGCGGCCTCCTCCGCGCGCCCCGGCACTTCCTCGGCGACCGTGACCAGCTCCGGACGCAGGGCGAGTCGCGGGTAGTGGTGCCGGACACGGGCGTACGCCTGGGTGTGCACCCGGCCCATCCAGCCGAAACCGACGACGGCGACACCGAGCGCATCCACCATGAGAGCCCCTCTTCGGACCGGTCCCTGCTCTGTCCCGCCCACCCTGGGGCGGGCATCGGCATCATGTCAACCTTTTGACAGGACAAATGCCCGGCGGGAGCGGGACACCCCGGCCCTCGCCCCCAGTCCCGGACCCGCTGGAGACCGGCGACACGTTCCCGGCCCCCGCCCGGACGTCCGGACCGGCCGCCTTCTCCTAAACCTTCCGGTAGGAATACGCCTCCTCCGCCGCCGCCTCCACGGCCGCGAGGCCGGCGCCCGTCGACGCCGTGACCACCGCGGCCACCGCGCCCTCGACGAAGGGGGCGTCCACCAGACGGGTGCCGTCCGGGAGTTCGTCGCCCTCGGCGAGCAGCGCCTTGACGGTGAGCACCGCGCTGCCGAGGTCGGTGAGGACGGCGACTCCCGCGCCCCGGTCCACGGACGCGGCAGCGGCGGAGACCAGCTCGGAGCTGGTGCCGAACCCGCCGGAGGCGGTCCCGCCCGCCGCGGCGACGGGCACGGCCGCGCCACCACCCGCCAGGCCCTTCGCCAACTCGGCCACGGACGCGGCGACCTCGGCGCTGTGCGACACCAGCACGATCCCGACCAGCTTCTCGTCACTCACCGGGCCGCCTCCTCCAGTGCGGCGACGAGCAGTGCCGCCGAGGTCGCCCCGGGGTCCTGGTGCCCGATGCTGCGCTCGCCGAGATAGCTCGCCCTGCCCTTGCGGGCCTGCAGGGGCACGGTGGCCGCGGCCCCCTCGTCGGCCGCGGCGCGGGCGGCGGCGAACGAGTCGCCGAGGGCGTCCACGGCGGGCACCAGTGCGTCGATCATGGTCTTGTCGCCCGGCGCGGCACCCCCGAGCGTCCGGACGGCGTCCACCCCTGTCCGCAGCGCCTCGGCCAGCTGCTCCGGACTCACCTCGGCGGCGTCCCCGAGCGCCTTGCCGGTACGGCGCAGCAGCGTCCCGTACAGCGGCCCCGAGGCGCCGCCGACCGTGGAGATGAGCTGCCGTCCGGCGAGGGTCAGTACCGCGCCGGGCGTGCCGGGCGCCTCCTTGTCCAGCGTGGCCGTCACGGCCGTGAACCCGCGCTGGAGGTTGCTGCCGTGGTCGGCGTCACCGATCGGCGAGTCGAGGGCGGTGAGCCGTTCCGCCTCGCGGTCGACCAACGCGGCGGTCGCCGTCATCCAACGGCGGAAGAAGTCGGCGTCGAGCACAGGATCTCCTTGCCTGGTAGGTACTTGCGATCCCTTCCCCGTTCGCCGTCACATGCCCCACCTCAGTCCCGGTGTCTTCACCGGCGCGTCCCAGAGTCCGAGCAACTCCTCGTCGATCTCGCACAGGGTGACCGAGGCCCCCGCCATGTCCAGCGAGGTGACGTAGTTTCCGACGAGGGTGCGGGCGACGGCGACACCGCGCTCGCCCAGTACGCGCTGCACCTCGGCGTTGAAGCCGTACAGCTCCAGCAGCGGCGTCGCGCCCATGCCGTTGACCAGGACCAGGACGGGGTTGCGCGGGTCGAGGTCGGTCAGGACAGCGTCCACGGCGGCCTCGGCGATCTCACCCGAGGTCATCATCGGGCGCCGCTCCCGACCGGGCTCGCCGTGGATCCCGATGCCGAGCTCCAGTTCCCCGGCCGGCAGGTCGAAGGTCGGGCTGCCCTTGGCCGGTGTGGTGCAGGCGCCGAGCGCGACACCGAAGCTGCGGGAGCTGTCGTTCACCTGACGGGCGATCGCCTCCACCCGTTCCAGCGGCCGGCCCTCGTCCGCCGCGGCCCCGGCGATCTTCTCCACGAACAGCGTCGCTCCCGTGCCCCGGCGCCCGGCCGTGTAGAGGCTGTCCGTCACCGCCACGTCGTCGTTGACCAGTACCTTGGCGACCTGGATGCCCTCGTCCTCGGCCAGCTCGGCGGCCATGTCGAAGTTGAGCACGTCACCGGTGTAGTTCTTGACGACGAACAGCACCCCGGCCCCGCTGTCCACGGCGGCCGCCGCCCGCACCATCTGGTCAGGCACCGGCGAGGTGAACACCTCACCCGGGCAGGCCGCCGACAGCATCCCGGGACCCACGAACCCGCCGTGCAGCGGTTCGTGCCCGGAGCCGCCCCCCGACACCAGGGCGACCTTGCCGGCCACGGGAGCGTCCCGCCGCACGATCACCCTGTTCTCGACATCCACGGCCAACTCGGGATGGGCCGAGGCCATACCGCGCAGCGCGTCCGCGACCACGGTCTCCGGGACGTTGATGAGCATCCTCACTGGTACCTCCGGGGAAGAGTAGTAGACGGGTCATGACCTGCGTTTTTGCTGGTGAGAGTGGGTGTTGCCAGTTCTTGGTCCTGGCGGTCCGTAGCGGTCTCGAGCGGGGTCTGGCGGTACTGATGCCGATGTCGGTGACGGTACGTCAGGGTTACTGGGCGGCCGGACGAGGAGGGACGGGAGTCCTCCTGCCGGAAGTATCGACCTTGCGGGAGCGAAGGTCACGTGCCCGGGCACTCAGACGCGCCCGGGAGGCGGGGGCGGCTGCCGCCTGCACCGTGCGGCGCGAAGGGCCTGACCGCGGTGCCGAGTGCACGGTGGTCATGTGCTGCGGCACAGCGCGTGGTCGATGAGATTGCGCAGTGCGTCTTCCTGACGGGCGGCGGTCCGAGGGTCCGCCGAGCGGCTGTGCGCGGAGACGGTGATCGTGCGCCGGCCGTCCGTGGTTGTCGCTGCCCGGATGACGTACCCGAAGCCGCTTCCTCCATGCCCGAGGTAACCGCCGCCGCAGGACAGGGGCGTGAAGAACAGGCCCAGGCCGTCTCGCGTGTCTGCCGGGTGACCACTGTCCTCTGGCACCGGGACCGTGGTCCGCATGGCTGTGAGCTCGGCGGGCTTCAGCAGCCGTCCGTTGGCCAGGGCGGTGAAGAAGCGGTTGAGGTCGCGGGCCGTGCCGGTCATCGAGCCGTCGGCCCCGCTGTCGAAGGGACGGTAGGGGATCGTGGTGTCGACCATCGGGCCGTCCACGGTGAACTGCTGGTAGTTGGCCGTGTGGGGATGAGGGAGGAAGGGCCTTGTGCCTGGGGTGTCGGTGTGCTGCAGGCCGAGGGGGCGCAGGATGCGGTCGTGGACCTGCCGTTCCCAGGTGCGGCCGGTGATCTTCTCGGTGATCATTCCGGCGAGTACGTAGTTCGTGTTGGAGTACGCCCAGCGAGTGCCGGCCGGGAAGTCCGGCTTGTGGCGCACGGCCAGGGCGACCAGTTCTTCGGGCCGGTAGGCGCGCCATCGGTCGGCGAAGTAGGTCTGGGCACTGGGGTCGGGGAAGACGTCGTAGATGTAGTCGGACAGGCCGCTGGTGTGTTGCAGCAGGTCGCGGACGGTGATGGTCCGGCCGTCGTTTCCGTTTCCGGACACGACCCCGGGCAGCAGCTGCTCCACCGTCTGCTCGAGGGAGATCCGCTTCTCACCCACCAGTTGCAGGACGACGGTGGCGACGAACGTTTTGGTGGTGCTGCCCAGGCGCAGGTGGCCGTCGTTCGAGACCGGGCGACGAGTGACCAGGTCCCTCACTCCGGAACGAACCGTGATGGTCCGGCGCGGGGTCTCCAGGCGGACCGCCACTCCGGTGACCCCGGTGTCCCGCAGCGCGTCGGCGTCACGCTGCACGGACCAACCCGTGCCGGAGGGGCGTGGCGCGGCCGAAGCGGCAGCGGACGGCAGAGACGACACGGCCAGCGCGAGCACCGCAGTTGACAACCACACACGGCGAAAGATCATGACCTGAGGCTAGGAACGACAAGGGCCGGCAACCATCCGGGGTACGCCCCTTGTGAACGGGGGTCGGCCGGATGGACAAGCGCACCAGGTATCCGGCATCACCACTGAGCTTCTACACGGGATCGGCCTCCGAACAGCAGAAAGGCGCTGGCGGCCGGGCTCGTCGCGTCGGCGGGGCACCGGCACGACGAGCCGCCGACGAACGTGCGTCGGCTGCTGCGCGCGAGCTTCGCGGTGTACGTGCTGACCGGCCTGGCCGGGGCGGTGGCCGCACCGGCCGTTTCAGGGACAAGATGGGGTGTGCCGTCCGCGTCCGTGGCCGACGCCCCGGACGTCCACCACCCGAGCAAGGAACACTCATGAACGGATCGTCCTTGCAGACGTACGCCGCCGAGTGCGCGGAGCAACTCCCCGGAGCCCGGCTGGAGCATCCGTTCGGCCCCGACTGGGAGGTCTTCAAGGTAGGCGGCAAGGTGTTCATGCTCATGACCAGCGTGCCCGGTCGACCGGTCGTGATCCTGAAGTCGGAGCCGAGTGAGGCTGAGGCCCTGCGCGAGACGCACACAGACGTCACCCCCGGCTACCACATGAACAAGAAGCACTGGATCACGCTGGAGGCCGGCGACTCGATCGACAAGAAGCTGGTCAAGGAGCTCGTCACGGAGTCCTACCGGCTCGTGGTCGGCAACCTTCCCCGGTCGGACCAGCCGGTCGATCCGGAAACGTACGGCGCCCACGCCGGGGCTGCGCGACGATGACGATCACCGGAAAGCGGCTCCAGGATGTCGCGCGCGGTACCGCGAACAAGCTGCCCGGCGTCAGCAACGGGCGCCCGTTCACCGAGAAGCTGGATGTCTACAAGGTGGCGGGGAAGGTCTTCCTGATCGTCACGGACGACCCCGACGAGCAGATCATCACCGTCAAGGCCGAGCCTGACCGTGCGTGGTCCCTGCGACAGGAACACGACTGCGTCGGTCCCGGGCGCTACCTCGACAAGCGGCACTGGATCTCCGTGAGCGCGGGCCAGGACATCACCACGGGGACGGTGAAGGATCTCGTCGGCCATTCCTATGACCTCGTCCTGGAATCTGTGCCGAGCAAGCGGCGCCCCCGGGAAGCGGGCCAGTAGCCGGGACGACCGGACACCGCCCGACTGAACGGCATCACCGAGGCGTCGACGACATGGGCGCGCCCCGCCTTGGCAGAACCACCGTGGACACCCGCGCGACCAGGCGAACGGACTCGTCCGGAGGCAACCACAGGTGAACGGGTGCGGAGTTCTCGTCCCCGGCGGACTGTGTCCTGACGGTCGGGCGTCATGCGACGATGCGGTCGACCGGCGGCGGACGCCGAGCAGCGACGTCGCCCGTCACCGACAGCCGTGATATCGACTGCCCTGCCGCAGACAGCGGCACGGTTCGAAGGGGTGCCCACGATGCCTTTGGCGGCCGAGCGTCAGGAGAGGATCCTCGCCGCGGTGCGCAAGCACGGCACGGTGCGTCTGGCGGATCTCGTGGAGCAGTTGGGTGTCACGCCCGTGACGGTACGCAGGGACGTGACGTTGCTCGCCGACCGAGGGCTGGTGCAGCGCGTTCACGGCGGGATAGCCCTGCCGCACAGAGCCCAGACGCCCCAGACGCGGGGAGTCCCCGGCACGTACGGCCCCATGGCGACTCACGCCCTGGTGGGCATGGTGGTGCCGTCCGTCGAGTACTACTGGCCGCCCGTCATCCAGGGCGCGCACACCGCCGTGGCCGCCGCCCGGGGCCGGCTCGTCATGCGGGCCTCCCGCTGGGAGGATCCGGCCGAGGACCGGCGGCAGGTCAACGCCCTCCTGGAACGGGGTGTCCAGGCTCTTCTCGTCGCCCCCACCACGGCCGGGACTGCTGCCATGGAACTCCTGCGCTGGCTCCGCTCGCTCACCGTGCCCGTCGTCCTCGTCGAGCGCCGCCCGCCTCAGGAACTGGCCACCCTCGCGCTGGACGCCGTGATGACCGCCCATGCGCTGGGCGCGGGCCTGGCGGTGCGCCATCTCGTGACGCTCGGGCACCACCGCATCGCGCTGATCACCACCCACCGGAGCCCCACGAGCAAGGCGCTGCGTGCCGGGTGGCAGGACGCGGTGGACGTGCTCGGACTCGAGTCCCACGAAGGGCTCGACATGGAGGTGCCCTCCTACGGATCTGCAGGATGGGCGGAGTCGTACACGGACGTGCTCGAGTGGTGCCGTGGTCGGGGAGTGCGCTCGTTGCTGGTGCACTCGGACCGTGAAGCCATCGGCCTGATCGAGCAGGGCCGTGAACTGGGCATCAGCGTTCCGCACGATCTGGCCATTGTGACGTACGACGACGAGATCGGAGCAGCGTCCGACCCGCCGCTGACCGCGGTGAGGCCGCAGAAGTACCGTCTCGGCGTGCTTGCGGCGGAACTGGCGCTGGCGAAGGTGGCCGAGGTCGGCGAGGAGTGGCCGGTCCACCGGCTCGAGCTCTGGCCGAACGTGGTGGTCCGGGAATCCTGCGGCACCGTGCCGACACCGGAGCCGCTGTGAACGGCGGCCGAGCGGCGCGTCCCGTCGTACGCGCTCCCCGACGAAAAGGACGGTTCACCTCACAGCCTTGAGAGGGGTGAAGCCACTCTCCGCGCTTTCCGGTGCAAATACCCCCTAAATCAATGTGCGATGTTGATCGATTTTCTTCGCTTTTGGTTTCAGGTCTGGTGATCGCATACGTGGGACCTCTATTCCTGATGCAGCGTGTTCCGGGCGGGTTCCGCCGGACGCGTGTGCCCGTGTTCTGAGACAGAGGGGGGAGCCTCGTACCCCATGCGGACCAAGCCCACTGCTCCGGTGGTGATGAGCAGTCGGGTTTCGAGGCACGTTCCGGCCGGTCCCGGCTGCGGTGTCTCGCCGACTTGGTGGGCTGGACGACCCGTATCCCTCCCTGCGACTGGAAGGAGACGCGCGTGACGCGCGTGCGCAGAATCACCAGGTGGGTGCCGTTGGCCGCGTCCACGGCCCTGGCAGTGGCGGCCGGCTTGATCGCCGCGCCCGCCGCCCATCCCGTGGACAGCCCCGTGGAGATCGTCGTCGACGGGAACGACGTCCGCGCCGACAACGTGAACGGCCTGACCTACAAGGGCCTCGGTCTGCTCAGCTGCAACAGCACGAGCAACCTGCTGATGGACTACAAGGCCGAGCATCCCGAGCGGTACTGGGAGCTGATCAGGGTCCTGTTCGGCGGGAAGAACCCGCTGATCAACCATGTCAAGATCGAGATGGGCTCGGACACGAACACGTCGACCGGCGCCGACCCGGCGACCATGCGTACCCCCGGGGAACTCGCCGACGCCTCCCGTACCCCCGGCTTCCAGCTGGCCGCCGACGCCAAGACGGTCAACCGGGACCTCAAGGTGTCGATCCTGCGCTGGACCATGCCCGCATGGGTCCAGAACGAATGGGACAAGGGCACTGGTCATGACGAGATGTACACCTGGTACAAGGAGACGATCCTCGACGCCTACCAGAAGTACGGGTACATGGTCGACTACGTGAACCCGGACACGAACGAGACGCGGAACCCCGACGAAGCCTTCATCAAGTGGTACAAGAACGCGATCGTGACCGACACGGACTTCTCGGACCCGCGCTACGGCATTCCGGCCGAGAAGCGGAAGAAGGTCGCGAAGGCCTACCACGACATCAAGATCGTCGCCTCGGACGAGAACCAGACACACAACATAGGCCCGTCGCTGCTCAGTGACGAGCAGCTCTTCGGCATCGTCGACGCGGTGGGCTACCACTACAACACCGACGACCGCCGCGAGGGCAGCCCCGGCAGCGACACGTACCTGCCCTACACCCGCCTGGCGACCGGCGAGAACAAGTACCACCAGGACAAGGAGGTCTGGTACAGCGAGGGAACCGCCTCCTTCGGCTACACCGACCACCGGGTCGCCAACACCGAGGGCCCCAACGGTGCGAGCACCGGCATCGGCGGCGTCCAGAGCACACTCGATCTCGCCAACCGCCTCGTCAAGAGTTACGCCAACTCCAAGCGGACGCACTACATCTTCCAGCCGGCGATCGGGTCCTTCTACGAGGGCGCGCAGTACAGCCACAAGGAGCTGGTCAGCGCCCGTGACCCCTGGTCGGGCCATCTCCACTACGACGCGGCCCTGTACGTGATGCAGCACTTCACCCAGTTCGCCAGGACCGGGTGGGAGAACGACACCAACACGGCGGGCATCTGGCGCACCGTGCCGGAAGCCAGCTACAGCGGCGTGAACGGCACCGAGAACCTCGACGGCTCGAACGGGGCCCCGAGCTACATGACACTCGCCGACCCCCGCAAGAAGGACTTCTCCACGGTCGTCGTGAATGACAGCGACCAGCGGAAGACGTACCGGATCAAGGCCGAGAACATGCGGCTCGGCGATCCCGCCATGGAGATCTGGGAGACCCGCGGACCGGACGCGGGCCAGGCCTACGACGCGAACCTCAAGCACCTCGTCGACGAGATCCGGCCCGACGGCGACGGGTACTACACGTACACGGTCGAGCCCCGGTCGATCGTCACCCTCACCACGCTCGACAAGAGCCGCGACAAGGAGACGAAGCGGCGGCTGCCCGAGTCCGGGGACCGCACGGTGCTGGACACCGACGCGACCGGCAAGAAGCACGACACCCGCGACTCCGTCCTGTACGCCGACGACTTCGGCTACGAGGAGGAGGGCAAGGTCGAGGTCGGAACGGCCGACGGCGCCCGCAGGACGTCCCAGCCCTATCTGACGTCGCGCGGCAACCAGCCCCGCTACATGGTCGACCAGACCGGTGCCTGGGAGGTCGGCAAGGACGCCGACGGCGACAACGTGCTGTACCAGTACATGGACCAGTCCATGAAGGACACCCACGCCTGGAACCGGCACACGCCCAACACCACCGTCGGTGACTTCCGCTGGGAGAACTACCGGGCCACGGTCGACGTCTCGTTCCCCGACCCGGCCGGCGGGCTCGCGACCCTGGGCGTCCGCCAGCAGAAGGGCATGGCGGTCAGTGACGCCCCCTACAACATCCGCGTCCGCCCGGACGGCACCTGGACGTTCTACGAGTACGGCACGGTGATCGCGAAGGGGACGGTCGCGGCCTCCGACGGTTACCGCCTCGCCATTGAGGCCAAGGGCGCGTCGATCACGGCCTACGTCGACGGGAAGGCCGTCCACACGTACCAGGACCCGACCCCGCAGGCTGGAGGCCGCGTCAAGCTCGGCACCGACTTCTACACCACGGCGTTCGACAACCTGAAGGTCGAGAAGATCGACGGGTACGCGCCCTACGCCACCGCACTGGCGGACAGCATGGACGGCTCGGTCACCCACAGCGGCGCCTGGAGCAGGAAGAGCGCCTACGGCGACGCGATGGACTGGTACCGCTCGACGTCGACGAGCCAGACCGCCGGCGCGTCGTTCAGCGTCCCGTTCACCGGTACGGGCGTCGACATCATCGGCGGCAACACCGGCAGCGCCGTGTTCGACGTCTACGTCGACGGCAAGCTGATCGCGAAGGACGCCGGGACGGTCGCCTCCGACAAGCGCAGGGCGACGTACGCGCTGCGCGGTCTGCCCGACCGCGCCCACACGGCGAAGTTCGTCCTGAAGTCCGGAACGATCGTGTTCGACGCGTTCACCGCCATATCGGGTGACGTGGACGGCCGGGTGGACACGACACCGATCCGGGACAGCCTCACCGAGGCGGGACATCCGGTGCGGGCCGACTACACCCCCGGCTCATGGGCTCTGTTCGACGCCGCGCGCTCGGCCGCCCGGGCCGCCCTGCGAGGCCAGAAGGGACTGGACACCCTCGGGGCCGCCCAGATCGCCCACCGGCTCGACGAGGCCTTCGCGCGACTGGTACGCAAGGACGCCACCACCCGGTAGCCACCGGGTTCCGGCCTCTCCCCGTCCCGCTCCCAGGAGGGTTCAGGGACACGGCGATCGCGAACCCCAGCCGGTTCGCCCCGACTTGTTCCGTAACCGCTTCATGTCGTCTTCGAGCAGCGTTCAGACCTCGATCAGGTACTCCGGCTCCCCGTCACGACGCTGGGACCGGTGGCTCCTCCACGACACGGTCGGGACGTGTGATGGTGTAGCGCAGCTGCACCGCGACCTCCTGGCCGATCTGGGGCGGCGCACCGTCCCCGGGCACCTGCAGGACGGATTCCTGCAGGTGGGGAGGGGCCGCGAACCTGCACCGCCTGCCGTCCCAGAGGAAGGGCGACAGGTGGTGGTTGAGGCAGGCGTGACCGATGCCCGCGACATGGCGGGCACGGTCCCGCAGACCGCTCAGCCTCCTGGGTGCCCTCAGCCCCACCCCGTGCGAGGTGCCGCCCGCCACGACGACGAGATGCGGGCCGGAGAGCGGCTGCCGTCGTCCGGCACCGAACCGCTTCCCCCGGTCCGGGCGTATGAGGTCGAGTATCCGGCTGTGGTACCGGGTGGCCTCCGGGGCTCCGAGCCACAGCTTCGTTCCCGTGCGCAGCCGGAAACGGGTCCGCGGGAACTCGTCGTGCAGCCTGGTCATCTCCTCGGCCGACAGGTGGCTCACGAAGACCTGATGGAGCGGCATCCTTTCCTCGCGCAGTCGCCGTACCCAACAGGCGACCTCTTCGGCCCCGCCGGCGCCGCCCACCCGGTTCAGCGGGAGGTGGATGGAGAAACCCTCGAACTCCCACCCGCTCATCACCGGGCGCAGGGCGGGCAGGTCGGCCTCGGTGATGCCGTGCCGCTTCATGGAGGACATGAGCTCCACCACGACCCGGCGTCCCGCCAGGCCGTCGCAGTGCCCGGGGGAGGAGACGACGCGAACGGTCCGGCCGGACAGTGCCGGGGACGCCTCCCCGTTGCGGTACGGCGTCAGCACCAGGAGGTCTCCGGGAAAGGAGTCCTGCACGAGGGCCGCTTCGTGGACGGTGCCGACGGCGGCGAGTCCGGTGCCGAGCCGAGTCGCTTCCCGCATCAGCCGGTGGAGGCCGAACCCGTAGCCGTTTCCCTTGCAGACCGGCACGAGCCCGGGGAACCGGTCGAGGACACCGCGGTGGTGTTCCTGCCAGCGCACGGTGTCGATGGTGAGTGTGAGTGTCATGGTGTGTCTCCTCGAAGAAACCGCTCGCCGGGGCCGTTCCCGCCGGTGAGCGGCCAGGATGCCGCGCCCCGCTCCCGCTCGTGGCGGTGGGCCGTGCCGGGGTCATCTGGCGGAGAGGTGCAGGAGCCGGGTGGCTCCGTAGTAGTCCTTTCGCGGCATGGCCTCGTCCAGTGGGACCCGTGAGGCGGGTCTGCCGGTCCGTGGGGCGTGGATCACCTCGTCGTCCCCGCAGCGGAGGCCGACATGGTAGACGCGCGTGCCGCTGAGCCGGAAAACCGGGCCGTCCGGCCAGTACGCGTAGCGCACCAGGCTGGAGCAGTCGAACCCCGGGTGACGGCGGCGGCGCGGTGTCCTCGTCGCCGTGCGGCCACCGTCCGGGGCCGGCCGGCGGGCGGAGTTGGCCTCCAGACCGAGGCGCACACCGTCCTGTTCCCCGGGCCGGGCCGCGGGCACCAGGACCGCGCGCAGCCCCGCGATCGGGCTCGTGCTCCGCCTCCGCAGAATCCGCTGGAGGCCCGGCCGGCGGGCATCGGCTGATCGACCTGTGTCGTTGGTCCACATGCCTCGACGGGGAACGGCGTGAACAGCGGTTGCGCGCCGGGCCGAAGGCGGTGCAAGACCGCGCCGCCGCTGCCTCCGTCGGACAGGCAGGACTTCATCGACAGTGAGCCGAAGTGGACAGAATATGGTCAGAAAATGACCTGTTGCCTGTTCGCGGAACACACGAGAATGAAGGTCGGCCCGGAACGGGCCCGGGGTCCTCCCACGGCCACCGCACCGCTCGCCCTCTGCCGGAAGGTGACTTCCGGTCACCTTCACCCCTGCACAAGGAGCACGACAGAATGCCGGAACTTCCCAAACGGGACATAGGCCAAGGCCGACGCGTGGGCTCACCGCCGGACAGGCATTCCGGTATCAACGATGCGGCGAAGCTGGCAGCAGCCCGTGCCGCTCTCGCCCGTGCGGCCACGGCCCACCGGGCCGACACCGGGGCCGACACCGCGGAAGGCAAGGAAACCGCACCACCGGAGCCGCCCCTCCGTGCCACCGGCCGTGACGAAGGCCCCGCCGCCCCGGCGGCACCGGACGAGAGTCCCCGGCGCGGCCCGCGCCGCCCACCAGCGAAGTGGATCGCCATCGCCGCCGCCGCAGCCGTCGCGGTGACAGCCGCCGCCGCAGTGGCCGTCACGCGCGGTGGGTCCCAGGAGGAGGCCGATCGGCAGCCCTACGCCGCAGGCGGGCCGCGCCAGTCCGATGCGACCGCACCTCGAATCCCCGGTACGGAGCGGTCTCCGAACGCTTCAGCGAGCGCGGACGCGTCGTCCCGACCCGCTTCCAGCGGCTCCGCCACGCCCTCCGGCCAGGCCTCCGACCAGGAAACCCAACCGGGCACGGACAGGGCGGCGGAGCCCGACGCGAAGCCCACCGCGAGCGGGGCGCCGCGCAAGGGCGGAACCGACGGAGGAGGCGACCCGGCTCCCGGCCCCGGGAAGGCGCTCGCGGTCGAAGCCTCCGGCAACTGCCTCACAGGCGCCGGCTCGGGTTCCGAACTGGTGGTCGCGGCCTGCACCGGCGCGACCTCCCAGTCGTGGAACACCGGGTCCGGCACGGCACTCCAGCAAGGTGGCCTCTGCGCGACCGTCACCGGCACCGCGGACCGCACACCGGTGGTCCTCACACCGTGTGACCGGTCGGCGGCTCAGCGGTTCAGCCTGTCAGGACAAGCGCTGCTGTCCGCGTCGAGCGGTAAGTGTCTGGACCTCTTCGGAGGCGCGTCCGGCACCCAGGTGGTGCTCTGGGAGTGCAACGGCCGTGACAACCAGCGGTGGAGCAGTACCTGACCATCCCTCACCTGGGCCGGCGGCCTGCCCGCCGGCCCAGGTGAGCGGGCTGCGCAGGCCGGTGCGGGCGGCCTCCGCGCGGTGGCCAGGGCCTCGCCCCGAATCCCGCAACCGCGAGTACCTGCGGAGCTCATGAGCCGTCGTCGTACCGAGAGGTTCGGTTGCGGACCCGTCGCTCCGGCGCTCCGACGGAGAAGCCGGCCAACCAGCGCGGGAAGGCCGAGGCGGCACTCGCGGCGGCCGCGGACCGACCCCGGGCGCGGGCCGCGCCCCGGACCGCGGCTGCTTCGCCGGTATCCACCTGGTTCCGTCCGCGTGCCTGCCCGATATTCTCCCGGAATGACGCAGCAACCCACGTCCGACGAGCGGCGGCCCGCCAGCGGTGGCCAGAAGGCCGCCGCCCGCAACCGGGCCGCCCTCATCGCCGCTGCCCGGGAGATCTACGCGGAGCACGGGCTGGACGCTCCGCTGTCCGCGATCGCGCGCCGGGCAGGCGTGGGTCAGGGCGTGCTCTACCGGCACTTCCCGGACCGGTCCGCCCTGGCCATGGCCGTGCTGGAGGAGAACGTCCGGCAGATCGAGCGGGCAGCGGCGTCGGACGGTGTGGACCTCGCCCAGGTGCTCGGTGTGCTGACCTGGCACCAGACGGAGTCGACCGCTTTCGTCGGCGTCCTGCACGCCGACGGCGCGGCCAGTCGCTCCGGCACCCCCGCCTACGCGGTGGAGCTGTCCCAGCGGGTCGAACGCACCCTGCGCCGGCTTCTGCCCGCCGGCCATCCGCTCGCCTCGCAGCGGGATGACCTGATGATCGCCGTCGGCATGGTCTCCGGAGCCGTCACCGGCCCCACCCGCGAGCACCGGGAACGCCGGGCACGGGCGGCGTGGCGGTTGCTCGGTGTCGAGGTGGGTCCGGTGCGCCCCTACGAGGAGTGAGGTGCGTCCCCACGGGGAGTGAGGTGCGTCCCTGCGAGGGGTGAGCCCCGCGCGTCCCTGCGGGGAATGAGCCCGGCGCGCCCCTACGGGAGTGGGCGCGGGCGGCGGCATCAGCCGCCGTTGGACTGCCGTACTCCTTCCGCCAGCGCGTCGAACGTGTACAGGTAGCCTCCGTCCGGCCCGCTGACGGTCATGTAGGCCTTCCTCCCGCCGGGGGCGATGGCGACGTTGGTCGCCGATTCGAGTCCTTCGGCGGCGCGGGCGGGCACCTCGACGGTCGCCAGGCGGTCGCCGTTCTCGCTGTAGACCGCCATCGCGGGCCGGCCATGCAGCCCCTGGTAGAGATTGCCGTCCGCGTCCACCGCGATCGAGTCGGTCTGGGCGACCCCGCCGTCGACCCGGACGGCGGTGTGACGCGACGCCACGTCGCCCTCGCCGTCGAGGAGCAGGTAGGAGATGCGGTTCTGCGTCAGTTCGCTG
The DNA here is from genome assembly GCF_055603605.1 of Streptomyces sp. NPDC037271. Classification (NCBI taxonomy): domain Bacteria; kingdom Bacillati; phylum Actinomycetota; class Actinomycetes; order Kitasatosporales; family Streptomycetaceae; genus Streptomyces; species Streptomyces sp. NPDC037271. The sequence continues at coordinate 162,009 of NZ_JBVJVN010000007.1, forward strand.
AACCACAGCCCGCGGTAGTCCGCGTCGAAGGAGATGCCGTTCGGGGCGGACAGGCTGTCGGCCAGGACGGTGGCCTTCTTCCCCGAGCGGCCGATCCGCACCACGCGGCCCTTCGCCTCCCCCTCGGACATGCCGCGGGAGTCGCTGACGTACAGGTTGCCCTCCCGGTCGAAGGCGAGGTCGTCGGGGTTCATCCGCGCGCCGTCGACCTCGCCGGAGAAGAACGTCCGCGGATCGCTGCCGTCGGGGGCCAGGCTCACGATGTCGCCGTGGGAGAAGTCGGTCAGGTAGATCCGTCCGTCGTACGGGCTGAACTGGGCCGAGGTGTAGGTGCCGCGGGCGTCGGTGTGCACCTGCATGGAGGTCTTCTTCCGGACGTCGACGCGCAGCACCTTCGGCTCGCCGGCCGGCGCGGTGACGTCGACGACGAGCAGCCCGCCGTCCTCGTCGAAGACCGGTCCCTCCAGCAAGGTCATCCCGGTCTGCTGGTGTACCTGCGTCAGCCGCATGACCTGCTGTGCGCGGATGGTCCGTTCCGCACGGGCGCCACCCGGGTCCGCCGTGGACCCGCTGGTCTGCGTACCGCAGCCCGCGAGGGCCAGCACGCCGATCGTGGTGAGCCCGGCGAGAGGCCGGATCGGGAGTCGTCGCATGCGAATCACTCTTCCTGTCCGAAAGTATGCGGAAGCAACCACGAGGCAACCGGACAACGCTGTCCGGTTGTTGTTACGGTAGTGCATGGCTGCTCAAGTCCTGCGACTCCGTGCCCCGTTCATGGACGAGGTGTCTCCCCGGCAGCGAACCGGAAGGAACGAGGTCCCCCACATGGAACATTCACAGGCGCTCTCCGGCGAGGCGCTCGCCGCACTGCGGGAGCGTTACCGGATCGAACGGGAGCGCCGTGTGCGACCCGACGGCGTACGGCAGTACCTCGGCGCCGACGCGGAGTTCGGCTACTACGCCGCCGACCCGTACGCGGGAGAGGCCACCGAGCGGGAGCCGGTGCGGGACCGGGTGGACGTCGCGGTCGTCGGCGGCGGATTCGGCGGCATCCTGGCGGGGGCGCGGCTGCGCCAGCGGGGTGTCGAGCGGGTCCGCGTCCTCGAGAAGGGCGGTGACTTCGGCGGGACCTGGTACTGGAACCGGTACCCGGGGATCCACTGCGACATCGAGTCGCACGTGTACCTGCCGATGCTCGACGAGACCGGGTACGTACCGGAGTGGAAGTACGCCCCCGGTGAGGAGATCCGCCGGCACGCGGTGCGGATCGCCGAGAAGTTCGACCTCTACGCCGACGCGCTGTTCTCCACGGCGGTCACCTCGCTGACCTGGGACGACACCACCGAGACGTGGATCGTCGCGACGGACCGGGGCGACAGGTTCCGGGCCACCTACGTCGTCACGGCCACCGGCACCCTCTCCGAGCTGAAGCTGCCCGGCATCCCCGGCATCGAGACGTACCAGGGCCACACCTTCCACACGTCACGCTGGGACTACGGCTACACCGGCGGCACCCCGGACGGAGGCCTGACCGGCCTCGCGGACAAGCGCGTGGGAGTCGTGGGCACCGGCGCCACCGGCATCCAGGTCGTCCCGAAGCTCGCCGAGGACGCCGGGCACCTCTACGTCTTCCAGCGCACTCCCTCCACGGTGGACGTGCGCGACAACCGCCGCACCACCGCTCGGGACGTGGGCGCCGGCCGCCCGGGCTGGGCGGGCGCACGCCGGGACAACTTCCTGCGCCTCGTCTCGGGCGAACCGGTCGACGAGGACCTGGTGGGGGACCGCTGGACCTCGTCGGCCGGCCTGCTGGAGAAGCTCCTGCCGAGCTTCCGCCGCCAGGGCGACCGGGAGGCGTTCGAAGCGGCGTACGAGGCCATGGACGCCGCCAAGATGCACGAGATCCGCACCCGCGTCGACCAGGTCGTCACCGACCCGGACACGGCGGAGAAGCTCAAGCCCTGGTACCGGTACGCCTGCAAGCGCCCGACCTTCTCCGACCTGTACCTCCAGGCGTTCAACCGGGACAACGTCACCCTCGTCGACACCGCCGACACCCACGGCATCGAGCGGATGACCGAGCGCGGCGTCGTGGTCGGCGACACCGAGTACGCACTCGACTGCCTGATCTTCGCCACCGGGTTCTCCGTCGGCGTCTCCGGCGTCCACTCGGGCAGGCTGCCCGTCCGCGGCAGGGACGGCGTCCACCTCCAGGACGCGTGGCGGCAGCGGGGCCCGCGCACGCTGCACGGTTTCACCAGCAACGGTTTCCCGAACCTCATCCAGCTGGGCGGAGCGCAGAGCACCAGCAGCGTCAACTACACCCATGTCCTGGACGAGCACGCCGTCCACGCCGCGGCACTCGTCGCCGGCGCGGAGGCCAGGGGCGCGGTCGTCGAACCGTCCCGCGAGGCCGAGGACGCCTGGACCGCCGTATGCGCCCAGGACGCCCCCGACCACGAGTGGTTCCACGCGGAGTGCACCCCCGGCTACTACAACGCCGAAGGACGCGGCCGGCCCAACGGTCCGACCTCCTACCCGCACGGCGCGGCCGACTTCCACGAACTGCTGAAGCGCTGGCGGGCCGAGTCCCTGGACGAGGTCCTCCGCACCAGGACCGCCGCCCGCCACTGAGGTGCGGCCTCGGGGGCCGGCCGGTGTCGCTCGCCTTCCGGGGCGTGCGACGCCGGCTCCTCGCGCCTGGGCCGGCCTCCGGGCGGGGCATCGATGCCTTGGGCGATGCCTGTGCGCGCGCCGCGAGGCGGCGTGGCGCTCGAGGGTGGCTCAGGTGCGCCGTTCCGCTCCGTGCGCGCGTGGCCAGGGCATCCCGTGAAGGCGCTCGATGTCGGAGTTGAAACGGCGGAGGTAGTCGGCGAAGGCCGCGATGTCCTCCTCCGGCCAGTCGGCCATGATGCGGTCCAGGCTGGCGACGAGGCCCGTGCGTTCCTCGTCGAGGCGCCGCTCGCCTTCTTCGGTGATGCGGAACTTGCGGGCCATGCCGCCCGCGGGGTCGGGGATGCGCTCGACGAGGCCGGCGCGCATGGCCGCCGCGGTCTGCCGGTTGAGGGTGGACGCGTCCAGCCCGAAGGCGTCGCCCAGCTGCCCGATCGACATCGGGCCCTGTGTGCGGATCCGGCTGAGCAGGATGTAGGCGCTGCGGTCCAGGGCGCTGCCGGCGCGACGCCCCTTGCTCTTGTGCAGATGCATGTAGCGGCTCAGCAGCATCTGCTCGAACTCGACCTGATCCGTGGCCCTGTCCGCCGTGTTCACGTGCCCTCTTCTCTGCGGTGCGACTCCTTCGAGCTCACTCGGTCCCATCATATGCAGCCCGCATGGCATGTGCTAGATACACAAGATATGTATGATGCATGTGGCGCTCGTGTTCGAGGCGCCGGTTCTCATTGACTCTCGTAGAGGAGCACCACCATGGACGGCCCCCAGCCGACCACTCGCCCAGGCGCTGTCGTCGCCACGCTCGCGCTGGCGGGCACCGTGGCCGCGCTCATGCAGACCCTGGTCACCCCGCTCATCGCGGAGCTGCCGCAGATCCTGGACACCACGCCCTCGAACGCTGCCTGGGTGGTCACGGTCACGCTGCTCGTGGCGGGCGTGTGCGTCCCGGTCTCGGGACGTCTCGGCGACCTGCTGGGCAAGCGGCGGATGCTGCTCGTCTGCGCCGTCCCGCTGGTGGTCGGCTCGGTGGTCTGCGCGCTCGCCTCGTCCGTCGTGCCGATGATCGTGGGCCGCGGTCTGCAGGGCATGGGCATGGGCATGGTCCCCCTGGGTATCGCGCTGCTGCGCGATGTCGTTCCGCAGGAGAAACTGAGCGGCTCCATCGCCCTGGTCAGCGCCTCCATGGGCATCGGCGGCGCGATCGGCCTGCCCCTGGCGGCGGCCGTGGCGCAGTACGCGGACTGGCGTGTGCTGTTCTGGGGGGCGGCAGCGCTCGCCCTGCTGATCGGCACTCTGATCTTCGTCTTCGTTCCGGACGTGCCGGCCGGCGCGAAGGGGCAGCGCTTCGACGCCCCCGGCGCCGTCGGCCTCGCCGTCGGCCTCGTCTCGCTGCTGCTGGCGATCTCCAAGGGCGGCGACTGGGGCTGGACGTCCGGCGCCACCCTGGGCCTGCTCGCCCTGGCCGTCGTCGCCCTCGCCCTCTGGGGCTTCTACGAGCTGCGCACCCGCGACCCCCTGGTCGACCTGCGCACCACCGCCCGCCCCCGCGTCCTGTTCACCAACGCCTCCTCCGTCCTGATCGGCGTCGGCATGTACGCGTTCATGCTGATCGCTCCGCAGCTCCTCCAGTTCCCCGAGGCCACCGGCTACGGTCTGGGTCAGTCGATGCTGGCCGCCGGCCTGTACCTCGCGCCCGGCGGTGTGATGATGATGATCGTCTCCCCGCTCGGCGGAAAGCTGATCAACGCCCGCGGGCCCAAGTTCGCCCTCATCTGCGGCGCGCTGGTCATCGCCGTGGGGTACGGCATCGCACTGCCGCTCATGGGGACAGCCTGGGGCCTGATGATCGTCGGCATCGTCATCAACAGCGGCGTCGGCCTCGCCTACGGCGCGATGCCCGCCCTGATCATGAGCGCCGTCCCGGTCTCCGAGACGGCCGCGGCCAACGGCTTCAACACCCTGATGCGCTCACTCGGCACGACCATCGGGTCGGCGGTGATCGGCGTCGTCCTGGCGCAGATGACCATCACCATGGGCGGTCACACCCTCGCCTCCGAGGACGGTTTCCGTACCGGGCTGCTGATCGGCTGTGGTGTGGCCGTGGTGGCGGCCGCCGTCGCACTGCTGATCCCCGCCGTGCGTACCGGCACCGGTGACTCCGCGGCCGACAAGGCCCCGGCCGAGGTACCGAGCGAGCAGGCGCCGACCCGCGCCTGAGCCGGCCGTCGGCGCCCGGCGCGCCCACCCGTGTGCCGGGTCGGGCGCACCGGGTGCCGCTTTCCGCTGTCGTGGCTCCGCCGATGGTCTGGACGCCCGACCTGCCGTGACCTCGCCCGCCCGGAGCCGGTCACCGAAAGCGGGCGTCGAAACCTACGGGGAAAGGGCGTCGCCGTCGGGCCCCGGTCCCGGCATGATTCCCAGCGTGCACAGGGACGACGAGAACCATCGCGGGCGAACGAGGTGTACCTCGACGTGGTCCTCGATCCCCTGGCCGAGGGCACGCACGTCACCCCGGCGTGATCCACGGTCCGCCCGCGTGCTCGGCGTCCACATCGACGTCGCCGGCCAGTGGCAGCACGCGTCAGCCTGGGACCGGGCCGCCGCTGACGACGGCCGTCGCCTTCAGGAGAACCGATGAAAGTGTCCATCACCATCCACCGAGCCCGCCTCGGTCCGAGAGAGTTCAAGGTGATCCGACCGGCTCGCCCGCTGACCCGGGCCGTGCTCATCGATCACGACCGGCACCTGGACGTCTGTCTCGATCAGGACGCGGCACGGCGAATCGGCGGGCTGTGGGAGCTCGCCGCCTCCTCGCCGCGCGCCATGGTCCACCTGCCTCTGCGAGGCAACCCGGCCCCTGCCGGCGATCTGCCCGGCGACGGCGCTCGGCAGCTCGATCTCGTGCTGCTGCATCACTCGCTGCAGTTCGCGCCCTCACGCTGGAAGGAACTGCGCGGGCGACTGGACCAGGGGCGGCCACGCACCGTCACGCTGCCCGGCGCGGGCCGTCCCGCCGGAGCCGTGATGGACCCGCAGGCCCGGCACCACCGGGAGAACCGAGACCTCTTCCACCAGCACCTCCATGCCGAGACCCTGTTCATGACGGGCAGCAGGAAGGTGTTCAGGGAAACCGCGCGGCATTTCCTCGATGTCGCTCACAAGGGCCCTGGATACGTCCCTGTCCACCCGAACTACCCGTACTTCTGCACGGAGCTCCACTCCAACGACGGTGTCCTCGGCGACGCCCGCGAGCTCCACATCGAGTACCGCGACCAGTGGGAATCGTGATCCGGCAGACAGGTGGCAGCGAGCCGCGGAACGACGGAACGGGCAGACGTATGGGTGTGTACGTGTCGGTCAGAGGATGGCTGGAGTGCGACGACACCCAGCTCGCCACCGTCCAGGAGATCATCGCGTCCCACGCCGACGACCACTACTCCGGTGGATGGAGCACACCTCGGCAGCGGGTCGACCGGACCCGTTACCGGGCCAGCCGGGAGGCCGGGGTGGCTTCGGCCCGTTCATCCTGTACGCGCCCCGCTTGACCTTGTCACGGTGACAACGTCTTCACTGTGGTCGAGGAGGTGGTCCCGGTGACCTTGCCGGAACAGGACACGGGGGATGCGATGCGGGTCCTCCGGGGGCTGGACGACGGCCACGCGTCGGTGCGGCTGCGTACGGCGTTGGCGGCCGGTACGGCACCTGAGCCGCGGTATGTCGGCCGGCTCGTCGAACGATGCGCGACCGAACCCGATTTCCACGTACGGGAGATGCTGACGTGGGCGCTCACCCGGCACCCCGCGTCGACGACGGTGCCGAGGCTGATCGACGAAGTACGGTCGGAGCGTGTCCAGGCACGCAGCCAGGCCCTGCACACACTGTCCAAGATCGGTGACCGCCGGGCGTGGCCGGCGGTCACCCGGACGCTGCTGTCCGACGCCGACGACGAGGTGGCGCGGAGCGCCTGGCGGGCGGCGGTCGTACTCGTGCCCGAGGACGAGGAATCAGAGCTGGCCGACGTGTTGTCGGCACAGCTCGGGCGTGGCGGGCGTGAGACGCAGCTGAGTCTCAGCCGGGCACTGATCGCGCTCGGTGAGATGATCCTGCCGACGCTGCGCGCGGCGATGACGGACGCCGACCCCGGCGTGCGCGCGCACGCGATCGCCACGGAACGGCTGCTGCGCGACCCCGATTCCGGGTTCGACTCCGCGGTCGAGGAGGCGAAGCGTGTCGTGGCCCTCGGCGCGCACGGCCAGGAGAGGTGACAGACGGTGCTGATCGGTGAGGTGGCACGGAAGTCGGGGGTCAGCGCCCGCATGCTCAGGCACTACGAGTCGCTCGGCCTGGTGCGGCCGACGGGCCGGACCGGGGCCGGCTACCGGGAGTACTCCAGCGAGGACTGCCGCCGGATCTTCCACGTCGAGAGCCTGCGGTCACTGGGGCTGTCCCTGCGCGAAGTCGGCCGTGCGCTCGACGATCCCGGTTTCGTGCCGTCCGGTCTGGTCGAGGACCTGATCCGGCGGACGCGGGAACGCATCGAGGCCGAGACGGAGCTGCTCACGCGACTTCGCCGGATCGGTACCGCGGAACCCGAGGGATGGGAGGACGTCCTCCAGACCGTCGCGCTCCTCCAGGCCCTGGCCTCGCAGAACGCGGGCGAGCGCCAGCGCGCGGCCCTGGCCCTGGCCGAAGAGGTTCCGGTGCCCGTGGAGGCGCTGGCCGAGGCGGTGCTGAGCGAGCCGGACCCCTACGTCGCCGGAGCCCTCCGCTGGGCCCTGGCGCAATCGGGCCCCGACGGACTGGTGCCGCTGGCGGAGGGGCTCGGCTCACCGCAGGCCGAGGTGCGCGAGCGTGCGGTCCGGTCCATCACCGAGTTCCCGGACCGCGCGGCGACCGCACTGCTGCGGGACGCGCTCGCCCACCCGGACCTCGCGGTCCGCAGGTACGCGGCCCTGGAGCTCGGGGCGCGCGGGCTGGCCGAGGCGGTCCCCACACTCGTCGGCATGGTGGCCGAAGGGGCGAACGACGTCGACGCGGCGGACGTGCTGGCCACGCTGGCGAGCCGTCCGGAGCCGGCGGACCGGATCGCCGCCGGGCTCGTCGACCACCTCACCCACGGCGCCGCGCGACCATCCGTGCGCCGACGGCTGACACAGGCGCTCGCCGACATCCCGGGAGCCACGGCGTCACACGCGCTCGCGGAACTGTCGCACGACGAGGACCGCGCCGTCGCGCTCACCGCCGCCTACCTGCTCGGACGACGCGACGCGAAGTGACGGCCCCTTCCTGAAGGACGGCTTCGGCCTCCAGCGTGGAGCAGGATCTCGACCGGCCGGCCCCGCGGCACGTCAACGACGGCCGGATGGGCACCCGCTGGGCCTCCGGCTACTCGGACGACGAGTGGGTGCGGATCGAGCTCGCGGCTCCGGCGAAGGTCGTGGCGGTGACCGTCGCCCGGGAGAGCGCGTGCGCGACGGAGTACGCCGTCCAGACCTCCCCGGACTGCGTGAACTGGAAGACCGTGTCCACGCAGCACTCCGGACGACTGCGGCAACGACGTCGTCCGGCTCGCCGGTGACGAGGCCGTGAGCCACGTCCGTGTGCAGGGCGTCGAACGGAGGACCGCCTGGGGCTGCTCGATCCACGAGACGGGCGTCTACGGAGCGCCCGCGGCTCAGTGAGGTGACGTCGTCTCGAGCCGCCGCCCGCTACGCCGCCGGAGGCGGAGGAGGGGGGTGAGTGTCCAGCGGCCCGGGCCGATGGCGGCGACGAGAAGGAAGGACCAGCAGAACATGACTGCCGCCTCGCCGCCGTTCTCGATGGGGAAGAGCGCGTCGGACTGGTGCTCGGTGAAGTAGGCGTACGCCATGGACCCGGAGCACAGGACGGCTGCGGCCCGGGTCGTGAGACCGCACAGAACCAGTGTGCCGCCGAGCAGTTGGACGACCGCGGCCCACCAGCCGGGCCACTCGGCGAACCGGGGTCCGGCTCCGTGCGGTCCGCCCAGCACGTCGAACAGGGTCGCGGCTCCGTGACAGGCGAACAGCATTCCCACGACGATGCGGAAGAGTCCGATCACGTACTCCCGGCTTCTTTCCAGCGCTTCCATCGGCGGTGCTCCTCTCTCACTGGGGGGCGATGCAGGGCCGATCCCGGCCCGAAGTCGGCGCCTTTGCTCGGCGGTTCACTTCGCTCAGGCCCTTGACCGGATCTCGTCCACGGCTATGGTCTAGACCTAGTGCTGCTAGGTCTAGACCTATATCGGCCTCTGTCCTCGGTCACCGGTGCCCATCGCGCCGGCGGCGGGCATGGACGTACCGGAAGAAAGGGCATGGCATGAACACGAAAAGACGGGTGGCTCTCGCGGTCGGAGCGCTGGTCGCTCCCCTGCTCGCCGTCAGCCTCCCGGCGAGCACGGCGAACGCCCATGGCTGGGTGACCTCGCCCGGAAGCCGGCAGGACCAGTGCGCCGCGGGCGTCGTCGACTGCGGCCAGATCACCTACGAGCCGCAGAGCGTCGAAGGGCCGAAGGGCCTGCGCAGCTGCAGCGGCGGAAACAGTCAGTTCGCCGAACTCGACGACGACAGCCTGGGCTGGCGGGTCACGCCGGTCGGCACGACGCACGCCTTCACCTGGCACCACACGGCGCGGCACGCCACCGACACCTGGCAGTACTTCATCGGCGACCAGAAGATCGCCGAATTCGACGGCCATGGCGCACAGCCCGCCCCGGACGTGAGCCACCAGGTGGACTTCCAGGGCTTCAGCGGCCGTCAGAAAGTACTCGCGGTCTGGAACGTGGCGGACACCGGCAACGCCTTCTACTCCTGCATCGACGTCAACATCGGCGGCGGTGGTGACGGTGGAGGTGGTGACGGCGGTGGTGACGGCGGTGGTGACGGCGGCGGTGACGGTGAGCCGGACGCCTGCGCCGCGCCGCTGTGGAGCGCCGGGAACGTCTACACCGGCGGCGACACCGTCTCCTTCGGCGGCCACAACTGGCGCGCCAAGTGGTGGGTGACGGGCGAGGAGCCCGGCACCACCGGTGAGTGGGGTGTCTGGGAAGACCTCGGAGCCTGCACGGCCGCGTGAGTGCGGCGGGTCGGCGCGCGCTCGGCGGGGCGCACGCCGACCCGGCCGGTGCCGTCAGTGACCTGCTGACCGGGACGGGGCGTCGGGCGACGAAGGCAGGTACCGGGGGCCCGCCAGGCGTCCAGCAGATCCTTCACGGCCGCCCCCAGCGACAGCAGTTCGGCGTTCTGGCGGTCGCCCGCCAGCAGGAGCAGGCCGACCGGCAGGTGGTTCACGGACCCCGCCGGCACGGACAGCGACGGGTATCCGGCGACCGCGGCGGGGGTGGAGGACGGGATCACGTCGTTGTCCCCCCGCGCACAGTCGGTCGTCCACGCGGGCGGATTCGCCGGTGGGGCGATGGCGTCCAGGCCGTGCGCGGCCATGGTCTCGTCGATGGACCGCTGGGAGAGGTCCGTCAACTCGGGGCGCATCGCCCGGTGGCGCGGGTCGGTGGTGGGCGGCGCGGCCAGGGCCTGCTCGAACAGCTCCTGGCCGGCGACGCAGGTCCGCTCGGCGGGGTGCGCGCGGTTGAACCCGATCAGCTCGGCGAGGTTCCGGGGCCCGTTACGGGTGGCGAGGTAGGCGTCGATGTCCCGGTGGCCGACCTGCTCGCCGCCCTGTCCGACGCGCTGACACGGACCGGGTCCCAGGAGCCGGAGGGCGCCCGGCCGCTGCTGAGGGCGGGGATCAGGGGCGGTCTCATGCCGGCGGCGGAGAACCCCGACTTCCCGTTGCGGCGGCTGGAGGGACGTCCTCCTCGCACATGTTCTGCGGACAGACCGGTGACAACACCGAATGAGTTCTGTTTTCCTGTAAGCAGGTAACCGTAGAGGTATACGTTCGGCCATTCACGCACCCGCACCTTCCAGGAGGGGGTCGTAATGGATCCATGGCTGATCTGGCTGATCGTCGCGGCCGTTCTGATCGTGGCGGAGATCTTCACCCTCACCGCCGCGCTCGGAATGCTGGGTGCGGCCGCGCTGATCACGGCGGGATCCGCGGCGGCCGGACTCTCACCGCCTTTCCAGTTCCTGGTGTTCACCGTCGTCGCCACGTTCACCGTCCTCTTCGTGCGCCCCATCGCACTCCGCCACGTCCTCCGGCCCCAGACCGAGCGATTCGGTGTGGACGCATTGGTCGGCCAGGCCGGCTACGTCGTCTCCGAGGTGACGGACAGGGAGGGCAGGGTCCGCATCGGCGGTGAGGAATGGACGGCCCGTTCCTACGACGAGACGCTGGTGATTCCTCGCGGAAAAACCGTCGACGTCATGGAGATCAGCGGATCCACCGCCCTCGTCTATCCCCGGGAGTGACCATGGAAGCCTCGGCGTTTCTCGTCGCCGGTGTGATCGTCGCGCTTCTCGCGGTTTTCACCGTGGTACGGGCGGTACGCATCGTGCCCCAGGCCCGCGCCCGCAATGTCGAACGGCTCGGCCGCTACCTTCGCACGCTGAAACCCGGCCTCAACCTCGTCATCCCGTACATCGACCGCGTCTATCCGATGATTGATCTGCGGGAACAGGTCGTCTCCTTCAAACCGCAACCGGTCATCACCGAGGACAATCTGGTCGTCGAGATCGACACTGTGCTGTATTTCCAGGTCACCGATCCGCGTGCGGCCTTCTACGAGATCGCGAATTTCCTCCAGGCGGTCGAGCAGCTCACCGTCACCACGTTGCGCAATGTCGTCGGGTCCATGGATCTGGAGAAGACCCTCACCTCACGCGACACCATCAACAGCCAGCTCCGCGGGGTGCTCGACGAGGCCACCGGCAAGTGGGGGCTGCGGGTGAACCGGGTGGAGATCAAGGCCATCGACCCGCCGCAGTCCATCAAGGACGCCATGCAGAAGCAGATGCGGGCCGAGCGGGACAAGCGGGCCGCGATCCTCGGCGCGGAAGGGCAGCGTCAGTCGCAGATCCTCACCGCCGAGGGCGACAAGCAGGCCGCGGTCCTGCGCGCGGAGGGCAACCGTACCGCCGAGATCCTCAAGGCCGAGGGGCAGTCCCGGGCCATCGACGAGGTCTTCCAGGCCGTGCACCGCAACGACCCCGACCCCAAGCTCCTCGCCTACCAGTACCTCCAGGTGCTGCCTCAGCTCGCGCAGGGTTCGGGCAGTACCTTCTGGGTCATCCCCAGCGAGGTCACCTCCGCGCTCCAGGGGGTGTCCCGCGCCTTCACCGAAGCCCTGCCCCAGTCACCCGCCACCAGGGAGAAGCCCTCCGACGAGGGCGTCGCCCAGGCCGCCAACGACACGGCGCAGGCCGCGGAGGCCGCCGCCCAGGCCCTCGCCGACGCGGCCAGGGCGAACGGTGTGACGGCCGAGGCGCTGCGCCCCCGCCCGGTGACCGAGGACGGGTGACGACCGCCCCGTCCGTCGTCGGGTAGGGCACACTCGAAGACACGGGTGTTCTGCCGGCTGATCATTGCGAGGCCCGCATGTTCGATGTGCCGTACTGGCTCTGGATAGCCTTCGTCGCCACCGTGGTCGTGTCGCTCGTCGTCGACCTGCTGGCCCACCGCAGTGCTCATGTCATCGGATTCAAGGAAGCGGCAGCCTGGAGCGGGCTGTGGGTGGGGCTCGCCCTCGTCTTCGGAGCGGTCGTCTTCCTCGTCCTCGGGGGGACGGCGGGCACGGAGTACACCACCGCGTGGCTGCTGGAGAAGAGCCTCTCGGTCGACAACCTCTTCGTCTTCGCCCTGATCTTCGCCTACTTCAAGGTGCCCCGCGCCTACCAGCACCGGGTCCTCTTCTTCGGCGTCATCGGCGCCCTGGTGTTCCGGGGCGTCTTCCTCGCCGCAGGCGTGGCCGTGGTCAGCCGGTTCACCGCTGTCCTGTTCGTCTTCGCGGCCATCCTCTTCTACAGCGTCTACAAGATCCTCAAGGGAGAGGAGGAGAGCTTCGACCCGGGCCGCAGCTTCGCCGTCCGGCTCCTGCGCAAAGTCGTTCCGGTGCGTGACACCTACGCGGGGCCGAAGTTCTTCGTGAAGGAAGCGGGCAAGCGTGTGGCGACGCCGCTGCTCGCCGTCGTCGCCGCCATCGAGGCGGCCGACCTCATCTTCGCCGTGGACAGCGTGCCGGCCGTGCTCGCCGTCAGTGATGACGCCTTCATCGTCTACACCAGCAACGCGTTCGCCATCCTCGGGCTGCGGGCCCTGTACTTCATGCTCTCCGGGCTGCTGGACCGCTTCCACTACCTGAGCAAGGGCCTGGCGATCATCCTCGGGTTCATCGGCGTCAAGCTCATCCTCCAGGCGACGCACAAGATGGTCAGCCCGTCCGTGCCGGAGATCCCGTCCCCGGTGAGCCTGGCGGTCATCGTCGTGGTGCTGGCGGCATCGGTGATCCTGAGCCTTCGGCGTCCTCCCGGCGCGGCGGGCGGGGAAGCGGGCGGTCCCGAGGGGGAGGAGGCCCTCACGCCACCCCGGGGACGGCAGCAGGACTCCCGGTGAGGGGCAGACTCGGTACCGATTGTTCCTGGCGGACATATGAACGTAAAGTGGGAGCAAAACCTTTCCCGAAGCCCCTCCCGGCGTGGACGTGAGAACCATGAGCAGTCACACGCGGCAGACCAGAACGACGCAGACCGCAACGCGGCAGAGCGAGGTGCAACGCGGGCACGTTTGCCCGTCCTGCGGCCACCATGTTCCCGCGGAGGTCAAACGGCACAAGACTCTCGGGATCTACGTTCCGGTCTGGTACCGGGGTACCTGCCGGAACCCCGACTGCGACGCCCGCACCTGACCGACGTCGCTCACCCCGGTTCGGCGCGGGACGCGGCCGCCGCCACGACCTCCCACCGGCCGACGGCTGCCCGGCCCGCCGGCCGTCGCCGTACGCGGCACCGTGCCGTGCCGGCCCCGTGCCGCGCGCCCGTCCGCGCCACCCCGGCACCGCTCGCCGCCGTGCACGGGTCTGCGCCCAGCCGACGGCGGGCCCGGCGAAGGGGACGGGCCGGCCGTCGCGGTCGTTCGTAGAGCCAGACGTCGGTCCTGGTAGGACATCACGTCATCCTCCGCGTAGTACCGCGCGGCCGGCAGCCACCGTCCCAAGCTGACTGACCTCCTGGCGCACGTCGCAGTGCAGTTGACCTGGCCGCCGGTGTCCAGACCGTGCCGGCCGCGGATGTCGTCCACCGCCTCCGCCGTGGCGAGCCCGTACCCGGAAGCCGGACCTGTCGCCGGACGCCCGTCGGAGGCCCGCCCCCCCGTCGGCCGTCCAGCCCCGCCCGCCCCCGCTGACGGCACCGGGCCGGGGTCCGGGCCCTTCTCCTTCTCCTCAGCCTTTCCGGCCCCGGCCTCGGCTCTTCCTCTCTGGCCTCTTCCGTCTCGGCGACGCCGCGTGAGGCCGGTCGCTCCGACGCCGAGGAGGTCCTTGCGGCACCGGCGGGCCGGTCCAGCCACGACTGCCCGACGGGCGAGCCCCGTGCGGCCGACGGGACGGGCAGTGCCGACGGGATCGGCGGCACGGGCGGCGGATGACGCCCCACAGGCAACCCCGAGGATCTTCCTTACCTCCTCCCACGGGGGGCGTCCGCACGGGCGGAGCCCCGACCCGAGGTATTGAGGAGCGGATTCTTGATACGTGCTCGAAAGACATGGGCCGCCGCGTTAGCGGTGCTGACGGTGGTGGGAGTGGCGCCCGCCGCGGCCCAGGCCCGGCCGCAACCGTCCGGCGCCCCTTCCGGCCAGGCGGCACCGATGGGCGACGCCGACCTGCCGCCCGGCTGGCGGATCACCGGCACCGACGGGGGGAGGGCCTTGGAGTGGCGCTCCCCGAGAGCCGTCCCGCCCGGCGACGCACGGGTGGAGTTCCGCACGGACGGCCGCCTGCTCGGCGTACCGGAACCGGACGAGGACGGCAGGACTTTCCGCCTGGCCCTGGACGGCACGGAACCGACTGCCCTGAACGGGCTGACGGACCTGCACGTCGTGGCCGCCGGTCGCCGGTTGGACGAGGAACCCGGTGTCGCCGCCCGCGAGCGCCGCCCCTCCGGCTCGCCGCCGGCGAAACTCCCGCCCCGGCTCCCCGCCGGCACCGTCGACCCGGGCAGACCCGGCCGGTTCGCCACGACCACCGGTGAGTACACACTCGACCCGGTCCGACTGCCCGGCTTCCCAGCCCCGGTCGAGATGGAGGGCCTGGTCGTCGCGCCGAAGGGGGCGACCGGCAAGCGCCCGCTCGCCCTGTTCCTGCACGGCCGCCACGCCACCTGCTACGTCCCCGGGGAGGGCGACGAGGCCGTCACGATCGACTGGCCCTGCGCGGACGGCGCCCGTCCCATCCCCAGCCACCGCGGCTACCTGGAGGACCAGAAGCTGCTGGCCTCCCAGGGCTATGTGACCGTCTCGATCTCGGCCAACGGCATCAACGGTCAGGACGGAGACGTCGAGGACGGCGGCGCACAGGCCCGCTCCTCGCTGGTGCGCTCGCACCTGGCACGCTGGGCGGACTGGGCAGCCGAGCCCGGCACCGCGCCGACGTCCGTACGCCGGGGACCGAAGGCGGACCTGTCCCGTGTCCTGCTCGTCGGCCACTCACGGGGTGGCGAAGGCGTCGACCGGGCCGCCATGGACAGCCTCTACCCGCCGCCCGCGAGCCAGGACGGCCACCCGGCACGGGCCCGCTGGAACATCCGCGGCACCGTACTCATCGGCCCCACCGCCTTCGGTCAGAACCCGGTACCCGACGTGCCGTCACTGACGATCCTGCCGGGCTGCGACGGCGACGTCTCCGACCTCCAGGGGCAGCTCTACGTCGACGGCACCCGCGGCGTGAGCCGGGGCCGGGCGCTGCACAGCGCCGTCCACATCACCGGCGCCAACCACAACTACTTCAACAGCGAGTGGACGCCCGGCCAGGCCCAGGCGCCCGCGAGCGACGACTTCTGGGACGACCCCGAGGACCCCGACCCGGTCTGTTCCGTGGGCAGCCCCACCCGGCTCACCGCCGAGCAGCAGCACCGGGCCGGCGCGACCTACATCGCCGCCGCCGCACGGCTGTTCGTCGCCGGTGACGACCGGGTGCGCGAGCTGATCGACGGCACCGGCCGCCGCGCCCCCTCGGCCGACCCCGCACGGGTGCTGACGCACGCGGTGGGTGCCGGCCGCGGCGCCGGATTCCTGCCCGACGGTGGGGTGACGGTGACCGGCGGACGCCTGTGCTCCGCGATCGACCCCGACCCGGGCGCCGCCTGCCTCGGCGACGACGCGCGCGGCTCCTCGCCGCACTTCGCGCACTGGCAGCCGGAACGCGAGGCCGGCCGCGGCGCGATCGCCCTGGACTGGTCCGCACCGGGCACCGCGACCCGTGTCCGGCCCGGCGCCCCCGTCTCCCTGAAGGGCGCGAAGAGCCTGGCCCTGCGCGTCATCGTGCCGCCGGGCAGCACCGGCACCCGGCTCGACGTCTCCGTCACCGACACCGAAGGCAGGCGTGCCACCCTCGGCCAGGTCCGCGCCGACGGACTTCCCGGCAGCGCACGCACCGCCTCCTACTGGGCGCAGGAACTGCGCGTACCGCTCGCCGCCGCCGGCCGCGCCGGAGTCGACCTGCGCCGCGTCACCACACTGGAACTGACGCCGCGTTCCCACTCGGGCCAGGCCTGGCTGATGGACGCCTTCGCGTGGCAGCCGGGCACGCCCCGGGTACGGCCGGCCCCGTTGGCCCGGGTCGACGTCGGCCGGACCAGGGTCGAGGAGGGCGACTCGGGCGTGCGTACCTACCAGGTGCCGGTGCGCGTCTTTGGCAAGGGCGGCGGCACGGTCAGGATGTACGTCACGGACCCGGCCACCGGATCCGCCGAGCACCGCCTGGTCACCGTCCGCCCCGGCAGCCCCGGCATCGACGTGACCGTGCGGGTGGAGGGCAACGAACGGTACGCCTGGGACACCTCCCACGACGTGCTGGTGAAGGCGGTGCGGGGCTCGGTCGTCGGCTCGTACGCCGGCGGCGTCACGGTCGAGAACGACGACCCGATGCCCGAGGTCAGTGTGACGCCGGTCGCCGGCACGGTGACCGAGGGGCAGCCGCTGCGCTGGCGGGTCTCGCTGTCCGAGCCCGCCGACGTGGATCTGGGCACGACGCTGACGGCGGTGCCGGACGACGCCCGTCCCGAACTGTCCACCGAGGACGTCGACCGTGACTGGCTGCTGAGCAACGCGTGGGACGTCCCCGACGGGGAGGTCCCGCTGTCCCGGCTGGAGTACTTCTCGCTGTGGGCCTCGGTCCCGCCCGGTGAGACGGCCGCCGAGGTGACGGTGCCCACGATCGGCGACGAGGTCACGGAGCCCACGGAGTACGTCGGCTTCCAGAGCTGGGACGAAGAGGGCGAACCGCTGGGCCCGGTGCTGACCGGCACCGTGCTCGACGCGTCGTAGCCCGCAGCCCACACCCCGCACGCGGGCCCGGACCCGGCGCCGCCCGGCCCGGGCCCGTGATCGGCCGAGCCACCCGGCGGGTACCCCGACGTCCGCACCGCACCGGGTCACGCGGTCGGGACGGGTGCGGAACCGCTCGTCACCGGCGGGCCCGGGTGCGCCGAGCCTGCCGCGGCGACCGAGGACGGCTTCCGTACGGGGGAGGGGCCGGACGCCTGACGCCCGACGCCGGCCGCGGCGTGGCCGTACGCCCGGGCCCGCGGCGCGTGGGTACCCTCCGCCGCATGGCGGTGGACAGGAGGACGGAGCCGCCGCGCCGGGCACCGGCGCGGCAGCGGACGAACCGCACGCTCGGGCGGGCGCTGGCCCGGTGGGCGACGACGACCGATCACAAGGTGATCGGCAATCTCTACATGACGACGTCCTTCGGGTTCTTCCTCTTCGGCGGCGTCCTCGCCCTGCTGATGCGCGGTGAACTGGCCCGCCCCGGGCTCCAGCTGTTCACCGCGCACCAGTACAACCAGCTCTTCACCGTCCACGGCACCATCATGATGCTGCTGTTCGCGACCCCCCTGTTCGCGGGGTTCGCCAACGCGGTCATGCCGTTGCAGATCGGCGCCCCGGACGTGGCGTTCCCCCGGCTCAACGCGCTCTCGTACTGGCTGTACCTGTTCGGCGGCCTGATGGTGGTGGCCGGGTTCCTGACACCCCAGGGAGCGGCGGCCTTCGGCTGGTTCGCCTACGCGCCGCTGAACAGCGCGGTGTTCAGCCCCGGCACGGGCGGAGACCTGTGGACCATGGGCCTGGTGGTGACCGGTGTGTCCACCACACTCGGCGCGGTCAACTTCATCACCACCATCCTGTGCCTGCGCGCCCCCGGCATGACCATGTTCCGGATGCCGATCTTCACCTGGAACGTGCTGTTCACGTCGATCCTGGTGCTGCCCGCCTTTCCCGTGCTCACCGCCGCGCTGCTCGCGCTGGAGGCCGACCGGAAGTTCGGCGCGCACATCTTCGACGCGGCGAACGGCGGGGCGCTGCTGTGGCAGCACCTCTTCTGGTTCTTCGGCCACCCCGAGGTGTACATCGTCGCGCTGCCGTTCTTCGGCATCGTCTCCGAGATCATCCCGGTGTTCAGCCGCAAGCCGATCTTCGGCTACGTCAGCCTGGTCGGCGCCACCATCGCGATCACCATGCTGTCCGCCGTGGTGTGGGCCCACCACATGTTCGCCACCGGTGCGGTGCTGCTCCCGTTCTTCTCCCTGATGTCGTTCCTCATCGCGGTGCCGACGGGAGTGAAGTTCTTCAACTGGATCGGCACGATGAGGTACGGCTCGCTGTCCTTCGAGACACCCATGCTGTGGTCGACCGGATTCCTGACGACGTTCCTGCTCGGCGGCATGAGCGGCGTCCTCATCGCCTCCCCGCCCCTGGACTTCCACCTGACGGACTCGTACTTCATCGTCGCCCACCTGCACTACGTGCTGTTCGGCACGGTCGTCTTCGCGATGTTCGCCGGCTTCTACTTCTGGTGGCCGAAGTTCACCGGCAAGCTGCTCGACGAACGCCTCGGCAAGATCCACTTCTGGACGCTCTTCGTCGGCTTCCAGACCACCTTCCTCGTCCAGCACTGGCTCGGTGAGCAGGGCATGCCGCGCCGCTACGCCGACTACCTGGCCGCGGACGGCTTCACCGCGCTGAACACCGTCAGCTCCATCGGCGCCTTCCTGCTCGGCCTGTCCACCCTGCCGTTCCTCTACAACGTGTGGCGCACCCGCCAGTACGGCACGAAGGTGGAGCACGACGACCCCTGGGGTTACGGACGTTCCCTCGAATGGGCCACCACCTGCCCGCCCCCGCGGCACAACTTCACGTCGCTGCCACGGGTCCGCTCCGAGTCCCCGGCGTTCGACCTGCACCACCCCGACATCGGCCGGCACGACCAGCGGCACGAGCAGAGGAAGGAGCGGAGGAACGAGCAGTGAGGACCGAAGCCCGTCTGTTCACCGGCGTGGCGGCCTTCTTCGCCGTCACCGCGGCCGGCTACGGCTGGTTCTCCGAGGAGCCCGCCGGCACCGCCGCCCTGACCGTGGCCTTCCTGATGGCCGCGCTCGTCGCGTTCTTCCTGCACGTGCAGTACCGCAAGCGCGGGCTGCGGGCGCAGGACCGCGGTGACGCCGAGGTCCTGGAGACCGCGGGCCCGCTGGACTTCTTCCCGCCGCACAGCCCCTGGCCCGTCACGGTCGCACTGGGCGCCGTCGTCCTCGCGCTCGGCATCGTCTACGGCCTGTGGCTCGCGCTGATCGGCTTCGGCCTGCTCGCCCTCGCCGTCCTCGGCCTCGTCTTCCAGTACGCCGGCCGGGAGGCTCACCGTCCCAACTCGCCCGAGGAGGACTCCGGCTCCGGCGCCGCCTCGTCGGCGTCGACCCGGTCGCCGTAGTACCACTCGCTGAGCGTCGCGCGCACTCTCCCCACGTGCGGAGTGTCCCCGTCGACGGCCGCGGGCGCGAGCGGCTCCGGCTCCCTGCGCGACCGCAGCACGTACCGCTCCTCGGCGTCGAGGGGCTCGTGGCTCTCCGCGTAGCCGCCCGCGAGGGTCTGCCGCAGCTCGCCCGTCTCCCGGCCCTCGGCCAGCCGCTCGCGCTCCCGTTCCTGCAGTGCCAGGCAGACGCGCCTGGTCACCATGAACGCGATCGGCGGCAGCAGCACCAGGGAGACCCGGAACACCCAGGTCAGCAGGTTCACCGAGACGTCGAAGACGTGGGCGAGGATGTCGTTGCCGCCGGCCAGGAGCAGGACCGCGTAGAAACCGATCGCGGCGACGCCCAGCCCGGTCCGCACCGGCTTGTCCCGGGGCCGGTCGCACAGATGGTGCTCCCCGTGGTCACCCGTCACCCAGCGCTCGAAGAACGGGTAGGCGTACAGCACCGCGAACAGAGCGCCCGGCAGCACGAGGGCGGGCACCAGGACGTTCCACATGACGGTGTGACCGGCGACCGCCGTCTCGAACGGCGGCATCAGCCGCAGCGAACCCTCCAGGAAGCCGACGTACCAGTCCGGCTGCGAGCCGAAGGAGACGACGTCGGGCCGGTAAGGCCCGTACGCCCAGATGGGGTTGATCTGCGCCACCGCCGCGAGCAGCGTCAGGACGCCGAAGACCATGAAGAACAGGCCCGTGGAGTTGGTCACGAACTGCGGGAACATCGGCTTGCCCACCGCGTTGCGGTCGGTGCGGCCGGGCCCCGCCCACTGGGTGTGCTTGAGGTGGAAGACCAGGACCAGATGGAGCGTCACCAGTGCCAGCAGCAGCCCCGGGACCAGCAGGACGTGCAGCGAATACAGCCGCGGGACGATGTCCTCGCCCGGATACTGGCCGCCGAAGGCGAACATGCTGATGTACGTCCCCACCACCGGGATCGACAGCATGATGCCCTGCGCGATGCGCAGCCCCGTGCCGGACAGCAGGTCGTCGGGGAGCGAGTAGCCGGCGAAGCCCTCGACGAGCGCCAGCAGGAAGAGCGTCACGCCGATCAGCCAGTTCGCCTCACGCGGCCGGCGGAACGCACCGGTGAAGAAGACCCGGAGCAGATGCACTCCGATGGCGGACAGGAACACCAGGGCCGCCCAGTGGTGCAGTTGCCGCATCAGCAGCCCGCCCCGCACGTCGAAACTGATGTCCACCGTCGAGCGGTACGCCTCCGACATGCTCAGCCCGAGCAGCGGCTCGTACGACCCGTCGTAGACGACCTCCGTCATCGAGGGCTTGAAGAACAGCGTCAGCCAGACACCGGTCAGCAGCAGCACGACGAAGCTGTAGAGGGCGATCTCGCCCAGGAGGAACGACCAGTGCTCGGGGAAGGCCTTGCGCAGCAGCCCCCCGCCCTCGGAGACGGGGAGCCGCCCGTCGGCACGGTCGACGGTGCGTTCCGCCCAGTGGCGGGCCCGCACACCCGCGCGGGCCCTTCTCCTCTTCGCCAGCACGGCGGCATGGGTTCCCCGGTGCCCGTGCCGCGGAAACTACGCCCGGACCAGGCGCGGTCCGCCGGAACCCATTGGGGTGGCTCCACGTGCACGATGCCGGGGCAGGTTCGAGTCTGAGGGCATGAGCATCCGTCCATGGGTCGTCGTGGAGACGCCGGACAGCCGCGGTCTTCGCCGTATCACCATCGACGGCGAGACGGTCGGCAGTGCCTGGTCATCGTCGGAGCTGCGCAGAAAACTCGGCCGTCTCGGTTATCCGGAAAGCATGGATCTGGACGATCCGGCATCCATATGCTGGCGCGGGGGTGACAGCAGGACCTGGCCCGACCATGCCTGGAGAAGGCGCTCGATCATGTCACTCATGACGGCCGGGCTGCTCGTTTCCATGGTTTTCAGCGCAGTCATCGGATGGCCGGACGCCTCGGGGGCCCTCACCTTCGCTCAACGGATCACCGGAGTGCTGTTCGTCCTCTCGGGTGTGGTACTGGGAATCGCGGCGATCGCGGCACTGGACTACTGGGGGAGGCGACATGTCAGGGCTTCCGGGGCGGTTGTGCTGCTGGGGGCGATCATCGTGTTCGCCACCGACGGGCTCCTTCTCCTTCTCTGGTTCGAGGAACGGGAGTACACGCGCTACCTGCTGGTCTATCTGCCTGCCTTTTTCTGGTCCATATGGGCAGTGTTTCTTCTTGTGCGCAACAAATCGTGGAAGGGGGTACCGCAACCCAAGAGATTCGCGGCCGGAGTGCTTGCCACGGCAGTCCTGACGGCTGTCAGCCTTGCATATTCCACCATGTACCAGCCTGCGGCCGCCCCCATGCACTTCACCTTGAAAGCGGAATTCGGGAAGGCCTGGGAGGACCGTAACGATCTTCCCTTCGTACATGTCCCGCTGACGCTCTACATGAAGAACACCGGAGGTATCCCGGTGTACATCATCAACGACATCTACACGGTCCGCGGCAGGGTCGCCTTGTATTCCCTGAAGGAGGAGGGCCTGGTGGCGGAGTGGAGGGAGAGTGTCGGCAGACAGGGGGCGGCCGAGGGGGAGGCCGAGCTCTACGTCGACCAACTCGAGTACACCACGATCAGCAGTGGAAGATTCCAGCGCCCCGGTAACTCGCTCGACGTCGGGCAGGAGTACGCCTTGAAGCGTATATTCCAGCTGCCCCGGAACGTCGGGTACGACACGGTGAGCGTCGATGTGCAGATCTCGTACATGAGAAAGGATCGCGGGAGGCTCGACGTGGAGGAGTTCAGCTCCCCTCACCCTTCGTGGAGCGATGGTGACCCGCGCTACCACTGCGAACCGGCGGTATGCGGGAGTCAGCTCGTGTATCGAGGAAGGGTGCGGCACAACAACAATCTCATCAATGTGACACGCAAGCCACGTTATGTGACGGCTGTCTGGTCTCCGGGGGGCAGCTTCATCTCATCGATCTCGTCCTTCTCCTTCAATTTCTCCGGGGTGGATGACTACGCGGAACACTACGCGGAAGAAAGGAGGGAGCTGGAGAGATACGGAGCGGCGCGGGCGCGGGCCGATTCGGAGATATCCGTGGCCGAAGTGTTGGCATCCGCCGGCGTCTGACCCGTCACTCGACGGTCCTGGTGAGCCAGGTGTCCACCGTGACCCCGAACTTCTCGTCGAGGTAGGTGGCAGTCTGCTTGCAGGACAGGGCAGAGCCTCCCAGGGTCCCGAACAGTTCCTTGTGCGGTACGAGCTCGGCGAGTTCGGTGATGAGCGGTACGACGTCGAACGGGCCTTGGGTGTGCTCGTTGTTCTGCAACTGGGCGAGGACGTCGACCACTTCGTCACTCTTCTCCTTCGCCTTCCAGAAGTCCTTGACCCCTTCGTCGTCCCACTGTGCGGGAATCAGCTTCTTCAGCCCCCGCGCGAGGTCGGACTCGGGGGTGGACTCGAATATGGCGCTGGTGCAGAACGCGGCGGCCTTGCCGAGCGACTCCTCCGGGCGCTCCTGGGCGGAGGCGGACTGCTCCTGCTGGTCCTTCATCCGAGAGGTCTTCTCATCCAGTTCCTTCCTGGCTTCCGACCGCTCCTCCTGCGACGTCCCGGGGTCGCTGATCTTCCTCAGCAGGGCGCTGACCTGCCGCGTGATCTCCGCGAGCCGTTCTCGTTCCTCCGGCGGTGTCCTGCGGTCGCCCATGATGTCCGCAGAGGAGCTCACGGACACCAGAGCCCCCGGAGCGCCCTGTTTGTAGCCCGTGCTCCGGAGCGCGTCCGGAGCGTCGGCCTGTGCCCCGTCCTGACTCCTCTCCGCGGCGTAGGTCGCGTCTTTCAGTATGGTGATCATCCGGTCCCGCACGTCCTGCGGCGTCTTGGGATCGCAGATCAGGTCCAGGGTGGATGTGGTGCGTTTGATCACCAGGATGAGTGCGGAGCGCTGTTCGGCCGGTACGCGGGAACCGTTGACCACCTCGAGCGCCGAAGCCACCTGCTTCACGATCGCGCTCAGCTCTTTCCGCAACTCGGGAGGCGTTCCCGGGTCGTTGATGGCGGCCAGCGCGGTGGACAGGTTCTTCGCGCTCTCGATGACTCCCTGCCTGTCCTGCGGCATCGTCTCCGGATCATCGACCGTGCCGATGACGGCGATCAACGTTTCCACGGCCGACTCGAGTTCTTCGGGGACTCGTTCCTTCTCCTCGTTCAGGGCCGTCGTCGCCTCGTCGATTTCCGTCTTCTGCTCCGGCGGAGGGTCGGGCGTCTGTCCGTCCGTGTCGTCGGGGTCCGCCGGTTCCGTGGTGTCGGACGTCCCGTCCGTCTCGGAGGAGGGGGACGTCGGTGGTCCCGTCGGATCGCCGGGTGGGGAGTCCGATGGAACGGAGGGTGTCGTGGGTCCCGTCGGATCACCCGGCGTGGTGGGAGGGGACGGCGGAGGATCGGTGGTCTGGGCCGGTGTTCCGGCGCGGCCCCCGTTCGAGCCCTGAGAATCCGCTGCGGCAATCGTCAGACCTGCCGGGAACGCGAGCACCGCGGCCAGAACCGATGCGTTGGCCGCGTGAAAGAGGTGTCGCCGGGAGATTCTGGCCATGATGGTTCCAGGTGCTTGGCGCCGTGCTGTTCCGTCCGTCGTGGACTCTGCCCGTCGGGTGCGGTTCTAGAAATTCCGGAGCCGGGAGAAGGCACAGCCGATCTGCGTCCCACTCTTCACCCGTCCGGCGCATTCCGCAACGGGAACACCAGGAGGCGCAGTTGTGACCGGCTGACGCCGGCCGCATGCCTCCGCTCGACTTCGCGGCGCCGCTCGCCGACGGCCGCGGCCTTCACGGTTTGCCGCAGCACCCCACCAGTCGCATCGTAGGAAGTGGGGGAGGGGCCTGCCGCAGGGCCCGTTGTCCGTCCGGCGTCTGCTTCCCCCGGTCGCCCCGCCGTACCCCACCACCCTGTGCGGTGCGAAGAGGGAAGGATGTCGCCATGCCCGATCCATGGATGCCCCAAGCTCTCCGGGCGGACGTCGGGGACCATGCGCCGTGCGACCCCGAGTTCCCGGCAAGGGCGATCGCGCACATCACGGCGGACAGGGAGGCCACGGCCGAAGCTCCCCTGGACCTGGTCCCGTTCGCCAATCTGAAGAGCTTCTTCACCGGCAGCGGCAGAGGCCAGGCTCCGCAGATCCTCTGGGACCCCTTCACCGGAGCGTTCGCCCAGTTCTTCCCCGCCACCTCCCGCAGCAAAGCCGTGGCCGACGCGCCCGGCGGTACGCGTACCAACCGGGCCGGCAAGGTCGTCATCCAGGTCGAGGCCTTGTTCTTCCCGCACTGCCGCGTGAACGGCACGGTGTTCGCGAGGCTGGTCGACACTCCCTGCACCGGCTGGGGCGATCTCCACGCATGGATCAGCTCGTGGGGCGTACCGGACGTCTGGCCCATGGGCCGCCCGACCTCCCTGACCCGCAATACGTGCCCGGCCGGCAAGTGGCGGACGCAGGGCGGGTGGTACGCCCATGCCCATGTCCCGGAGAACGACCACGTCGACCCCGGTTCCTGGCCGGAGTTCGTGTCCCAGCCCCTGTGCGAGCCGTTCCCGGGTCCGTCGTTCTTCCAGGCGGGACGCCGGTCGCCCGTCATCGGGAGAATGCACAGCCGGCTCGTCGCCGAGGACTGCGACCGCTACACCTCCCACACCGGTCCCGACGTGTGGGGCGCGGGCGATGTGAGGTCGTACGCCGCCTGGCAGCAGAAGCTGGGCTTCGAGGGAAGGGCTGCCGACGGCATCCCCGGCCGGTTCAGCTGGGACAGGCTCAAGGTCCCCCGAGGCTGACAAGGCGACGTCACGTCGACGTCACGTCGCGCGGTCGACTCCGTCGTGCGCGGCGGCGTCGTGCGCGTCGGCCGACGCCTCCGGACCGGACGCCGACGGCATGGGCGGCAGGCCCGCCGAGAGACCCGGCAGCAGGACGGGCTCCAGCCGGACCCGCCCCTGTCCGCCCAGGTAGCGTGCCAACTCCGGCGGCCGGTAGTCCGTGTCCCGGTCGTAGCGCTCCTTGGCGGGCACCGCCAGGAACTCGTTGCCGTCGGGCCGGCCGGCGTCGTCCACCGCTCCTTCGAGCGGCCGGTGCAGTGGCCTGGACAGTCGGTACACGCCCGTCCGCGAGACATGCACGGGGCCCGAGACGTCCGGCCGTACGCGGAAGTCGATGCCTTCCTGAGGCCGCATCACCCGCGGCCCGTCCGTGCTCAGCGCATGCGCGTCGAACTCCAGCCCGTACCTGCGGGCTTGGTCGACCATCCACAGCAGGGCGATGTCGGACAGCCCCGTCTCCTCGTAGCCGCCACCGACGTCGGAGTGGACTCCGGCGAACCACACCTGCTTGAGCTCCTGGCCCTGTGCGGCGGAGCCGGGCTGCTGATGCCACAGCGTCGGCCGGAACGCCGAGCGCTGCTCGTCGGCGGCCAGCGCGTGGAAGGCCGCCTTGACCCAACTGCTCAATTCGGTGTTGTGGAACGCCCAGCGGCGGTTGAACCGGGTCGCCGCCGGCTGCACCCACGGGGCGTCCGGAACCGGGATGCCCAGGGCGCCGACCGTGTCCCACACCCCGACGAATCGGATCTCCGTCTCGCGCGCGTACGAGCGGCGGAACAGGGTGGCGGCCGCGCCGTTCGGCCGCTCGATCCGGTTGCGGTACAGAGCCCAGGCATCCGGGATCCGGTCGGCGTGTTCCCGGCTCAGGATGCCGCTGTTGCGTACCAGTCCCGCGAGGCTGCGGGCGGTGAACGCACCGCGGCTGAAGCCGAAGAGGAACAACTCGTCGCCGGGCTCGTACGTCTCGACGAGGAACCGGTAGGCGTTCACGATGTTCCGCGACAGCCCCACACCGAACGCGCCGCCGCGCAGGCGCTCCCTCCGGTGGGTGCCGACACCGCTGTGGTAGTAGACGCGCTGCTCCACCCCGGCAGCGGATCCGGGGCGTACGGACAGGGCGACCTTGGCGACGTTGGTCTTGCTCGGCTGGTCCGCGAAGTTCCATGTACCGTCGCAGCAGACAACCAGACGCTTGGCCATGACCAACCCTCCTCGCGGGAGCGCGGAACGGCGCACAGCACCACTCCCAGGGTCGCACCGCCCGCCGCGCCCCGCCACGCGACAGCCACTCGGCACTCACGCCACGGGGGCACCGGGCCGACTTCCCGCCAAGGCCAAGGCTTCTCCCACCACGACGGTCGTGATCCCCACGGCGGTGGTGATCACGACCGTCATCGCTGACTCGACTCGAGGCCGCGGAGTCCCTAGGTGCGGTCACCCTTCGGCTTGCCCCGCTGGTCCGGGGTCCCGTGCGGCGGCGGGGAGAACGGCTGAGGGGAGGTCGCGGGCGACACGGGGGAGCCCGTGCGGCCCTGCCCCTGCTCCGGGCGTACCGCGCCCGGGTCGCCGGAGGACGGCTCCGCGCCGGACCGCAGCTGCTCGAGCCGGGCCCCCAGCAGCTGCGTGGCGGGAAGCCGGTCCGCGTGCGACCGTTCGTACGCCAGCAGTTCCTCCACCTCCTTCGCTCCCAGCGACCGGATACGACTCTCCAGCCCGCCGATCGGCAGATGGTCGTAGTCCGGCAACGGCAGGGTGTGGCGAGCGGGGTCGGCCATGGTTCTCACATCCCTCTGTACGACCTGTACGACATTCTCGGAAGGTCAGCGTCCGCCCGGTCCGCCGCTGCCGAACGAGCCGCTGCCGCCCTCGTCCCAGCGGGGCCGCTCCTGCCCGGAGGCGGTGTGGCTGCTCTGGTGCCCGAGGTCGTGCGGCAGCGTCCGGTCGTCGGTCCTGGGCATCTCGTCGGGTTCCCGCCGCTCCCGCGTCTCGCGGACGGGCCCCCCGTCAGGCATACGGGGCTGCTCCTCCGGGCGCGGCGGTGGCGGCTCCCGGCGCTTTTGCCGACTGCCGAAAGCGAACGCGCCGATCAGCAGGGCCACGACCACGACGGCCGCCACGATCAGGCCGATACCGAGTGCGCCGGAGCCCGCGGCCAGGTCCATCCATGCGTTGGTCATGCGGCGCGGGTACCCCCGGACCAGGTCACCAACCCGCTCAGCCCGACCGGGACGCTCGCGTCTGCGAACGGTTGGCCTTCCGGATGGCCGTGAGCAGATCCGCCTTCGACATCCGGGACCGGCCCTCGACGCCCAGTCGCTTCGCCACGCCGTACAGGTGCTCCTTCGAGGCCCTTTCGTCGACGCCCTCGCCGCTGCGCCCGCCCTGCCCGCGGGGCCGCGCGGACCGCGGGTCGGAGGGGCCCCTGCGGCCGCCCTCCTTGCGCTCCCAGTGGTCGCCGACCTTCTCGTACTGGTGCTTCAGAGCCCCGTACGCCACCCGGTGGGCCCGCTCGCCCTCGCCGTACTCCTCCACGGCCGAGTCGTGGGCCTTGATCCAGGTGCGCTGGGCCTCCCGGGGGGAACGCTCCAGGGTCGACGGCAGTTCCTGTCGTCCCGGCATGTCGTGCACCTCCGTACGTCGTCCGCGTCATCGCTGTCACCAGCTCGGGCAGAGTCCACGGGTGCCCTGCGGACCACCCCGAAAACGGGCCGAATCCCTTGGGAACACCGGGCCCGGCGGTTTGGCGCCGTCCGCAGCGGCAACCCGCGCGGTGTGACATCGACGACGACTTCCCAGCAGGAACTGTTCCGCTTCCTGGAGGACCGCTTCGCCTGTGCACAGGCGTGCACCGAGTGCGCACGGGCGTGCGCGCTGCGGGCGAGCCTCGTGGACCCGGACGGAACCGAGAACCAGGAGCTCGTACGACGCAAGGGCATCATGTGCGCGGAGGTCTGTGACGCGACCTGCCGGGTGCTGTCCGAACAGAACCAGGTGGACGAGTCCGCGATCCGCGTCCAGCTGGAATGGTGCCGGCAGGTGTGCCTGGAGAGCGCGCACGTCTTCGACGAGCACCCGGGCGCCGAGGAGAGCGCCGAGGCCTGCCGCGCCTGCGCACGTGCCTGCGGCGAGTTCCTCGCCACCCTGCGCTGAGGGGCGACGGCACGGGCGGGTCCCTCACGGAGGCCCACGCCGGCCGCCACCTCGCCGAACACCGGCACGGCTCCACAGCCGGCCGCTGGCGACGAGGCGCAGGAGGCGGGCGGCTCCCGCGCCGCCGCCCACGCACCCCCGCGCGGTCCGCGCACGCGCCCTGCTGTGGTGGCGGGTGGCACACCTGGCGTACGACTTCCTACGGCCGTACGCGCACGAGCCCTACGGCGGACCGGCCACCGCACCCGGCACCGTCACCCGGCGGCCGCGCGCCACCGGCCCCCGCCCCGCCGGCTTCCCGCACTCTGCGACGGCAGCCGCCGCCCAAACACATTGCGCGCGCCATGGCGCGGCTCGGAGCGGCCGCGCGCCCGGCACCGTACAAACCTGGCCCATAAACCGCCATACTGGACCGGCCAGGGGAGGGCGGGGC
Organism: Streptomyces sp. NPDC037271; assembly: GCF_055603605.1. NCBI lineage: Bacteria > Bacillati > Actinomycetota > Actinomycetes > Kitasatosporales > Streptomycetaceae > Streptomyces > Streptomyces sp. NPDC037271. The sequence continues at coordinate 191,021 of NZ_JBVJVN010000007.1, forward strand.
GAACTGCTACGGGGGCGGGCAGCGAGATGGGGGACAGCACGCTGATCCAGGGCCGGTACCGGCTGCTGGAGCGAATCGGGCGCGGCGGCATGGGCGAGGTGTGGCGGGCGAAGGACGAGTCTCTGGGCCGTCGCGTCGCCGTCAAGTGCCTCAAACCGCTGGGCGCGCAGCACGACCACTCCTTCACCCGCGTCCTGCGGGAGAGATTCCGGCGCGAGGCCCGGGTGGCCGCCGCGCTCCAGCACCGCGGGGTGACCGTCGTCCACGACTTCGGCGAGTGGGACGGCGTGCTCTTCCTGGTCATGGAGTTGCTGGAGGGCCGCGACCTGAGCCGGCTCCTGGAGGACAACAAGCACCATCCACTGCCGGTCCCCGACGTCGTCGACATCGCGGAGCAGGTCGCCTCCGCGCTCGCCTACACCCACGAACAGGGCATCGTGCACCGCGACCTGAAGCCCGCCAACATCGTCCGGCTCACCGACGGCACCGTGAAGATCTGCGACTTCGGTATCGCCCGGCTCGGCCACGACGTCGGGTTCACCGCCCGCCTGACCGGCACCGGCATCGCCATGGGAACCCCGCACTACATGTCGCCGGAGCAGATAGGCGGCGACGAGGTCGACCGGCGCAGCGACCTGTACTCGCTGGGCTGCGTGCTCTACGAGATCGCCACCGGCGTCCCGCCCTTCGACCTCGACGACGCCTGGGCGATCCTCGTCGGCCACCGCGACACCGATCCCGAGCCGCCCCGCAGTCACCGCGCCGAACTGCCCGGATACCTGGACCGGATCATCCTCGACCTGCTGGCCAAGCGGCCCGAGCAGCGCCCGGACGACGCCCGGGAACTGGGCCGCCGGATCACCGCCGGCCGCACGGTACCGGCGTACGCGCCGGCCATGGTGGCGCCCCGGAGCAGGACGCCCCAGCCGGTCGGAGGGGGCCGGGCCGCGCTGCCGTCCTGGACCCACGGCATGACCACCGGGCACAAGGCGACGGGTACCGGTCTCGGCTCCACGCCCCCGGACTCCGCAGCCGGGCTGTCCGGCGAGTGGATCCCGCGGCCCGCCGGCGAGTCGGCGCTCGTCGGGGCGCCCGTCCCCGACGAGCGCCCCGACCCGCGGCCCGAGGCGGTCGCCGCGCTGGCCGGGCGGCACAACGCGGGCCTGACCCTGGGGAGGCTCGGCCGCTGGGAGGAGGCGGGGGAGGTGCACCGGGCGGTGGCCGTCGAGCGCGAGCGTCTGCTCGGCGCCGACCACCCCGACACGCTCGCCAGCCGCTACGAGGCCGCCTTCGCCCTCAGCCGCACGGGTCACGCCGCCGACGCGCTCCGCGCCTACAAACGCGTGGCCGAGGCCAGGATCCGGGTGCTGGGCGCCGACCACGCGGACACGCTCGCCGTCCGCCAGGAGATGGCGTACGTCCTGGGCCGGCTGGGCCGGTACGCCGACGCCCACCAGGTCTACACGTCGGTCCTCGCCGCCCGTGAGCGCGTCATGGGCGCCGACCACCCCGACACGCTGCGCTGCCGGCACAACCTCGCCTTCAACCTCGGCCGGCTCGGCCGCCCCGAGGACGCCCACCGCATGGCGCGCGAGGTGGCCGCCGCGCGCGCCCGCGTACTCGGTCCCGACCACCCCGACACGCTGGTCACCCGCTACGAGGTGGCCTACGAACTGGGCCGGCTGGGCCGCTGGCAGGAGGCCCTCGCCACCTACCGGGAGGTCGCGAGGGCCCGCGAGAGGGCGCTCGGCCCCGACCACCCCGACACCCTCGCCGCCCGCCACGAGATAGGCATCAGCCTCGGCCGCCTCGGCCGCAGCGCCGAAGCGCTGACGCTGTACGACGAGCTGATCGACGACCGCACCCGCGCGCAGGGCCCCGAACACGCCGAGACGCTGCGTGCCCGGCACGGCCGGGGCGTCAACCTCGGCCGGCTCGGCCGCTGGGAGGAGGCCCTCGCCGAGTCCCGCGAAGTGTGCGCGATCCGCGAACGCGTCCTCGGACCGGACCACCCCGACACCCTCGTCAGCCGCCGTGAGGTCGCCGTGGGCCTGGGCTGGCTGGGCCGCTGGTCCGCAGCCCTCACCGAGTACCGCAGGGTCGCCGCCGCCCGCGAACGCCTCCTCGGCCCCGACCACCCCGACACCCTCGCCGGCCGCGACGACGAGGCCCACTGCCTCGAACAACTCGGCCGCGGTGCCGAGGCCGTGGAGCTGTACCGCAGGGTGGCGGTACAGCGCAGAGCGGGGGCGCGCTGAGCCGGGCCGGGGGCACGGCGGCCGTACGCGCACCACGGCAGGCAGGCCGCACGCGCACCACGGCCGGCCGGGCGGTGGCCGACCGGGCCGGCGCCCCGCCGCCGCTCGCCCGCCGGCCCCGGGGCGTCGCACGTGGCCGGCCACCGGCCGCCCGCCCCGCCGCACCTCTGGCCGCTCCCCGCGGGCCCGTGTTACCAAGAGCCATGACGCCGCCCACCGCGCCCCGCGCATCCCGCCACTACGACGCCGTCATCGTCGGCGGTGGCCACAACGGTCTGGTCGCCGCCGCCTACCTGGCCCGCGCCGGCCGTTCCGTGCTGGTGCTGGAACGTCTGGACCACACCGGGGGCGCGGCCGTGTCCACGCGGCCGTTCGCCGGGGTCGACGCACGGCTGTCGCGGTACTCGTACCTGGTCAGCCTGTTGCCGAAGAAGATCGTGCGGGACCTGGACCTGGACTTCCGGGTGCGCGGGCGCACCGTCTCCTCCTACACGCCCGTCGAACGGGACGGCCGGCCCACCGGCCTCCTCGTCGGCGGGGGCGAGCGGCGGACGCGTGAGTCGTTCGCCCGGCTCACCGGCTCGGAGCGGGAGTACACGGCCTGGCGGCGGTTCTACGCCATGACCGGCCACGTCGCCCGGCGGGTCTTCCCGACCCTCACCGAGCCGCTGCCCACCCGGGACGAGCTGTGCCGCAGGGTCGACGACGAGGACGCCTGGCGGGCCCTGTTCGAGGAGCCGATCGGCGTCGCGATCGAGGAGCACTTCGCGGACGACCTGGTACGGGGAGTGGTCCTCACCGACGCCCTGATCGGCACCTTCGCCGACGCCCACGAGCCCTCCCTGAGCCAGAACCGCTGCTTCCTCTACCACGTGATCGGCGGCGGCACCGGTGCCTGGGACGTGCCGGTCGGCGGCATGAGCGCCCTCACCGACGCACTGGCCGGCGCGGCGCGCGCGGCGGGTGCCGTGCTCGCCACCGGGCACGAGGCGGTGCGGATCGACACGGACGGGCGAGCCGCCGAGGTCACCTACCGCTCGGCCGACGGCGAAGGCGTGGCCGCCGCCCGCCACGTCCTGGTGAACGCCTCCCCGCGGGAACTGGCGGCGCTCACCGGGCAGGCGCCGCCCCCGCCCGCCGAGGGCGCCCAGCTCAAGGTCAACATGCTGCTGACGCGGCTGCCGGCGCTGCTCGACCCCGCGGCCGACCCGCGTGAGGCCTTCGCCGGGACCTTCCACATCGCGGAGGGCTACGAGCAACTGGCCACCGCGCACGCCCGGGCCGCGGCCGGCGAACTGCCCGCCGCTCCACCCTCCGAGATCTACTGCCACTCGCTGACCGACCCCACGATCCTCGCCCCGGACCTCGCCGCGAGGGGCATGCACACGCTCACCCTGTTCGGCCTGCACACGCCCGCCCGCCTCTTCGCCCGGGACAACGACGCCGTCCACGAGGAACTGCTGAAGTCGACCCTCGCCCAGTTCGACGCCCACCTGGCCGAGCCCCTCGCGGACTGCCTGGCGACCGACGCCGACGGGCGGCCCTGCGTCGAGGCCCGGTCACCGCTCGACCTGGAACGCGACCTGCGCCTGCCCGGCGGCCACATCTTCCACCGCGACCTGACCTGGCCCCACGCCGGGGCGGGCACCGGACGCTGGGGCGTGGAGACCGGGCAGGCGAACGTCCTGCTGTGCGGCGCGGGCGCGGTGCGCGGGGGAGGGGTCAGCGGGGTGCCGGGGCACAACGCGGCGATGGCGGTGCTGGAACGGACGACGCACTGACGGCGAACTGACGGCGCATGCGTCGGGCGGGGCTGGGTACCGCGACATAACGGAAATTCCGTACCTGTCACCCGCACGACAAGGAGCCTGCCATGGCGGACCTCAGCCCCATCGACCTGCAGAAGGCCCTCAGCGGCATGGACTACCCGGCCGACAAGAAGTCGCTCGTCGACTGCGCACGCAAGAACAAGGCCGACGACAAGGTCGTGAGCCGTCTCGACGGCCTCAAGGAGAACAGCTTCGACGGGCCGAACGAGGTGCAGAAGGCCGTCTTCAACGACTGACGAACACAGGCGTACGACCGCCCGGTCCTAGTCGGCCGACGCCGTCCACCCCACCGCCTCGATCCGCGCCGCGTCCGCGGGGCGCGCGTCGTGGAACAGCACGTCGCCGGCCGCCTCGGCGCGCAGCCCGTCGACGTATGCCCCGCGTCCCACGTACAGCCGGTCGGTCGTGTACCGCCAGCGCAGGGTGAGTCCGCGGGTGGCCGGGAGGGCGGCGCTCAGCCGGTGCCAGACGCGGCCCGACCAGCCCGTCGCCGAACCCGCCGGATGCTCCCGGGGCGCCTCGCCGCGGCGCGTGGTGGTGAACGGGACGGGCCGCCAGGTGCCGCCGCCGTCGGTCGTGGCCTCCAGGAAGAGCGCGTCCGACCCGGTTTCGGTGTCCCACCACAGGGCGCAGCGCAGCCGCGCCCCGCCGGCGGACGTGTCCAGCGCGGGCAGCGTGAGCGTCGCCGTCGAGGAACCCGCCGTCCCGGAGAACCACGCCGTGCGCCCGTGCGCGGGTCGCACCGGTACGGCCCGCGCCAGACTGGTGCCGGCCGCGACCCTGGGAGCCGACCCGGAGCGCCAACCGCGCACCGGGTGCACCGAGTTGCCCAGCACCACCAGGAACGAGTCGGTCGTCGGGTCGAGCACCAGCGACGTACCCGTGAAACCGGTGTGCCCGGCCGTGCGCGGCGTGGCCATGGCACCCATGTACCAGTGCTGGTACAGCTCGAAGCCGAGGCCGTGCTCGTCCCCCGGGAAGTCGGTGTTGAAGTCCGTGAACATCAGCTCCACCGACTCCGGCCGCAGGATGCGCGCCCGGCCGTAGGAGCCGCCGTTGAGCAGCGTACGGCCGAGTACCGCCAGGTCCCACGCGCAGGAGAACACCCCCGCGTGGCCGGCGACGCCGCCGAGGCTGAACGCGTTCTCGTCGTGCACCTCGCCCCACACCAGTCCCCGGTCGAGACCGGACCAGGGCTGCCGGGCGTCCTCCGTGGCCGCGATCCGCGGTCTCCAGGAGGCGGGCGGGTTGTAGCGGGTGCGGTCGAGCCCGAGCGGGGCGGTGATCTCGTCGCGCAGCAGGACGTCCAGGGTGCGGCCCGTGATCTCCTCCAGCACCAGCTGGAGCGAGATCATGTTCAGGTCCGAGTAGAGGTACGCCGTGCCGGGCGCACTCACCGGCTCCTGGTCGTAGACGAGCCGGACCTTCTCCTCGTACGTGGGAGCGCTGTACAGCGGGATCCACGGCCGGAAGCCGGAGGTGTGCGTCAGCAGCTGCCGGACGGTCACGTCCTGCTTGCCGGCCCGCCCGAAGTCCGGCAGGTACGAGGCGACCGGCGCCTCCAGCTCCAGCGTGCCCCGTTCCAGCTGCTGCACCGCGAGGATCGAGGTGAACAGCTTGGAGATCGACGCGAGGTCGAACACCGTGTCCTCGGCCATGGGGATCTGCTGTCCGGCCGGGAACTCGACACCGGTGTCGGTCTCCTCGTCGTAGGCCCGGTAGCGCACCGCCATGCCGATCGGCTCGTGCAGGGCCACCGTGCCGCCCCGGCCGGCGAGCAGCACGGCGCCCGCGTACCAAGGGTGCTCGGGCGAGGGGCCGAGAAACGTTTCGGCGTCCGTCACGAGCTGACGCAGGTGGCCGGGCAGCAACCCGGCGCGCTCGGCGGAGCCGCGCCGCAGCGTGGGGCGGCGGCCCTTGTCCGCGACGGCCTCGGCCGGCCCGGCCACGAAAGGGGCGATGGCCAGGGCGCCGCCCAGGGCCAGGGCCCCGGCGCCCACTTGACGCCGTGTGAATCCGCTCGCAGCCTGTCCGGCCATCGAAGAGCCTCCCGCGCCACCGAAGCTGAAAGTATCTTTCCTGGACCTCCGTGCGGAGTGAAACTTTCCTGTCAGTGACGGGTTCGTGTCAATGGGCCGTGCGGAGTCGGGCCGCCGGACCCCGCCCCGCCCGGTACGGGGGCCGGGCGGGGCGGGTCGCGGGGTGGTGCTCGGCGCCTCCCGGCGGAGAACAACCGGGTCCGGCCGGCGTGGTGCCGCGAGGCGACTCTCGGCGACTCCGTGCCGCCGCCCACGGGCAGGCGCCTGCCGCCGCCCACGACGAACCCGGCGGCGGCGAAGCCGGGCGCGTCGGTGTTCAGAGGTGGCCGTCCAGCCGGGCGCCGGGCACTATCCGTGGCCGGACGATCCGCAGTGGTTCGTACGGTGTGTCGCCGCCTTCCTCGCACACCGCTGAGGCCGCCGGGACCCCACCGGCGTGTGTGACGCGTGGGAACGGCGGCGCCGATCTTCCGAAAGGCACCCGTCACGTGGCCTGTCGGCACTCGGACCCGGTCGCTAGGCTGACCCGCGGACGACGAGACCGGGAGGAGCACGGACGTGGCCGAGAGCACCACCCACCAGCGCCCGCTCATGGGCTGGGTCAAGCCGGAGCTGGATCTCAGCAACGCGCAGTGGCAGTCCAGCAGCAGGGGCCTGGGGGATGTCCAGATCGCCTTCGTCGAGGGGTTCATCGCCATGCGGAACAGCGGCAGCCCGGGCAACCCCTCCCTGATCTTCACCCCCGCCGAATGGGGCGCGTTCGTGTCGGGAGCGCGGGAAGGGGAGTTCGACCTCACGTGAAACACCTGCCGGGGAGCTGAGCCGGGGTGGTCCGTCCGGCCGATCCGGGGGTGTTGCACCCCTTTTTCCGGACACGCGACCGGGAGGACCCTTTCGGGCCGACGCCTGAGCGAGGCTGACGCCACGAGGGGGAACGGTCGTACTCCGGAGGCGAGGAACCCATGAGCACCACCCTGCCGGTCATCGCGGCGGTCGACGGTTCGGACGACAGCCTGCGCGCCCTGGACTGGGCCCTCGACACCGCCCACCGGCGCGAGGCACGCCTTCGGGTGGTGCATGTGCGCCAGTACGCCGCCTGGGCACAGACCGACGTCCTGGTCGCGGGTCCGCCGGACACCGGGGAGGACCCGGTGCTCGACCAGGCCCGCGCGCACCTTCAGGGGCGGGCCTACGCGGTGGCGACGGAGTACGTCGGCATGGAGGGCGTACCGGGCGCCGTGGTGCCGGAACTGGGCGCCGACGCCCAGTTGCTGGTGCTCGGCTCCCGGGGCCGCGGCGGCTTCGCCAGCCTGCTGCTCGGCTCGAACGGCCTGGCCGCCGCCCGCGACGCCGAGTGCCCGGTCGTCGTGGTGCCCCGCCCCGGCCGCGAGGTCCACGGCGAGGCGCGGTCCGAAACCGGCCCGCGGGTGGTGGTCGGCCTGCACGTGGACAGCCCCGACGACGCCACGCTCTCCTTCGCCTTCGCCGAGGCCGCGCTGCGCGGCGCCCGCCTCCAGGTGGTCGCCGCCTACCCGTGGCCGGTGCAGACCTGGGCCGCCGCCGGCCAGATCATGCCCCCGGTGATCGACGAGGTCTCCATCGAGAGCGAGACCCGGGTCCTGGCCGACGGCTTCCTCGCCCCCTACCGGGAACGCCACCCCGACGTCCGCGCCGAACCGTACGTCGCGCCGGGCGACGCCGCCGGACACCTCGTCGCCGCCTCCCGCGACGCCGAGCTGGTCGTCGTCGGCCGCCACCGCAGACGCCTGCTGGCCCCGGCCCGCATGATGGGTTCGGTCACCCATGCCGTCCTGCTGCACGCGGCAGCCCCGGTCGCTGTGGTCCCACCGGCTCCGCCGGAGGAGTGAAGCGGGAGGAGTGAGGCCGGACGGAAGGGTGAGGCCGGAGAAGCCGGGGTGCGGGCCTGCGGGCCGACGCCGTCGGTGGTGGCCGCGCCCGTCTCCGTACGAAGGGTGAGGGGCGAAGGGTGACGGGTGCGAAGGGTGAGGGGCCCGCCACCGCGTGGTACGTGGCCCGCCTGTCACGCCCCCTGCCGGGCCGGCCGGCAGGGTCCGCGTCGCGGCTCGACCCGCGGGACCGGGCGCCGGCCGGCGCGCGCCGGGGGACGGGAGGCCGTGCGCGGCGGCGAGGTCCCGCAGGGTGCGTCGGTCGGCGCTTGCCGGGGGACGGGTCTGCCGGCCACCGGCTCACGCGCCCGCCGCCCCGGGCGTCACGTCGGCTCGGCCGAGGGCGGGGGCGACCCGCCCTGTCCCCGGGGTCCGGTCGTCCTCGGCTCCACTGTCCGCAACCATGCCGGGGCGGCCCGCCACACGAACGGCACGAGCGGGGGGGGGGGGGGGGGGGGGGGGGAGGGAGAAGGGAACAGACAGGAGGGGGAAGTAAAGAGACAAGAGGGAGGGGCGGTCTTCTCCCGCCGCCTACGAAACCCCACCCGGGAGAACG